>JALFYY010000022.1 GCA_022783865.1 Bacteroidales bacterium
ATGACTTTACAGAAGAGCAAATTAAACAGATACAGGATAAGATAAACAGAAGACCAAGAGCTAAATTGAAATTTAACACACCGCTCACGGTCTTTAATAACAAACTATTAACGTAGTTGCATTTTGATGTGGAATGTTTATACTATGGGTTCTTGTATAACAAGTTGGAGTAATAACATTTTTTTTGTATCTTTGCAGGGAGTTTTGTTCTGATGCGTCCGGCGATACAAACGGCAGCGGATGAAGATACAAAACGCATATGCTAACAAACTGAAAATCATACTATCGGCGATGAGAAGACGGATATATATATGCTTTTTGGCATTGGCTGTTACTGCCCATGCCGGATTGCTTGATGATATAGTGGCAGGGAAATACAAAGCGCAAAAGTTGGAAGAATATACCGCTATGGCAGACGGACAGCACTATGCGCAGCTCTCAGAAAGCAATGTCCTGGCTTATTCGTATCAGACAGGCAACGTGACCGATACGCTGTTTTGTCTGGAACGTGCAAAAGGCGCAAAACTTGATACTATTGAGGGTTTTGTGCTCTCGCCTGACGAGAACTTTTTATTAGTGTATAATAACGTTCAGAAGATATTCCGCCGCTCTTTTTCGGCGGATTATTATCTTTACAACCGGCACAAAAATACCTTGTCGCCACTTTCCGAGACAATGCCTTTGCTCTCGCCTGTATTCTCCCCCAACGGCAAATACATTGCTTTTTCGCGTCAAAACAACCTCTTTATTCATAAACTGGATTTCGGCACGGAGGTGGCTGTGACCACCGATGGCAAGCAGGGTAGGATATTGAACGGTACGGCGGATTGGATGTATGAGGAAGAGTTCGGCATTACGGCGATGTACTCTTTTTCACCCGACAGCAAGCAACTGGCTTTTGTGCGCATCGACGAATCGGAAGTGGCTTCGTTCACCTGGCAGGAAATGCTGCACCAAGATACTTTCCCTCTGAACAAGCAACTGAAGTATCCACGTGCCGGACAAGAGATTTCGCGGGCACAGGTGGTGGTGTACGATACGTACTATAAGTCGCTCAAAACAATGCAGTTGCCCGAGATAGGGGAGTGCTATATTCCCCGTATCCGGTGGACCAATTCGTCTGACGGACTGGCGATTTTCCGCTTGAACCGCCATCAGAACAAGTTGGAGATGTTTATTGCCAATCCGAAATCGACGGTGAGCCAGCGTTGCTATTTCGAGGAGTACAAGAAAGCGTATGTTGATTATGAGCAAATCGACGAGTGGCAGTTTCTGCAGGACAATTCGTTTATAGCGGTGAACGAAACCGACGGTTATAGGCATGCGTATTTGTATTCGGCTGTAGGCAACCAACTGCGCCAACTGACCAAAGGCAATTTCGATGTCACCTGGGTTTATGGCTACGATGAGAAGAACAAAGTGCTGTATTTTCAGGCGGCAGACCGTTCACCAATGGAGCGTAATGTATATGCACTGAATATCAAGAACAACAAGTTGCAGGCATTGACCATAGAAAAAGGTTGGCACGAGGCGGATTTTTCTGCTGATTATGCCTACTTTATCGATCATTATTCATCGGTCAGAACGCCTGACCGCTATACACTTTATACCAAAAACGGTAAAAAGGTGCGTGAATTGCTCACCAATGACGCATTGCAGGCGGAGTTTGCTGCATTGAATCTGCCGGAAAAGAAGTTCTTTAGTTTCACGACCGATTCGGGTGATGAACTCAACGGTTGGATGGTACTGCCGGTTGGTTTCGATGCGCAGAAACAATATCCCGTTTTGCAGGTGCAGTATTCCGGTCCGAATTCCCAACAAGTGACCGACAAATGGAAAGTGGATTGGGAGTATTACTGGGCGACACAGGGTGTGATTACCGTTTGTGTGGATGGACGGGGAACCGGTGCACGAGGACGCGATTGGCGCATGCAAACCTATATGAATATCGGTGTTATGGAGGCGCACGACCAAGTACAGGTGGCACGCTACATGCAACGGCAACCCTATGTGGATAAAGACCGTATCGCCATTTGGGGGTGGAGCTATGGCGGCTTTATGACCTTGATGGCGATGTCAGAGCCTGACGCTCCTTTCCGTTGCGGTATTGCCGTGGCGCCCGTTACCGATTATCGTTTGTATGATGCTGCTTATACCGAGCGCTTTATGCGTACGCCGCAAGCGAACGAACGTGGATACGACGATTGCTCTTTGCCCAAGATGGCGGAGCGTTTGCAAGGGCATTTGCTTATCGTGCACGGATTGGCTGACGACAATGTGCATTGCCAAAACACATGGAACTATATCGATGCTTTGGTGCAAGCCGAAAAGCAGTTTGAGATGCAGATTTATCCCGACGATAATCATTTCTTGAAACAGCGCAAGAATTACCGGCATCTCTATGAAAGAATGCGCGGGTTCTTGCAACGTTGGTTGATTGATAAATAATAACTTTAAATATAAATATAATAGTATGACAAAACAGCAAAAAAGCAACATCCTCCCCATAGCGGTGATGTTCAGTCTCTTTTTTATGATTGCTTTCGTAACCAACTTTGCCGGTTCGATGGGCGTCATAGTTAAAAATCAGTTCAATGCCAGCAGTGCTTTGTCGCAGTTAGGTACGTTTGCCAACTTTATTGCCTATGCGTGTATGGGTATTCCTGCCGGTATCATTCTGAAGCGCAAAGGTTATAAGTTTACGGCTCTATTGGCTGTAAGCGTAGGCTTCTTGGGTGTTGGTATTCAATGGATTTCGGGCTATGCCGAGTCGTTCGGAGTGTATATATTGGGTGCTTTCGTAGCAGGCTTTTCCATGTGTATGCTCAATACCGTAGTCAATCCGATGCTCAATACTTTGGGCGGTGGCGGCAACCGTGGCAATCAGTTGATTCAGTTCGGCGGTTCTTGCAACTCTATCGGTGGCACTATCGCTCCTATTCTTTTGGGTTATCTCATTGGCGGTCAGATTGAAACCGCTTCTGTAAGTGATGCCGCACCGGCTATGTTGATAGCGATGGCGATATTCTTTGTGGCATTCTTGGTGATATTCTTTGTGCATATTCCCGAACCTCACTTGGAGACCAAAGAGCAACGGCTCAACAAGCAGAAAGATCCTCATTCGCCGCTTTCGTTCCGTCACTTCGTTTTGGGTGCAGTGGCTATTTTCTTCTATGTCGGCATCGAAGTGGGTATCCCGAATATGGCTAACTTGTATATGTCCGACAATCCGTTGGTAGGTCCTGCTATTGCCGGAACAGTTGTGGGACTCTATTGGTTGATGATGATGGTGGGACGTCTGATAGGGGGCGCTGTAGGAGCCAAAGTTTCGAGCAAACTGATGCTCTCTACTGTATCGTTTGTAGCTATTGTATTGCTGCTTTGTGTCATCTTTTTCCCCGAAACTTGGGTGGTTGCTTTCAAAGGAGTGGAATTACCCGTTAGTATGATTGTGATGTTCATTTGCGGTTTGTGCACTTCTGTAATGTGGGGTGCTATCTTTAATTTGGCTGCCGAAGGATTGGGCAAATATACGCCGGCTGCTTCCGGTATCTTCATGGCATTGGTTTGTGGCGGTGGTGTCATTCCGTTGATTCAAGGTGCTGTAGCTGATAGCTTGGGGTATCTGGGCAGTTATATCATTACGATTGCTTGTTTGTTCTATTTGCTTTGGTACGCTCTGATAGGCTCCAAGAATGTGAACAAAGATATACCTACTGAATAATAATTAACTTAATATAGATTTATACAATGGAAAAACCTTATGTAATAGGCATCGATATGGGCGGTACCAATACCGTTTTCGGTGTAGTGGACGCTCGTGGACATGTTATTGCGCGTTCTTCTATCAAGACGCAGCAATATGCTCAAATCAACGACTATATCAATGCTCTCTACGACGAAATGATTAAAATCATCGATTCCGTAGGCGGTATCGAACTCATCCGTGGTATCGGTGCAGGTGCACCTAATGCCAACTACTATACCGGCAATATCGAAAATGCTGCCAACCTGCCATGGAAAGGCATTGTTCCTTTTACGCAGTTGCTTTCCGACAAGTTCGGTGTTCCGGCTTGCGTTACCAACGATGCCAATGCTGCAGCTATGGGCGAAATGACCTATGGTGCCGCACGCGGTATGAAGAACTTTATCATGATTACCTTGGGAACAGGTGTTGGCTCGGGCATCGTTATCGATGGTAAGGTGGTGTATGGTCACGATGGTTTTGCTGGTGAACTCGGACATACTACTGTCGTTCGTCAGAATGGCCGCCTCTGTGGTTGTGGAAAGACGGGTTGTCTGGAAGCTTATGCGTCGGCTACAGGTGTGGCACGTACTGCACGCGAAATACTTGATTCTACCGATAAAAAGAGCCTCTTGCGCAATCTCGATCCGGATACTATCACGTCGAAAGATGTGTACGATGCTGCTGTACAAGGCGACGAAGTGGCTTTGGATATCTTCGATTTCACGGGCCGTATGCTGGGCGAGAAATTTGCTGATTTCATCGCATTCTCTGCTCCTGAAGCTATCGTCATGTTCGGTGGTTTGACCAAGTCGGGCGACTATCTGATGAAACCCGTTTGCGAGCATATGGAGAAGAATGTAATGCCCCAATGGCGTGGCAAAGTCAAACTCCTTTTCTCCGATCTTAAAGAGTCGGATGCTGCAGTGCTCGGTGCTTCGGCTTTGGCATGGGAGTTATAAGTTGGGCATTTGAATGATCTGCTACGCATTTCGTCTTCTGACGAAGTGCGTAGTGCTACAATAACAGAATCCTTTCTGCTGATGAGAATTATCTTTCAGTTTCCCGATTGGTTACAAAGCCTTTATCGTGGGGTAGTGTGGAGAGTGCGTTCCACCGGGAAAGTCATCTATCTGACTTTCGACGATGGTTGCATACCCGAAATTACGCCCCGTGTATTGGATATCCTCAACCGATACGGTGTGAAAGCCACCTTCTTTTGTGTGGGAGAGAATATAGAGAAATATCCTCATATTTTCCGAATGCTTGTTGACGGTGGTCATGCCATAGGAAATCACACGTACCATCATTTGCCGGGTTGGCAAACGCCTACGCCTGACTATCTTGAAGATGTTCTCAAAACCGATGCCGTTATCGATAGTCGCCTGTCGAAAGAAGATGCACAAAAGCGTGTTCGTTTGTTCCGTCCGCCCTATGGCAGAATGCGTGCCGGACAGAAAAAGGCTTTGCACCGTTCGCATAAGGTGGTGCTGTGGGATGTATTGACCCACGATTATAATCCGTGTTACACACCTGAGCAAATCATGCGGGCAATCAGAAAGTATTCGCGCAATGGCTCTGTGGTCGTCTTTCACGATTCCCTCAAAGCAAGTGGCAATATGCTTACAGTGTTGCCGCAAGCCTTGGAATTCTGGTTGCAGGAAGGATATACTTTGCGCACGTTGAATGATTTAACCGACTGATTGATAAATGCCTGAACTGCTGCTGCATTACATATGGTTGCAACGTGTATTCGATGCTTTTCCGCAATACACTACCGATGGAAAACAGATTGAAGTGTTGAATGTCGGCAAGCACAATCTGCATGCCGGTCCCGATTTCTTCAATGTGCAGTTGCGAATCGATGGTATGCTCTGGGTGGGCAATGTAGAGATTCATATATCTGCGTCCGATTGGAAGCGCCATGGTCATCACTTGGACCCTGCTTACGACAATGTGATTTTGCACGTCGTCAAGCGTTCTGACAAAGAGGTATTCAACTCCAAAGGCGAACGCATTCCGCAGTGTGAACTAGTTTATCCCAAGGTCGAGAACCAATTGGAGCGTATCTTGGTGGACCGTATATCGATTTGTAATCAGCACATTGCGGAAAATCCGTCGCTTTTACATGACGACTGGAAACATTTTTTGTTGCAAGAGCGGATGAGCAAAAAGACGGAAGCAATAGGGCAATTGCTCGCTCTCTCGCACAATCATTGGGAAGAAGCTTTCTATGTGACTTTGGCACACAATTTCGGCTTTCACACCAACGGACTGCCTTTCGAGATGATGGCACGCCAAACGCCATTGGCTTACCTTCTCAAGCATCGCGACAACCTTTTCCAGATAGAAGCCATGCTTTTCGGACAAGCAGGATTGCTCACCGAACAAACGGCAACCGACTCTTATACTCGCTCGCTCTTGCAAGAGTATCGCTTTTTGCAAACGAAGTTCGGATTAATGCCCATAGAGGGTAGTCTATGGAAGATGCTTCGCATGCGTCCGACCAATTTCCCGCATGTGCGTATTGCCCAATTCGCAGCATTGTTGCACCAATCAGAAGCATTGTTTTCCAAGGCGGTTGATACTGACGACTTGTCGCTGTTGCGTGGCTTGTTTGCTGTCCGTGCGTCCGACTATTGGACAACCCACTATCGCTTTGGTGCCGTTTGCACTGAGGAAGAAAAGCGTTTGGGGCGCTCGGCTGTTGATGTACTGATTATCAACAGCGTTGTGCCGTATCAATATGCTTATGCAAAAGCGCAGGGACAAGCCGATAAACAAAATGCTGCGCTCGACCTCTTGCAACGCATTCCAGCAGAAAGCAATTCCGTTGTGCAGCAATGGAAAATCCTTGGTTTGACCGTTCGTTCGGCTGCCGATAGTCAAGCCTGTTTGCAACTCTATCAGAACTATTGTCTGGAACATCGTTGCACGGCTTGCGATGTCGGCTATCAGATATTTACACAGAACTAATAACACTATGAACCCTAAACGACAATCCGTATTATTCCTCTTGGTAATGAGTGCTTTATCCTCTTTACTCTTCTATTCTTGTGCCAACCGGGGCATGGGTCCCCAGGGCGGACCGAAAGACGAGACGCCGCCTAAAGTGTTGAAAGAGAAACCTTTGAATGGCTCGCTCAACGTGGAGCCTAAGCAGATTGTTGTGGAGTTCGATGAGTATATTCAGTTGGATAAGGTATCCGACAATGTCTTGGTTTCTCCTCCGCAGCAGCGTCCTCCTGAGGTGAAGGCTGTCGGTAAGAAACTGCAGGTTAACTTTGCCGAACCCTTGCTCGATTCCACCACCTATACCATTGATTTTGGGGCAGCCATTTGCGACAACAACGAGAAGAACGTCTTCGAAGGCTATTCTTTCTCTTTCTCCACGGGCGATGTCATTGATACAATGCAGATTTCCGGACTCGTTCTTAATGCCGAAGACCTGAATCCGATTAGCGGTGTCATTATCGGTGTCCATACCGATAATGCCGATTCTGCACTCACCACCATGCCTTTCACACGTATTGCACGTACCGATTCCGAGGGCTTTTTCTCTATCAAGAACCTCAAGCATGGTACCTATCGTTTGCATGGTTTGCAGGATGTGAGCAAAGATTACCTCTATCAACCGGGCGAAGGCTTGGTTATATACGACAGTCTTCTGACGCCCGTGTGTCATCAGGAATGGCTGACCGATACCCTTTGGACGGATTCTCTCACCGTTGATACTGTCACACAGCAACTCACTACCGTTTACGAGCCTGATAATCTGCTGCTTTTCTTCTTCCGTGAAGATAAGCAACGCCACTATTTCGTTCGCGCACTCCGTGAGCAGCCGCATTATTTTACTTTGTATTTTGCTGCACCGCAAGACTCTTTGCCTCAATTGCAGCCTATGGGCGATGACTGGATGCAATATGCCATCTGTCAGCCCAACATTACCAACGACACTATCGTCTATTGGCTCGTCGATTCTGCGGCTATCAAGATGGATACCATCGCCTTCGAGATGACCTATCTCAAGTCCGATTCTGTCTATCAACTCCAACCGCAGACCGATACCGTTCGTGCTATTTATCGGGCGCCCCGTATCAGCGAAAAGGCGCGTCGGCAAATGGAGCGCAACAAGAAAACGCCTCGTGTTGCCATCTCCACCAATGGCAAGTCGCCTTTCGAAATCTACACGCCCCTTCAGCTGAATACGGCTACACCGCTTACGGCAATCGACCGGACCAAAATATCTCTCTATCAGGAGATTGACTCCCTGAAGAAACCTTTGCCGTTCAGCCTTGTGCCCACCGATTCGGCTTCCATGCACTACGAGATTTCCTATCCTTGGGAAGCTGAATCCACCTATGGCATCGCTATCGACAGTGCCGCTCTAACCGATGTCTATGGCAGTGTCAATGAGGCATTTACGGCTTCTTTCAAGATTCGTTCTTTGGACGAGTATTCCACCCTTGTCATCAATGTAGAACCCTTTACACCGCAGGCGGTGATACAGATTCTTGATGAAAAAGACCAAGTTGTGCGTACTTTGCCGGCGTTGGAAGGCGGAACCAAGTTCCAATATCTTCCGCCCAAAAGCTACTATGTCCGTATGTTTATCGATTACGATGGCAACGGAGTCTGGACCACTGGCGATTTCCTTCTTCATCGTCATCCCGAGCCTGTCTATTATTTCCATAGCAAACTCACGCTCCGTGCCAACTGGGATTTTGAGGAAACCATTCGTTATTTGGAGCGTCCGCAGGACGAGCAGAAACCCGATGAATTGATCAAAGATGCAGCAGCCGCAAAGAAATAATACAAACCATACCGCCGCCACCGTCCGTCATTGGTTGCGTGCCGAATTCCTCAATGGTCGCACCGCTTTCGATTGGTGTTTCTTTGGCACGGGTATTCTTCTGCAAATCATTATCTATTGCTGGGTGCCGCAATCCGCATTGGCATTTGTGTCGGCGTTGTCGGGTATCTGCAGTGTCATTCTTTGCTCGCAGAAAAAGATATCATCCTTTTTCTTTGGTTTTCTGCAAGTTACCACCTATACCATTCTTGCTTTGCAGGAAAACCTCTATGCCGAAGTGGCGCAGAATGCTTTCTATTTCCTGACGATGATCTATGGTGTTTTCGTGTGGTGGAAGCACTATGCCATTACTGCTGACGACTCGTCCGAATTGCAAACACGCCGCCTTTCTGCTTGGGCATGGATGATGATTCTGATAGTGGTCATAGCGCTCAGTTTCCTGACAGGCTGGCTCCTCCGGACTTATACCGACGATTCCCAGCCCTATCTCGATGCTTTCACCACCGTTCCTGCTGTCTTAGCGCAGATTCTCATGATTTTGGGGTATCGCGAACAGTGGTTTTTCTGGTTGTTGATAGATATAGGTCTGACTGTTATCTGGATGCGTGCCGGCAACTGGTGTCTTACCGTCCAGCATATCTTCTGGTGCATCAATTGTATCTACGGCTTCTTCATTTGGAGCAAAAACAAATCTGTCTGAACCTCTGTCAATGCTTTGTAGAGACGGAGCGTGCTCCGTCTCTTTTTGTTATACATGGCTGCCGGTGTGCAGGGCGTTTCGCCTGCATAATCGTCCAATCGTGAAATTGTCAAATAGGGCTTGTCCGGTCAAATAGTGTGCGTCTCGTCCGCCTATCCTGTCATTGTGCCTGCCCCTTTAATGCAATATTAACTATTAATTATTAACTATTAACTGTCACGTGGCTTCCGTCCCCGTACGATTGCCGTACCATTCCCGTACCATTGCCGTACGATTCCCGTACCATAAAGCGTAGCATTATGTCACATCCTTATACCCCGTATATGCCTTCTTTCTGTCATCAAGTAACCTCACTGCTTCTGTTGCCGTACAATTCCCGTACAATTCCCGTACAATTGCTGTACAATTAAGCACCCCTGACCGGCACAAAACAGTATCTCTCCCATATTTTTTTGCCCACGCTCTTGCGTATGTGAAAAACTTGTACTACCTTTGCACCCGATTTCCCTCCGTGGAATGCAAAACCGCTTTGGTGCTATCGTCTAGCGGTCTAGGACAACGGCCTCTCACGCCGTAAACCCGGGTTCGAGTCCCGGTAGCACTACTAAAAAACACCATCGCAAATGTTCGCGGAGCAGCTGCGATTTTTTGTATTGATATTCATAATACTTACTGCTATGAAAAAGTTCCTTATTTTTGCTTTCGCAGCACTTTGCCTTGCTTCGTGCTCCTACGATGTGGTTACAGTACAGGAATCTAACCGAAAAGTACTTGATTTTCAAATCAATCAAAACGAATGGAAGTACTCTGATCAAGCGAACAACAATTTCTTTATGGCTACCTTCAATATGCCGGAAATGACGCCAGATATCTATGATAACGGTACCATTCTGGTCTATCGCGAACTCGATTGGGGAACATCTAATGCTGTTCAGCAGATTCTTCCATATTCGCGCCACCACGAGTATCAGGTGGGTGCAAGCACATGGGCTTTCTTCACCGAAACGGTGGATTTCGAATACGGAGTCGGTTTTATGAACATCGTCTATACTGCCTCTGATTTCGACTACGAACTGAATAATACTTTTGTTCCCGAAACCATGCACTTCCGTGTGGTCATCACTTGGTAACGCCTTTGTGACTGCTACCGAACTGTTTATTGAGCAACATGCCGGCGATGACATTACCCGTCTGGCATTGCAGCGTAATCGGTATCCCGGTGTGGATATCGATTTTGCTTTGCGGCAGATTGAGGGACGGCAACGCACCAAAGACAAACTCCCTACTATATCTCATATAGCCGGTTGGCAGTATCCGCAGCGACTTGGTCTCGAACAATGTTCTTCCGAACCTGCGGCACGGTATAAATCCGCTTTGCTGCAAGGCGATACGCTTACTGACCTTACAGGGGGCTTTGGCATTGATACTTTCTTCCTTTCCGAACGCTTTCGCCTGACGCACTATGTGGAGCGGCAAACTGCGCTTTGCGACATCGCACGCCACAATTTTGCCCTCACCAATCGTTCCGTTGAGGTGCATAATATGGATAGTGTGGATTATCTTGCCGCTATGCCTAAGGTCGATTGTATCTACCTTGATCCTGCTCGCCGTTCTGCTTCGGGCAATAAAGTCTTTCGTTTGGAAGATTGCGAACCCGATGTAACAGCATTATATACTCTTCTCAGGCAAAAGTGCGATACGCTCCTGCTCAAACTCTCTCCCATGCTTGATATTGCCGCTGCCTTGCAAGCCTTGCCCCATGCCGCAGAAGTACATGTTCTCAGTGTGAAAGGAGAAGTAAAAGAAACCCTTGTTTTGTGCCGTTTTCCGGATACGGTACCTTTGCGCATTTGTGCAGTCAACCTTTTGCATGACGGACAACAGACGTTCTCTTTCTTGTCCGATGAAGAAAAAAATGCCGTACCCACCTATGCAAAAGAACTCTGCACCTATCTCTATGAGCCTAATCTGGCCATCCTCAAAGCAGGTGCTTTCCGGACTGTTGCCGTACGATTCGGTTTGTGGAAATTAGGCGTAAACACTCACTTATATACCGCTGACCGTTTGCTGCCGGACTTTCCGGGACGCATATTCCGTCTCTTGCCTTTGCCCGATAAAAAAGCGCTTCGTTGCCAAGCCTTCCATGTCATTACGCGCAATTATCCCCAAGCAACCGATGTCTTGCGCCGTCAACTCAAAATACACGAAGGCGGCGACAACTATCTCATTGGTACACGTATCGCTGACAGACCCGTTCTCCTTATGGCAGAACGTATTTCTTGATACTGCCAAAATGGCAGAAAAACACAAAATCTTACCATAGTTGTATTTTTGGCACACCCTTTGCCATAGTTCAGACAAACAACTTTGAATAATAACTAAATAAAAACATACAACTATGGGAAAAATCATTGGTATTGACTTGGGAACAACAAACTCCTGCGTCGCAGTTATGGAAGGCAACGAACCTATCGTTATTGCTAACAGCGAAGGTAAACGTACTACTCCGTCGGTAATTGGCTTTGTAGAGGGGGGCGAGCGTAAAGTGGGTGATCCTGCAAAACGCCAGGCGATTACTAACCCTACGAAAACTGTCTATTCAATCAAACGTTTCATGGGTGAAACCTATGACCGTCTGAGCAACGAAATTGCACGTGTACCATACAAAGTGGTGCGTGGCGACAACAATACACCCCGTGTGGATATTGATGGCCGTCTTTATACACCGCAAGAAATCTCCGCTATCATTCTTCAGAAGATGAAGAAGACGGCAGAAGACTATCTCGGTACCGAAGTAACCGAAGCGGTTATCACCGTTCCTGCTTACTTCAACGACTCGCAACGTCAGGCTACTAAGGAAGCAGGCGAAATCGCCGGCTTGAATGTACGCCGTATTGTCAATGAGCCTACTGCAGCAGCCCTTGCTTATGGCTTGGATAAATCTGACAAAGACATGAAGATTGTCGTATTCGACTGCGGTGGTGGTACGCACGATGTCAGTGTCTTGGAACTCGGTGACGGTGTCTTCGAGGTAAAAGCAACCGACGGTGATACACACCTTGGTGGTGACGACTTCGACCATCGTATTATCGATTGGCTCGTCGAAGAGTTCAAGCGTGATAACGGTGGTGCCGACTTGAGCAAAGATCCTATGGCTATGCAACGTCTGAAAGAGGCTGCTGAGAAAGCCAAAATCGAATTGTCCAACACTACTTCTACCGAAATCAACTTGCCCTACATTATGCCGGTTGACGGTGTACCTTGCCACTTGGTAAAGACACTTACCCGTGCTAAATTCGAGCAATTGATTGACGATTTGATTCAACGTACCATCGCTCCTTGTCGTACAGCTTTGCAACATGCCGGCTTGAGCGTAAGCGATATCGACGAAATCATCCTCGTAGGTGGTTCTACCCGTATCCCTGCTATCCAGCAAGCTGTTGAGAAGTTCTTCGGTAAGGCTCCTTCCAAGGGTGTTAACCCTGACGAAGTGGTTGCCGTAGGTGCAGCTATCCAAGGTGGTGTCCTCACAGGCGAAGTAAAAGACGTATTGCTTCTCGATGTTACTCCTCTGAGCTTGGGTATCGAAACCATGGGCGGTGTGATGACCCGTATGATTGAATCCAATACCACCATTCCTACCAAGAAGACCGAAACCTTTACCACAGCGGTGGACAACCAGCCTTCTGTAGAAATCAAGGTGTTGCAAGGCGAACGCCCGATGGCGGCACAAAACAAGCAAATCGGTATCTTCCACTTGGACGGTATTATGCCTGCCCGTCGTGGTGAACCGCAGATTGAAGTAACGTTCGACATCGATGCCAACGGTATCCTGAACGTAAGTGCCAAAGACAAGGCTACAGGCAAAGAGCAGAAGATTCGTATCGAGGCATCTTCCGGTTTGAGTGACGAAGAAATCAAACGTATGAAAGCCGAAGCTGAAGCCAATGCAGAAGCCGACAAACGTGAGAAAGAGCGTATCGAAAAGCTCAACCGTGCCGACTCTATGATTTTCCAAACCGAAAAGCAGATGCAAGAGTTCGGTGACAAGATTCCTGCCGACAAGAAAGCTCCTATTGAGGATGCTCTCAAGAACCTGAAAGAGGCTTACGAGAAGAAAGATGCCGATGCTTGCCAAACCGCTATGGACGCACTCAACAATGCTTTCCAGGCAGCCAGTGCAGAGATGTACAATGCGGCTAATGCACAGCAGGGTGCACAAGGCGGTACATACAATGCAGGTGCAGACTTCAATGCAGGCAATACGGGTGCACAATCCGACAGCAAAGGCAAAGACGACGTAACCGACGTTGACTTCGAAGAAGTGAAATAAACCGAAGGGAGAAAGCCTTGTATAATAAGAACGAAGAGGTGGTATCAAAACGATATGACCTCTTTTTCTTTTCTATTTGTGAGTCCCAAAAATATGTTGTATCTTTGTGCTTTACTTGAAGAACAATACAACATAACTATATATGCAAGCCATCATTTTAGCAGCAGGAATGGGCAAACGCTTGGGCGAACTTACCCAAGGCAATACAAAGTGTATGATTCGTGTAGGCGGTGAAACACTTATCTCCCGTTTGCTGCACCAATTGGATCAACGTCATCTTTCCCGTATCGTGCTTGTGGTCGGATACAAAGGCAAAGAACTCCAAGACTACGTTGCAACGCTCAGTGTGGCAACCCCTGTCGAGTATGTCAAC
Organism: Bacteroidales bacterium; assembly: GCA_022783865.1. Taxonomy (GTDB): domain Bacteria; phylum Bacteroidota; class Bacteroidia; order Bacteroidales; family Paludibacteraceae; genus Colicola. The sequence continues at coordinate 13,965 of JALFYY010000022.1, forward strand.
AACGCTATCTACGACCAAACCAACAATATCTATTCGCTCTATCTTGCCAAAGATTACCTTACGGCTGAAGATACGTTGCTCTTTGAGTCGGATATCATCATGGAAGATGCTGTAATTGACAAACTGCTCAACGACCCGTATCCCGACTTGGCTTTGGTGGATAAATACGAAAGTTGGATGGACGGTACGGTGGTTACTATCGACAACGAAAACCGTATCTTGCGCTTCATTCCCAATAGTTTGTTTCAATACGACGAAATCCCGTCGTACTATAAGACGGTCAATGTCTATAAGTTCTCACGCCGGTTCTCCGAAGCGATGTATGTGCCTTTCTTGGAGGCGTATTGTAAGGCGCTCGGACGAAACGAATACTATGAGCAAGTGCTCCGTGTTATTACCATGCTCGACAATTCCGGCATACGTGCTTTACCGCTTGCGGGAGAGCAGTGGTACGAAATAGATGATATACAAGACTTGGATATTGCCGAATCAATCTTCACTGACCGGCAGTACGACTTGCTTTGCTCACGTTATGGCGGTTATTGGCGTTACCCGCATATCCTTGACTATTGCTACTTGGTCAATCCGTATTTCCCTAACCGGCGTATGCTCGATGAAATGGCGCATAGTTTCACTCGCTTGCTCACGGAATATCCCTCGGGTTTGCGTGTCAATAACTTGTTGGCTGCCAAAGACTTCTCTGTAAAACAAAACTATATCCTTGTGGGCAACGGTGCTGCTGAACTCATCAAGGTACTCACTGAGCAACTGACGGGTAAAGTGGGTGTTATACGTCCTACCTTTGAAGAATATCCTAACCGTTTGCCTGAAGAACAAGTGGTGGTTTTTGAAACAAAGGCACCGCTATTCTCTTATACCGCTGACAATCTGATGACATACTTTGCTGATAAAGATATCTGTTCGTTGGTACTCATCAATCCCGATAATCCTTCGGGCAACTATATTCCTTACGCTGATTGCCTGCGTCTTATCAAGTGGTGCGGAGAAAGAAATATCACTTTGGTGCTTGACGAGAGTTTTATCGATTTCTCAACCGAACATCCTACCTTCCTTGACAACAGATTGCTGGAGCAATATCCTCATTTGGTAGTGATAAAAAGTATCTCCAAGTCCTATGGTGTACCCGGTTTGCGTTTGGGTATATTGGCAACGGCGGATACGGCTTTGATGGCACGTTTGCGCAAGGCGGTTTCTATATGGAATATCAATTCGTTTGGCGAGTTCTTCCTGCAGATATTGGGCAAGTACGAAAAGCCTTATGCCCAAGCCATGGAGCAGTTCCGTAGGGAGCGTACACGCTTTGTCGAAGGGCTGCAAAAGAAGGTATCGTATTTACGTATCTTGCCCTCCGAAGCCAACTATGTGCTGTGCGAAGTATTGTTGCCTCATACTCCTCGTGAATTGGCAGTCCGCTTGCTCAAAGAACACAATATCCTCATCAAAGATTGCACCGCCAAATGCCATGCACCCTATATCCGCTTGGCTGTACGCAATGCAGAGGATAATGATATAATGTTCAATGCGTTAATTGGCTATGATGATTAAACGTGTATGTATCTGTGGTGGAGGTGGTTTAGGACATACTTGCACTGGCGTATTGTCTAATCATGCTCATGTCGAGGTGGATATGTATACGCATCATCCTGAACAATGGAATCGGCAAATTTGTGTCCATACTCCTGATAACAATATGCTCATTGGGCATTTAGCACACATCACCGACAAGCCGGAATATGTCATTCATAATGCCGATATGGTTTTGCTTTGTCTGCCGGCATTTTTGGTGGAACAGACATTGAAGGAAATACAACCTTTTTTGCGCAAAGAAACTGTTGTGGGGGCTATTGTAGGTAATTCGGGTTTTTTCCTCTATGCTCACCAAATCTTGCCGAATAATGCGCCGCTCTTTGCTTTTCAGCGTGTTCCTTATATATCACGTGTGATAGATTACGGAAAAGAGGCAGCTTTGTTGGGATATAAAGACGAATTGTTGATGGCGGTGGAGAATGTAGAAAACGATAGTTTTTGTGCTGAGATAGCGGCTCTATTTCAAACACCGACACGGTTAGTTGATTCGTTTTATGAGGTAACACTTAGCAATAGCAATCCTATATTGCATACAGGACGGTTATATACGTTGTGGAAAGATTGGGATGGCATTTCGCCCTATGCTGTTAATCCTTTGTTTTATCATGATTGGACAGATGAAGCCTCTGCGATAGAGATAGCAATGGACAAAGAGTTTTTTCGCTTGCTCGAAGCATTGCAAGTTCCGATGGTACACATTGAAACTTTGCTTACGCATTACGAGGCAACAGATGCTGCATCACTTACTGCTAAATTAAGGAGTATTCCTTCATTTGCTAATATCTATTCTCCTATGACGCAGGTTGCAGATGGTTGGTTGCCGGACTTTACAAGTCGCTATTTTACGGAAGATTTCCCCTATGGATTGCGATTTATTTATGAATTGGCGCATCAACACAATCTTTCTACACCTACTATTGATATCGTTTATAATTGGGGAATGAACTATATAAATAACAGTAATTACTATGAGAGACTTACTTGTTAAAATAGCCTTACGATTGGGTTTGTATCAAAAGGCGGTAGCCTGCATTAATCGTTTCAAGTTTGAAATTCAGGCGAGGCGTATGCATAAAAATGGGCTGTCGATGTTGGCGGCTGCCGACAAAGTGCTTTCCGATATGGGCATTCGTCCTTTTCTTACTTATGGAGGTTTGTTGGGAGCATATCGTGATCATGGTTTCATATCTTACGATCCTGATATCGATTTGGGAATTCTGGTTGCCGAGATTCCCGACAATCTGCATACTAAAATGGAGGAAGCAGGTTTCCGTTTGTTCCGTCAGAGTTATATTAAAGCTACCAATACGGTATTAGAAGAAACCTATCTCTACAAGAAACTGCATTTGGATATCTTCTATTATTTTACCGAAGGAAACGATTTCTATAGTGTTATTCCTAGAAAGCATGAAACCAAAGAGTGGAAGGAAGCAAATTGCACCGATGGTTTTCCTACCGACCGTTCTTACGTTCCTGCATCTGAGTTTGAGCGCAGAGAGTTTATGGGATTGAATATATATATGCCTGTTAAAACAGATGAGTGGTTACGTGCTATCTATTCTGATTCTTATATGACACCTGTCAAAAATTGGAATGCGAAAGACTATAAAACACGTATCATACATACAACGCAACGTTGTTACAGACGATTGATTGACCAAGGGGAAACACCTTTGAATCCTTCTTCTGCAGCGATTGGCAATATAAATAAATGAAGTTAAGATAAAGCATTAAACCGACGAATGAAACTGTCTGTCATACTACCGACATACAACCGTTCTGCAATGGTTGTGGATACTTTGCGTAGTCTTGTTAAAATGGAGGCTTCGTCCGACCAATGGGAATGTATTATTGTCAATAACAATTCCACAGATGATACGGAGCAAGTAGTTGCATCCTTTCTGCAAACATTGCCCGCCGGCTACAATTTCAAGTTGGTTACGGAAACCGAGCAAGGACTTTCTGCTGCACGGAATAGAGGATACAATGAAAGCAAAGGAGAGTATATTGTCTTCATTGACGATGATGAAACGGTTAATACTCAATTTGCAGATGCGTATATTCATTTGTTTGAAACATTGCCGGAAGCAGGTGCTGCCAGTGGTAAAGTAATTCCCGAGTATCCTGCCGGTAAACCTCTGTGGCTTTCTCTGCTTACGGAAAAACCTATTGCTTGCCCTGTTGATTTGGGCAATATAGTGAAACCCTATCCTTCCCGTCGGCATCCTGCGGGGGGAAATTTGGCGTTGCGACGTTCCGTTTTGGAACAAACTGGTGTGTTCAACACTGCGCTCGGACGCAAGGGCGGTTCTTTGGTTGGCGGAGAGGAATACGAACTGATTGACAGAGTGCGTGCTGCCGGTTTTTCTGTCTTCTATACTCCCGATGCTGTCATTTGGCATATTATAGGGACAGAGAAACTTACTGACGCTTATTTCGACCATTTGACCTGCAATATCGGTGTCGGACAAAAACGACGTACAGCAAATATGTTCAAACTTTGTATTTCTGAAATAGTCAAATGGTGTGTTGTGTTGCCGTTGTCAACTTTCTATTGCCTGTCGGGACGTTGTCTTGCTGCACGTTATTTGCTTCGTATGCGAAGAAATGTTTCACAGGGCATTTTCACAAAACAACACTGATGAGGTAACTTCTTTTGGTAGTGTACAAAAAAGTGTGTAAGTTCCGCAAAAGTTCTTATCTTTGCAACAAAAATAATAATAAAAAAATGATAAAAGCTTATGGGAACCTACACAGTATTAATATGTTTTGCTATAAAGCAGGATAGGTGGTTTTATCTTCTTGTTGAAGAACCTCTGCTTGATGACCCTGAAGTGCGTGAACCGCCGGATGACATTCCGCCACCGCTTGTGCGAGAGGAAGAAGAGCCTGATGGGCGACTTATTGTACTACTCGAGGAACTTCGTCCGCTACTATACGACCCTGAAGCACGATGGCTTGAGGATGTTGCTGATGCAGCCGAAGATTGACGGCTTGAACTGTTAGTGGTTTGAGAGCGTGTTGCCGTACTACGTGCCGTACTGCTTGTTGCTGAAGAACGAGCCGATGTGGCAACAGAGCGAGAGGCACTTGATGTGGCAACAGAACGTGATGTGGTAGCAGCTGACCGGGAAGCATTGGATGTAGCCGTGGAGCGTGAGGCAGTGGCTGCACTTCTGCTTGTTGAGGTTGCCGAGTTGCGCGTAGTTGTTGCACTATTGCGTGTGGCTGCTGCCGAACGAGACGTTGCCCCGCTTACTCGGGTTGATTGTGACGTTCTGACAGCCGTGCTACCAAAGGTGCGCGAACTTGTTGAGCCGGTTGCTGCTTGTCGTGCTGCCGTTGCATTGCTTCGGGATGAGCGTGCTGGTTGGAAATCGCGCGCATTGCGGACATTGCGCCCTGCATTGCGTTGGGCAAAACTGCGTTCGGGATGGCGTGTTGCCAAATCATAGCGCGAGATAGAACGATGCATATCTCTATAGTGAGGTGGCAAAGGTGCATGATAGCGGTAACTGATATAGGGGTGCATGTGATGGTAGTCGTAGATATGATGCCAATAGTCGTGCATCAACCATACATCGTATGCATACCAATAAGATGGGTAGTATCCCCAATAGTAAGGCGAATGCCATGCGTACCAAGTAGGTCCCCAAAACCAGTCATAAATGACCGGTGTATAGATATATACAGGTTCGATGATATAATCGGTTCCATAAACATATTCATCACCGATTACTTGAACGCTGACTTGTTGTGTAGTTTCGTCACGCTCTACATAGATACTTGCTACGTCTTGGAAAATATCTTTTGCCAAAACGGCTTGCAACACAACAAGATGTGCATTCCCATCGCTCGTTTCGATAACACGCAGATAGTCAACCTGTCCGTCTCCGTTCAAGTCGAGGTTGGAGATACGGTTCTTTGGGTTATTGATTTGATTCTCAAAATCTTCCAAGTCTTTTGCTTGCCCAAACACATTTGCGACTGCCTTCAAATCAAGGTTCGAAGAGATGTCGCTGTTGTTGGCAGTAACGGTAATTGTTTCGTCTGCCTGCACAATTGTCGCCATCAACAAGAAAAGCGACAAGAACATTGTTGTTAATCCGGTTTTCATAATCGTATTGTTTTAAGGGTACAACATTGATACTTAATATAGGTACAAAAGTTGTGCCAAATATTTTTATTCTTTTTTTAGCGCCAATTCGGCATGGTAACTGGAGCGTACCAGTGGAGCACTCTCTACATGCTTAAAGCCTTTCTGCAAAGCGATTTGCTTGTACTCTTCGAATTTCTCAGGCGTGATATAGTCCGCTACGGGAAAGTGTTTGCTCGATGGTTGGAGATATTGTCCCAAGGTTAGGTTGCTTACGCCGACAAAGAGCGCGTCGTCCATTGTTTGGAGTATTTCTTTTTCGGTTTCGCCTAAGCCGAGCATGATGCCTGTTTTAGTGATAAAGCCTTGTGCATGAATTATTTCCAATGTCTGCAAACTACCTCTGTAAGTGGCTTTGCTGCGCACTTCGGGTGTGAGCCTTTCTATTGTTTCCAAATTGTGGGAAAAGACATCCGGACGGGCTTCTGCCACCTTGGCAATCAGTTCTTCCCGTTGATTGAAATCGGGTGTAAGGATTTCGATAGTTGTATCAGGGCACTCTTTTTTAATCGTTTCGATGCAACGTTTCCAATGTTCAGCGCCTTCGTCGGGCAGATCATCGCGTGTGACAGAAGTGAGTATTACATGTTTCAGGTGCATCGTAGAGACCGACTTTGCCAACTTGTCGGGTTCTGCATCATCCGGTGGCAAAGGACGACCGGTCTGCGTGGCGCAAAACTTGCAACCGCGTGTGCAGATATTGCCTAATATCATGAAAGTGGCAGTGCCGCGGCTCCAACATTCGGCTTGATTGGGGCATTTGCCCGATTGGCAAATGGTATGCAGACAATGCTCATGTACAAGAGAATTGACTAATGCGTATTGTTCCGTAGCTTTACGGGAGATACGCAACCATTCGGGTTTGCGGCGGATATTCATTATACCAGTTTGAGGTTGTGGTGCATCTTTTCTTTCTTTGTGCGCATGTAGCGTTCGTTGTAAGGATTAGGCTGAATCTCAAGCGGTATATTCTCCACAATATGAATTCCATAACTCTCTAACCCTACACGTTTTACAGGATTGTTGGTCATTAGGCGCAATTGTTGTGCACCCATCTGACGGAGAATTTGTGCCCCTACACCATAGTCACGCTCATCGGGCTCGAATCCCAAATGCACATTGGCTTCTACGGTATCTTCGCCTTGTTCTTGCAACTTGTAGGCACGAATCTTGTTCATCAGTCCGATGCCGCGCCCTTCCTGATTCATATAAACGATGATGCCTTTTCCCTCTTTCTCTATCATTTGCATGGCTTTGTGAAGTTGTTCGCCGCACTCGCAACGCATCGAACCGAAAATGTCGCCCGTCATGCAGGACGAATGTACACGGCAGAGGATAGGTTCGTCTTTTTCCCATTCACCTTTCACTAAGGCAATATGTTCCAATCCGTTGGACAGTTGGCGGAAAGGTGTGAGCATAAAATCGCCGTAGGCAGTGGGCAAATGTACGGTTTCGCCCCGCTCTACCAATGATTCTGTTTGCAGACGATAGGCAATCAAGTCTTTGATACAGATGAGTTTCAGGTTGTATTCTTGTGCTGTTTTTTCCAATTGCGGCAGTCGTGCCATAGTGCCGTCTTCGTTCATAATCTCAATGAGTGCAGCAGCCGGATAAAGCCCTGCTAATTTGGCAAGATCGATGGCTGCCTCGGTATGTCCTGCACGGCGCAAAACGCCTCGCGAACGGGCATAAAGAGGATTGATATGTCCGGGACGACCGAAGGTCTCGGGAGTAGAAGCAGGGTCTGCCAGGGCACGGATAGTGGCTGCACGGTCGTGTGCCGAAACGCCTGTCGTACAGCCTTCCAACTTGTCGATAGTAATGGTGAAAGGTGTACCCAATATGGATGTGTTGTTCTCCACCTGATGTGGCAATCCCAATTCTTGACAACGTTCTTCAGTGATTGGGGCGCAGAGTACACCGCGCCCGTGTTGGAGCATGAAATTCACCTTCTCAGGTGTGATTTTTTCGGCAGCTACGATGAAATCGCCCTCATTTTCACGGTCTTCATCGTCCACTACAATCACAAACTTTCCTTCACGAAAATCGTGGATAGCTTCTTCGATAGTATTCATAGTTAATCGTTATAATGCTTATAATAATATACTTGTTCGGTTTGCAAAGATACAACAAATTTCCGAACTGATGTTCTATTTGGCACTGTTGCCCAAGAGTGATTTCACAAATTCCTCACGGTTGAATACCTGCAAATCGGTCATTTGCTCACCGAGTCCGATATAGCGTACCGGAATCTTGAATTGGTCGGAAATACCGATGACAACGCCGCCTTTGGCGGTGCCGTCCAATTTGGTGATAGCCAATGAAGACACATGAGTGGCTTTGGTGAATTGTTTTGCCTGTTCAAAAGCATTTTGCCCTGTACTGCCGTCCAGAACCAGCATAACATCATGCGGAGCTTCCGGCACCACTTTTTGCATTACGTTGCGTATCTTTGTCAGTTCGTTCATCAGGTTGATTTTGTTGTGCAGACGTCCTGCTGTGTCTATCAGAACCACATCCGCATCGTTGGCTTTGGCGGATTGCAATGTGTCGTATGCTACCGAGGCAGGGTCAGACCCCATTTGTTGTTTCACAACCGGTACTCCTACACGTTCACCCCAAATGCAAAGTTGCTCCACTGCTGCCGCACGGAAAGTATCGGCAGCACCCAAATATACCTTTTTGCCGGCTTGCTTGTACTGATATGCCAACTTGCCTATAGTAGTGGTTTTGCCCACACCGTTTACGCCGACAACCATAATAACGTATGGTTTGGCAGGCAGTGGGGCACTGAAATCGGCAATATCAACGGTGTTGTTTTCCTGCAGCAGGGCTGCTATTTCTTCTTGCAGTATTTTGTTGAGTTCGTCGGTGTTGAGGTATTTATCACGTTCTACACGTTGCTCTATCCGTTCGATAATCCGCAGAGTGGTTTCTACACCGACATCAGAAGTGATAAGTGCCTCTTCCAAATTGTCGAGTACGTCTTCATCGACTTTCGATTTTCCGGCTATAGCCCTTGATATTTTTTGCAAGACCGACTCTTTGGTCTTTTCAAGTCCCTTGTCAAGTGTCTCTTTCTTTTCTTTGTTGAAGAATGAAAATATTCCCATAGTCTTTGTTTATCGTTATAAATTATGTTATGCTGCTTTTCCCGCAACCGCTACAAAGGTTTCCCATATCAGTCGGATATCTTTACCCACAGAGTGGTGACGGACGTATTCCAGATTGATGGCTAATTTGTCCGGCATGATATGCTCAATATAATACTGCTCCGGATTCTCCTGTGTTGCCAATATTTCGTTCTCGTTGCGGTATTTGATAGATGCCGCATCCGTGATACCCGGACGGATATCCAACACGTGCATTTGTTCTTCCGTATAGAGGTCCACATATTTCCTCACTTCCGGTCGTGGTCCTACGAAACTCATATCGCCAGTCAGTACATTGATGAGTTGCGGCAGTTCGTCTAATTTGTATTTCCGTATGAAATATCCCACTCGTGTGATGCGGCTGTCATGGTTGCTGACGGTGAGCAATCCTTTCTTATCAGAGGCAGTGTACATCGAACGGAACTTATAGAGCCGGAAATCCTTATTGCCTTTTCCCACTCTTGTTTGCCGGTAAAATACACCGCCTTCCGAATCCGCTATAATGCAGATAGCCAACACCAAGAACAACGGACTGAGCAATACCAATCCTATTGCACTGAGTACTATATCGAAACAGCGTTTCATGCACCTATGATTTCCAGCAGGTTATCCATTATATAGGCTATATCCTCGTTTGAAAGCAAGGTGTGAAGCGGCAAAGTTATCTCGTTCTCGTACAAATGATAGGCATTAGGGTAGTTCCGTATGTCGAAGCCCAGATTCTTATAAGCGGTCATCATCGGTAGCGGTTTGTAATGCACATTGCAAGCAATACCGCGTTCCGCCATTTGGGTAATCACCTGATTCCGGTAAGCCACGTCTTTACCCAAGAGACGAACCAAATACAAGTGTCCGCTCGATGCGTAGTCTTCTCCGTAATGACGGAGCAATGCCACATGGGCGTTTTTCAACCGCTCATTGTAATATTCAATGATTTCTTTGCGGCGTTGCAATAATTCGGGATAGCGGTGGAATTGTACCAATCCGATGGCAGCCATAATGTCGGTCATGTTGCACTTATAATAAGGTGCAACAATATCATATTCCCATGCGCCAATCTGTGTTTTTGCCAGTGCGTCTTTGCTTTGTCCGTGGAGCGAGAGCAATTGCAGGTGCTTGTATATAGCTTCGTTGTCCAAACCTTCACGACTGCGCCATGTCAGGGCACCGCCTTCTGCCGTAGTAAGGTTCTTTACGGCATGGAAACTGAACGAAGTGAAGTCGGCAATTTCGCCACAACGTTTGCCGTGCCACATTGCTCCGAAAGCATGCGCCGCATCGGCAATTACTATCACGCGGTTATACAAACGTTGAATATCGTTGCTCGCATGGAAGAGATGTTTCTTGTTCTCAACGGCTGCAAACACTTTGTCGTAATCACATACGATGCCGCCCAAATCCACTGGAATAATGGCTTTTGTGCGAGGTGTGATGGCGGCTTCCAATTGTGCATAGTCCATCTCTACCGAGTCGGTCTGCGAATCAATCATCACCACCTTGGCGCCTGTGTGCAGAGCGGCACTTGCGGTGGCGGTATAAGTGTAAGCAGGTACAATCACTTCGTCACCGGCTCCGATACCCAATATATGCAATGCCATTTCCATACAAGCTGTGGCGGAGTTTAAACATACGGCTCTGTCGGTATGACAAAAAGCGGCAATCTGCCGTTCAAAATCTTTTGTGCGCGGACCTGTGGTAATCCAACCTGAGTCCAATGCTTTGCTGACTTCGGCAATCTCCTCCTTCGTTATATCCGGCGGAGAAAAAGGTATATTGCGTTTTACGTTCATTGTTATTTGTATGTTTTAGGATTTATAATATCTAATATTCCGATTATAGAGCCAAAACCGGTAGAGAAATGGAGAGTAATAAAGCTCCATAGCAACCAACCTATGGAAGTCTCTTTTGTGTTGATTTGAACAGAGCGTATCAGCATACAGAGTAAATAGAATGCCAATACACCAAGACATACCCATAGCGATGGCAGAAAGAGTATTCCTACGAAGGCTGTCAATATCAGAAAACCGACAAACAGCATAGGTACAAAATGCCGGAGTCGCAACGATTGTAATGTGTGGTTGATAACGGCTTCTGCTATCATTTTGCGTCCTGTAATATAGCGGTTCTGCATCATTGAGCAGAATGTATCCCGCTGATAGTAAACAAGTGAGAGCCCGGTAATGAGATATATCTTTTTACCAGTCTGCTTGATGCGGTGATTGATATCGTTGTCTTCGCTCCTCATCAGTTTTTCGTTGAAACCGCCAATCTGTTGCAATAGTTCTTTTTGGAAACATCCGAATGGTACGGTATCCGTTTCGATATATTCTTCTTTCGTATCGGTGCCGATTCGGAAGATACTGTTTCCTACACCGAACTTGTCTTGCATTACTTTGGCAATCGATAGGGCTTTAGGTGTCCTGCTTTTGCTTTGGGTATCTACTCCGCATCCTACATTGCCGGCTTCCGGCAGTATAGTTAAATAGTGTACCAATTGTGCAACGTAGTTCGCAGGGAATTGCGCATGTGCATCAACTCGTACGATTATATTCCCTTGCGCGGCACCAATGCCGATATTCATCGCTGCCGACTGAATACGTTTGGGATTGTCCAATAGGCTGATTTGCGGGTTCTGCTCACAATACGGGCGTATCAGTTCTTTGGTTCTGTCCGTACTACCGCCATCTACAAAGATGATTTCCATTTCATCTTGTAACTCTTCTTGAAGCAGTAAACTTTTGAGACATTGCTCAATGTATTGTTCTTCGTTGAGTATAGGACAAACTACTGATATCATATTCTTTTATCTTCTTGCCGGTTATGTACGTCACCTATCGCTTTTGCCGGTATGCCACCGTATATTTTTCTTTCTGTCTGTTCTGTACCGGGAGTAACTACGGCTCCGGCAGCAACAAGACTTTGGTTGGGAACTTTGCTCCCTGCCAATATAGTAACATGCGAAGCCACCCATACGTTTTCTCCGATTGTCACGTCTTTTCCGCCCGGAATCTTATTGATGAACGATTGACCGTCAAATTGATGATTCCCGGCAGAAATAACTACATGCGGACCAAATAACGTATTGCTTCCTATACTGATAATTCCATTGGTGAGCACATTGCAGAAATTGGCAAAATACACATTGTCTCCTACCGCCATTCTGTCTGTCCCGTTCAAAATGGTTGAGTGAGCCACTTGAAAGTTCTTCCCGCAATGTTTCATGTCCAGGCCATATAACCATCCTCTGAATCTCATCAGGATGGGGACATCTGGTAAGAAATACAGCAGTGTATAAATAAACCAATCGTATAATAAACTTATTTTATGTCGCATAAATACAAGCCGTTTGGGTTCATTACTATTATTTGCTCTATTTAATCTTACAAAAATACATATATTCAATCAATACTGCAAGTAAAATACTCACTTTTCTTACTCTTTACTCTCAAAATCACGCCGTTTTGTGGATTGGTATCGCTCCTACATTGGTCGAAATATGGGAGCAAATTGCACTCAAGACGCTTTCTCGTCCGTGCTTTTGGCAGCTTTTATGTTCTCTATCAATTGCTTTGTATTCTTCTCTTTATAATTTTTGCCCCAGAAAGTTTCCACTACCCATTCCCGTTGCTCCACAGGATAACTGCCGCCTTGCAAAACTTCAACGAACTCCGTAAAGGTATATACTCTTTTTCCGGGAGTGTATTCGTCGTAGTCGAATGCCAGACTGTCGGAGTCTCTTTGGTATTCCTCAATATCAAACGGATAGAGTACCACCTCTTTGTTGTCCATCAGCAAATAGTCGTAATAGATTGACGAGTAGTCGGTAATGAGCATATCAGTGAAGGGCAGTATCGGATAGATATCCATGTTTCTGTCCATGAACACAACATGCTCTCTTGCACTATACGTACGCTCTATTTTCACGGCAGGGTGCAGTTTCACAAGGAACAGACTGTCGGTTTGCTGCATAATCTGTTCGATTTCATCAAAATCAATACCGGCAACCTCGATAAAAGTATCTTTCAGTGTTGCCCGCCAAGTCGGCATATAAATATACACCTTCTTAGCAGTCTTCATCCGTTCCGCCAATGCCCGGGTCGCTTCCGTTTCGTGTTGTTGAATATGCTCTTCAATCAGCCGTAAGTCTTGACGGAGGAAGGCGCAACGGGGGTACATACCTTCATAAATGCAATCGTTCTTAAAGTTGAACATCTGCTGAAAATGCCGGTTCATCACAGGTGAGGTTGATAAGAACATTGCCAAACGCTCGTTGCGGTAAGGGAACAGAAACCGTTTCAGCCAATAGGGGATAGCACCATTCACAGCCGTTGATCCCTTTTTGATACCCACTCCGTGCCACAGGTTAATCTTCTTTGCACCGCCTGAAGTGAAGAAGTTGATGTCGTGCGAATGATACGTAAAGGCGTAGTAGCGGGCGGTCAGGCAGTAGTGCAACCCTTTCCGGCTGTATTTGTAGTAAGCCCGTACCCCCTGTGCACGCAATTCTTTTGCGGCTTTGCGCTTGGGGCATATCCAATACGCTTCTTCGCCCTCTTTTTCCAATGCGAAATACAGATATTTGGCGTTGTCGGCAAATCCCACGTTCGTGCCCAATACCCATCTGTTGTTTTTGCGTGGCATCAGGAGTGAAAGGGCGTAAAGAGGGTAGCCGGCAACGATTTCCGCTATCCTGCCTATGAGTTCGCCCCAAGGCTTCGAAAAGATAAGTGTCACAAAGGCTTGTTTGTCAGTCATATTTCAGAATTTCAGTTCTACACAAAAATGTTTCTCTCGTTGTTCCACGGGTGGCAATTGCATATAGTTGCCGTATAGAGTGGTCAGATATCTGTCGTAGTTATGCGGCGCGAACGACGGAATATCTTCAAACCGGCATTCCGATACGGGCAGGATGTTATCTCTCCCGTGTATCTCTCCGAAATAGTGTTTTCTGCCGGTTGGTATGCCCGTTTCTTTGGTTGTTTTGCCTGCATATCGGGCTGCGATATGGTCGAAACGCCGGTTCAGTTTCCGTTCGTCGAGAAAGGCAAACAATCTGCCTATCGCTAAGCGCGTCCTCAGTGAACGTCGTCCTTCCTGAGTCGATTCCAACAACTGTCTGAAATAGCACTCTCTCCGTTTGTACAGCCGGATGCAGATGGATAGATAGCTCAAACTGTTGAGCACCGTTCCATGCCACAAGCGAACTAATCTGTTGTCAGGTATATTGTCCAAGGCAAATACGTCAATCGCAATACAGGGCTGCTCGTCCGGCAGGTCGTATATCGTCTTGAAAACGGTCCCTGTCTTCTCTATCTTGATGAAATTGTGCAAGTCGCCCTCCGGCAGGTGAGGACCGATACAGCGGTATTTATCCGGATATTCTTCAGCTATTGTCCTCGGCAGTTGGTCATAATCCTTTCTCATCATCAAGAGGTCCAAATCGTCGTCCCAAGGAATGAACCCCTGATGCCGGATTGCCCCCAAACAGCTGCCTCCGCCTAACATTACGGTCAGGCCGTGTTTCCGGCAGGCAACCAAAATATCCCGGTACATCTCCGTCAATGTCGCTTGCAGTTGTTGTCGCTCTTCTGCTGTCAATTCGTGAATGGGCAACTGCGATTGCAATATCATCTGACTTAGTTTCATCTCTCTTTCCTTCTCTTTTCTACGTTCCTTATGCTGCTGCCCATTCCGCATAAAATCCATGCACAATGCGTTTGTCTTCCGGTGGCAACTGCATATAGTCTGCGCCGTATTCTGCCGTAAGGCAGGCATTGTAGCAGGCAGGTATGGGGAATTTTCCGCCTCCGTTCTCCGTTGTTTCAAAAGAGGCGTATTCCCGCTTGTCGAACATATCGGCAGGGTAACTGATACGGTTGCAGGCAAGATAAAAGACGAGACTATCCGACAGTGTCGAAGCGGTGCGTGTCACAATCCGTTGCATCTTCTGCAGGAAATACGCATATCCGGTTTTCGATGCCGTTTTCCATACCAACCACATCAATGGCTTGATAATAGGATTTGTCTGTGGGAGTTCTGTCCACACGGCAGCTACTTTCAGTCGTCTTAATATGTCGATTCTCGCTTTGTGCCAAGCGTAGTGTTTGGGGCGGTAGTCCATCGGAAAGATATCCACATACACGCCCATGCCGTCGATTGCCCTCACACCTTTCTCCTCAATCCGTGTGCGATTGTCATATACTTTGGCAAACTCATAATAATAACCCTTTGTATGTTCCATCGACGCTGTAACATACCGGCTGTCAGTTGTCTCCCGGGTTATCTCTAAAAAGCGCTTGTAGTCCTCTCTCGGCATCATGATATCGATGTCGTCGTCCCACGGGATAAAGCCCTGATGCCGCACAGCACCCAATAATGTTCCGTATGCCAATACGTATCTCAGTCCGTTGGCTTGGCAGACGCAGTCAATATAATGCAATATACCGAGTTCTGTCTGCTTGATTTCCTGTATGCTGATTGGTTTGCCCATTCCAATGCCGATGTTTGAGTAGTGTCTGAATGTCCGAAATTAGAATTGCCGGAGGTTTATCTCCTTACGTCTATCACTTCGCCCGTAGCTTCCGAGCAGATGGTATTGAGCGAGGCGACAGCCACATCTTTTGCCGGTAGCAGTGTCCCTTCGGGCTCGTTGCCGAAATTCTGTACGCGCATAGGCGTCTTGGTGCGCTCCGGATTGATGCAGTTCACACGGATGCCGAATATATGCCACTCTTCCGCAACTGCCTGGACGAAGTTGACTATGGCAGCTTTGGTGGCGGAATACAGACTGTACATCATCCGTCCTCTTGTGTAGGACGAACTCGTATAGAACAGCAGACTGCCTTTGCTCTCACGCAGATACTTGAACGCAGCGCGCGCCACGTTGACGGTTCCTGCCAGATTGACGTTGAGTGACCGCTGAATATCCTCTTCGCTCATGCTGTCCAACGCTTCTTTTATCAATATGCCCGCTGTATTGATTACTGCATCAATGTGTTGCTCCCGTTCGTACACTGTTGCCAATGCTTTGTCAACGGCTTCCCGTTTCGCTACGTCCGTACCGGTTTCGCTGCGCGAGAACGAATAGACCGTAGCACCCGTCTCTTGGGCGAGTTTCACTATCTCATAGCCGATACCGTAACTGCCGCCGAATACTACTATCACGCTTTGCTGCAGCTTCTTTTTCGTCAGTGCCGACAGACTCTTCTTGTCGCCTGCCATACTGCGCAGCTGAAACAGCTTGTCCAATAGGAACAGGTCTTCCACGTAGGTCAGCTTCATATTGAAATTGGCACCTTCCACTACGTATATCGGCTCGTCGGGCAAGTATCGTCTTACCACACCGCAGTCGTCGGTCGTACGGAAATCGGGGTCTTGCAATGCAATGTCGTATGCGCGTTTTATCGTACCCCTTTTGAAACACTGGGGTGTCTGTCCGTTGCGCAGTACTTGGCGGTCAGGGATATGTTCTATGCAGTTCTGTTCGTCCACGGCAATAATGGTGTCCGTCGTTTTCACTGCCACGTCCACAGCGTTGTAGCGGCGGAGTGCCGCTACGCAGTCGTGGATAATCTTCTCTGTTACCAACGGACGCACAGCGTCGTGAAAGAGCAGATTGTCCTCGTCGTTCTGATAGGCGTTGATGGCGGCCAAACTGGAGTCGTAGCGTTCTTTGCCGCCTTGGAGGATACGTTTCACTTTCTTGTACTGGTTCCTTACGACCAAAGCCTCCACGTCGCCCACATAATCAGCCCTGCTCACAACGCAGATCTCGTCTATATCTTTCGAAGCCTCAAATGCGTCGATGGTATGTTCGATGATTTGTTTGCCTGCCACTTTCAAGAATTGTTTGGGTTGGTCGTTGCCCATACGGGTACCGCTGCCGCCTGCCAATATCACTGCTATGTTCATTTCTGTATCACTTTTAGCTTGGAGTCAGATGCCGATAATGCACTCTCCACCAAATATCATACAAAGGTACAACAATTCCTATGAATAGCCAAATAAAACAGGAATATATGCGAAATAAGCTATGAAATATAGCGAAAAGGTCCGCTTCCCATAGGTGGCAGTGGAGAATAATGTGTATATTCTTATTCCGAACTTGTGTTTCGTTGGTTCGCAGCTGTTGGGGCAACGGCGCACTTGTGCGGTTTTGCCGGCATACATCATCAGGTGAACACATCAAAGGAGAACCGGATCATTGTCGGAGAGCAGGCGTGTTCAACTGGTCTTGCTTGCTCGCAGCCGCCGTCTCGTGTCTTCTGCCTTAGGGATACCTTAGGGATACTTTAGGGATAGCGAAGGGATACCTGAGGAACAGCCATCCTTTTTCTTCATTATCACTTTCCCTATTGCTGGCACTTACCTTTCGTTTATATATCTCCTTCCTCTCATTTACGGAAACAACACGGCAAAAGGACGGCAACCATACGGCAACGACATATAACATCCGTATGTTTTCGTGCTGCTTTCGTTGAGTTTTGGTGTAAGTCAACGTATAGTATAAAACAACGGGCAGCGGACCGCTATCATGCCATCCGCTGCCG
>JALFYY010000023.1 GCA_022783865.1 Bacteroidales bacterium
GGAAACGGACAAAGGAGGAAAGACTATTTACTATTGACGGTTTACAATGGACAATTGGACAAGTTACGATTTTGCGGGCGGGGACGCCCACATCCCGACAACACCGGATATTGGATATTTTAGACGGGGCACGCCCCGTCTATACATCGTCATATCGGGTATTTTAGACGATGTACACACATTGTCTCTATATTATCCCAGCACGAATTAATGATTCATTATATGTTTATCAATGGTACGGCTTGCTATGTACGCGCGCGTATGCGTGTACGCAATACTTAATATAAATAATTATAACAAGAACAAGAGATAGGATAAGACAGCATTCCAGCAGCAGATATACACCACAGCTTGACAAGCAGAGAAAAAAAAACAAGGACAACCCTTTGGAGATTGTCCTTGCCAGATAGCATGCGAATAATGATTATCCGATTGCCCGATTCGTCAATTATTCAATTATCCGATTATTCGATTACTTGACCGAGTGCGTTGTAGCGTACACCGTCACGAACGATAATGAGTTGTCCGTTGATGATGTATTTCTGTACATTCTCAGTAACAGCAGGTGATTCGATTCCCGTATTGAGTCCGTTGTCTTTATAGAAATAAACGTTATCAACGAAGAAGCACTTCAATGTAGAGAAATTCCAGAAACCGATTTGGAAGAATTTGGTAAGGTCTTGATCTGTCAAGTCGATATCAATAGCATTCCATTCACCGGCAGTAATATCCAGGGTTTCGGTTATATTGTCACCACCTTTACGCGTAATACCCAACATGATAGAACCGCTCTCTTGTGCATAGAGGTCAATATGCAATTTGTTATAGCCAGTCAGGTCGGTCGTAGTTTCACCCCAAGCCCAGCCAAAGCAGCCATTCGGTTCTCCATTAGATGTGTACAGAATAGCATTGTCCTGTTCACCTAAGACTACATTCGTCATAGTAGGATTTGCCCACCAGCCTTGGTTATATTCAGCAGGTGCATGATTTTCAGCATAAGCATCTGAATAGATAGCATATACATCTTCTGCCGCCTGCAAGGGTTTTACAGCAGCTACAGGAAGAGCCAAAGTAGAAGCCTCTACAGGCACTGCAGCAGCTTTGTTATCGTTAGCATCGTATGCCACAACAGAGAGGTTGTATTTGGTACCAGCCTGCAAGTTTGCCACTACCACATTTGTGACAGCTTCGGATTTACCACCACCGGTAGCCACTTTGGTTTCACCATTGAAAACATCAAAGTTAACAAATCCGCTATTATCCTTGGCAGAGCAAGCCAAAGTAACAGTGAAATAAGAGGTTGCAACTACAGAAGCTTTTGCATCGGTAGGTATTTCAGCGTCAGCGATAGGATCGCGATAGAAATAGATATTATCGACAGCAATAGTTTTACCGCCCATACCAGCCAACTTGATTTGATATACATTCGCCCAATTACGTTCTTCTGTATAATCAGCAAGCGTCAGATCGATACTATTCCATTGTTGTCCTTTCAGCGTAGCCGTTTTGAAATGTTCGGTTTTGCCATCGATAGGGAATATATCGACTGTCATATCATCTTCCGCCCAGATATCGAGGTGCCAGTAGAGCATGGCAGCGGCATTGGCAGTTGTATGGAGTGCCATACCTAAGTAACCAGCGGTGGAAGAAGCCTTATAGTAGTTGTAGCTATTGCCATCGATAGATTCTTTCTTCTCGAGATAACCACCACCCCAATCCTGGAAGTCATAGCCCAAGCTGGTATAAGCATCGGAATAGACAGAGAGAACAAGGTTAGCAGGCACTTCCGGTGTAGGAGCAGCGGTTTGCGGTTTGGTATCGTGAGCCGGTGTAACAACATTCTCCAAAGTGACAGCGTTGTCAGAGATATTGCCCATATCGTCCATTGCATTGATGGTGAAATTATAGGTCTTATTGGCACTCAGCCCTGTGATAGCAAGGACATTATCCTTTACAGGATAGATACCATTGACGCCATTGGCTTCGTCAACCACTTTACAAGCAGTAACACCTACGTTGTCGGTAGCAGTAAGATTAACGGTTACCTGGTTCCAATCGATTTTGTCGATAGTAGCGGCAGTGAGGACAGGTTTTTCGTTGTCGGCAACCGCTTCATAAACCTCAAATTCCCAGATAGAGATACCATAAGCCAAGTTATTATATCCCTGACGGGCAAAAATCTTTATATACTGTGCAGAGATTTTGTCAGCAGAGAAGTTGTATTCGTTGTAGTCGTTTTCGGTATTACCTGTTTTAGGTTGTCCGACATAAGTACCCATTACTGTCCAGTGTTCTGCATCGTTAGAATAGAGCAAATCGTAATCGGTAGGTGCAGCCGTTTCGAACAAGATTTTCACTTTACCGATATTATAGGCTTGTCCGAGGTCCACATACATCCAGTCGTCGCCCTGGTCAGGATGTTCAGCCGACCAGTGTGTTCCACCTGAAGCCCAGCGAGAACCACGATTGCCATCCACCGCTTCTGCTACAGGAGTTGTGCTATAGCCTGCAACCACCGGTTTTTTCAATGCAAGATTGACGGTAGGATCAGGTTTAGGAGTGGGATCTCCACCAAGAGTGCCATCGGCATAGTAAACAGTGAAGACGGCAGTACCATTAGCATGGGTAACTGTTACTTCGGTTTCTTGTGCCGTAAAAGCCGAGAGATAGATGACTACGCCTGCACCTTGTGCAGCATGTGCTACGGAGCAATCGGTAACAGCAGCAGGGAACGTGCAGTAGATACCTGCTTCGGTAGCGAAACCAGGTTTTTGGATATTGACAACTGCCATACCCTCTGCCAAGGTCATTTTGTACTTGTCGGTGTATTTTCCGCCACCAGCACCATCACCAATAAAACTGTAGGCAGTCCAATCGATGGCTGCCGACGCCATACTCGTCACAAACAAGGCTGCGACAAGCATCATTGATCTAAGAATTTGTTTTTTCATCTTTATATAAGTTTAGTTAGTATGATATACAATATCCGGATGTACCGAAACACATCCGGATAGAGATAAGATTATTCGATTACCTGACCCAGCGCATTGTAACGGACTCCGTCACGAATGATGACAAGATGACCGTTCTCGATGAACTTGGCGATAGAAGTTTCTACAGCAGGTGTAGAGATTCCGTCGGATACCTCTTTATAGAAGTAAACATTGTCGAGGAACATCGTAGCCGGCATACCATCCCACTTCAATTGGTAAATATTGTTATAGACCATACCCGGATATCGGCTCAAAAGAATATCAACAGCATTCCATTGATTAGCTACCAGCGCAACGGTTTGCAAAGATTCTCCTCCCCAAATCGGACTAAATTTAACAGAGGTTCCTTCCAAAGGATAGATATCCATATGAACAGCCGTATAGCCGGTAATATCGAGCGGTGTACCTTGCAATTCCCAACCGATGTAGGTGGCATGATACATATAGTATGCCTTTTCACCTTCGGTGAGTTCGCCCTCAACCGCTTTGGTAGGTTGTTCCCAATTACCGATAATAAACCTTGTGGCTGCTTCGTAAGCATCGGAATAGACGGAAATTACGTTAGCAGTTTCGTGTGCAGGAGCAGGAGCAGGAGCAGGAGCAGCCTTAGTAGTAACATCAATAGTGACAGCAGCAGCTGCATTACCTGTTTCGTCTTTAGCTACAACAGAAAGAGCATAGGTAGTGTTGGCTTTGAGACCTGTTACCGTGATAGCAGTTTCTACAGCAGAGGCAGCATTTTTGGTAGCAAGAAGAGTTTCACCATCCAATACGTCGAAGACTACAGCACCCGAGTTGTCGGAAGCTTGGGCTTTGATATTAGCAGTGAAGTATTCAGCCGAAACCAAAGATGCAGTAACATCGGTAGGAGCCTGCGTGTCGTCGTCAACAGCTTGGGAAGTATAGAAATATATGTTGTTTACCCAGAAAGTGCGACTCGGCACATTATCAATCTTGATTTGGAAAACATTGGTCCAATTAGTAACACCGGTGAACTCAGCAAGTGCGATGTCGATAGCATTCCACTCACCGGCTTTGATGTTTTTAGTGATACCTACTTCGGCACCGCCATGGATAGGAACGATACGGAGCGACATATCAGCGTCGGACCAAACATCGAGGTGGAGCGACTCCATAGCCGAACAGTTGAGCGCATTGTCCTCAAAAGTCAGACCGAAATAGCCAAGAGGACCGGTAACAAACTTCTTGCCATAGGTGTCTTGGGTGAATTGCGTACCCGAACCCCATTCACCGAAACCACAATCAGCACCATAGGCTTCAGCATAAACAGCTTTTACTTGATTAGCCTTATAAGCAGGCACTGCAGGAGCTGCAGACGGTTCTGCTACTGCGGCAACTGAAACTGCCAGCAAGCAAGCGAGAGAAAAGAAAAGTTTTTTCATAATAGATAAAGTATTAAATGGTAAATAACATCCTGATGTGTCCCGAAAGGCACATCAGGACAGGAAAATTAACAGGATTATTCGATTAGTTGTCCGAGGGCATTGTAGCGTATGCCGTCACGAATGATGACCAGTTGTCCGTTTTCCATCCGCTTGGTGCAAGCAGCAGCATTTTCGACATAAGGCAATGCCGTAAAATCTTCGGGGCAGAACGAAGCGACATCGACATTGTCGAGCGTAACAGCCCAACGTCCGTCCCATGCGGGGTTAGACCACATGACTGTGAACGTACACTGTGCAGGCATCTGCGTGTAGGTGATATCAACCGACAGTGTCTTTACACCTTCGCCTGAGGCTATATCTGCGCCCGCCGTGTATGCCGCCGGTTCGGCTCCTGCAGCCTCCACATAAAGCAAATCGAGGTTAGCAGTGGCTCCCGCCTGATAGTTGGGCACAAGCGTGAGGCGGACGGTGGTAGCATTGAGTTTGTACAACGACATTAATGCCCGTCCGTTGGCATCGCCAAACTCGGGATCGCCTCCATGTCCAATGGGGAACGAACAATAGGAAACCGTCTCTGTAGTGAAAGAAACTTCCGCCACATTGTCGGAGAGCAGACCGTTGATTTTCTTCGCCGCAACCGACAAGGTGTAAGTCGTACCAGGACGCAAGCCCGTGACGGTGATATTGCCGTCTTGAGGAGTAAAAGAGCCCAGTTCTGCATCAGCGTTTTTCACCAGATAGGAAGCAATCTTGTCGGCAGGCGTGGCAGCAACGGCAATTACCGCCGCATTGTGCGTAACGCTTACCAAGGAAGCTTCACCCATGACCGGTTTTTCGGTATCGACCTCGGTACCACCGCATGTCTGCGAGAAATCGGCATCGGTAGGGATGTTATACATAGCCTCGCCATCGGCATACACCACATAAAAGGCTCCCACATAGATTTTGGGTGCTACAGAGGACTCCACTACTACCAAAAGGCGGTTGCCGTCCTGCTGCAAATGCTCGGACACATGATAGCCCCCTACGCCATTGACTTCCATATAGAAATTGGAACCCGCCGCATTGTAACTTGTGAACTCGTCGGCAGACTCGAAGACGAACTGATACATGTTGTTGCCCAATGAAGAGCAAGTGAGAGCAGCCGTATGCTGCCCATTGGTACTGGTAACAGTTTCACCACAATAGGTAGCAGCAGAAACAGCCGTAGCAGCCCCCAAACCAAGCAGGGCCACTGCAATGTGTTTATGTAACTTCATAAGCATTAGTTGATAAAATTAGAGGTTAGTATTTAAGTGAGTTGTTTTTACGTAGTTGACCAGCACGACGAATATGAAGGAACAGTCCGTAAAGCCCCAACAACGCCATAAGGAAGAGCAACGCATCGCCTATGGGCGTGGGCTGCTTGATGTCGGGATTGTCGGGAACGGTTCCTCCCGTCGTGGGCGGTCCGTTGCGACGTGCCACCGAGCCTTGCACATCGAAAGGATTGAGATCTCCACTGGAAGCGGGCACATAGGAGGGCACTGCAGCCCCTATCAGTATCTCCACCCTCCGCAGCGAAGGCGAAGGTGCATAATTCCCCATTACAGCAGTTGACCGGAAAGTTACGCCGGAATGACCGTTCCAAGATTCTCCAGAATGACAGGCAAAAGATATCGTACGGACCGTGGTTGAAGAAGTGGTTTCCATGGGAGAAGGCATGAAAGCCGCCGTTTGTGCTCCTACAGAGGCAACACAAAGGCAAAGCGCCAGCAAAATACAAGTTTTCATAGCGCATCCTCCACATAGATTTTAGTTACCTGCGTGCCCATACGCACTATATAGAACCCTGCGGGGAGCCTACGAAGCAATGCCTCGTAGGCATCGAGCGAAGCGAAAGCCCCAAAACGTTGCCCCATCACGCCATAGATCTCCCCCTCCAAATGGGTGGTAGGCAAAACATCCGCCGTAGTAACATCGGTTTGCGCATTGAGCCCCAGACGCGGAAGACGGCGGATAGTAGCCTGTGTGGCATTGACAGCACACTCAAAAGGCTGCAAAGTGACCGTTTCACCCGACTCGAAATAGGCACCTACGGCATCGAGCACATAAGCAGACTGCAAGCGCCACGGCATCATGGTATTGTTGCCAGAATAGGAGAAATAATCGTCCTGCGGAAGCGAAGGAGCCTCGTATTTTGAGTCTATCTCCTGATAACCAGCGCCATGGAAGATTACGTACTTATCGTCATAATAGTCGCCAGCGGGCATCATCATGATATAAGGAACATCCTTTTTCGGCAATGCCTCTGCCGAAGAGATTGCACGGATGTCCTTCCAATTGGACTTGAAATCGTCTGCCACTACCTCTGCGGCTTTGGCATCGAAAGTACGCAACCAGAAATTGCCTTCCTTCGTTGCTCCCGCATCGTCAGTATATTGCGCATAGAGGTCGTATTCCTCATTGTCAGCAGGGTCGTAAACCGTTACCTTGGCCACCTCGAAAGGCAACGACAAAGTTTCCCATATTCCCGGTTTGAAAAGACGCTTGTACTGAATAGGCTGCAAAATGTGTCCGCCTGCAAACTGCGCAAGCGCTCCATGTTCCGGTTCGGCGGGCAGGTCGTCGTGATGATAGATAACAAAAATACGTTCCGCACAACCCGAACCATCCAAATAGAAGTATTCGGGTGTTGTCAAACGCATTTGCCCTTCCGGCAACTCCAACTTGACAGAGAAGCGAATCATACCGTCCGCTCTGTTGGTCAGGTTATCCATCGGCACCTCTCCTTGGAACAAGTGATTATTTACCTTGCGCAAATAGGTTTCGTTGACCCTATCAATCTGCAACTCAGGATAGTTGAGGAAAATGGCATTTGCCGCCTCTTTATCGGTATCCAAGTATGTCAGTTGCACTACAATGGCATCGTTCATCTCGTTGGGCCACATCTCCAACTTGTAGCCGGTAGAAAAAGCAATATCTTGCTGCCCCTGCCGAATAAGTCCGTCGCCTGCGGCACCAAAGAAAGAGCAATAGCCGGCATGGTAATCGGTCCATGTCCATGAGAGCGTAGGCAAATCGAACACGAACTGCGCCTTGGCAGTGGTCAATGAACCAGCCTTTTGGTTGGCTTCATATAAATCGTTCCAATAGACATAGGGCATATTGCCATCGGTTGTGCCATCAAGAAATGCCACCTTGACTATCTTATATTCTCCCCCGAGGTTGACATCGCCTACCCATACCGCCTGTTCTCCCTGCCACTCTGCATAGACCGCATCCGTGTGCATATCGTTCCAACCGCCACTTACCAACGTACCTACCACAAAGATACTATCCGCCGAAGAAGCAAAGTTGTTGACTCCACGTGCATAGAAAGTGACTTCGGAACCCTCCGATGGAAGATTGAAATGGTGGTCGTTGGTAGTGCAATGTCCGGGATTCCACGAATTACCATCCGTCAGTTTATACACATGGTGATTTGCAAGACTGACCGTGAGTTTGTAAATACCCGGAATGGATGTTGTACGGAACTTATAATCGGGATCGTCTAACGCCCACCCGTTCATAGTACCGGAAAGGTACAACTCAACATAATCGCCCAAGGTCGTGAAAGACACTGTTATAGCATTGTCGGACTGATTGCCGTCTGCATCGATTGCCCAAATCTGTGCCGTGTGCAATGCCGATTGAGGTATATCTTGAAAATGGAGGATTCCGTCGGTTGCCGTAGTAGTGAAATCGTATTGATTTCCGCCTTGGGTGAGCACCACCTGATATCGCATTTCCGCAAACGGCGTTGTATCGTCCACCGCACTCACCGCTATGTCTGCAGTGGTAGTAGTGACATTCTCCACCTCAGCATAAATCATGTGGGGACGATAGTCTTCCTCCGCATGATAGCATTCGCCATACACCTCAAACTCGTAGAAACTCAACTTAGGCTGTTTAGAGGATATACGCAAATAACGTCCTATAGCAGGCACCTCGTAATCGATAAACTTATGTGTTTCGGGGGCAGTGGTATAATGCACCAATGGCGACCAACTAATGCCATCGACAGAGGAAGCAATCGTATAATCGGAAAAATCTTGGTTTTCAAAATTGATTCTGACTTTCTGCACTTTGCGTATCTCTTCCAAATCGACCTGCCACCAACATTCTCCCACAGGTGCTCCCCAACCACTCCAGCGGGAATTTATGTTCCCATCCACGGCTTTGCCTGGAAGCACATCATTGCCCTGACTAAAGCTTGCTTGACACGGTTTACCCAATGCCATATTGCCTGCAGGACCATCAAATTCGGGCAAGACTTGCGGCTCGGAACAATTGTAGAAAGCATCCACCGCCTCCACCTGCAAATGATAGCGACGGCATGAAACCAAACCAGTAAGCAGTACATTGTTGTCGTCAGGTGTGGTAGCAATCCGCCAACGCTGTCCGCTATTCAAATCGGTGACCAGAAAATCGCAGACCGCCTCTATTTGTCCATCGCGGACCACTTCCGCATTTAACTTCAACTGCACAGAAGCATTGTCTTCGTCAGCAGACACAAGTTCTGCATGCGTGACAACAGGTTTAATATCGTCGGTTTCCACCAAACCGGAGCCATATACACGGAACTCCCAAATGCTCATTCCCCACTGATTTCCTAAAGAATTGGCGTAAGACTTGATGCGGACATAGCGTGCCGCCCCTGAAACAGTGTAAACATTCTTATCGGCTTCCGCCTGCCCCACCTTAGGATCACCGGAAAAAGTATATAAAGTTCTCCATGCCGTATCGTCGGTAACATCAGCAGGCCGATCTTTGGCTCCCTGCAGAACAAAATCCATGGAATATGCCCCTTCCCAAAAGATATCGATCTCCGTGAGCTGGTAATACGCCCCCAAATCGACATACCACCAATCGCAACTATAATCTTTAGGAGCACCGGAAGACCCCCACCGAGTATTAAGATTGCCGTCATTGGATGAAGAGGGATTGTCACCATAACCTGCATACGCCGGTTTGTTCAGAGCAAGATTGGCCGTAGGGTCGAAAGCGGGAGGATTGTCGTCGCCACCGCCATCATCACAAACAGAAGACAAGTCTATATCCATTATCGTCTTACCAATAATGTCGGAACCACTTTCCGCATTATTACGATACGCCACAAGATGCAACTGAATAGGAGAAGTCGGATAAACCGTCCACTGAACCACCTTTGTCAAAGTATTGTCTGCGAGATTCCAGTCTTTCTTCCAATCTGTATCCGTAGTTCCACCTCCAGGATTCTGCAAAACCGCCTCATATATTGCCCTTAATTGGCTGGTAGTGGAAGTAAGCGTGAAAGTGGTTTCCATATCTCCTGTTTTAGAAGCAGAAAATATGAGATTCTGATTATTGATTTCTCCTGCATTAAGTTCTGTCAGGGTTTCCTTACAATATCGAGTAGCAGGTGCCAATGCCGAAAGTAACAGGCTGGCAAGCAGAAGGAATAATTTGTTTGTTTGTGTGTGTGTCATAGTATATGTTGTGTTTAGTATGGTATTATCATATATATCAACCTATTATCGTGTGTATTATTGCAATGTAAAAGTGGCGAGTGTGCCTTCGGCGGTGTTGGGGGCTATCCATACTTGGAACTGACCGGGTTCGGCGGTACGGATGTATGCTCCGTCCGCTCCTTTGGTCAAGGTATCGGGATAGTGCCAGAAAGCCAAGTCGTCGCGGGTAAGCGTGAAAGAGACGGTGCGCGCCTCGCCTGCCGGTATGCTAACACGTTGGAAACCTTTGAGTTCACGAACGGGGCGTGTGATACTTCCGACAAGATCACGAATATACAACTGCGGTACGGCTACGGCACCGGTGTTGCCGGTATTACGAATTTCGCAAGATACGGTTATTGTATCGGTCATCAACGTATCGGAAAGGGTGAGCGGTCCG
The DNA here is from genome assembly GCA_022783865.1 of Bacteroidales bacterium. Taxonomy (GTDB): domain Bacteria; phylum Bacteroidota; class Bacteroidia; order Bacteroidales; family Paludibacteraceae; genus Colicola. The sequence continues at coordinate 10,310 of JALFYY010000023.1, forward strand.
TAGCTGAACGTGGTGTAGGTGAGTCCGTAGCCGAAGGGGAAGAGCGGCTCCATGCCATACTCCAGCCAATAGGACGACTCGCCAAGGGAGAACTGCGGTGCACCAACGGGTATCTGACCGATAAGCACAGGGTGGTCGGTCGGACGACCTGTATTCATGCGGTTATAATAGAGAGGTATTTGTCCTTCTGCCTGCGGGAACGTAATAGGCAAACGCCCAGACGGCGCCACTTCGCCCATGATGAGGTCAGCCAACGCCGGACCTGCCATAGTGCCACCGTGGAACGAATAGAGCACTGCATCAGCGAGTCCTGTTTCCTCTCCTATACAAAGCGGACGCCCTGCCATCACTACCAATACAACCGGTTTGCCTGTGGCTTTGAGGGCACGCAACTGTTCGGTCTGGTTACCCGGCAGGTCGAGATGCGCACGGCAACGCGCTTCGCCGGAGAGAATACTCTCCTCACCACCGAAATAGAGAATGACATCCGCCTCAGCGGCTTGCATAGCAAAACGATGAACAGCCGACGGTGTCATCTCTTCACGCGACCAGTGACGGTGCGGTGTTGCTTCGTTGTTTACAATCTCAGGTTCCAAGAAGTCCTGCTCCAAGAGACAGAGTTTGCCTTGTTTTGCCAAACGGCGGAACGCCATAAGCGGGGTGACAGTAAGCGAGTCTTGCTTATCGAAACACCATGTACCGTTCTGGTCGTGGGGCGCATGGGCGAGAGGACCACAGATGAATATTGTTAAGTTGTTAAGTTGTTGAGTTGTTAAGTTGTTAAGAGGCAGGATGCCATTATTCTTAAGAAGTACGGCGGATTCTTCGGCAGCACGCTGCGCTGCCTGCAGGGCTTCGGGTGTAGCATATTGCGGTGTATCCACTGCACAATAGGGATTGTCGAACAAGCCGAGACGGAACTTGAGCCGGAGGATATCGCGCACACAAGCATCCAATTGCTTTTCGGATACGCAACCCTCCTCGACCAGTTGCTTGAGATGACGAGGATAGCCATGTCCTTCCATATCTATCTCCATCTGTGCATTGATACTGAGCAGTGCCGCCTCTTTGAGATCGGAAGCATTGCCGTGCGCCACCATATTGGCAGACGAAGCCCAGTCGGAAACCAACACACCGTTGTAGTGCCACTCATCACGAAGAATATCCACATTGAGGTGCCGGTTGGCTGAGGCGGGTACTCCGTTGATTGAATTGAAAGAGCACATAATAGTAGCAGCACCGGCATCCAAGGCTGCCCGGAAAGGCGGCAGATAAGTTTCACGGAGTTGAAGTTCGGGAATCCAAGTGGTATTGTAATCACGTCCGCCCTCCGAAGCTCCGTAGCCTGCAAAGTGCTTTACGCAAGCGGCAAGGTCGATTTGTCCTTTACCTGTAGCAGGGTCGTAGTCCGCTCCCTGATAACCACGGACAGTGGCTGCTCCCATAACGGAGGTGAGATAGGTATCTTCGCCATAACCTTCGGCAACACGTCCCCAACGCGGGTCACGCGCCACGTCCACCATCGGCGAGAAGGTCCAACGCAAACCTGCCTGCATGGCTTCTTGTGCTGTGTAGTGAGCCGCCAATTCAACAAGTTCGGGGTCGAAGGTAGCTGCCTGTCCAAGCGGGATAGGATAGATAGTGCGGAAACCGTGAATCACATCACGGGCAAATATCATCGGGATACCCAAACGGGTTTCTTCGACTGCGATACGCTGATAGTAGTCGGCTTCGGCACCTATGCTATTGAGCATAGAGCCTGCGCCATTACGAACCTGATTGGCTATGTCGTCGGAATACCAACCACCGCATACCTGCGTCATCTGCCCTATTTTCTCATCGAGGGTCATCTGACGGAGCAAGTCTTCGATTTGGTGCTCAACGGGGTCTTGCCTGGTGCAAGACAGACAAAGCAATGCACAAGCGAAGAACAAAATCGGAAAGGAGATGTTGGTCGGTTTCATATGGGATAGTATTATCGGTTAGTCAATTGCGGTTATTGTAAACAGTTGTAAAAACAATTCATCGTGGCAAGGTGACAAAGACGGTCTGCACTGAATTAGCCGGCATCTTTATGGACGCACTGTATTCACCCAACTGCAAGTTGAACGCTACAGGTTCGGCTGCCTTGTTGAGTATATTGACCGCATACGAGCCATCGGCTTTTTCCACGGCACAAACATAGAGGTTCTCCATCTCAGGCTGCGACACAGCCAAGACTACATCGCCAGGACGCATAGAACGGCTGAACTGCTTGAGTACGTAGTAGTAAGGCGTGAAATAGATAATATCGTTCCGGTAATCCACCATGACTTGTGCACCGGCAAAGTTGTTCACATGGTTAGGTCCGCCAATGGAATCGAGTACGATATTCCAATCGCAAAACCCCGTGAGCCAATGGTTGATACCGTCGATGATATATTGTGCATAGCGGTGTACGGGTGCATAAGCAGGGTGCCACTCGGGCCAGAAAGGAGTGGAATAACCCCAATCGGTAGCCTCTGCGTTCCACCAGAAGGAGTCGTTACCAAACCAGCCAGACTCCACAAAGCCGACAGGGTCGGAAACTCCGTCCCAAGGTGCGCAACCGAGGTTGTCGATACATCCTTCGGAGTGGAAGACGGTTTTGTCGGGATAGAGGTTGTGAATGGAATCCAAGACTTCGGGGAAGCACGATACAGTGCTACCATACCAGTGCACTGCCATACCGGCGGTATAGGCGTTGGCATCGGCATCGCCATAGACGGCTGCGGTATAGGGACCCATCTCGAAAGTGTTCTGATCGAAACCGAAGATTTGTACATTTTCAAAGCCGTTGGCAACCAAGGCAGGACCAATGTATTTGCCAATCAGTTCCGCTTCCACCTCAGGCGATACGTCCATGCTTTCCCAACCACCGTCATTGCCCATGGGTTCGTTTTCCGGCGTAACCGCCCAGAACTCCAAGCCTTCGGCACGCCATGCCTGCAAGTATTTCACGAAGTAGTCGGCAAAAACAGGATAGTATTCGAGCAGCAACGCGCCACCACGCCATGCTTCGGCATCACGCTGGTAGTAGCGTTTGTTATCTTTCATCCAAGCAGGAGCCGTCCATGGTGACGCCATGAGCCGGAGTGTGGGGTCTGCCTGTGAAGCTTTGATAGCCTGTACGTCTTTGAGAAGGTGGAAGAGGTCGTAGTGTTCGTCGTTCACCTGCGGGTATTTATCTTTGGAAAAGCCTTCTTTGTCACGGTCAAGGGAGAAGGAAAGCAACGCCGTGTCACCATCCGTTTCTGCCAAAGAGTAGTGCCCCTCAACAGAGAAGTCGCTTGCACCAATCTGTGTGCGCGCCACTGAAAAATTGGCACCATCGGCACCATAGAGTTCTTGCAATACCATTTGCCGCTGCTCAGACGTCAAGCATGCCAATACGAAAGCGGAAGACTCCGTGAAAGAACCGCCAAAACCATCGAGAGTCTGACGCTTTTGTTGCAAATCGACCACTACAGCATCGGGTGATACCGTTTTATGGAAAACCACAGGGGCAACTTCGGCACACTTCTGTCCTGCTTCGGAAGTAAGCAACACTTGCGAAGACTTGATGTTGCCACCACAAGAGGTTAGCGTAAGGGCAACGGACAATGGAACAAGGAACAATGGATTGTGTATTTTCATTGTTTATTCGGATCTATAAGGTTACTATTATCTGTTTTACAACATTATCACGCTCAAAAATATGATGCGCCACCTCTGCAGGAACCGTGTAATCGGGCAATTTGACAATTTGACAATCGGACAACTGTACTTCTATACCTTTATCAGTACCCAATCGGTAGAGGAACGGCACGGCACAATAAGTGAAGGAGAGTTCGCCATCAAGGAACTCTTCAGGACGAAGCATGGTGGTGTTGATATGTATATCGCCATTGTGCACCTGTACGCCCAGTTCGAAGAAGCGGTTGATGATGTCTTCTTTGACCTGCCCGGTCATACCCGGCTGCTGCACCCCACCAATCCTGTTAGCATCGGGGCCCCAATACATGGGAGTATGCGAATAGGCATCGAAGGGGAAAGAGCCGTATTGACAGGGGGTCTTGTGCGAACCGATGCCACGGCGAATCTCCCAATAATGGTCTTTGAGGCGTTGCAGCGTGGCATGGTCGGTACCCTGCTCTACTGCACGGGAGATATTCTCCCCTACTGCCAAAAGCAGTTTGGATACCATGTGCCAATAAATGCTGCCCAAGCCTTCGTACTTGTAGAACGTGCCGGAACGACCGGTAAAGGCTTGGTGGCGGAACATACGCTCATAGATATCGAGCAACTGCCGGCGCTCTTCTGCAGAAAGCGGTTCGGGCAAGGCATCGATAGCACGCGAGAGGAAGGAAGCATTGTTGAAACCGCCATTGAAATGTACTCCGCCATCAGTATCCCGATCCACTATAACACCTTTGGCATTCTTCAACAAGCGTTGTACAAGCGGCGAAGCGGCATCTTCGGCAGGCAAGTTGTTCTTATCGAGGAACGAAGGCAACTGCTTTGCCGGATAGAGCATATAGCTATTCTGGTCTGCACGATAGAGAGCCGACCGGCGCATAGCGTCTAAGAGGTCGGCCACCTCACGAGGCGACAAGGCAAACGACGTGAGAACGGCTACCTGCCCTTCCAACATCTCATAGAGAGGACTTACCTCCAAAGTGTCCGCCCCAAATGCAACCAAATTATACGCATGATAGAGTCCGTCAGCACGGCGTGCCGCACGCACAGAAGCGTCGATATAAGTCTCCGCCTGCCGCAAGAAAGCGAGCCAGTCAGCTTTGGCGAGCATTACCGTCTGTCCGGAGAAACCGGCATACGCCTTTTCACGATAGGTCTGCCCCGCCATGCCGAGTGCATCGACAAAAGCACGGCGTTGGTTGGGTGAGAAACCAGCCTGCAAGGTATCGGCATATTGCAGGAAGACAGCATGCATCCGCTTTATGAAAGCAGCTATCTCGGCAGACACTGCAAACGATTCGGCTTTGGCAGCCGTATATATATCCTGCAAGAAGGCAACGAAACGGCGCATATAGCAGAGCGTCACCATGGAAGCACCGCAACCCACCAACGCATTGTTGGCATCGTTCCACTCGGGACGAAGGGTGTTCATCCAAATACCGGCATCGGGTATAAAGTTGCTGAGCTTAGCCAACAGCGTAACCGCCAGTTTGTCGGTACAGGAAGTGAGATATACTTGGTTGCCGGCATCGAGCACCAAACGGGCATCTTGTCCGTAGGCAGGAATAAGGGCAAAGATATGACGGTGCAAAGTGTCGTCGAAACACACCGTATTCTTGGGGTCTGCCACTATCTCCTGATACGATTTCAAACGGTAAGGTACGTTGGCAAAAGCGAAACGTCCGTTCAAGAGCAAGCTATCCAAAGCGGCAGGGTCGTGCCGGCGGGAGAGTTCCAAGAGTTTGAGCAGGTAAACAATCTGGTGGTCGCCCCAATAACCGATGTTCGACCATGGGTTGTCCGGCTCTATCACTTCCCAATCGATACCTTCGCTGGTTATTTTGTAGGGATTATAACCATCAACGGTTGTTGCATTGAGGAACTTGGATATAATGGCATTGATGTAGCAAGGATAGGAAAGGGAAAGCGCTTCCCAATTCTGGAATATATCGCGCCAGTTGCCCTGATAGGAAATCAGCAGGTTGCCCTCGGCATCGTTCACACGAATATCGAACATGTTCCAAGGACGGCTCGGGTCGCCATGACGGCGGCTGAAAGTGATGGGCAGGTACTCCATAAACAGGCGTTGCAGTTGCTCATCACCTTGTTCCGACACACGTTGCTGCAAGTCAGCATACGCAAGGGTTTCGGGCAAAGCATCCAAGAAGGCACTATGCCGCTCCGCCACTGCACGGTTGAAAAGCGCCACATGCCGACGGAAAGCATCGCGACGGATATTGTAGGTATCGCAATAGAAACCGCCACGCATCGTATTGAAAAGCGTATTGGCAAAATGGCGTGCCATATCGTGTTCATCAGCCGTATGCTGCACACCGTCGTTTTGTGCCACGATAGAACGCAAGGTAGCAGTAGAGGCAGCAATGGCATCTTCCAACACCGTCACAGCATCTTCCGAAGCAGAGAAATGCAAGAGGTTGCGTACCTCAACGGCATCTTTCTCCACATCGGCTACGAAATACCAAGTCTGTGCTTCGCCGGGTTGCAAAGCGATATGCGCATGCCCCAATACGGCACAACGAACGCCTTTGCTGACCGTCTCCGGCACTACGGCAGCCCCACGGCGGAACTGCTCCAGCTGAGCGGAAGACAAAAGATAGCCGTCGAAAGGCATACCCAAGGTGTAAACCGTGTTGCAGCGCAGCGATTCGCTGGGTTCGGCACGGTCAACCATGATTGCCTCCATGCGGAGCAGGAGCAACGACGAACCGCCGACACGCTCCGTGCGTTTGTAGGCGTCCACCAAGGTGGAATATACGTTCTGCGTCAGACGGTCGATGCCTGCCGGCAGCAGGTTCTGCATACCGTCGAGGATCTCCACTTCGCGCGGTTCGGCAGCCAGGTTGGTCAGTTTCGCTTTGCGAATCCAACCGTAGCGGTCGGCACTGCACCACGTATAAGAAAAAACGAGTCCGAGTGTATGATTGGTTTCGGTGAAGACCAGGCGGTTGCCCACTACGCTCTTGGCAATGGTGCGGCAAACATCGTAGAGCCCCCGGTTACGGCAAGAGAAAGGTTCCCACAGGTAAACCTTGCCATCGACAGTGACACGCATGAGTGTACGGCTACCGGTGAAATCCGATGATTCGGTAATCTTATCGTCGGTATAGTACGGGAAGAGCGCCATATCGGGGTTGCGGCGTCCGGCAGTGAGCGAGCCGGTAGAAGCAATATACATCCAAAGGTCGGTATCGCTTGCCAAACTGATGAAGAAAGGCTGCATGGCGTCGAAGTTGCGTATCTCGTAGAAACGCTCGCCATCGATATCAACAAAGCCTCCTTGCGCCTCAGTGGGAGCAGGATGTAACCGTGTGTTACCTACAAAAATATTATCAGATACCTGTTTCATATTATTGCTGTTCGTTTAGTCGTCGTTGTTCCAATTCGGTTTTCATGGTCTGCATGGTGGCGGCATCGATATTATAGAAGTACATAATCAATGCACAGGACGCATAGAGTGCGCCCGGGATAATGCTTACGAGCAAGCGTATGCCCATCATGGCTTCGTCGGACTGCAGTTCGGCATTGGCTACGAAATGCGTAGCGCTAAGCAGCCAACCTGCTGCGGCTGCTCCGATTGCCCATCCGAGTTTCTGAGCCAATACGGATGCCGAGAAGCACAGACCGGTAGTACGACGGCGGAATTTCCACTCGCCATAGTCAGCCACATCCGCCAACATCGTCCATAGCAACGGCACTGCGGGGGCATACGCCATCTTTGCCAAGATATTGAAAACATATACCAAAGGCAGATTGTCGCCTGCCACAAATATCAGTGCGAAGAAGATACCCGACACGACAGAACTCATGATATATACCATACGGTTGCCGAAGCGTTTTGCCAACGGTTTGGAGAGCGGCAAGGCAACAATGAGTGCCACCGTACCGAGGATATTGAAGAGCTGGACGTTCTCCGCGTTATGAATATAGTATTTGAAATAGTAAGCAATGGCAGCATTCTGCATGGCGAACATGATGAAGGAAACAATACCCACGAGCGTGAGCACAATCCATGCTTTGTTCATAAAGAGGTATTTGAAGTCCTTCAGCACATTGTTGTCCTGTTTCTTGGGTGCCGGCACACGCTCTTTGGTAGTGAAGAACGCCACCAAGAAGAAAAGAATACTGAGCAATCCGAACAATGCCACGGTGAGTTGGTAGCCCTGTGCCTGATCGACTACTCCACCGTTGCCCCATGCACCGAGATATTTCACCAGATAGAGCGCACCGCCCGTCACTACGAACTGTCCGACATAAGCGGCGATAAAGCGATAGGTATTGAGTCCTGCACGCTCCGTTGAGTCGTCGGTCATTACAGCTCCGAGCGAGGAGTAAGGCAGGTTAACAAAAGCATAGGCAGTACGCAGCAACAGACAGGTAATGAGCGCATAAGCGAACTTGCCCGTTGCACCGAAACCGGGTGTGGTGAATGCCAACACTGCCAAGATGGCATACGGAACAGAGCCGAAGAGCAGGTACGGACGGAACTTGCCCCAACGGGATTGAGTGCGGTCGGAAACAATACCGACAACAGGGTCCATCACGGCGTCCCATATACTGCCCACAAACATAATGACACCGGCAGTAGCAGGAGAGAGTCCGTAGATATCTGTATAGAAAATGAGTAACCAAAAGCCCACCAAGTCCCACACGAAATGAGAGGCGGTGTCGCCGAGACTGTATCCGAATTTTTCTTTTACCGAGAGTTTCATAGCAATATCATATTATTTTTGTGCAGATTGACAAAACAATTCTTCGGCACTGCCCTTTTGCCAGATACGCACATAGTCAACATACATTTTGACAGGTGTACCGTCTGCCGGCAGTGCAGAGATACGTTGGAAATTGGGGTCTTCATCGGTCACCAAAGCCGGATATTTCTCCGGCATCGGCATATCGGGGAAGAAGCCTCCCACACCCAAGTTGAACACAATGTAGAAGGGATGGCGGAAATAGTGACCGGCTTGGTTCACCTCCGTCTCCGCCAGCGAAAGGGAGAAATAGGGCTCAACGTCGGGATAGCGGTCTTGGTCGAGATACATGGCAATCGTATCGGGCGTCCAAAGGAGCGTAAAGAGATGGAAACCGCCTTGCACGGGATAGTCCGCCGTATTGTTCTGCGCATGGAAGAAATAATCGCCGGTATTGAAATCTTCTCCCCAATGGCAGGCACCGTTGAAATAGCGGTCTTGCGTGCCGGCTTCGATACCGTTCTTATGTCCCATCTCCACAATGTCGATTTCACCGCAACGCGGCCATATGGTACGTCCTTGCATAGCAAGATTGTCAGCCTGCCGGTCAACATCGTCGTTGTTGCCCAAGTCAGACGCCAAGTTATTGCCCAGCATCCAGAATGCGGGCCACAGTCCGTCGGCAGTATATGGGAAAGCGATGCGTGCTTCTATCTTGCCGTATTGCACCGCCACTTTGTTGTGCGTATTGACCCGTGCAGAAGTGGCAGGACGACCATTGTACTGCTCTTTCTTAGCTGAGATAACCAAGCAGGATTCGCCGGTAACGGGATAGGATTCGATACTGACATTGCGCGGTGTGTAGTACTGCATCTCTGCATTGCCACCGCCGCGTGCATTGTCTTCAGTATTCCAATAAGCCGTGTCGAAAGTATCGAAGTTGTCTTCCCAGACAAGTGTCCATTGCTGCTGTTTCGGAAGTGAACAAGAACAACAAAACAATGTCATCAGCAAAAAAGTTCCAACCAGTTTATTCATTATTCTTTACGTGTTTTTGTATATCAGTTATATTGTTAATATATTTTAATCTTTTCAAGGGTAGCGCATAGTCAGCCTATGGGTAGCGCACGGTCAGCGCATGGTCTGCTGTGCGATAATGACTCGAAATATAAAATCAATTTATCATTCATACCCCTTCTTAAGATTTATTACATTTTTGGTTGTATACTTACTTTTTAATCAGTTTATGCCGTTCAGTATGTCCTTCTTCCGCCGTAATAACCACGACATAGACTCCTGCGGGCAAAGCCGCAACAGAACACTCTGCAGATGAGGTGGTAAGCATGGCACGTCCGTCCAAACTATAGAGCGTCAGCGTGCGGAAATCGCCGGAAACATGCAAAACATCGTACACCGGATTGGGTGCAACAGTGAAACGTCCTGCCGACTGCACTGTTTCGACAGCGGAAGTGAACGCAGGTCCGTGGAAAGTCTCGTCGGCTGTTCCTTTTTGATAGACTTTCACAAAATCGACATACATACTTGCCTTTCCGGCAGAGAGAGCGGAGATACCGTTGATGTCCCAAATGGAGGGAAAATTACCCCCTACCGCAAGATTGAACAAAATATAGTTCGGTTTATGGAAATAGTAGCCGGGAGCAGTAGGATCGGATGTTGCCGGAATGGTCATTGTGCAATAAGGTTGTACATCAGGATAGCGGTCCTGATCAAGATACATGCGGATAGCATCGTTGTCCCAATAGCATGTAAAGAGGTGGAAACCGTCTTGCAGTCCGTAGTTGGAAGTATAATCGTTGGCGTGCTGACGATGGTCGTCCCAACGTGTGCCCCAATGGTAGGCTCCATTGAAATAGCGATCTTGCGTACCCGCATTGATACCGTTGACATTGCCCATTTCGACAATATCGATTTCGCCACAAGCAGGCCAACTGACTTCCGTAATATCGTTGCCCATCATCCAAAACGCAGGCCACAAGCCGTTAGCCGTGTGCGGGAGACGGATACTCGCTTCTATCTTTCCATGGGTGAAATAGACTTTTCCCTGCCCGTTGATACGTCCGGAAGTACAGGTCTTGCCATTGTAGTTCTCTTTGGTAGCAGTAAGAATAAGACAACCTTTACCCGAAACAGGTTCCTTGCCTACCGAAACTCCTTTTTCACAATAATACTGAAGTTCGCTATTGCCACCGCCATCGCCATTGACTTCAATAGTCCATGCATCGGTATCGAGTGTGCCATTGTTGAAATAGTCCGCCCATACCAGTTTGTATCCATCGCGTTCACCAGTACCTGTTTCATCACCTGTGACAGGCTGCGGATCAGGTTTAGTAACCGTTTCCGTACGAGGTGCCGGATCGTTGCTGAGTTGTATTTCATCGACAAGCATCCACACCAATTCGGTATTATCGGCACGATCGACCATGAACATAAGGAACTCAATGCCGGAAGTTTCGTAGGCAGAAATATCGAAAACGATATCCTGCCATTGCCCTGCCACTGTAGCATTCATCGGTTTGAGGTCCTGCGGATTGGCATCAGAGACCTTAAGATTAGGCGTGCCGGCATTGCTGCGGTACATATAGGCATGAAGGTATTTGTAGCCTGTATGCGCACAGGGACTAAGAATAGCACCCGCCCAATTATCTTCTCCCACAGCCCTCTGCGTATAAAGGACATAATCGGAAAGGTTGAGCCCTGTTTTGTAGTCGTTGGCACGCACATCAGTGTAGCCCATGCCTGTGACCGCGACCCAGCCACGATTGCCATTTTCAAAATTATCAACAGTTACTTGAGCAAAAGAAGCAAATGACAACAAAAGAAAAGAAAAAAGAAAGGTAATTGTTTTTTTCATAATAAAGAAAATTTATTCAAGTTAATCGTACCACGAGACATCTCGAAAGAGACAGTATGAGTACCTTGTAATACAGGAACATCCAATAAACAAGTTTCCATAGCGGACATTACATCTCCCGTCTTGGGCAACGAGAAAAATGCCAAAGCTTGTCCATCAACATATATCAGGACTTCAGATTCAGCCAATGCCGCATATTCAATTTTCAACTGATTTACAGATGCAGGAAGATAAATCTGATAATCCACCTTTTGTCCTTTTGAAAAAGCATAAAGCATCAACGAACTATCCAACGGAGAGATCCGCACTTGTACGGAATAATCATTCACACTTACATATTTCTCTGCGGAGACAGGTTGAGATGCATCCAACCATACAGATTTATCCATAGAAGAAAACGAACAAAACAATTTGCCTAAATCCGTCAATTGATAGGGTGCTGTTTTTGTAAGCAACTGCATATACGGATACGATGAAGTAGCCATTGAAAAACGAGGGATAAACCAAGCATATCTTTCCACCAAGTCGGACTGCTCTAAATAATTGAGCATTGTACACATGTATGACATCTGTGACTCAACAGAAGAAACTATTGGCTCCCATGCACAAAACTCTGTCAACCAAACCGGTTTTCCATATTTCCGAAATCTATCCAAATAACCAATGGTGGCAGTAGCTGTTCCCATATAAGCATGTACAGAGATGGCGTCAATATCATTGATACTTATACTATCTATCGCGAAGAACTCATCTAACCACTTGATTGGATCAGAATATCCCTCCAACGTGCCATAATTCATAGCAGGAGAAACTAATTTGAGATTAAGTTCTTTTGCCAAGCGAACAACCCTCGGCCAATAATGAGCGGCCTGAGCAGGTGTAAGATTGCATTGATCTTTCAAATTCGGTTCATTGAATCCCAATAAATAGCGAACTTGCGGATGTGCCTTCGCATACTCACGTATACGAGTGGCATTGAAAGATTGGTTCCATGCCATGGGGCAAAACTCCACTTGATTCTGGTCGAACCAAACAGGTATTACATCATCCGTAATGTCAGGTCCCCAATTGTAATTCCATGAAATATAAGGAGAAAGCAATACCGCATCATCTGCAATAGAAAAATTGAAAGATACACCCCGTTTAGAACTTTTAGGCAAATCAGTACTTACAACAGCGATTTCATCAGGCACATCGGGTATCGGAGTACAAGCCACGATAGAAACCAACAATATACCAAATAATTCCTTACGCATAAACTATTCATTAATTTCAGCACGTTGATATACACGTACCCAATCTACATACATAATAACATCCTGATTGAAAATGCTATCATCTACTTCACCTCCCATTTTCCCCCCGATAGCCAGATTCAGGATAATAAAATGTTCTTTATTGAAAGGCCAATAGAAATTTTCATCCAAATGATCGACATCCTCCATTATAGTAGCACATACTTCGCCATCGTAGGTAAAAAGAATTTTATCACACCCGAAACTCTCTTCTTCCTGCCATTCTATGCCATAGACGTGATAATTATTCTCCACATTATCAACGTATTTTTGAGCATACCAATTATGACTTGTATTTTTAGCAGGCGTATGTACGGCAAATGACAACATACGCGGGTTACTCCCCACATGCTCAATAATATCTATTTCTCCACATTTCGGCCATATATTTTGACGATAATCGTTTCCTAACATCCAAAATGCCGGCCAAGTTCCTTTCCCTGCCGGGAAACTAATACGAGCCTCTATTTTTCCGTATTTGAAATACTTTTTATCGTACGTATTAATACGTGCAGAGGTGTAATTTTTCTGATTTTTCCCATCAGGATTGCTATAAGATTCCTTAAGTGCCTGTATTTCCAACTTTCCGTTCTGCACCCGCAAATTTTGTGGACGATCAGTGTAATACTGCAACTCCTGATTACCACCTCCAGATCCGTTAACCTCAATATTCCACACCGATAAATCCAATGTATTTCCCTCAAATTCTTCTTCCCAAACAAGTTGATAAGCCCCCCATGTGTGTTCTACAGCAAAGATTACAGAAACCGTTTCCAATTCGGTAGACAAAGAAATAGTAGTATGTCCAGAATTATGTGCGGTAACCAATCCCGTATCATCCACAGTAGCCACATTCTCATCTGAAGATTTCCATGTCAGCGGAAGATCGTACGTAGAAGTAAAAGTATATTGATATGTATCCCTTTTTTTCACTTGCATATAATTGGGCGAAAGAGACAACGATTCACCTTTTTCTCCCATCACATATACAAGACAAGTAGCAGATGCTCCATCCGCAGTTCGAGCTATCACCTGAGCATGCCCTACCCCAATTGCTTCCACTACCCCCGCATACACCTGCACAACCTTCTCGTTCGAAGAAGTCCACGAAACCGTTCCTGAAGGAGTTACAACAGCAGAAACAGTCGCCATATCTCCTACCGATAATTCTAATGTATTGTCAGACAACTGAATTGTTGTATTAACTATATTTGTCCGCGAATCACAAGCAGTCAAATACATTAAGACCAACAATAATATACCATATACTTTTTTCATACCGAAATAATTTTATCAAATTCGACACTTATCAATAACTATACTGAGAGCATATTCGGGGAAACCAATCCCCGAATAGCAAGAAAAAGATTACTTTTTATAAACAAAAGCAGCATCTACTTCCAATTGTTGTCCTGCACCGGCTATGGTAATACCAAGCGTATAGAAAGCAGGCTCCAAAGCAGGGATTTCAACTTTGGTAGACCAATCCAACCCTTTTGCATAAAGATCAGCCATTGAGTATTCCAAAGCAACCCATTCACCTGCGGTATTCGAACTATTTGCCAACTCTACCTTGGAAGAATTGCCAGTACCATATAGCGTGAAAGTAGCATTTTGACCAGCGTTATTACTTGCCGGTGCTTTGTAGAGAATAACCAATGTGTAGTCAGCGTTGACAGCGCTCAAATCGACAGTGCGATGTACTTGCCGCAAACCTCCACACATGTTCCCCCAACTACAATTTGCTGCATTCATAGCAATCCATGATTCGCCCGATACCCCGAAAGAATTCAAACCTGAAACAAGAGGCCAGTTAGCATCTGAGAGATCGGTGTTCCAAATTTCCAAGACACAAGTAGTTTCATCAGGAATTGTTTCACCTTCGTATGCACCATTGATACGGAAATCGTCTTTTACCTTATCTTTAATGGTTTCAAAGGTAGTAGCATCCATAGCAAACACATAGTAGTCTGTTCCGTTCAAATACTTAAGTCCCGGATTGTCATCAATCACTGTCACTTCACCAACCTCCACAATGCAGGTTGCCACTTTATCGCCAGCAGTTGCTGTAATAACTGCACGACCGGAAGCGATACCTGTTACCAATCCTTTATCGTCGACGGTTGCAAATTTTTCGTTAGAAGATTTCCAAGTAACCGTAGCCGTAGCGGGCTCAACAGTAGCAATCAGTTGAACAGTTTCGTCAACTTTTAACGAAGCTGTCGTTTGATTCAATGACAAACTGGTAACACCTGTGGGTACCGGTTCAGGATCGTTTCCACCATTGCAAGCAGACAATATTCCACTTACCAAAGCGCCTACCAAAAAGATAGACAAAATACTTTTACGTTTCATACTGATTAAAAATTTAGTAGTTAATAAAAAAATGGTTATAGATAAAAGTTAATTATATCCGTTATTTTGCGGCATAGGATTAAGTTCCCTTTCTTCATCAGGGATGGGGAATATTTCATGTTTTCCTTCAACGAAAGCAGCCATTTGCGCTTTTGCTTCTTCAGATTCCGTAGCAGCATAGGCATCCATGTGTTGTTTGGTATTTCCCCAACGCACCAAATCAAACCAACGGTGTCCTTCCATAGCCAACTCCATACGCCGTTCGTGCTTAAGGAGTTGTTCAGTAGTTGGCGATGTAATTTCCACTCCATTGATTTTTATAGTATATTTTCCGACCTCCGGCAAATGAACACGTTCGCGTACTTCATTGATAAAAGCAATTGCAGTTGCCTCGTCGCCACTATTCAAGCACGCCTCTGCATACATCAGCAAAACATCAGCATATCGTATCTGTTTATTATTTAAGGGGCCACGAGAAGCATGTAAATCCCATCCTTCAGGATATTCTTCATACATAGCATATTTATTATTGAGATAGCGGGACCCCAAATAAATTTCCTGACTTTCGTTTTCTATCAAGGAATCAGCAGGATTATATATTGCTTCGCCAAGACGGATAGTATCAGTAGGTTCAAATTCGTCATAAAGGTTTTGTGTCGGGTGGTTGAAGCCCCATCCGCCACCTTTTTTTGTACTACGCGAACGCGTAAGTACCTGCGTAAAACTACCCGCCGTATAACCATAGCCTTCCCCATAATCCCCCCAAGGTATTTCCATATATTGTATCTCAAAGACCGATTCGGGACCATTCTCACCAAGCAGTGTAAAATTATCATGATAGTCAGGACAGAGAGAATACATATTAGAGGTAATAACCGAATCTCCCCATGCTTTCGCCAATTGATAACAAGTTTCTGCATCTTGACTTATTTGTTTATTCCAATAGGGTGATGCCATATACAAATAAGTTTTCATCAGCATAGCTTGTGCAGCTCCCTTGGTAGCACGACCAATCTGTGTTTTGTCTTTTGACAATTCCGCTATAGTCCACAGACGGGTATTTGCTTCCTCTAAATCTGCAAGAATCCGCATAAACATATCTTCGACAGATGCACGAGGCTGTTGCCAATCTTCAGACGAATCAATGACCTTAGTAGAAATAGGTGTACCACCAAAGACACGCAAAAGACGAAAATAATAATATGCTCTCAAAAAACAGGCTTCACCTATTAAGCGGTTCTGCAATTTAGGAGTCCACGCAGCATCATCACATTGCATTTCCGGAAGATTTGCAAGTGCAAGATTGCAACGTCCAATACCTTGATATTGTGCACGGTAAAAATCGAGCAAGAGCGTATTTGTTGATGTGGTCTTCCAATTTTCCATATCATAGGAAGCTCCCATATCACTCGTATTTTGCCCGCCTTTCAAGGCATCATCGCTCATAATATCCCCAATAAACCATTCACTGAAATAGGTATTATTAAACTCCCACATCAGAGGGACATAGCATGCAGTTACATTCTGGATAGCAGCAGCCGAAGAATTATAAAAATCTTTTACCAACGTGGTAGATGGCTCCGGTGCAGTAAGATAATCCGTACACGACGGAACACTGACACATGCAAGCACTATACCGAAATTCAATATTAATTTATGTGCATTCATATTTTAGATTTACCTTTATTAAACATACTGATTAGAAATTAGCATTGAGTCCAAACGTAAATGTTCGGCTTTGCGGATAATTGCCATAGTCCACGCCACTACCCACCTCCGGATCGTATCCGGAGTATTTAGTAATAGTGAACAGATTGCTAGCCGTTATGTAAAAACGAAGGCGCGAGCATTTGATTTTATCCGTAACTTTCTTAGGAAGCGTATAACCTATTTGCGCATTTTTCAAGCGGAAATACGCACCATTTTCCACGAAGCGCGAACTATTGTCAAAATTGGTAGTAGCACCTACCGGATTAGGAATAGAACCATTTCTGTTTTCATACTGCTCATAATTAGCAATTCCACGTCCTAAAAAGCCATCTACCACTTGTTCATTATAACCAACCCATACTTTATCCGCCATATAGTCCGCCAATGTGCAATCATCTCCAGAACCTTCTGTACGTACACGCAAAGCATTGTAAATCTGATTTCCCCATACGCCTTGGAAAAACAACTGAATATCTACCCCATAGAACTCTGCTCCCAAATTAATACCATAGGTCCACTTAGGGAACGGGTTACCGAGACATGTTTTATCTTTTTCATCTAATTTTCCATCCTTATTTATATCTCTATATTTAGCATCTCCTGCATGCACAGGAATTGTAGTTGCATCATAAGAATACAAATGCTCCAATGCCTCTTTATCATCCTTATAGACTCCCAGATATTGATATCCCCAAAATGAGTTCAATGCCATACCTATATCTGTTTTGGTATGATCTCCCCATAAAGGCGAACCTCCATTTAACGAAGTAAGTTCATTATGCGTATATGACAAGTTTCCTCCTACATTGTAATGCACCTTACCCACTTGATTTTCATGATTCAATGTAATTTCCACACCTTCGTTTCGGATATTACCTACATTTTTTACCAAAGAGAACATATTGCCGACATGCGCAGGCGCATTCACATAGAGCAATGCATCTTTGGTATCTCTGCGGAAATAATCGATAACACCACTCAAACGGCCATTCCAAAACGAGAAATCGACACCAGCATCCCATTGTTCATTGGTTTCCCATTTACCATTAGTATCTACATAGGTTAAAACAGTAGCACCATTATTTATTGTTTGCACCACTCCCAAAGGATAGCCAGTAAAGACATCTTGTGAAGAGAACATGGAAGCTGTAAATGAACCACTTGAAATGCCATCATTGCCCACTTGTCCAAAACCAGCACGGATTTTAATATTATCCAACCATTTCAGTTCCAAATTCCGCATAAACGGTTCTTCACTCAATCGCCATGCAAGAGCGATAGAAGGAAAATATCCCCATGGATTTTTAGAGAATTTAGAACTACCATCCGCTCTAAAATTGAGAGTTACCAAATAACGATTATCGTATCCATAATAAACACGTCCCAAGAAACTCAAACGACGTACTCTTGCTACTCCATCGGAAGCATAAGTACGATCTTCCGTTGCCTGATTAAGGTATCGATTACCCTCTGTAGGATTAAGAATACTTGCTCCCGCACCAGACAAACCATACATATTATATTCTTCCCATGTCTGCCCCAACATTGCTGAAAAATTATGTTTTCCCCATTGCTCTGCATACGTAAGTGTAGTTTCTTCAAGAATAGTACAGTGACGGTACATAGAACTACTAATATAGTTCTTGACCATCTTATCGTAAGTAGAATAATCGTATGCATTTTTATAATTTCTGTCCTGATGGATAGAATAGTCCATTGAAACTGACGATTTCCAAACAAGACCTTTCACTGGAGTAATTTCAAAGTACAAGTCCCCCACAGCCCGCGCCACTTTATTTTGCGGGAAACTTTCATTAACCATAGTAAAAGGATTGGTTACATTCTTGAAATTAGAAGAAGCTGCATTTTTTCCACTTATATCTTCTCCTTTATTGTTAAGAGAGCCTTCAGGATAATGGGTAGGATCCCAAGGTGCCATTGCCAATGCTGCCGAAATAACAGATGCACCCGGACTAGAAGAATTATTCATAGCATTTCGACCATTCGACACCATCAGACTAAGGTGCTCTCCCATTTTTAACCACGGACGAACAACATAATCGGAGTTTAAACGAAGTGTCAGACGTTCATAGTCACTACCTATGATAGTACCCTCTTGTCCAAAATAATTAGCAGAGAAAGCATAATGCCCCTTATCATTACCACCATCAATAGACAAATTGTAGTTGTGCATGAAAGCATTCGGATTGAACACTTCGTCTTGCCAATCGGTTTCTTGTGCAGCATAATCAAAATCAACCGGATAGTATGAAGAAGCCCCTAAATTATAGGTCTTCATCCATTCTGCGAAACCGTTCTTTATATAATAAGCAAATTGTTTTGAACCATCTTTCATTGCATTGATACGCAACTTGGTAAGGGCTAAATCCTGACCAGACATCAAATCGAGTTTCTTCCAACGGTTCTGGATACCCCAATAGGCATCGAAAGAGATGTTTACTTTGCCACTGCCACCTGTTTTGGTAGTAATAAGAATGACACCATTGGCACCACGCGAGCCATAGATGGCTGTTGCAGAAGCGTCTTTGAGAATCTCCATTGACTGAATGTCATTGGGCGACAAGAATGCGATATCGCTCGTGATAACACCATCCACTACATAAAGCGGGTCGTTACCACCTATTGCAGAACCGATACCACGAATACGGATAGTCGCGCCTTCACCCGGTTGACCGGAACCAGTGGTAACCGTAACACCGGCAGCACGCCCTTGCAAGGCTTGATCGAGACCGGCAACCGGAGCCTTGATTAACTGGTCAGCACTTACAGAGGTTACCGCACCAGTAAGGTCGGACTTCTTCATTGTACCATAACCTATGGCAACCACTTCGTCCAACATTTGGTTATCGGGTTGAAGCGTAATACGCATCGGTGCAGAAGACTTAACTTTTACGTCTTGTGCTTTATAACCAATAAAGGAAACTTCGAGTATGTCGCCCACTTGGGCAGATACAGAGAAATTACCATCGAAATCTGTAATTGTACCATTGGTTGTACCTTTTACGGTAACATTGGCGCCAATCACAGGATCGGGTTCATCCGCAGCCATCACAACACCCGTCACCTCTATCTGCTGTGCCGACATAGTGATAGCTAACAAAAGAAAACAAAGAATAGGGAATAACCTTTTCATGTTTTTTTGGATTATTAGAGTTAATGTTAATTAGTTAATTGTTTATATAATAATGTGTTTCCGAGAAGAAAACACCGACTTGGTACACAAAAACGACCGTTTTTTATTAGCCACTCTTCTGCCCATATTACGTCGATAACGTTTCCTCTCTTTTCACCTTATTTACTATGTAGTTAAACTTACACAAGCTATTGATGTGTAAGCGATTGGTATTCCCAACTCCCCTATTCCAACGAACTTTTCTCCTATCCCATTAGGAGTCTCGTAATTGGTAGACAAAAAACGGTCGTTTTTTATGTACCACGAGGTATGCACCATTGTGTGTTTTCCAATCGGTTGCAAAGATAAGAAAGAATCTGAAATGAGCAAAAGCTTTTGAGATACACAAACATACACTTACGCACACAACACGTCCCCAAAGCACTACGCACACAAAAGCATAACTAATTATTTTAGTTATGCTTACGATTTTCAGTCGCTACACAAATGCAGTATCATCAACAAGTAGCGACGAGTGAAATTGTGTAGTAGTTATTCTGCAGGACTATCTTCCTCGATAATCTCCGTAAAACAGGTACGCAGATTAGCTTGTGCATCAAGCCCCATCTTACGACGAAGGCGATAGCGCATCATCTCCACACCACGGGTAGAAAGATTCATAAGCGGAGCAATTTCTTTGGTAAGAAGCCCCATGTGGATATATACGCAGAGCTTGCGCTCTTCTTTGGTCATCCACGGGAAACGGGTAGAGAGTTTCTTAAGAAAGCGATCGTTGACGATATCGAAATTCTCTTCGAAGCGTTGCCAATCGATTTCGTTATCCTGGTTGCGAGAAAGCTTTGCCTGCAACTGTTGCAACTTATCGGAAGCCCGACGGACATCGTTGGTCTTGAGACAATCCGCCACTTTGCGTACTTCTTCCTGTATGCCGGCAATGAGTTCGTTACGGTTGACTTTCGTAAGGAGAAGATTGCTGAGTTCTTTGCTCTTGTTGCGCAATTCGTATTCAGCTTTCTCCTTTTGCAGTTGCAAAATCATGAGCTGCTGCTTATCCATCTCTTCGGACCAGTGTGCTTTCTGCTCTGCCAAACGGGCATCTTTTTCTTTGGCAATGCGCTGTTTTCCTTTGGCAGCCCAACGGACAATGCTCCATACCCCCAAAGCTATCAACAAACAAACTGCAACCCCATAAAGGATATAGGCAGTAAGCGTCCTATACCAAGGCGGAGCAATGCGAAAAGTAAAGACAGCCGTAGTTGTCCGGTTGTAGCGAGGCGAATAGAGCGTAGTTTCCAATGTATAGTTGCCATCTTTCAACGCTGTGAAGTCACGCTTATTGCTCTCTCCCATCACTACGAAATCTTTCTCTATAGGCAACAGGCGCGTAGCATAAACACGCCCATCGTCGAAACAACTATTGCTACCGAGTTCGAACGAGACAGAATAAGAGCCGTACGGGAGAGAGATATGCCTTTCTCCCGTTTGCCAAGCTTCGCCATAAAGGACAGTATTGCCACCGCCAAGCAAACGCATACGCCGGATATAGATCTCGGGTTGCAAAGGCTGCGCCATTGCCGACAATGCTTCCCAGTCAACAAAATAGAACCCATGCACACCGCCTATAACGGCACAATTACCCCCTATACAATTGAGATGGGCAAAGCCTCCTATGAAGAAGTTATCGCTATTGACTACACAAACCGCTTCTGCGGCATAGGAACGATGGTACATATCGTAGCGACGGACTTTGAGTACATTGCCCGAAAGATACCACAGGTTGTTGTATTCGTCTTTGCGCACCAAAGGATAGTGCTGCTCACCATCCAACAACCGACAAAATTCCCCAGCACTTTCCAAGATGCCGCTTGTACCTACCATCATACAACAATCAGCGCTTGAGATGAAGATACGATTATCAATCTTCGCCATATCGAAGAAATCGTGTTGCTGATTGAAAGGGCGCACCAATTCTGCAGAAAAGTGTTCCATCGTATTATTCATTGCCAGGCGTTCGACTCCTTGCTGCGAGACTATCCATATCACTCCGGTTGCATCCACCTCGAAGTGCAAGGCAGTATCTTCAAAGCCACTGATATGCCGAACTGCCACCCAGCGTCCTGCACGTTTTTGCAACAACCATATACCGCTGTAGCTACCTGCCAACAAACAATTGTCGCTATATTGGCGTACACACCAGAAACCTTCGTCAGTACAAACGGGCACCAAGCGGGTACCTTCTACAAGAAAAAGTCCACGGTTGTGACAACAAAAGAGTGCGTCAGCTACCTCATCGAGATTCCATACCTGTCCCAAACTGCCCTCTACCAAGTGCAATGCCTGTACGTTGCGTCCGTCAGTATCGGAAGAAGCGTAGTACAAGCCCTGGTTGGTACCAAAATAGAGGGTATTGTTTCTGAGGCAGGAAGTATAGCCCGAGCCATAGTCGGTGATATTATCGTGCAAACGCCATACAGGCAAGCTGAGGCGTACAACAGAAACACCTTGGTCCAAGCCTGCCCAGAGGTTGTGCCCGTTATCGAAGATAAGATTGAGTACGGTATTATTCTGCAAACCGTTGGCCTGATTGATATAATGGCAGACATGCCCCCTTCGGTCGGTAAGGACAATACCCTGCAAGACTGTACCGAAAGCTATGTAGCGGTCGCTTACCGCAAAAGAATAGAGTTGGTTAGAACGCAGAAAGCCATCGATTTCGGTAGGGAAAGGACGAATTTCCGTACCATCGTAGATATACATTCCCTGAAAGTCGGTACCGATAAGTACACCGTCTTCTCCCAACCGCTGTATGCCACGGATTTCCGCTCCACGCAGTCGTTCCGAACCACGCAAAGCGTCCATACGTGTGCCGGTCAGCAGAGAAACACCTTCAGCTGTAGCCACATATATACTTTCGCCAACCGATGCTATGCAGAAGATACGGGCATCGGAAGGGATAACATCGATATGTCCGGAGGACAAGCGACGGAAAATACAATTACGCGTTTGCACATACAGAATACTGTCTTTGTATATAATATTCCATATTTCTCCGAAAGTACGCCACGATTCGGGTACGCTATCGAGGAACGAACGATACTCCAACCGTCCTATCGAGTCTCCTGTGAATACGCCAAAGTCGTTGGAACCACCCACATAGATTTCGCCTTCTGCACCTCTTGCCAAAGAACGCAAAGCAGTAGAGTTCCAAATGCCATAGGTACGCCAAGTTTCTCCGTCGTACTCCAACAAGCCATAGTTGTTCGCCGCATAAATCCAGCCATTAGACTGCTGAAGAAGTTGCCAGTTCTGCGTACCGGCAGCATAGTCCATAGGCGAATAGTTGTCAACACAAATCCGCCACTCGGCATTGGCTGTTCCACACCAACAGAAAAGAACCGTCACCAACAAGAGACGGCGAAGGGAAGAAGAGGTATAGATGTAGGTTTTCATGGCTACAACATTTCATAACTGAATAGTGTGGCAAAGATACGAAAAACATTTGGATTGGACAATTTGACGATTTGACAATTTTACAATTGACCGAGCAAGCCTTATTTACGATTTACACTTCACGATTTACGAATGACCGAGCAAGCCCCATATTCAGATTTAGAATCGTATAAGAAAAACAAAGGCTGTCTCCCGACAGCCTTTGTCCAAATTCTTAAAAATCTTTTAATACTATATAGCCTTACTCTGCGGTTTCAGGTTCGTAGAGCAAGACATTCTTTATCTCCCATGTGCCGGAGACACCTCCCGAAGTGGTATATCGGAAAGCGATATATACGGATTGACCGGCAAAAGGCGTCATATCAAGGTCACCGGAAGATTGGAATACCCAAGAACTACCGGCAGGAACGTTGAGCGTTCCGTCGTCGTTCTTCGCCCATTCGAGAGCAGTCCACGTAGCAGTGGTTACATCGCCCTTATAGTCGGTAGAAACAAGAACGGTAGCTTCTTCGGTGAAGTTAGCCGCTTTGTTGAAAGCCTGGTCGAAGATGAGTTTGGGTGTCTTCGCCTTTTTGAGTTTCACCATAGGCGATACGAGCCATGCTTCGCTATCGTGGCTTGCGCCGTCCTTATATGCCGATGCACACATACCATAGGATGCCGAATAGTACCATACGTAGGTCAGAGGATCAGCCAAGAGTACGTTCTGCACCACGAAAGCACCTTGTCCGTGTCCGATAAAGGGTTCGGAAAGGTATGTAGATATGTTGGCCTTCCAAGCGTCTTTCATTTCGAAGGACATGGACTCGGCAGTGATATCATCGCGCATATTCCAACGTGTACCATCGTAGGTGAACTCTTTGATAGTTTTAGCTCCCAACCCATCCTGGAAAATAACACCGTATTTAGTATCTACGGCAGCATACGGGAAACGGCGAGAGAGACAGATATTGATGGTAGTAGCGGGGTCCTGAATACGGTTGGTACCGATTTCGTCGTAGTCTTGCAAAGT
This sequence comes from Bacteroidales bacterium, assembly GCA_022783865.1. GTDB lineage: Bacteria > Bacteroidota > Bacteroidia > Bacteroidales > Paludibacteraceae > Colicola. The sequence goes on from JALFYY010000023.1 coordinate 34,563, forward strand.
GAGTGCAATCGGCGTAACAAGGTCGGATACGTACGGTACGTACTGCCCGTCGAGACACTGGTAAACATAAGTGATATCATGAGAGAAGTTGACCACATATTTCCAACCTTCACGCTTGGAAGGAAGTTGTGCTTCCATAGCCGGTGCAATCTTATCAACAGAAGTGAGCGGCTCAGCAGGCGTAAAGTCGCGGATATATTTGAATTCAGCAGCATAGAGCGTCGGATCGGCAACGACACGATAAGTAACTTCGCAGATTGTACCATCGGAATACTGAGGATACTTGTTAGCCATGAATGCCGGAATAAAAAGTTCGGGGGTCACCAAAGTATCGGAGAAGTATTTGTCGGTAGAGAGTTGCTTCAGAGTACGATAAACGGAAGAGTCGTTTTCGTACTTGCCCATCGAAAGAGCCGTTTGCTCATTGGTTTTGTTGTTGGCGATAGAAGCATAGTCGGCATCGGTGAGGGTGTAGGCAAAGTTACGCGTAACGGTAATGGAAGGTTCGTAGCCGAGCTGGTGCTCCAAGAAGAAGTTCTCGCACGACATCAAACCGAAAGCCAAAGCAATTATATATAAAGTCTTTTTCATTGTTTCTTAATATTTGAGGGTTTAACATGCAGCATCATTATATCGGCTTAGAAGTTAATCTTGAGTCGTATGTTATAGGTTCTGCCCTGCGAGAAGTAGAAATAGACATTGTCGGCATTGACCTCGGTGATGGTTTGCGAAAGCACTGTGGGGTTCCATGCCTTTTCTATATAATACTGATTGAGCAGGTTGTTGATATTTCCGGAAAGTACAGCATCGACTTTGCCAATCTGGAAGTGATAGGAAGCACGCATATCGAGCGAACCGCCGGTAGGAATACGCCATGGCTTGAGGAGGTTCATGGTTTTGCCAATCTGGAGGTCGTTACCTGAGAAGGAATAGTAGGCGTAGTTGCGGTCGTAGAGCGTGTATTCAGCACCTATACGGAAGCCTTTGAAAGGTTTGAAGGTAATTCCGAGGTTAGCAGTAGTCTGGGCAGCACCACCTACTTCGATACCTTTCATATTGACCATTGCCCAAGCGTGATTGTCAGCCCCCGGTGTAGTGATTTCACCGTCCATAGTGAGGGCACGTCCTTGTTCGTCGTAGATATAGCCTTTGACTGAGTCGCTATCCCAACGCCAATCGCCAAGGGAGAGCATAGCACTGATTTCGAGCCACTTAGTGGGTTTTGCACGTAATTCAAGCTCTATACCCATGTGGCGTGCATTGACGCCGGTCATATTGAGGTTGTAGCGTGTCTGTGCAGGGTCGTTAAGGGTATTGGTCTTTGTCATGGTTTTATCCATCCACTCGGTGAAATATCCGTTAACGGCAATGTTCAGGTATTCGTTGTGGAAGCCGTAACCGATTTCGGCACTTGCCACCTGCTCGTTCTTCGCTTCCATATTGACTGCATTACTGGTGCTTGCCGACATGAAAGCACCTTTATCCAACTTAGGTGCGCGGGAGATATATCCGACGTTCAAGAATACATTATTATGATTGTTGATAGCATAATTGGCACCTGCCTTGATAGTTCCGCCCAAGAAACCGAGTGTCTCGGAACGTCCGTGCTCTGCATCGTAGTAATAGTGATCTACTTTCCAATAGTGGTTGTAGTTGATCGATCCGTTCACAAACGCCGACCAGTTGTTCTGATTGTATTCGGCTTGTGCAAACACTCCTTCCTGCACCACATAGCCATCGTAGTTACGATAGCAAACATCGCCTATACCGAGTTTTTCGTTTACCCAATCAGGATTGAGGGCTGCGCTGTTGTTAAGCGGATCAACCGACGAGCGGGTTGCATCGATGTAGTAAGGACCACCCAACATATCGGAAACAACAGCGGTGTGGATACCTTTATAGTAGCGAACATCAAGACCGGCAGAGAAATCGATTACGTCAGCGAACTTATCCTGATAGGTAGAAACCAGTCCGTACCAGTTGTGGTAGTTGCGGTTCTCACAGATAACGAGTTGCGAACCATAGTACGGTTGTTCGAACTCGGGAGAAGACTCATCGTATTTGGGATTATCAGGATTGTTGATATCATAGATAGCCCCATAGTCGAATGTACCATCCTCACGGCGGAAAGTAGTGGAAAGTACACCATAGTTGGCTCCATACGTAAGGTCGCTATATTTATACTGCGAGTTGAGTCCCGGTTCGGCAGTACGTCCGTATCCCCGACCGATAGAGGTATAAACGGTAGTGGAGAGAGAAGACTTGTAATCGATTTGCCAAACATGGTTCAAAGATATCTGTGGTTTATGATATACATTGTAGTTGGCAGAATTACGGTTGCCGTAATCATCGTAACCGTAGGTAGGATTATAACGTGAGAAGTGCATACCGTCTTTCATGTATTGCCTTACTTTGTTCCATTCGGACATGGTGAGTGCACCACCCGAACCGGAACGCTGGTAGTGCTGTTGCGGAGCACCAAAGGCTGTGAGCGACAATTGATGGTTATCGTTAATACGTTTGGCAATATTGGCAAAGTAGTTGTATCCCACGAAATCGGTACCCTGTACGTATCCGTCACCCCATGTGCGAGATCCGAGTACGGTGATTGCCCAGCCATTCGCCATCAAGCCGGTAGAAACGGAGAAGGATACTTTGTTGTAGCCATCGTTGCCCATTGCGTAGGAGAAAGATCCGCCTTTCTTTGCATCAATGCCTTTGGTGACGATATTGATAGTACCACCGACAGAGGGTGAGGACATTTTGGAAGCACCGAGTCCACGCTGTGTCTGCATGACAGAAGTAACATCCGCCAGACCCTGCCAGTTGGACCAATAGACCTTACCGTCTTCCATACCGTTCATAGGTACACCGTTGATAAGCATAGCGACATTGGTATTGTCGAAACCGCGCATCCAGATTTCGCTGTCGCCCCAGCTGCCGCCGTTGTTGTTGGCATGGACACCGGGAGTGTTCTTCAACACTTCGACAAACTCACCGCTACCGATACGCTCTTCTATCTCGAGAGCGGATACCTGGCTGACAGCCACAGGGGTTTTACGTTGTACTGCGATCTGACCGGTGACGGTAACGTCGCTCAAACCGATAGCTTCGGGAGCCATCTTCAGTTCACCAAGATTGGCTTTGTCGGCTTTGACTTCGAGCATCTTGTAGCCCACGTAGGTGAGTTCCAGAACAGCATTGTCGGCAACAGCAAGCGAGAAGTTACCGTCGATGTCCGTAACAGTTCCGTTGGTAGTGCCTTTTTCTATGACACTCACGCCAATCAGCGGGTCATTGTTGTCAGCATCGAATACCGAGCCACCGACCTTACGCCCTTGTGCCGACAGACTCATAATAGTCAGCGCACTGAACAAGAAAGAGAAGATTGTCTTCTTCATAAACAAATAAGATTGATTAATTAGTATAATTATAAAGCAGTCAAGCCTCCCAAGCCGCCAAGCGGCAAGGAAGGCTCAACCCGTTATTTAAGTTGTTTCTTCAGTATTTTCTGCAACAATTGCTCCAACTTGTCGGCATACGCCCGGAAACCTATATCGGTAAGATGGATACCATCAACTGTCCCTTCTTCGTTCTGTCCGGTAAGTCCGTCCGCCGTGACGTAATATATATTGTGCGGATTGTCTTTCTTCAAGCGCAAGTAGTTCCGATAGAAAGCTTCGTTCTTCTGCGGGAGATAGGACCGGAAGAAAGAGTCGAACTTGGCATAAGGATAAATCAAGCCTTCGACCATGACTATGGGTACACCGGGATGCGCTTGGCGGATGGTATTGACAAAGTCGTAGGTGAGCGTGTCGCACATATCTTTGGTGCAATTGGGCACAGGGTCGATGACATAGCAAATGACGTTGTCAATGCGGTTGATGGCACGCGCCATACAAGGGTCTTGTTTGCCTTCGCCCGAGAAGCCGAGGTTGACGCATTCGACATTGAGGTCACGCTGTATCATGCAGGTAGCAGCCATACCGGTACGCGTAGCACATCCGCCTTGCATAATGCTGGTGCCATAGAAAACTATCTTCTTGCCGGAACGAGGTTTATCGACTTGCGGCCAAGTGATAGCGGCAGTACTGTCAACCCCTATCTCAAACCAACGGATACCATCGTACAAAGGCAGGTAAATCATATACTCGTGCATCTTTCCATCGAGGTTGGAAACATAGATTTTGTGCTGTATGGAGTCTTTCACGGGACGTGCGGTATTGACGTATTGCCATGTACCGTCATCGCTCAGGCGGTATAAATCCGTACCTTTCGTCCCCGTGTCCGCCATGTGCATCATGTGGAAATTCCAGAGAAGGGAATAGCGGGCACCGATGGTCTTAGAGTCAGTGGCAAAACGGACAGCGATACCCGTAGAGCACTCGGAACGGCTCCAGAGGTCGGGACGCACCGAATCTTTGAGATAAGCAGGAATGCGGGTAAAGGGTGTTTGTGTATCGGCAAAGCCTTTGTTGATGAGACGGAACTGCAAAGCGTCAACATAACGAAGCGACGTCTCTTGCGCAGATGCTACTCCCCAGCCCAAAAGCAGGGGGAAAGCAAGAAGAGAAATGCACCTTTTCATTATAGCAAGAATACGATTGAATTGTGTTGCAAAGATACGAATAGTTTTTGGAACGGGCAAATATTTTACGATTTAGCATTGAGTATCCAGCGTTGAAGGCAGTTGCGTATTGTGAATTCAGAAACCGGATGACGGAAGACAGGGGAATTGACCGGGTAAAGGAAGGGTGAAGAGAGGACGAGGACAGGTAGATGTCAGCACGAGAGCATACGGATGTGATATGATGCTACAGGTAATTGTACGGCAATTGTACGGGAATAGTACGGCAATAGTACGGCAATAGTACGGCAATGGTACGGGAATGGTACGGGAATGGTACGGGGACGCAAGCTACATGGTATTTAACAGTTAATAATTAATAGTTAATATTGCATTATCGGGTCCGGCACACTTAGGGTGTAGGCGGGCGAGAGAGCGGGGGATTTGACAATCGGACAATTGACGATTGGATGGTTTACAATTGACGATCAGATGATTATGCTGGCGAGACGACAGCATTACCGAGCATTTCAGACGGGGCACGCCCCGTCGATACAAAGCGGAAACGGAGTTTGTTCTGATGAAAAAGCAAGGGAATTTTATGGAAGAAGGCAGTTTTGGCTTTTATTTGACAAATTATTTGTATCTTTGCAACAATTTACGGAAGTATGCCGAAATGGAATACAAGTATTTAGACCATATCGAATATCCATCGGACTTGAAGCAGTTGCCCAAAGAGGCTTTGCCCCAGGTATGCAACGAGTTACGCGACTTTATCATTCACCAGCTCAGTCAGCACCCCGGTCATCTCGGGTCGAGCTTGGGAACGATAGAACTCACCGTTGCCCTGCACTATGTGTTCGATACGCCCGACGACCGCATCGTCTGGGACGTGGGTCATCAAGCTTACGCCCACAAGATACTGACAGGCCGCAAAGCCCGTTTCCATACGAACCGGCAATTCAAAGGCATCGCCCCCTTCCCCAATCCCGCAGAGAGCGAATATGACGCCTTTATCGCAGGACACGCAAGTAACTCTATATCAGCCGCATTAGGAGAACAGATTGCCAACAGGTTGCAAGGCGGGAAGCGCCAGGTGGTTGCCGTGATAGGCGACGGCGCGATGACAGGCGGATTAGCATTCGAAGGACTGAACAACACGTCGATGAACAAAAACAATCTGCTTATCATCCTGAACGACAACAATATGGCGATAGACCCCATACGGGGCGGTTTTACGCAGTATTTAGTGGACATCACGACCTCGGAAGGCTATAACCGCATGCGCTGGAAACTCTATCTGCTTGCCAAACGGCTGCACCTGATCGACGACAAGAAAAAGGAACGTGTACAGCGCTTCAACAACAGCATGAAAGCGATACTCACCCGGCAGCCGAAGAACATATTCAGCAATCTGAACTTGCGGTATTTCGGTCCGACCGACGGTCACAACGTATTGGATCTGGTACGGATACTCTCAGAAATAAAGAACTACACCGGTCCCCGCGTACTGCATATCATCACCCAAAAGGGCAAGGGTTACACTCCTGCCGAGCAGAACCCCACCATATGGCATGCACCCGGCGAATTCAAAGTGGAGACCGGCGTAAGAAAAGCGGACACGCAACCCGAGCAGCATACGCCTATCCTATGGCAGGAAGTATTCGGACACACATTATTGACATTAGCGCGACAGAACGGGAAAATAGCAGGCATCACGCCCGCCATGCCAAGCGGTTGCTCGATGTGCATCATGCAGGAAGAATTGCCCGAACGCGTATTTGACGTGGGTATTGCCGAAGGACATGCGGTGACGTTCTCGGCAGGACTGGCGAAAGAAGGCTTGCGCCCGTACTGCAATATCTACTCGTCGTTTCTGCAACGCTCGTATGACAACATCATTCACGATGTTGCACTGCCGCAACTGCCAGTTGTGCTTTGTATCGACCGGGCGGGCATTGTAGGTGCCGACGGAGCCACCCACCACGGACTATTCGACCTGGCTTATCTGCGCCCGATACCGAATATGATTATCGGCGCCCCGATGAAAGGCCGGGATCTGCGGGATATGCTCTACACGGCACAATTCACCGAAAGCCCCATCGCTATCCGCTATCCGCGAGGACGGACATCGGATTTCACACCGGACGACATCCGGAGCATTGACGATTGCCACAAGATGGAGACAGGACGGGGCGTACTACTGCAAAAGGGCGAAAAAGCTGCCGTATTGTCGCTGGGTTCGATAGGTGAACGAGTGGCTCAGGCAGTAGACGGCATGGACGTGGCACACTACGACATGCGATGGCTCAAACCGATAGATACGGACATTCTCGACTATGCCGGCGAGCATTACAGCACGGTTTTCACAGCCGAGGAAGGAACCACTTCGGGCGGCTTGGGAAGTGCGGTACTGGAATATTTCGCCGACAAAGGCTACAAGGCACGGGTGGTACGTATCGGCATTGACGACCGGTTTGTGGAACACGGCTCGACAGACGAACTATACGACATGCTCGGATTGGACACAAAAGGCATACGAAAAAGAATATCAGAGGCTTTGCAGGCATAAAGCCGGCACAAGTCCCGCAACAAAAACAAAAACAAGCAAGATGAGAATAACTATTGTCGGCGCAGGAGAAGTGGGTACACACCTGGCAAAACTGCTCACGAGAGAGAATATGGACATTTCGCTCATGGACGAAAACCCGGACAAACTGCGCGATTTGGACACGAACTATGATATACTGACCAAGGTAGGCTCTCCGACCTCACTGCACGACCTAAGAGAACTGGGCGTGAAAGATGCGGACCTCTTTATAGCCGTCACCCCCTACGAGACAGTGAACATGACAGCATCGTTGATTGCCAATCAGTTAGGGGCAAAGAAGACCATCACGCGCATTGACAATTACGAATATCTGCTGCCGGAGAACAAGCCTTTCTTCAAAGAATTGGGCTTGAACCACCTGATCTATCCGGAAGTACTTGCCGCCAACGAGATTGCCGAAGACCTTCGCACGAACTGGATGCGTAAACACATATTGCTCTGCGACGGGCAAATGCATCTTTGCGTAGTGAAAGTGAGAAGCAATGCGGATATTATCAACAAGCCGTTTATGTCGGGCTACTTCAACCACGGGCGTTACCGTGTGGTAGCCATCAAACGTAAGAACGAGACGATTATTCCGAAAGGCTCAGACCAGATATCCGACGGTGATCTGGTGTATTTCATCTGCACCAAAGAGAATATTCCGTTCGTGCGCGAACAAGCCGGCAAGAGCATCAGGGAGATACACAATATCACCTTTCTCGGCGGTACGAAGATAGCCCAAAAGGCGGCGCAAAGTCTGCCGAACGACTTCAAAATCAAGATATTGGAAGAAGACAAAGAGCTATGCTACCAATTGTCGGAGAAACTGAGCAACGCATTGATCATCAACGTCCATCACAACGACACAGAAGCCATGCAAGAGGAAGGATTTGTGGATGCGGACGCTTTTGTGGCAGTGAGCGAAAGCAGCGAAGCAAACATCTTCGCCTGTCTGGCTGCCAAGCGGTTCGGTATCAACAAGACAATTGCCGAGATTGAGAACATTGACTTTATTTCGATAGCAGAGGATTTGGACATTACAGCCGTCATCAACAAAAAGAACATTGCCGCCAGCTATATCTACCAAATGCTCTTGAACGCATCGGTCTTGAATGTACGCAACCTGACGACGGCAGATGCAGAGATAGTGGAATTTATGGCAGTGGCAGGCAGCAAAGTAACTCGACATAAGATCCGCGACCTCAACCTGCCGGAAGCAGTGAACATCGGTGCATTGATGCGTGCCGGAGAACCTTTGCTGGTCAACGGAGACACACAGATTATGCAAGGCGACCAGGTGATTGTATTCTGCAAATCCGAAGCCATCCGCCAATTGGAGAAGTATTTCAAATAAAGCAACCGACGGGCAATGACAAAAGCATTCAATATCCGTATCGTATTCAAGGTCTTGGGGGCACTGATGGTGATAGAAGCACTGTTTATGCTACTGCCCACCTTAGTGAGTTGGTACTATCACGAAGCCGACCTGGCAGCCTTTGTTTTCTCGACCCTTATCACTCTGATCTGCGGCTTGATGGGCGTGCTGGCAGGCAGAGATGCAGAAAAGCATATCGGTGAACGCGAAGGCTATTTCATTGTGGGCGTAGTTTGGATAGTATTCTCATTGTTTGGTATGCTACCTTATTATCTGAGCGGCGATATACCCAATTTTACCGATGCCTTCTTCGAGACGATGTCGGGTTTCACCACCACAGGATCCACCATCCTGGCCAACGTGGAGAGCCAGACGCACGCCGTGCTGTTTTGGCGGGCACTGACCCAATGGTTAGGGGGCATGGGAATCATCGTACTATCCATTGCCATCCTGCCTATGTTCGGTCTGGGCGGAATGCAGCTCTATGCCGCCGAAGTACCGGGTGTGAGCTACGAGAAACTATCGCCCCGTATTGCCGACACAAGCAAGCTGCTTTGGAGCGTATATATCATCTTCACCACCGTAGAAACGCTGCTGCTCAAACTCTTCGGTATGAATTGGTTCGACGCCGTTTGTCATTCGTTCTCCACCATCTCGACCGGCGGTTTCTCCACTAGGAGCAATAGTCTGATGGATGCCTCCATACCCATCCAATATACCGTCTGCATGTTTATGCTGCTCTCCGGTATCAGTTTCGTGATGTTCATCTATGCCATGCGCGGCAAGCCCCGTATGCTGTTCAAAGACGAGGAAACACGGTGGTACCTGAGCGCGACAGGCATCGCCACACTGGTGGTCAGTATAGGACTATTCATCTCCCATTATGGTCATACATGGGCAGGTGCGGAAGCCTCATTCCGAAATGGTCTGTTTACTGTGGTCAGCGCCATAACCGGTACAGGATTCTCCGTATCCAACTATTTGGACTGGATACCTTTCTTATGGGTGCTCATCTTCTTCTGTATGTTCACCGGTGCCTGCGCCGGGAGTACGTCAGGAGGTATCAAATGGGTTCGGCTCATTATCTTCAGCAAGAACGGTTTCGCCGAACTCAAACGGCGTATTCACCCCAATGCCATCATTCCGACCAAAATCAACGGCAAGCCCATGACACAAGCCACTATCAACAATGTGACGGCATTCCTGTTCTTTTATATCCTGATTACCATACTCTCGACCATCGTAATCTGTTCTTGCGGCATACCATTCGACGAAGCCATCGGATCTACCGTTTCTTCTATCGGCAACGTGGGTATCAGTATCGGACAATTCGGTCCGTTGGGCAATTTCTCCGATTTCCCCGTTGTGGGCAAGTGGGTTTTGTCGTTCGTTATGCTTATCGGCCGTTTGGAACTCTTCACTATTCTGCTTATGTTCTCCCCTGCTCTCTGGAAAAAATAAAATATCACACCTTCTATATGAAGTTCCGCCCCGTCTATATCAGCCTTTTCATTTTCATAGTAGTCGGTTTGCTTGCCGCTTTGGCAGCCGTTTTTCCAAAAGAAGGCATACAGATTGGCGATATCACTTTGCGCTTCCCTTCACTGCAGGAGTTCCTTTGTGTCAACGAAAAAGATACTGTCTCCGATGATACTCCTTCGCCCGAAGAACTGCTGGCGCTGCAATTGGCTCAAATGCGCTCTGAAGAGGAAATGCCCTTTATTTCATTCTTCACGTATAGCCCGGAGCGTATCTGCTTTCCGCAAACCGACAGCACCGCCGCAGGAATGGGCGATTCCACCTATCTGGACGGGGTATATCGTGCTTTGCTGCAAGCCGACACCGCCAAAGTGCACATAGTGCATTACGGTGACTCGCAGATTGAGGAGGATCGCATCACACTTATCCTGCGCCGACGGCTGCAAGAGCGTTTTTCGGGCAACGGCGTCGGACTGCTGCCACTCTATCAATCGGTGCAGACACGCACTGTCGGGCAACATACCACCCCCGAGCCTACCCGCTATATGGTCTATGGAATGCCTTCCATGCGTCGGCAAAACAATCTGTACGGACCGATGGGACAAGTTGCCATTCTTGACACCACCATCCGTGTCAGTATCACGCCACGCAGCAAAATGACAGGGCTGTATTCGGCTCATTACGCTGACCTGCTCACCCTGCTTACTCATTCCGAGAATCCCGTCTGCGCCACTGTACAAGGGCAACGCCACACTATCAGTCCGAATAGCAATCCATTGCAATTCACTACCATACAACTCAAAGACAGCACTACCCGACTCAACTTGCAGCTCTCCGGCAAAGGCGATATCTATGGCATTCTGTTGGAAGGCAGACACGGCGTCAATATCGACAACATCCCGATGCGAGGCTGCTCAGGCACCGTCTTCACCGGCATCAACCGTGACCAACTCAGCACCTATTTTCAGCAAACCAATACCCGCCTCATCATTCTCCAATATGGCGGCAACCATGTACCCAGCTTGCATTCGGAAATGCGCATACAGGAATATATCAGCAACATAACCAAGCAGATAGAATATCTTCACAGCCTCGCACCCGAAGCGGCTATTCTCTTTATCGGACCGAGCGATATGTCCACACGCTACCATGGCACCATGCAAACATATCCCGTTCTGCCCGGTTTCGAAGCCCGATTGGCACGAGCCGTCACCCATGCCGGAGCCGCCTATTGGAGCCTCTTCAATGCCATGGGCGGACAAGGTGCTATGCTTCAATGGGTCAAAACCGGCTTGGCGGGAAGCGACCATATCCATTTCACTGCCAAAGGTGCGGAAAAAGCCGGAGATATGCTCTATCAATCTCTTATGACGGGATTCGACTACTATCTCTGGCGACAAGCCACTTATTGTCCTGTTGATCAAAACCCGACGAAAGACCAATGACCGACCTCTTTCGACATATCTTCGCTTTCGACCCCGATAGTCCGTTGCTCTTCACGCAATTCTATTTCTGGGCGTTCTTTGCCATTGTCTATGCCGTCTTCAGTCTTTTGCATTCCAAACGCCTGCTGCGCAATACGTTCCTTCTGTTCGTCAGCCTCTTTTTCTACTACAAAAGCAGTGGCTTGGCGGTACTGATTCTTCTCTTCGTCACTTGCTCCGACTATCTTCTCGCCCGGCTCATTTATCGCGCCAAGCAACATGGCACCCGTCCGTGGCGTGCCCGTTTCTGGCTTATTGTCAGTGTAATGCTCGACCTCGGGCTGCTTTGTTACTTCAAGTATGCCTACTTTTTCACCAATATGCTCAACGACCTGCTTGGCACGCACTTGCAAGTCTTCGACATCTTCGCTTGGGCAGGCAACGGTTTTTCCGCCGATGGTCGTTTTGCTGTTGATAGTATCGTACTGCCCGTCGGCATCTCTTTCTATATTTTTCAGGTAATCTCCTATACCGCCGACGTCTATTATGGCAAAATACGCCCTGTCACCAACCTGCTCGATTTCGGGTTCTATGTCTCTTTCTTCCCGCAACTTGTGGCAGGACCGATAGTCCGGGCGTCTGAATTTATCCCGCAACTCTATCGCCCTTTCCGCCTGTCGCGCCGTCAGTTCGGTATAGCCGTCTTTTGGATAGTCAATGGACTTATAAAGAAAATCATACTCTCTGACTATCTGGCAGTTAATTTCATCGACCGTGTTTTCCAGAACCCGCTTCTCTTCTCCGGATTCGAAAACCTCTCTGCCCTTTTCTTCTACTCGTTGCAAGTCTATGCCGACTTCTCCGGCTACACCGATATCGCCATTGGCGTAGCCATGCTCATGGGATTTTTCTTGCCGAAGAACTTCAACTCGCCCTACAAAGCCGCCAATCCACAGGATTTCTGGCGGCGTTGGCATATGTCGCTCTCCCGATGGCTCAAGAATTACCTCTATATACCCCTTGGCGGCAACCGCAATGCTACTTTCGGCACCTTCTTTTGGATTATCCTTATCGGACTGATTGCCCTCATTCTCACCCACAATATTTGGGCGGTAATCGTAGTGATTGTCATTGCATTAGCCGTTTTTCTCACCGCTTGGCTCAAGCCCTCGCGCCGCAAGAAAATCTATGCCAACCTCAATTCGTTCATCACCATGCTCCTTGGCGGACTCTGGCATGGTGCCAGTTGGAACTTTATGGTTTGGGGCGGACTCAACGGTGCCGGAATGATTGCCTACAAAGGTTGGAAAGACCTCAATTGGCACCTGCGTATGCTCTCTGTCCTCCTTCTGACCTGTATCTCAATCACCGTCAAGCATTTCTTCCCGTCCCCGCTCCTCAATATTCTCACCCTCTGGCTCGTCATCCTCTCTGCCGGCACCCTCATTCGCTATATCTACCACCTCATCGGAACACGACATACACCTTTGACAGACAATACATTATCACGACACATAGCCACGGCGTTCGCTACAGTTTGGGCAGTGGCACAAACCTTCACCTTCATCACTTTCACCCGTCTGTTCTTCCGTTCCGGATCTAATCTCGACCCTGCACTTGCCAACCAAGAAGCATGGCTCACAGCCACCAATATGGTCCATCAGATCGGTAGCACATGGAATCTTGACGCCATTCCTCATATTATCCTCCAATACGCCAATATCTACCTGCTGTTTATAATAGGTATGCTCATCCATTGGTTTCCCGATAAGTTCAAACAATACTACCGTCTCTGCTTTGCCCGTCTCCCTCTTTGGCTCATGGCACTCATCGTCGTAGGTGTAGTATTCATTGTTTATCAGTTTATTACAGCAGATCTTCAGTCGTTCATCTATTTCCAATTCTAATATTTATTATGTTCACTCATCTCATAGGACTCACCGGCGGCATCGGAAGCGGCAAATCCGCCATTGCCGAAGGATTGCGCGCACTGGGCTATCCCACCTACGACTCCGACCGTGCAGCTCAGTCACTCATTAATAAGAACTTGGCTGTCCGTAGCCAAATCGAACTGTTGTTTGGCAGCGATATCTACGTCAATGGCGAATATGACCGGCAGCGCGTTTCCGGTCTCGTCTTCGCTGACCCGCAACTCCTTAACAAGCTCAATGCTATCGTACATCCGGCTGTGATGTCCGACCTCAGACAATGGGCAAAAAGTCAGACCGCCCGGTTCTCTTTCATCGAGTCCGCCATTCTCTTCGAGAGCGGATTGGATAAACTTTGTCGGGCTACCGTTTGTATCACTGCCCCCGAGGAACTGCGCATCCACCGGACTATCCGGCGCGACAATGCCACCGAGGCGCAAGTGCTGGCGCGTATCCATAATCAGATGGCGGAAGAAGAACGCCAGAAACGTGCTTCCTGGGTCATTCATAACGACCGTGATGCAGATATCGGCGAACTTTGTTTGCAAATACAAAAGTTTTGTAGTACCTTTGTAGATTGAAATAAAAATGCACACGATGTCCAAATTCATCTTTCGGTGTTTCGCATCCGGCAGTAGCGGCAATTGCTACTATATCGGCACGCATCAGCAAGGGATTCTTATTGATGCGGGAATCTCTGCACGCACCATTCGGACCAATCTCCGGGAGATGGGGCTCGACTTTCGCAACATCATGGGCATTCTCGTCACACACGACCATGCCGACCACATTCGTGCCGTCGGGACGCTGGGAGAGCGGTTCCATATTCCTGTCTATGCCACGCACGACATTCACGCCGGAATCGACCGCAACTATGGCGTCCAGGAGAAACTGCGCACCTCTCGCCATTATTTCGAAAAAGGCGTAGAATTCTCGCTTTGTGGCATGAAAATCAATACTTTCGGCATTTCGCACGATAGTACCGAGTGTGTCTCTTACGTCATCGATGCCGACAACGTGCGTTTCATGATTGCCACCGATGTGGGCTGTGTCGATGATAATCTGCGGCAGTATATACGCACTGCGAATTATCTCGTCATAGAGGCAAACCACGACGAGCGGATGCTCCTCAACGGCCCCTACCCCTCCTACCTTAAAGCACGCATTCTGTCTGACAAAGGACACATGAGCAACAACACTTGCGGACAGCTCCTTGCCGAAAATTATACCGGCAAACTGCGCCACATCTTCCTTTGTCACCTCAGCAAAGAAAACAACACACCCGAAGTGGCGTACGCCACTGTCAAGAACCACTTGGAAACCATCGGATTAGAGGTCGGTAAAGATATCCAGATGCAAACCTTGGAACGTCTTACCCCCTCGCCTGCATACGACTTAATATAATACCACAATATGGACAGATTAGTCATCATCCCGACTTACAACGAGAAAGAAAACATTGAGAACATCATCAATGCCGTCCTCTCTCTACCCATTGATTTTCACGTACTTGTCATCGACGACGGCTCGCCCGACGGCACTGCCGACATCGTCAAAACTATGCAAAACCGGCACCCCGAAAGTATTCATCTCATCGAGCGTCAAGGCAAACAGGGACTCGGTACTGCCTACATCGCAGGTTTCAAATGGGCTGTTGAACATCAGTACGAATACATCTTTGAGATGGATGCCGATTTCTCCCATAACCCGCAGGATCTCCTCAAACTCTACGATGCCTGCGCCAATGGCGGAGCCGATGTAGCCATCGGAAGTCGCTATGTTACAGGAGTTAACGTTGTCAATTGGCCCATGGGACGGGTTCTCATGTCCTACTTCGCCAGCAAGTATGTACGTTTCATCCTCGGTATTGATATCCACGATACTACTGCCGGTTTCCTTTGTTACCGCAAGCATGTGCTCGAAACCATCGAACTTGACAAGATTCGTTTCAAAGGCTATGCTTTCCAAATCGAAATGAAGTTCACCGCCTACAAGTGCGGGTTCAAGATTCAGGAAGTGCCCATTATCTTCATCAACCGTGTGCTCGGTACATCCAAGATGTCAGGCGGTATCTTCTCCGAAGCCCTCTTGGGCGTCATCCGGCTCAAGATGGAATCTTGGACACGCAAATATCCGCAAAAGTAAACTGCCATGAAGCGCCTGCCGTACATCTTCCTTTGTCTGTTGCTCCTTTCATGCAGCAAACCCGAATCGCGCCACGAGGACAATGGCAACGTAGTCAACGAGATACGCTACGAATATGGGATTCCTGTCGATTCTTTTCTCATCGTCAAAGGCACCATCCGAAGCGGTGAAACCCTCAGCGGTATTCTCACGAGGCTCGGAGCTACCTCTTTCGCACTGCGCCAACTGCCTTCTATCGACCCTGACCTGTTTGATATCCGCAAGATACGTGCCGGCAAAGACTATATGGCGTTCTATCGTCCCGACTCCGTCCTCAACTATTTCGTCTATCAACCCGATGTGCTCACTGGCATCGTACTCGATATGCGCGATACGCTCCATGTCGAGAAGAAAATCAAAGAGATAACCCGTGTCCGCAAATATACCGAATGCCGGATTGAATCCTCGCTTTGGAACGCCATGGTTGACAGCAAAGCCAATCCGCAACTGGCGCTCGAACTGTCCGAAATCTATGCCTGGACCATCGATTTCTTCGGATTGCAAAAAGGCGACTGCTTCCGGGCGTACTACGACGAGTCCTATGTCGATGACACCGTATCTATTGGTGTCTCACGTATCTACGCCGCATTGTTCACTCGGGGCAACCATACGCAGGAGGCGTTCTTTTTCGAGAACGAAGATATCCACGGCTATTTCGATTGCAAAGGCGCAAGTCTCCAGAAGGCTTTCCTCAAAGCCCCGCTCAACTACAAGCGCATTTCATCCACCTTCACCTATCATCGCAAACACCCTATTTATAAGACCGTCCGTCCCCACACCGGTGTCGATTATGCCGCACCCATGGGTACCCCCGTCGTTTCTATCGGCGATGGCGTAGTCATCTTCAAAGGATATCAAGGAGGAGGAGGCAATACCGTCAAGATTCGGCACAACAGCACCTATACCACCGCCTACCTGCACCTTTCCAAATATGGGAAAGGCATCGCCAACGGTGTACACGTCAAACAAGGGCAAATCATTGGATATGTGGGCAGTACGGGTGCTTCCACCGGACCACATCTCGACTTTCGGGTATGGAAAAACAATACGCCCGTCAATCCCCTCACCCTTGAGTCGCCCCCTGTTGCACCCGTTCCCGAACGCTACATGACCGACTTCATGGGCACAGTCAGAGAACTGGCTCCGCTCATCGGATTCAATCTGCCGGAATAATACCGCCATAGCCCGATTGCAGAAATTGTCAAATTGTAAAATAGTAAAATCGTCAAATTATGTATTCCGACCCTTCCCAATGTTTGTATTGCACCGACAATCAAACGCTCCACGACCTTATGCTTCCCATTGCCAATCTCCGTGTTTCACGTGCTTTCCTGTTCAAGGAGCAAACCTACCACGGACGGTGCTTGGTAGCTTATAATGGGCATGTCAACGATCTCAACGAACTGTCCGATGACGAGCGCAATGCTTTTATGGCTGACGTAGCGCAAGTCACCCGTGCCATGCAACGTGTATTCAATCCCGAGAAGATTAACTACGGCGCTTATTCCGATAAGCTCTCGCATCTTCATTTCCACCTTGCGCCCAAGTACGTTGACGGTCCCGACTACGGCGGTACTTTCCGCATGAATCCCGGCGAGGTGTACCTCACTGACGCCGAGTACACCGGAATGATTCAGGCCCTCCGCCAAGCCCTGTAATCCGGCACTAACCGTCTTGTAATCAAGCATAAACCGCCCTGCTACTTGGCGCAAGTTACCCTGTGGCATAACACCAACCACCCGATAGCCGGCATACCCCGTCCCTTTCATCAACATACCACATACATGCCGTTATTTGGTTATTATTTGGTTATTATTTGGTTGTTATTTGGTTATTCAGCCTACCATAAGCCACCTATACCCGTAGCACACCCGTACCATCATGGGACATACATAAGACATACATAGTATATACACGGAACATACATTAAAGGAACTGACTCATTGTAGAGACGCGATTAGGACTTGTCCAATCGCGTCTAAGATATTAACTATTAACTATTGGCTATCAACTATTAACTAATACACCACTTTTACCATGGCAAGAATTACCTACACCGATCCTGTTGACCATCTCGAAGGCAGATTAACCAAAGACGGCACTATCCATCGACAAAAAACTTACCGCGATGATAAGGGACGCATTTTGGCAGTCGGCAAAAAAGAAGTCTATATCAAGGAAAATCCGCGTGATTTCAAAAAGAAACCCCAATCGGGAGCCGAATTGGCTAATTTCAATCTCATAAGCCAAGCCCGTGATATGGCTGTCGCAGAGCGCGCCAATCCTGACCGGATGGGCTATTGGACCCGTCGTTTCAAGGCCCAACTCGAAACGCCGGAACAAGATGCACCTGTCGATAAGCGTACCGGACAGCGCAAGATCTATTGCCGTCTCGATGCTTTTATCCGCGCCTGCATCTATCGCGACCTTCGTGCCGCACGCTGATTGCTGATAAAAAACAATGCACAGGGAGGGGGCGATGCAAGGACTTACGGGAAACACCTCCTGTTTCTCTCATGGAATATATCGTAGAACAACATATTGCCTCTGCCCCACTCTCTTACTTACTGCAAACAAATAGCACATAAATAATGTAAAAAAAAACTCTGTTTTATTTGCATATATTAAAAATAAAACATACCTTTGCCATTGGATTTGACATTGATATGTTTTCTATATGAGAAACGCAAAAACACAATATATTATCTCTGCTTACTTGTTTCACTCACAAACAAATAACTATCAATGCATTACCCCCCCCTATCACCACTTTCCGAATAACCCCGAATGCTGGTCCTTTTATTGTCGGACATCACACATTCGCAATAATTTTGGTGCTGATGTTTATACATATAGCCGTATGAATATTTAATAAAAAACAACTTAAACACATCCATGCTACTATGAGTAAGAAACGATTTCTTTGGACAACGATGCTTATTACAGGTTTCAACTTGATAATAATCGCTAATCAAAATCCTCCTTTGTTATTATTGGAAGATGAATCAACAGAGCAAACTACTGCTCAACCGCAACCAGAGCAACAGAATATAAATACGACTACTACAGTTACAACCTCTGCTCCGGCAACTGAATTGAAACAAACTGCTACCCAACCGGCTACTATCGGTGGCTTGATATTGATTGACGAGGCTGCTGAAGAAGCACAAAGAAAAGCAGCTGAGGAAGCAGCACGCATTGAAGCTGAGAGAAAAGCAGCTGAAGAAGCGGCACGCATTGAAGCTGAGAGAAAAGCAGCTGAAGAAGCGGCACGCATTGAAGCTGAGAGAAAAGCAGCCGAAGAAGCAGCACGCATTGAAGCTGAGAGAAAAGCAGCTGAGGAAGCAGCACGCATTGAAGCTGAGAAAAAAGCAGCCGAAGAAGCAGCACGCATTGAAGCTGAGAGAAAAGCGGCTGAAGAAGCGGCACGCATTGAAGCTGAGAGAAAAGCGGCTGAGGAAGCAGCACGCATTGAAGCTGAGAGAAAAGCAGCCGAAGAAGCAGCACGCATTGAAGCTGAGAAAAAAGCAGCCGAAGAAGCAGCAAGCATTGAAACTGAGAGAAAAGCGGCCGAAGAAGCAGCAAGCATTGAAACTGAGAGAAAGGCGGCTGAAGAAGCAGCAAGCATTGAAGCACAAAGAAAAAACATAGAAGAAGCAGCAAGCAATCAACAATCAAAAGATATTACGGACAAAATGATTGAAGCGCTTCTGGAAACACAGAAAATGGCACTGCAACAAGCCGCCAAAGCAGATTCTATTCTGCAAGTACAACGGCAACAGGAACAGAGACTCAGAGAGTTGGAAGCCCGGCAAAACGAACAGCAACCAACAAAAGCCATTGACACAAAGCCGGTGGAAGAACCGCAACAGGAGACACCTGTTGTGGAACCGCTAAAAGAAAAACAAACTGTATTCCAACGCTATTACAGCCACAGCGGACAAAACATGCTATCTATCATCAGTGTGGGGTACTCTACTTATTTCCAAGTAGGACCTCTCGCCACCGGTCCGGCAACAGAATATGCCTTCAAACGTCACATGCTGAACTTTGAGATTTTTGAATGGCGTGCCAAATGTTTCGGTATGCAGATGTTCAACTTCGAAATGGGTATCAATACTCCGAATCCTGACAAAGGAATTTATATGTTTGAACGGGGAGGATATCTACCTGACGAACGGGTGGAAGCAACCGCCAGAACCATGTGGTTTGCCTATAAACCTGCTGTCAAGTTCTATATACCATGCACCAAATGGTTGGCAATCGAGTTATATGGAGGTGTTGAAGTCGATTTGACATACGCATGGAACTTTATCAACAGTTCATATTATGCACAATCATATGCTGAGAAGCAACAAGTACCCGAACAAAACTACTTTTTGTCGGCATACGGAGGTGCCGGACTGATGTTTACCGGTATAGCCCCATTGCCACTGGAAATCAAAGCGGAATACCGTCACCCTGTCCAAGGCAATACCGCACTCGTTCCGCAAGGTATCTACATCTCGGCACAACTCCACTTGGCGGCTCCTATAAAAAAGAAATAACAAAGAGATAATTAATAACCCCTAACAACCCACAAGACAATGAAAAACTTATTGAATGTTGCCTTTGTAGCAATCAGAAAAAACGTATTTCCTATTATCACCATTGTTGCCATTACCCTCTTTGCAACTGCCTGCGGAGGTAGTTCCAAAATGACGAAAGCTACCTCTACCAGGGTCGATTTGGCATCATCTGTCCGTATCATCCCTTCCATTGCGAACTTGGATGTCAATCCCGTTCGGGTGACAGCTACTGCACAAGCAGGAGAATTGGAATCGCTAAACACCGATCAGGCAAAACAGAATGTTGTAGCAAAAGCATTGGCAACCGTAAACGGTGATGTCATGCTGGCTCCCCGTTTTGTTGTTGAGAAAGGTTCTGACGGTAAAATGACATCAATCACAGTCACCGGCTATGCTGCTATGGTCAGTTCTTTCCGAACCATAACCGAAAGTGATGTAACCTTCAACGATTCTTTGTTCGAACAAACTCATCCGGCACAAATAGCATTCAACACAATGACAGTGGCAGATGTCGAATACAGTGTAAAAAAATCTGTTTCCCTTTCACATGCTGAACTGACAGGAAAAAACGAAACCTCGGCACTTAAATTGGCAAAGGAGAAAATGCTTCGACAAGAAAAAGCTGATGTGCTTTTCGCCGAACAATACACTTTATCTGTAAACGAGGGTGCACTCACCGCTTTCACTCTGACCGCTTTCCCCGGCAAGTATGTCAATTACCGGCAAACAACCTTGCGTGAACAAATGGCATTGAAACCGACCTCTTCACCAGTAGTACGGTATCAGGCTATTGCTGCCGATATTAAACCGGTAGCGCAACGAGTCCAATTAAAATTCGGAACCGGTAATACAAGTGGAAACGAATCCGAACTGAAAGAAATGGCTCGCTCTGCTGCATTGCAAATGCACAATGCCGACCTGCTCTTGAATGAGACATTCTATTTCGACTATCAGGAAAAAGTCATTACGCATGTAACAATTTGCGGTACTCCTGCCGTATATACCAATTTCCATCCCCTCCGGGACAATGAGGTAGTGGATGTTCACTTTGCACCCATAGCAGGCGATCCTGAGACAGAACAAAAACCAAGTTTCCTCAATACTTTATTGAACCTGTTCAAGAAGAAGAAATAATACTAACCATTTTATTCACTGCAATTATGAAACTCAAAGTATTGGCATTGTGTATCCTCGCAGCCGGACTCGTTTCCTGCAGCAAACCTACTGTTGACCAACAGATCGAACGCTTGCAGAAAGCCTACGAGCAAAACGACTGTGACAAGATTCGCGACATCTATTTTGATCTCCTTGTAGAAAGAGACGAAAAAGAATTTACCGAAGAACAAGGTATAGCACTCTTCGCTATTATGCTCGGCGGAAAATGCGATTGCGACTTGGAAGGTCTATATGAAGAATTAGAAGAAGCCAAGAAACAAAAAGAAGAAAAATAACTATATCACCTCTCCTAAAGAAGCGTTTACCCACCGTAAACGCTTCTTTAGAATACAGATTCCGGTATCTCCCCGAACAAATGCAATGTTTCTCGTATTCTTGATAACACACCAATGAGGGAATGTCTCATATACTCTATTCTGTCTGCTAGTGTAGTCCTATTACTTTATTTGTTAGGAACGGAAATAGTACTTCTGCTTTACCTACCGATATCGAACATATGTTCACTTTGTTATTAGTGCCACCCCACTCTTGTATAGTTCTTCCTTCTTTATTGAATACTACCATAGCAGGTACACATAGCTTATACTTGATTAGCTATCCGCAACTCTTTAACATGGAAAATGTTTTAGCACTGCTTAAAGACATGTCCGCTTCCACTACGGATTTTTCAGCTATAGGATTGGCAAAAGCAGTCATTCAAGTAATGTAGAACAAGGTCGGGAACGGTCTGTTGTTTTTCGATGAAAGCAATAACCACAACACAATTTGGCACAAGGTTTGTCATAGAAAAAGTATAGAACAATCATTAACTCTAAACACATACAACTATGTTACAAATTGGAGACCGTATGCCATCGTTTCAGGTGGTGAATCAGAATGGCGAAACCGTTACGCAAGACACCCTTCTCGGAAAGAAAACCGTACTCTATTTCTATCCGAAAGACAGTACCCCCGGTTGCACTGCCGAAGCATGCAATCTGCGTGACAACTACCATACTTTCCAAGCCGCCGGCTATCAGATATACGGCGTAAGCAAAGACTCTACCAAATCGCACCAGCGTTTTGCAGAGAACAACCAACTGCCTTTCCCATTGTTGTCCGATCCCTCTACCGAAATGATTCAGGCGTTCGGCGCATGGGGCGAGAAAAAGTTCTGCGGACGTCTCTGCCACGGTACGCTACGCAAAACCTTCGTATTCGATGAGCAAGGTATCCTCACCCGTATCATCGACGATGTGGATACCAAGAACCACACCGCACAAATCCTATGATTCGCAATATCATCTTCGACATTGGAGGCGTACTGATTGATCTTGATCCGCAACGTACCCTGCAAGGCTTTGCCCGTCTCACTACCCAACCGGTTGGCACTTTCACCGACAACGAGTTATTAGGTGGAGGTGGCAACCGCTTGATTGGGCAATATATGTGCGGCGATGTGTCTGACAACGATTTCTTCCTCGCTTTGCAACACCTCTGCCATACGGGCGTAACGGTAGCGCAAATCAAAGCCGTATGGAACGATATGCTGTTAGGCATTCCTCCTGAGCGGGTAGAGATGATAAAGCAATTGCATCAGCATGGTATCCGCATCGCCTTATTGTCGAATATCAACGAAGAGCATGTCCGCACCACCTTGCGTCTGTTTGCAGAAGCAGGACTTGAGATAGGGCGGGACATCGATTATGCTTTCTTTTCCAACGAGATGCATCTTGCCAAGCCCGACCCTGCCATCTACCGGGAAGCACTCCGCCAAACAGGTTTCCTGCCCGAACAGACGCTTTACATCGACGACCTTTTGCCCAACATCGAAGCCGGTGCCGCTTTCGGCCTGCAAACTCTCCACGCCACCGGCAACGAATGGATAGCCCCGGTAAAGCAAGCCACTGCCCTATAACCCAATAGGTACAGCAGACACAACTTATTACCAATACTTCCAAAGAATATTCCCGTCAAGGATATTCTTACAACAAGTCTGTCAGTTGACGGATACTGCTGATTTTGTAAGTAGAAAGGCGACTATCATCTATGTCGTTCTGTTGGATCCAGATTTGGTCGATGCCGGCATTGATGGCACCCTGTATATCGCTCATGAAACTATCACCTACCATTACCACCTCATCGGCTGTGAGACGGTTCAACTGCAAGGCTCTCTCGAAAATAGCAGGGTCGGGTTTCTGTACACCCACCTCTTCGGACAACACTACATAACGGAAACAATCCTGCAAGCCGGAACGACGTATCTTGTCATACTGCACCTCGACAAAGCCATTGCTCACAATAGTCAACGGATATTTCCGTGCCAAGTAACGCACCGTTTCGGCAGCATAAGGCAATACGGAAAAGTACTCTGTAGTCAGACGGACAAAATCATCACCTATCTCATCCGCCATTGCTTCTATCCGTTCACTGCCCAACTGCTCTTTGGCAACCGAACGGAACAAAGGATATGCGAAACGGTCGTGCTGCAAGTAGTCTTTGGTCACCTCACTGCGTCCGTACCGTTCCCACAACTCTATATTATGCGGATGATACGTATCGTAGTAAGCTTCGAATGTGAGGAAGAACCTGTCCAAACGGTATTTCTGATAGATATCCTGCAACGAGCGTACGGCTGCGCCATGGAAATCACCTATCGTGTCGTCCCAATCCAAAAAGACCGCCTTATACTGCTTCATGCTCCTGCTATACAAACCACTATTTCACCCTTGGGCGGTATTTCCTTAAAGTGCTGTGCCAGTTCCGCCAACGTACCACGCACCGTCTGTTCGTGCACCTTGCTTATTTCGCGACTCACACTTGCACGCCGCTCTCCGCCCAAGTATTCCGCCAATTGCTCCAAAGTCTTCTGCAAGCGGAAAGGCGACTCATATACTATCATCGTCCGTTGTTCGGTCTGCATGTGCTCCAAGCGTGTTTTGCGCCCTTTCTTCTGCGGCAGGAAACCCTCGAAGACAAAACGGTCGTTGGGTAAACCGGAATCCACCAAAGCAGGTACAAATGCCGTAGCACCGGGCAGACATACCACCTCTATACCATTCTCTACACAAGTGCGTACCAAGAGAAAACCCGGGTCGCTGATAGCAGGTGTACCGGCATCACTGATGAGCGCCACCTGCATGCCGCTCCGTATCTGTTCAGCCACTGTATCCACCGTCTGATGTTCGTTGAACTTATGATGGCTGCGCAACGGTGTATGGATATCGTAGTGTTTGAGCAGTACACTGCTGGTGCGTGTGTCTTCCGCCAATATCAAATCCGCCTCTTTCAAGGTACGCAATGCACGGAACGTGATATCCTCCAAGTTACCGACGGGCGTGGGCACAACATACAACATTCCTCTTTTATCCGAACTCGGCTTTGTCATAGGCAATCAGGCATATCAGGAAAAGCGGCGGAGAAGGATACTGTAAAAGAGTCCGAAGGCAGGCGTCTCTTTGTCCCATGAGAACTTTTTGCCTATATACTGCAACGCTTCGTCCAAAGAATCCAGCTTATTGAGAGCATCGATGGTTTTGTTCATCTTTTCTCCGTCACCGGCAAAGAGTTCGCGTTGGAAAAGGAACCGGTCACCCAAGGTAATGGCTTTGCGAATATCATCGATAGGGGGCAAAAGCGAAGCGGATGCCACAGATAGTTCGTGAGACGGCTCTTTGGCTGCTCCGGTTGCTTCTTCTGCAGACTTTTCTTCCTCCTGCTCAGCCATTTCCGTTGCCTCCGGCAAAGGTTCTGCTACCTGTCCGGTTGTTTCTTCCGTTGCCTCAGGCAATTCGTCCGTTAGTTCAGGCATTTCTTCCTGTTCGTCGGTTTCCTCTTCGGTTTCCGGTTCGGCTGCCTCGCTGTCAATCTGTTCTACCTCCAAATCTTCCTCATCGTCATCGTCGGCAACGATCAATTCCACCTCTATTTCGGGCAAGTTGTCTTCTTCCGTATCATTCTGTTGTATTGCCGTTTCTACAGCGGCAGGGTATTCGGCAAGTTGCTTTTGCTGTTCTTCTGCCTGAGCCAAACGCTCTGTCAGTTCACCGATAGTGGAACGCAACGCAACAGCACGTTGCTCTATAAGTTCCAATTCGTGCCGGAGTGACAATACCTCCTGCTTCAATGTCTCTATTAATAATGTTTCCATACGTGTATTCCCCTTATTTAGCTACTTTCTCCAACCATTTCACCATACCGAGCATAACGCCCATGGAAATAAGGCAAACTGCGAAGAACACTGCCCAGCAGTATTTTATATCCCATGCGTTGTACATCACCGGACCTATCCAAATCAGGAGGTTGCCCAAGGCTGTAGCACCGAGCCACAATCCCTGACACAAGCCCAAGAGATTCTTAGGCGCCACCTTACTTACGAACGAGAGTCCGAGCGGGGAAATAAAGAGTTCCGCAACGGTAAGGAAGAAATAAGTAACAATCAATACCCACGGTCCTGCTTTTGCCAAGCCTGCGGAAGCCATCTGTTCGTCAGTCAAAGCACGGAAGGTTTCTCCCGACGGGTAACCGCATACTGCAGAAAAGAGCATGAGGAAGAGATAGGCACATCCGGCGATAGCCATACCGATGGCAATCTTGCGGGGTGTAGAGATATCCCTGCCACGACGGGAAAGAGCACTGAATATTGCCATTACCACAGGTGTAAGCACAATCACGAAGAAAGGATTGAGTGCCTGCCATATCTCGGGTGCAATGGAATCGGTCTTCACAAAGTCGCGTGCGAAGAGCGACAAGGATTGTCCGTTCTGGTGGAAAGAGAACCAGAAGAAAATGGCAATACCCAATACAGCAAACAAAGCATACATACGCTGTTTGATTTCGCGTGCCATAGCCACTTTCTCTTCCGCCGTATATTCAACCACAGCAGAAGCCTCTTTCTTGGCAGGCTGCGGGAACATCTTCTTGGTTAAGAGGAAGATAACAAGAGATATCAACATGGCTGCCACCGATGCGATGAACGAATAGTGAATACCTGTGTTGAATACGTGAAGATAATCGGTGCAGAACTGTGCATTATCCACAAACTGATAGCCGTCCAACAGCACTTTCTGCATGGTTTCCGTGAATTTCACGCTTGCTTCTCCGTTACCCAAAAACTGATGGCAGAGTTCGGGCATATCGGCATTATAGACAAAGTGGTTCACTTTCAGCCACCAACTGCGCAACAAGGGTGCCACGAACGGTGCAATCAGACCGCCTATATTAATAAAGACATAGAAAATCTGAAAGCCTGCATCGCGTTTGCCACGGGCAACACGCAACTGCTCTTCGCCTTGCAGAGCCGCTTCGGCTTCCATATCATCGTACATTTTACCGACAATGGCTTGCAAGTTGCCTTTGAAGAGTCCGTTACCGAAAGCAATCAGCAAAAGTGCAAAGCAAGTGAAGACAAGGATAGCGGTCCATTCGGTTGTATTGCCCGCCTGATTGAACAAAGGAACGGAAAGTGCCACATAGCCAAGCGCCATAATGATAAGTCCCCATTGGATAGTGCGGTTGTAGTTCTGCGTGCGGTCGGCAATAATACCGCCAACGAGCGAAAGTACGTAGATACCTGCATAGAATACGGAATAGATAATGCCTGCCGTAGAGTCGGGCAAACCGAACTTGGAGCAGAGGAACAACAGGAGAACTGCATTCATAATGTAGTAGCCGAAACGCTCGCCCATATTACTTAAGGCGGCAGCTAACAAACCCTTAGGGTGACCTTTGAACATAATGTATAAATATTAGAGTTAGTATTCGTTATAAATCCTTGCAAAGATACTACTATTTCGGCAAACTCGCAAGCAAGGAAAGGAAAACCAAGCCATCAGCAGGAATAATAAAGGCAATAATACAGAGCTATTCCCGAAGAAAGCACAGAATATTTGCACAATCCAACAGAATGTAGTATTTTTGCAACAGAATCGCCACAGGTGTATTCACAATAAAACAGAATCCAAACAACAGAATCCTTATTCCACATGAAAAAAGCTCTTTCTCTTGCCCTCCTTCTTGTAATAACAGCAGGCAGTGCACAAGCCAAGATTTCGAAGAAAGAAACACAGAAAGCCTCCTACTCAGTGAGTTGCGTAGCTTTCTACAACCTTGAAAACCTGTTCGACACCATCAACGACCCCACTATCAACGACGAGGAATACCTTCCGGAAGGCGGCATGAAGTGGACTTCGTTCAAGTATGAAAACAAAGTGCAAAAGATGGCATACGCCTTGTCGCAATTAGGTACGGACTATGTTCCGACAGGTGCAGCCGTTATAGGTGTGAGCGAGATAGAGAACCGAGGCGTATTGGAAGACGTAGTTGCCGACCCGGCATGGGGCGAGAGAAAAATGGAGATAGTTCATTATGACGGTCCTGACCGTCGCGGTGTGGACGTAGGATTGCTCTACAACCCCGACTATTTTACGGTAACAAACTCGAACTCGCACCGGCTTTACATAGAAGAAGACCCCAATTTCCGTACCCGTGACCAATTGGTAGTATCAGGTTATCTGCAAGGCGAAAAGATACACGTGATAGTGAATCACTGGCCGAGCCGTTACGGCGGCGAAGTGGCTTCCCGTCCGAAGCGTGCGGCAGCTGCCAGATTGACCAAATGGATTGCCGACAGTATCTATCAGCGAGAGCCCAAAGCTAAAATCATCATCATGGGCGACTTGAACGACGACCCTTACAACATCCCTTGCTGCGAGGTACTCGGCGCCAAGAAAACCCGTGAGGAAGTGCAACCCCAAGGTTTCTTCAACACCATGTGGCAAATGCTTGACCGCGGTATAGGTTCGTTGGCATACAACGGCAGTTGGAACCTGTTCGACCAGATTATCATCTCCGAGCCTTTGATGAACGCCAATCCCGCCAAAGAACTCTCTTACTGGAAAGCACAGGTCTTCAACAAGCCCTTCCTTACAGTGCAAGAGGGAAAAGACAAAGGAACTCCGCTGCGTACAACGAAAAGCAACGTATGGCAAAACGGATACTCCGACCACTACCCCACAATGATTTATCTCATCAAACAAAAATAGTAGTACATATCATCCTTTATGGAATATTCAAATCCGAACACAGAGACTGAACAACAAACAGCCCCCTTGATTATGCCCGAATACGGGCGCAACGTACAGAGTATGGTGGAATATGCACTCACTATACAAGACAAAGAAGAACGTACACGCTGCGTGAGAAGCATTATGCAGACGATGGGCAATCTGTTCCCTTATCTGAGAAACGAGGAGTCACGACACAAAATGTATGACCATCTGGCAATTATGTCGAACTTCCAGTTGGATATCGATTCGCCTTATAACCGTCCAAACGCAGAGAACCTCAGATATACACCCGAGAAACTGCCTTACACCAACAGCAAACCTGTCCGTTTCCGGCATTACGGGCGTATCGTAGAAACAATGATAGCAGAAGCCATCAAAGAAGAAAACATCGAAATACGGCAAAAGATGATTGTCAGGATTGCTTCGCGTATGAAATATGATTTCTTCCTTTGGAACAAAGACAACGTAGATGACGAACAGATAAAACAAGACATAGCATTGCTATCGAACGGTCTGCTCTCATGTGATTT
The DNA here is from genome assembly GCA_022783865.1 of Bacteroidales bacterium. Taxonomy (GTDB): domain Bacteria; phylum Bacteroidota; class Bacteroidia; order Bacteroidales; family Paludibacteraceae; genus Colicola. The sequence continues at coordinate 63,433 of JALFYY010000023.1, forward strand.
CGAAGGTTTCCGTTTGCGCTACCGGCCGTATAATCCGAATCCCTACAAAGCAGATTTCAGACCTCAGAACAGGGATAACAACCGCCGGTTCAACAATAACAACCGGCATAACAACCATAAGTAGTTAATAGTTAATAACTAATAGTTAATATGCGGGCGGAGACGCCCGCTTTTTTGTTTTCCATCGATTGCCCTTAATCAGCTGTTAATTTGTACGTGTTGCCACATAGGCAGGCGGGACGCCTGCGCACCGACAACATTATAAAACAATTCAGACGGAGCACGCTCCGTCTCTACAATTACGCAGTTACTCTATTATTCAGTTGTATGCAGGCAAGCCGGCAGGAGTATTCTTTCGTTCCGACAAAGATTGCACACTGGCAGCGTGATAAGCGCTAGAAAACAAGGCGATAGCATATGAATCACCCAGTAATCACCCAGTAATCACCCAGTAATCACCCAGTTGCGGAAGCTATGCGCCTGCTTAGGAATAGCACAATGAAAGCAAGATAATCGCTTGAAAATATAGCGATTATACATTAATCACCCGATAACCACCCGATACGGAAAGCCATGTAAAAGCACCGTGAAAGCAAGATACAAGAGGAGCAGAAGTAAAGAAAAAGGGAGACAGAAGGAAGACTGGAGAGAGAAAGGAGAGAGAGGAAAGCCAAGTAGAAGAGAGCCGGAAGACGGATAACAGAGAGAAGACCATAAGGCAGGTTCTATCAACAGGACACCTGCTACAGCACAACAAAGCCCGTCATTGCTGACGGGCTTTATTGAGACAGAGAAATACAAGAATTGTGTTCTCCAAAAGAAAGATTACTCTTCTTCTTTCTGCGACTCGGCGTATTCTTTCAAGAGCTTGTCTTGTACGTCCTGCGGAACGAGCTGATAGCTGTTGAACTTCAATGTGAAGCTTGCACGACCGCCGGTCAGAGAGGACAAAGTGGTTGAATAGGTGGACAGTTCTTTCAAAGGCACTTGTGCAGTGAGGTGCTCAAATCCCTTTTCGGAATGCATACCCATAATCATACCACGGCGCCCTTGCAAATCGCTCATGACATCACCCATCTTGTCGGAGGGAACGAAGATTTCAACATCGTAGATAGGCTCCAGAATCTTCGGTCCGGCATTGCGGAACGCCTCTGCAAAAGCATTACGGCCAGCCAAACGGAAGGAGATTTCGTTGGAGTCAACGGGGTGCATCTTGCCATCGTAGATGATGACACGTACATCACGCGCGTAACTACCGGTGAGCGGTCCTTGCTCGATACGGTCCATAATACCTTTCAAGATAGCCGGGATAAAGCGAGCATCGATAGCACCACCGACAATACTATTGATAAGTACGAGTTTGCCACCCCATTCCAAAGGAATCTCCTGCGTATCGCGCACCGAAATCTTGTACTCTTGTCCACCGAACTTATACACTTCTTTTACGGGAACACCCTCTTCGTAAGGTTCAACAATGAGGTGCACTTCACCAAACTGCCCCGAACCGCCGGACTGCTTTTTATGGCGGTAGTCAGCACGCGCCGACTTAGTGATGGTTTCGCGATAGGGAATCTTCGGTTCTTCGAAGTTAATCATCATCTTATCGTTGTTCTCCAGACGCCATTTGAGTGTACGCAGGTGGAACTCTCCTTGTCCGTGTACGATAGTCTGGCGCAACTCCTTCGACTGCTCGATTACCCATGTGGGATCCTCTTCGTGCATACGGGTAAGCAGAGTGGAAAGTTTCTCAGAATCGCTCTCCGTTACAGGACGTATGGCACGACGGAACTTGGGATCGGGATACTTGATGCTGCCGAAATGATAGTCGCAATCCTTGGTATTGAGCGTATTGCCCGTGCGTGAGTCTTTCATCTTGACAGTTGCAGCAATATCACCCGCTACGACTTCGTCGATTGGCTGGCGGTTGCTACCTGCCACGGTGTAGATTTGGGAAATGCGCTCTTTGGAGCCTCTGTCCATATTCACCAAGTCGTCGGAAGTATGGATGGTACCTGACATCACTTTAAAATAGTTCACCTCACCAATATGAGGCTCCACCGAAGTCTTGAAGATGAAGATTGAAGCAGGTGCTTTAGCATCGCACGGAACAGGAGTGCCATCCAATGTTTTAGGCGCTTCGACCTCAGAAACCGCCGGAGCTATAATCCCCAAGAATTCCATCATCTTGCGAACGCCCATGTCTTTCAAACCACTGGTGCAGAGCACCGGGAACATATCGCGCTGAGCAAAGACTTTGCGCAAGCCGAAGACAATTTCTTCCTCCGACAAACTTTCGGCTTCGAAGAACTTCTCCATCAATGCTTCATCCGCCTCGGCAGCCATTTCGAAGAGTGCAGCACGCAGTTCTTCCACTTTGTTTTCTTCTGCAGCAGGAATAGGCAAGAGTTCCGGCGCTCCGCCTTCGGGTTTCCATTGGTACATCTTCATTGCCAAAACATCAATCACCTGATTAAAGCCGTTACCAGCATTGAGCGGATATTGGATAACAACGACTTTGTTGCCAAAAGACTCTTTGAGCTGCTCGACAGTGTGCTCAAAGTTGGCGTTCTCGTGGTCTAACTTGTTGACTACGAAAGCGACGGGCTTATTGTATTTCTCAGTATAACGGAAATGGTTTTGTGTGCCGACCTCAACGCCATTATTAGCAGCCACAACAACCAATGCCGTATCGGTGACATTGAGACTGGTGACTGTACCGCCAATGAAGTCGTCAGAACCCGGGCAGTCGATAAAATTAAGTTTATGATTGGCAAACTCCACATTGCAAACGGTGGAGAACACAGAATAACCATACTCTTTTTCTACGGGGAAATAGTCGCTTACCGTGTTCTGAGCCTCGACTGTTCCACGACGTTTAATGACACCACTCTCAAAAAGCATAGACTCGATGAGAGTGGTTTTACCGGCGCCGGCGCCACCCATGAGCGAGATATTCTTAATCTCATTAGCTTGATACAATTTCATACTGTATTAAATTATAAGGTTAGTATTTTTAGTTATATTTGTCTTATGAAGCAAGTCCCGTAAAACGGGCTGCAAGATACAACAATTTTGCGAGATTTCCAATAGGGAAAATATATGTTGTACAACATAAGTTTCAATGTATTTCTAAGGTATAGTTCTGCTTTCTACGATTCGCAGGAAAGCAACAAGAGAATTATTTTCACGCCACAACAAACTGAGGATTAGCATTTTACACATCCTGCTACATATTTTATATATAATATCGGTACACATTGTTGCATATATTCCAAAGTTTTTCGTATCTTTGCAGTCGTTGAACATTCAACACAACAATTTAATACAAAACCATATGTCATCAGTCAACAAAGTCATCTTAATCGGGAACATTGGTCAAGACCCGGAAGTACGGTACTTAGACAAAGGAGTAGCTATTGCCAATTTTAATTTAGCGACCACAGAAAGAGGATACCAAATGCAAAACGGTACCCAAGTGCCCGACCGCACCGAATGGCACAGCATCGTGCTATGGCGCAACTTAGCAGAATGGGCGGAGAAGTATCTAAAGAAGGGAATGAAGATTTACGTAGAAGGCAAACTTCAGACCCGCTCATGGGAAAAAGACGGCGTTCGCCGCAGTAAAACAGAAATCATTGCAGAAAGTATTCAGATATTGTATCGTCCGGACTATTTGCAAAACGGGATGAATACCCAATCAAATGAGCAACCTATTCAGGAGGAAACAGTTGCAGAAGTTCCCAATACGGACAACAACCATGGTAATTTCAGTTTCTAAACTATTGCTGCATAACAGAAAAAGGCTCCCAATAGGAGCCTTTTTCTGTTTATATAGTCCGACGGTTTATTTCCACAGCGGACAACCGGCAACCAAGATAGGACGCAACTGAGCCTTCGGAATAAAGATTTCGGTAGCACCATAGGCATAGGGAGCAATCTCGTATGGATTGAAAACATAAGTAATGCCCTCTTCGGAAAGATAGAAATTATTGTTAGGCACAATGCGATCAACATAATAATACGAGGTATAAAGTTCATCAACCTGCTGCAACTCATCGGTTTGTGCCACCAATTGTTCACGAAGGAGCTGCATCAGAATTTCAGTTGCATCATCTGCAAACAAGTCTGAATCATGCAAGAGTTTACCTGTTTTGAGACAATAGTTGAAATAGAAACGATTGCTGATACCATGCGCACCACCGGTATAAACATATTGCTCCATACTATATGACATAATGCCCGAAACCACCGACAATACACGACCTGAAAGAATTTGCTCTTCGCAAAAAGCAGGAAGAATATCCTCATCTCCGTTATCAATCATTTCTTGCCGCATTTGGGTATTATTGGAAAGATATTCAGTCTCATACACCGACATATAGTTTGCTATTGCCTCCGGCGTTTCCATATCCGCATAGTTCTCTCCCAAAAGATTGAGCAAAAGGTTGTGCTGAATAATTGGCAAAACAGAATCCACTTCAAGCATAGTAGGCATTTCTATCTCGAAACTCATGTGCAAACTATCGGTATGCTGCTCAGTCAAATAGACGGTCTTTTCAGCAGAATACTGCTCTGTTTCCAACTTAGTTTCTGATTGGCAAGCAACCAAGAAGATGGCTGCCAAAAGAATGGTAAATGACTTTTTCATAACATAAAGATATTAGTTGGAGCAAAGGTAGTACATTTCGTTGACATAACCAAACATAAAACACAAAAGCGGTCAGGAGAGCCCTAACCGCTTTTATGATTATAATAAGAAGATTATTCTTCGGTTTCTTCCAACTCGGCTTCTGCTTGTGCAGCCCTGAGTTCCTCGTATTGCTGTTTGTTGTAAACAGTCAACTTGTTGAACTCACGGAGTCCTGTACCAGCCGGAATCAAGTGACCAACGATTACGTTTTCCTTCATACCCTCAAGGTAGTCAACTTTACCATTGATAGCGGCATCATTGAGGACCTTGTTGGTTTCCTGGAACGAAGCAGCAGACATGAACGATTTGGTACCCAAAGCGGCACGTGTGATACCTTGCAGTACCTGAGCCGAGGTAGCCGGCATTGCATCACGCACTTCAACAACCTTCTTGTCGCGACGACGCAACATAGAGTTCTCGTCGTGGAGTTTACGCGGCGTAACAATCTGACCCGGTTTGAGATTCTCGCTGTCACCGGCATCTACAACCACTTTCTTGCCCCATATACGGTCGTTCTCTTCCATAAAGTCGTTCTTATCAACAATCTGACGCTCCAAGAAGCGTGTATCACCCGGATCTTGGATTTCGACTTTACGCATCATCTGACGTACGATAATCTCGAAGTGCTTGTCGTTAATCTTCACACCTTGCAGACGATAAACATCTTGCACTTCGTTGACGATGTAGTCTTGTACAGCCGTAGGACCTTTGATTGCCAAGATGTCGTTAGGCGTAACGGCACCGTCGGACAGAGGCGTTCCGGCACGCACGAAGTCGTTCTCCTGTACCAAGATTTGTTTCGACAACGGGATAAGATATTTTTTCTCCTCGCCCAAACGAGAGGTAACAGTAAGTTCACGGTTACCACGTTTGATTTTGCCGAATGTTACTTCACCATCGATTTCACTTACGATAGCAGGATTAGAGGAGTTACGAGCCTCAAACAACTCTGTAACACGTGGAAGACCACCCGTAATATCACCTGCTTTACCAACGGTACGAGGAATCTTGATCAACAAACTACCTACCTTCACTGCTTCGCCATCCTTAGGAACCAAGTGGGCGTTAACAGGCAAGTTGTAGGTATGGAGTACATTGCCTTTCTTATCTATAATATGTGCCGTAGGAATACGCGTTTTATCTTTCGACTCAATGATAATGGTTTCTTTCAAACCTGTGGTATCATCGGTTTCGGTCTTAGCCGTAACATTCTCTACCACATCTTCGAATTTAACTTTACCATCGTTTTCGATAACAATAGTAGCGTTGAATGGATCCCATTCGCAGACCAATGTACCCTTTTCGTATTTCTTGCCATTCTCTACATAGAGTTTAGCGGCATAAGGAACATTGAAGGTAGTAAGTACCACGCCGGTCTGCTCATCACGCAAACGCAATTCGGTTTGACGGGATACTACGATGGTTTGGTTCTCGCTATCGGTAACGGTACGGAGTTCATCAATTTCGACGATACCGTCGTATTTGAGAGTATGGCTACTCTCGGTTGCCACGTTACCTGCCACACCACCGACGTGGAACGTACGAAGTGTCAACTGTGTACCCGGCTCACCGATAGACTGTGCAGCAATCACACCGACAGCCTCACCTTTCTCAACCAAGCGACCTGTAGCCAAGTTACGACCATAACATTTAGCACAGACACCGCTCTTCGCCTCGCAAGTGAGTACCGAACGAATCTCAACAGCCTCAATAGGAGAGTTCTGAATCTTCTCTGCAGCATCCTCGCGAATTTCTTCGCCGGCACGTACATAGAGTTCACCGGTAATAGGATCGGTAACATCGTGTACGCTCACACGACCCAAGATACGTTCGTAAAGCGAAGCCACTACATTCTCGTTCTTCTTGATTTCGGTAGCCGTCAGACCACGCAAAGTACCACAGTCTTCTTCAGTAATAATGACATCGTGGCTTACGTCAACCAAACGACGAGTCAGATAACCGGCATCGGCTGTCTTCAAAGCTGTATCAGCCAAACCTTTACGAGCACCGTGGGTGGAGATGAAATACTCCAACACCGACAAACCTTCCTTAAAGTTCGAAAGAATCGGGTTCTCAATGGTCTGACCACCTTCGGCACCGGCTTTTTGCGGTTTAGCCATCAAACCACGCATACCAGACAGCTGTTTGATCTGTGCTTTAGAACCACGGGCACCGGAGTCCATCATCATGAATACGGCATTGAAACCCTGGTCGGCAGCCTCCATCTCTTTCATCAAAACTTTGGTAAGCGACTGGTCAACTTGCGTCCACGTATCAATAACTTGGTTGTAACGTTCGTTATTAGTGATAAGACCCATATTGTAGTTACCCACGATTTCTTCTATCTCGGCATTACCTTCAGCCACCAAATCAACTTTCTCTTGCGGAATAATGATATCGTTCAAGTTGAACGACAAACCGCCACGGAACGCCATCTGATAACCAAGGTTCTTGATATCGTCCAAGAACTGTGCTGTACGGGCCACACCGCAAATCTTGATTACATCACCGATGATATCACGCAATGTATTCTTCTTCAATACTTTGTTGACATAACCAACTTCTTTCGGTACGTAATGGTTCACCAAGATACGTCCAACAGTCGTTTCGATGAGACGGGTAACCGGTTTGCCGTCTTCCATATCTTCGGTACGCACTTTAATCTTGGCGTGCATATCTACTTTCTTTTCATTGAGAGCGATTTCCGCCTCCTCAGGAGAGTAGAAAATCAAGCCTTCACCTTTGGCACCTGCACGCTCTTTGGTGATATAATACAGACCCAAGACCATATCCTGCGAAGGAACAGTGATAGGCGCACCATTGGCAGGGTTCAGGATATTGTGCGAACCCAACATAAGCAATTGTGCTTCCAAGATAGCCTCATTGGACAAAGGCAAGTGCACAGCCATCTGGTCACCGTCGAAGTCGGCATTGAAACCGGTACATGCCAATGGGTGCAACTGGATAGCTTTACCTTCAATCATACGAGGCTGGAAAGCCAAGATACCCAAGCGGTGCAATGTCGGGGCACGGTTTAGCAATACAGGATGACCTTCCATCACGTGCTCAAGAATATCCCATATAACAGGTTCTTTGCGGTCGATGATACGTTTGGCAGATTTCACGGTCTTAACGATACCCCGCTCGATGAGTTTGCGGATGATAAACGGTTTATAAAGCTCAGCTGCCATATCTTTTGGCAAACCGCATTCGTGCATTTTCAGTTCAGGACCTACAACAATAACCGAACGGGCAGAATAGTCCACACGTTTACCGAGCAAGTTCTGACGGAAACGACCTTGTTTACCCTTCAGAGAATCGGACAAAGATTTGAGCGGACGATTGGTTTCGCTCTTGATAGCAGTAGATTTGCGAGAGTTATCAAGCAAAGAATCAACAGCCTCTTGCAACATACGTTTTTCGTTGCGCAGAATCACTTCCGGAGCTTTAATCTCAATCAATCGTTTCAAACGGTTATTACGGATGATAACGCGACGATAGAGGTCGTTGAGGTCGGAGGTAGCAAAACGTCCACCATCCAACGGAACCAACGGACGCAACTCAGGAGGAGTCACAGGAATAATCTTCAAGATCATCCATTCCGGTTTGTTTCTATTCCTCGAAGCACGGAACGACTCTACTACTTGCAGACGCTTCAAAGCTTCTGTCTTGCGTTGTTGAGAAGAGTCTTTACTTGCACGGTCACGCAACTCATATGAGAGTGCATCCAAATCCAAACGGGTCAACATATCATAGATAGCCTCTGCACCCATCTTGGCAATGAACTTCTGAGGATTATTGTCTTCCAACATCTGATTGCCTTGTGGCAGACGATCAATCAATTCCAGATATTCATCTTCCGAAAGCAACATGTTGTCTTCCAACACTTGTCCTTCACCAAACTCTTGACCTGCCAAGATACCACTTTGAATAACGATATATTTCTCATAGTAGATAATAGCATCCAATTTCTTGGTAGGAAGGCCCAGCAAATAACCCATTTTGTTAGGTAACGAACGGAAATACCAGATGTGTGCAACAGGTACAACCAACTGGATGTGCCCCATACGCTCACGACGTACTTTCTTTTCGGTTACTTCTACACCACAACGGTCGCAAATAATACCTTTGTAGCGGATACGTTTGTACTTTCCGCAATGGCACTCATAGTCGCGAGTTGGACCAAAGATTCGCTCACAGAACAGACCATCACGCTCAGGTTTATAAGTACGATAGTTGATGGTTTCCGGTTTCAGTACTTCACCATGCGATTGACGAAGTATTTCTTCTGGCGAAGCAAGACCAATAGTAATCTTGCTGAAACCGGTCTTTTTATTATCTTGTTTAAAAGCCATTTTTGAGTAATTTACAAGTTAATGAATCTTATTCCATAGTGATATCCAAGCCTAATCCTTGCAATTCGCGCAAGAGGACATTCAACGACTCAGGTAATCCCGGTGTCGGCATAGGTTCACCCTTAACGATAGCTTCGTAGGTACGTGCACGTCCGTTGACGTCATCCGACTTAACAGTCAGAATCTCTTGCAGAACGTGTGCCGCACCGTGTGCTTCAAGTGCCCAAACCTCCATTTCACCGAAACGCTGACCACCGAATTGTGCTTTACCACCCAACGGTTGTTGCGTAATCAAACTGTACGGACCAATGGAACGAGCGTGCATCTTGTCGTCAACCATGTGACCTAACTTCATAAAGTATGTCACACCCACCGTAGCAGGTTGGTCGAACATCTCACCCGTACCGCCATCATACAGATAGGTTTTACCGGCACGCGGCAAGCCAGCTTTGTCTGTCCATTCGTTCAAGTTGTCCATCGTACAACCATCGAAAATAGGAGTAGCAAACTTAACGCCCAACTCCTTGCCTGCCCAACCCAAGACAGCCTCGAAAATCTGTCCCAAGTTCATACGGGAAGGCACACCCAACGGGTTCAATACGATATCTACTGGAGTACCATCAGCCAAGAAAGGCATGTCTTCAACACGGACAATCTTACTTACGATACCTTTGTTACCGTGACGACCCGCCATCTTGTCACCTACACGGATCTTACGCTTCTTCGCCAAATAAACTTTAGCCATTTGCATAATACCGTTTGGTAATTCATCACCAATGGTAAGGTCGAAGCATTTGCGTTTGTATTGGGCATCCAACTCTTTGTGTTTGTGCAAATAGTTGAGAATACATTGACGAATCAAAGCATTCTTCTCTTCGTCTGCCACCCATTTTGCCAGCATCACTGCATCATAGTCGATTTGCTCCAGACGCTCACGGGTAAACTTGCTGTTCTTCGAAATAATATCGGTGCCCATCAAGTCTTTTACACCCATTGATGTCTTGCCTTCTGTCAGCACAAGTAACTTCTCAACCAACTGCTGTTTCAGTTCGTTTGCCTTTGCTTCGAAGTCTGCACGCATTTCTTCCAACTGCAGTTTGTCGTCTTTCTTCTGACGGGCATCTTTCATTGCTCTCTTATACAAGCGTTTCTCAATAACCACACCTTCCAACGACGGTGAAGCTTTCAGAGAAGCGTCTTTCACATCGCCTGCACGGTCACCGAAGATAGCCTTGAGCAATTTTTCCTCAGGACTCGGATCGCTCTCACCCTTAGGAGTAATCTTACCGATAATAATATCACCCGGCTCAATGCGTGCACCTACGCGAACTATACCGTTCTCATCAAGGTTCTTTGTAGCTTCTTCACTGACATTCGGAATATCGCTTGTGAACTCTTCCAAACCGCGTTTGGTTTCGCGTACTTCCAAGAGTTGCTCTACTACGTGAACAGAAGTGAACATATCTTCACGTACGATACGCTCCGACAGCACGATAGCATCCTCGTAGTTGTAACCTTTCCAAGGAATGTATGCCACTTTCAGATTCTTACCCAAAGCCAATTCACCATTCTCAGTAGAGAAACCTTCAGTCAGAATTTGTCCTTTCTCAACACGCTCACCTTTCTTGACAATGGGACGCAAGTCAATGGTAGTATTCTGGTTCGTCTTTTGGAATTTGGGCAAACGATACTCTTTTACTGCTGAATCGAAACTGATAAACGCTTCGGTCTCTGTACGGTCGTACTCAACCAGAATCTTATCAGCATCCACATAGATTACCTTGCCTGCACCTTCAGCACGTACTTGTGTACGTGAGTCTTGTATCAACTGACCTTCAATACCAGTACCGACGATAGGTGCTTCCGGACGCAACAATGGAACTGCCTGACGCATCATGTTCGATCCCATCAATGCACGGTTGGCATCGTCGTGCTCCAAGAAAGGTATCAAGGCTGCAGCAATAGAAGCAATCTGACTCGGCGAAACGTCCATCATATTCACCTTATCAGGCTCAACTACCGGGAAATCTGCCTCTAAACGTGCCTTTACTTTATTATTTAAGAAGTGGCCCTCCTTATCCAAAGGAGCATTACCTTGTGCAACAATCAATTGCTCTTCGTCCTCGGCCGTCATGTAAACAATACCGTCATCCGACAAGTCAACTACCGAATTCTCTACCTTACGATATGGAGTCTCAATAAAGCCGAGATTATTAATCTTCGCATAGATACACAACGATGAAATCAAACCGATATTCGGACCTTCAGGAGTCTCAATCGGACATAAACGACCATAGTGAGTATAGTGTACGTCACGCACCTCGAAACCTGCACGGTCACGACTCAAACCGCCGGGACCTAAGGCAGACATACGACGTTTGTGCGTAATCTCAGCCAACGGGTTCTGTTGGTCCATGAACTGCGACAACGCATTCGTACCGAAATAGCTGTTGATGATACTTGCTATGCTTTTGGCATTTACCAAATCGGTAGGCGTAAATACCTCATTGTCACGCACATTCATACGCTCACGAATTGTACGAGCCATACGAGCCAAACCCACACCGAACTGATTATACAACTGCTCGCCCACTGTGCGTACACGACGGTTGCTCAAGTGGTCAATATCATCAACCTCCGCATTAGAGTTAATCAACTCAATCAGATATTTGATAATCTCAATAATATCTTCTTTGGTTAACACACGGACAGAAGAATCAATATTGAGGTTCAGTTTGCGGTTGATACGGTAACGGCCGACCTCACCCAAATCATAACGTTTTTCCGAGAAGAACAAACCGTTGATTACTTCGCGAGCCGTACTGTCATCTGCAGGCTCAGCATTACGCAACTGACGATAGATATACAACACAGCCTCTTTCTCAGAGTTGGTCGGGTCTTTCTGCAAGGTATTGAAGATGATACTGCAATCTTTGGTAAATTGCTCTTCTTTATGCAACAAAATGTGCTTTACACCTGCATTCAAGATGTCTTGAATATTATCTTTCGTCAATTCTGTTTCACGCTCGATAATAACCTCGTTACGTTCGATAGTTACTACTTCACCGGTATCTTCATCAACGAAATCTTCCGTCCATGCTTTCAATACACGGGCTGCCAAGCGACGGCCAATCACTTTGCTAAGTGCCGTCTTGCTGACTTTCACCTCTTCAGCCAAATCAAAGCACTCCAAGATGTCTTTGTCGCTCTCAAAACCGATGGCACGGAGCAATGTGGTAACCGGCAATTTCTTCTTGCGGTCGATATAAGCATACATCACATTGTTGATGTCCGTCGCAAATTCTATCCATGAACCACGGAAAGGAATGATACGGGCAGAGTACAACTTCGTACCATTTGTATGAAGCGTCTGTCCCAAGAACACACCGGGCGAACGATGCAACTGACTTACGATTACACGCTCAGCGCCATTGATAACGAAAGTACCTTGAGGAGTCATATACGGAATCGATCCCAAATATACATCCTGCACTTGGGTCTCAAAATCCTCATGATCGGGATCCGTACAATACAACTTGAACTTCACCCTCAAAGGTACACTGAATGTCAAACCTCTTTGCAAGCACTCTTCAATGCTGTAGCGGGGAGGATCGATGTTATAATCCAAAAATTCGAGAATAAAATTGTTGCGAGTATCCGCAATCGGAAAATTCTCGGCAAACACTTTGTAGAGCCCCTCTTGACGTCTTTGCTCCGGAGATGAATCCATTTGGAAAAACTCACGGAAAGACTTGATTTGGATATCCAAAAAATCAGGATACGGCATTTTCTTCGGGATTGAAGAAAAATCAACTCTCTTAGTTTGTTGTTTCGAAGCCATGAATAAATGGTTTTATATATTAATTTTACTGAATTTCCTTTTTTAGTAAGAGATTACAACGGATGGTTCATTAACCATACCCTTGTCAGTGCGCTTCTTGGATTTTTATTTCATTTTGCATTTATCACAAAAAACTAGCACTATTTTAATCTCTATTTAGTAACGCTTTTTATTACGACAAAAAGGTTTAGAGCCATTTAGGCTCTAAACCCATAACCTATTTCTAAGGTTATTACTTCAGTTCTACTTCAGCACCGCCTTCTTCAAGAACTTTCTTGAGAGCCTCAGCGTCTGCCTTAGAGAGACCTTCCTTGATAGTAGAAGGAGCAGCATCAACCAAATCCTTAGCGTCTTTCAAGCCAAGACCGGTTTGTTCTTTAACTGCCTTAACGATACCGAGTTTGTTAGCACCTGCGGATTTGAGAACTACATCAAAAGATGTTTTCTCTTCCACTGCCTCAGCAGCAGCGGCTGCAGGACCGGCAGCAACAGCAACAGCTGCAGCAGCGGGCTCAATTCCGTACTCGTCTTTCAAAATTTGAGCTAACTCGTTTACTTCCTTAACTGTAAGATTAACTAATTGTTCAGCAAAAGCTTTTAAATCTGCCATTATTGTATAGTTTTAATGTTTTATTAATAAAGTTAATTTGATGCTAAGCAGCATCTGCGCATAAATCATTATGCTTCTCTTTCGCCCAGTGTCTTGAGAACACCATGAAGCGTACTGCCTCCCGACTGGAGTGCGGACACAACATTCTTTGCAGGAGATTGCAACAAAGCAACCAAATCTGCAATAAGTTCATTTTTGCTCTTAATGCTTGTCAGGAACTCTAACTGATCTGCACCTACATAAGTAGTTTCTTCTACAAATGCAGCTTTGAGTGCCGGCTTCACATTCTTATTCTTTTTGTCTTTGTCAGCAAAAGTCTTGATGAGTTTTGCAGGAGCATTGCCCGTATTGCAAAGCATCAAAGCCGTGTTACCTTTCAGACAATCGAACAATTGAGCGTCAACATTCTGAGTTTCCAAGGCCTTGTGAAGCAAAGTGTTCTTTACAACAACCAATTTGATTTGATTCTTGAAACAAGCACGACGCAATTCACTTGTTTGCTCAGCATTCAAACCTTCAATATCGGTCAGATAGAAGTTTGCATATTCACTGAGTTGACCTTTGAGTTCTTCTATAATCGCATTTTTATCTTCCTTTTTCATAATCTGTCAGTTTAATTATTCAACACTTTTGGGGTCAATTTGCAGACCTTTACTCATGGTGCTTGAAAGATAAATGCTCTTCAGATAAGTACCTTTTGATACCGCCGGTTTCAGTTTGATAATGGTCTGAATGAACTCTTTTGCATTTTCAGCAATTTGTTCTGCGGTAAACGATACCTTACCAATAGAAGTATGTACAATACCAAACTTATCAACTTTAAAGTCGATCTTACCTTGCTTAACCTCTTTCACAGCCTTTGCTACATCCATCGTAACAGTACCGCTCTTAGGGTTAGGCATCAAACCACGAGGACCGAGCACTCTACCAAGAGCACCAATCTTACCCATAATCTGAGGCATTGTAATGATGACATCAATATCAGTCCATCCGCCTTTGATCTTTTCGATATATTCGTCAAGACCTACATAATCAGCACCGGCTTCTTTTGCAGCGGCTTCCTGATCTGGAGTACACAATGCAAGAACTCTTACTTGTTTACCTGTTCCGTTAGGCAACGATACCACGCCGCGAACCATCTGGTTTGCTTTGCGCGGATCTACACCCAAACGGACATCAATATCTACAGAAGCATCGAATTTTGTAGTTGTAATCTCTTTCAGAAGCGTTGAAGCTTCCAACAACGTATAGGCTTTACCTGCTTCAATCTTCTCTAAAGCCAACTTTTGATTTTTTGTCAGTTTACTCATGTCTAATTGAAGTTTAATCATTTAACGGTTATACCCATACTACGAGCTGTTCCGGCTACCATTTTCATGGCGCTTTCTACTTCGAAGCAGTTCAAGTCGGCCATCTTGTCGGTGGCAATCTGACGGCATTGTTCCTCCGTGATGCTACCTACTTTCTGACGGTTAGGTTGTGCAGAACCACCCTTTACCTTAGCTGCTTCAAGCAACTGAATAGCTACAGGAGGAGTCTTTACAACGAAATCGAACGACTTGTCTGTATAATAGGTAATTACTACCGGCAATACTTTACCGGCTTTGTCTTGGGTTCTGGCGTTGAATTGTTTGCAAAACTCCATAATATTGATACCCTTAGAACCCAATGCAGGTCCTACTGGAGGTGATGGATTTGCAGCACCACCTTTAATCTGCAATTTAATAAGTCCAGCAATTTCTTTAGCCATAATTGTTTTGTTTTACTTTGTTAATAGTTTTACACTATCGAGTAGTATAGCGACCCGTAACATAGTCTCCTACTCTTTTACTACTTGGTTGAAGCCCAACTCAAGAGGTGTCTTACGCCCGAAGACAGTTACTATCACTTTCAACTTACGCTTCTCCGGAAGGATCTCATTCACCTCACCGTCGAAACCATTGAAAGGTCCGTCAACAACCTTAACCGTTTCACCCACCATGAACGACATTTCTGTCAAATCCGCATTCGCCTCTTCTTCCACATTACCTAAAATGGTATTGATTTCCGATTGGCGGACAGGAGTGGGAACCACCGATTTCGCATCGCTCAGGAAGCCCAATACATTCGGAACATTCCTCAAACGGGGATAGCACTCATCTACAAGATCAGCCTCTACAAACACATAACCCGGCAACTTGTTGCGTTCTTTGATAACGCGTTTGTTACCACGCTGTTGTACGATCTTTTCCATCGGTATCAACACCTGAGATACATATTGTCCCAATTCGGTATTCTTGCAAGCAGCCTCGATATACTCTTTGACCTTTTGCTCCTTACCGCTTATCGCTTTAAGGACATACCATTTGAAATTGTTATCTGCCATGTCGTTACCTACTTAAAAAAGACCATAAATAAATGTCATAAGAGACTCGAAACAGAAGTCCATAAGCCACACAACGAGGGCTAATATAAGGGAAGCAATTAATACCAGCACGGCGCTGTTTGCCAACTCTTTCCGACTTGGCCATGTTACTTTATGAACCAACTCTGTGTAAGACGCTTTGATGTTGTTTATAATCTTCATATCTTGTAGTATATTTTACTTACATTTATATCGTCAACAATGACTCCGGATAGTACCTACCAGCCGAAGTCCACTTGTTTCTGTTTTGCACGGAAGGAGAGGCTCGAACTCCCGACACCTGGTTTTGGAGACCAGTGCTCTACCAACTGAGCTACTTCCGTAAAGATAGGTCAAGCCGTAGCCCGACCTATCAATTCTCGACTATTGATTAGTCAATCAGTTTGGTAATCTGACCCGAACCTACCGTACGGCCGCCTTCGCGGATAGCGAAACGAAGACCTTCAGAGCAAGCTACTGGGTAAATCAACTTAACTTGGATTTCGAGGTTGTCACCAGGCATTACCATTTCAGTTCCTTCCGGAAGAGTAATCTCACCGGTAACGTCCATTGTACGGATGTAGAACTGAGGACGATAGTGGTTGTGGAACGGAGTGTGACGACCGCCTTCTTCTTTCTTCAAGATATAAACAGAAGCCTTGAACTCGCTGTAAGTTTTTACTACACCCGGGTGAGTAATAACCATACCACGGCGAACTTCGTCTTTGTCGATACCACGGAGCAACAAACCTACGTTATCACCTGCTTCACCTTGGTCAAGCAATTTGCGGAACATTTCCACACCAGTAACAACCGATTTCTTGTCTTCACCAAGACCGAGGATTTGAACTTCGTCACCTACTTTTACAACACCTGTCTCAATACGACCGGTTGCAACAGTACCACGACCCGTAATAGAGAACACGTCCTCAACTGGCATCAAGAATGGTTTGTCGATAGCACGAGGAGGCAATTGAATCCAATTGTCAACAGCATCCATCAACTCCATTACTTTCTCTTCCCACTCAGGAACACCATTCAATGCACCAAGAGCAGAACCGCGGATGATAGGAGTATTGTCACCGTCGAACTCATAGAAACTGAGCAATTCACGCATTTCCATTTCAACGAGATCAAGCATCTCAGCATCGTCAACCATATCGCACTTGTTCATAAATACAACCAAGCGAGGTACGTTTACTTGGCGAGCCAAAAGGATGTGCTCACGGGTTTGAGGCATAGGACCATCAGTTGCAGCTACAACGATGATAGCACCATCCATCTGAGCAGCACCGGTAACCATGTTCTTTACATAGTCGGCGTGACCCGGGCAGTCTACGTGTGCGTAGTGGCGGGTTGCTGTTTGATACTCAACGTGAGCGGTATTAATTGTAATACCACGCTCTTTTTCCTCTGGAGCGTTATCGATAGAATCGAACGAACGCAACTCAGAAAGACCTTTCTTTGCCAACACAGTTGTGATAGCAGCGGTCAAAGTGGTTTTACCGTGGTCAACGTGTCCAATCGTACCGATGTTCACGTGTGGTTTCGAACGGTCAAATTTCTCTTTTGCCATAATTCAAAAAATTACTTTGTTTGTTAATTGATTATTTATTAGTGGAGCTATTGGCGGGAGTTGAACCCGCGACCTCATCCTTACCAAGGATGCGCTCTACCACTGAGCTACAACAGCAACATGTTTTTCTTCTTGAGCGGAAAACGGGACTCAAACCCGCGACCCCCAGCTTGGAAGGCTAGTGCTCTATCGACTGAGCTATTTCCGCAATTTCTCCCCTTTCTTCTGTCTTGTCAGCCGAAACCTAACGCCCCTATTTCAAGCCAACCGACCTAAGCGGAAATTCATAATTCCCGTCTTCGGGGAGTGTGGGTAGTGATGGATTCGAACCACCGAAGCGATTACGCAGCAGATTTACAGTCTGCCCCATTTGGCCACTCTGGAAACTACCCTTGCAACAACTTTCGTTTTCTTTCCAAAAACCGCGTCCGTTGCTTTTTTTTGAGCCTCTTGTCGGATTCGAACCAACGACCCCGAGATTACAAATCACGTGCTCTGGCCAACTGAGCTAAAGAGGCAATTTTGCTCATTCTCCGTCCTTGCATCCTGCATTCCGTTTGCCCTTTCATCGGGCTCTTTGCAGCCCCCGGTTTCTTTCCGCAAACCTTTGCAGCGCTTTTCCGGAAAAAAGCGGTGCAAAGGTATTACATATTTTTGACTTGACAAAATATTTTCAGGAAAAAATTCGTTTCCCTACTTTTTTTCTTTCATTTTCTCTATCTGACGACCGATTGCTTCCAAGCACTCGTCCACTCCCTGCTCAAAAGTGTCGAATGTTTTCTGGGCAAAAAGTTCCTGGCCCACACCCGATATGCGCACAGTCGTCTCTTTATTCATGGCACTTTCCGGTTTCACTACTGTCATGCGGATTTCCATTTCCGCGGAGTCCCCCAAGAATTTGTGGTATTTCTTTGTCTTCTTTTCGATGTACTTCTCCAACTTCTCGGCGATATCAAAATTCACCGCTTGCACTGTTACTTTCATGGTTTCCTCCTTTTTTAATAAGGTTAATAATTGTTATTTTCAACTCTTGGCTGATACTCCGTCATCATGTTTGCTGCGCGGGTGCGCTTGGTTATAGACCCGTAGCACCTGTTCAAAAGTCGTATGCGTATATATCTGCGTGGCTGCCAAATTGGCATGCCCTAAGAGTTTCTTTATTGTATTGATGTCTGCCCCGTTGTTGAGCATTGTCGTTGCAAAAGTGTGCCTCAACACGTGTGGCGACTGCTTTTTCAGACTGCTCACACTACTCATCCGCTCATGCACTATCCTGTACAAAGCCGTTTTCGTCAACGGTTGCCCGTTCTCTTTCACAAACAATGCGTCAGTTGTTTTCTGCTCGCCAACCGTATCCTCTCTACATTCGATATAGTGCAAAATCTGTACCAACAACACGTCTCCGAGCGGAATTATTCGCTCTTTCCGTCGTTTCCCCGTCACACTCACCTGCTTTTGTCTGAAATCGATATCCGTATCTCTGAGCGACAGCAATTCCGCCTGTCTGACACCCGTCTCATAGAAAAACTCGATTATCAATCCGTCTCTCACCGATACGAAATCGTCCCCGTCCTGCATTTCAGCCTGTATCTCCCGCATCTCGCTCTCTTTATAGAACACGGGAAGAGGTTTCGAAATCTTGGGCAGGATGATTCGTTGCGTGATGTCGCATTGTTCTGCTCCAATACGCATCAGGAATTTCCAGTACGACCTGAGCGACGAGAGTTTCCGTCGTACGCTGCGCGGTTTGATTCCGGCATCCAACTGGCTGATCATCCATTCCTTTACATCGCCTTCCGTCACCGTCTCATTCCTGAGCTCGCTTTCGTCTATGTTCAGGAAAGTGCAAAACTCTCTCAAATCGTGCTCGTAAGCCTGCACCGTCAATGGCGAATAGTGCTTCTCAACGGATAGATATTCCAAAAACCGGTCTATCATCGGTATTGCTCGGTTTATTTTACCTCGTTACCCACCTTCGTTTCCTCTTCAAACGGGAACAAACCGTAGAGTTCCGCATCTATCTTGTTCGTGATGAATTGGAAATCCTGCGGGTTGCCTTCGAATTTCACATGGTCCGCGTCGATTATCAGCAACTTGCCTTTGTAGTCATTTATCCACTTTTCGTATTTGTCGTTCAAGCCTTGCAGATAGTCCAGCCGGATCGAACTTTCATACTCTCTTCCCCGTTTCTGGATTTGTGCCACTAAGTTCGGTATCGAAGAACGGAGGTAAATCAGCAGGTCGGGCATCTTCACAAGCGACATCATCAGGTCGAACAGGTCCGAATAGTTGGCAAAATCCCGGTCCGACATATTCCCTTGTTCGTGCAGATTGGGCGCAAAGATGCGGGCGTCTTCGTAGATGGTGCGGTCTTGGATAATGGTTTCGTTGCTCTTCGAGATCTCCACCACATCCTGAAAACGCTTGTTCAGGAAGTAGATTTGCAGATTGAACGACCAGCGCGACATGTCCGCATAGAAATCTTCCAGATACGGATTGTATTCTACCGATTCAAAGCGGGGAGTCCAACCGTAATGTTTCGCAAGCATTTTGGTGAGCGTGGTTTTGCCACTGCCGATATTTCCGGCGATTGCTATATGCATAATCTTGGCTTTTAAGTGGGTGTTTATATTATCGGTGCCCGTCTTCCGACGCCGCATCCGTGTTGGTTTCCGTTTCCAATGGGAACAAGCCGAAGAGCGAAGCGTCTATCTTGTTCACGATAGACCGGAAGTCTTCGGGTCTGTTCTCAAAATCCATGTGGTCCGATTCTATCACCAGTACTTTCCCCTTGTATTGGTTGAAAATAAAGTCGTCGTACCTTTCGTTCAGTCCTTTCAGATAGTCAATCTGCATCGTCTGTTCATATTCCCGTCCTCTTTTCTGGATCTGGGCAACCAATGCAGGAATACTCTTACGCAGGTAAATCATCAAGTCCGGCAGCTGTGTCAGTTTCATCATCAGTTGGAACAGTTCCATATACGTCTCGTAGTCTCTGTCCGACAGGTTGCCCAATTCGTAGTTGTTCCTGACGAACACATACACGCCTTCGAATATCGACCGGTCTTGTATGATGGTATGGTCTGCTTTCACGATATCGAGCATATCCTTGAACCGCTGTTTCAGGAAATATGTCTCCAGGCAAAACGACCAACGGGGAATATCGGCATAATAGTCTTCCAGATAGGGGTTGACTACCACGGGCTCGAAGCGGGGCTCCCAACCGTAATGTTTGGCCAACATCTTGGTCAGAGTCGTTTTGCCTGCTCCTATATTTCCTGCAATGGCGATATGCATTTCCTTTGTCTGTCTTTCTACGGTTCTGACGTTGTCTGTTTCCGGATCCGGCATCGTCTCAGGGTGTGCCTTATGCTCATTCCTGCAAATTCCGAATGTGTTTTTCCACTCCTCTCCGCACAGCGGTTTCTTTCATGCACAAAGGTAAGCATAATTTCTGATACAGGCAAATATCTTGCTTCTTTTCCGCTGATAAAATCTTAATTATTACTTATCAGCCACTTGTCTTCTGTCGGGCTGTGGGCGTCCCGCCCGCAATAATCGTAAATTGTAAATCGTAAATTCTCTGGGAATGTAAAAGTACTTGTTTTGTCCTCAACCGCAATTGTCAAATAGGGCTTGCCCGGTGAAATTGTCAGATTGTCCAATCTGTGTGCGTCCTTACCCGCAGTCTGCAGTGCCCTGAAACGCTGCTTTTGTCCGACAATGAGATATTAACTGTTAACTATTCACTATTAACTTACCTACTGTTATTTGGTTATTATTTGGTTATTATTTGGTTGTTATTTGGTTGTTATTTGGTGATTCAGCTACCCATACGCTACCGATAAGCACTCCTCGTGC
>JALFYY010000011.1 GCA_022783865.1 Bacteroidales bacterium
GATGTGAAGTTATTGTGTGAGACACTTCATATCGAAATTCCAAATGAGTATAGATAACTGCAAATAACAGTTTGTAGGGGAGTTCTGATACTCCCCTATAAAAATGGCTATTTATCAACTGTTTGTTGTGACATAGCCAAATATATTTTGATTAAAGCGTTTGCTTTTACTCTTAGTTTTTGAGAACCTAGGAAATTTTCAATAGCAGTAGGAGTGTAGCATTAGGCTTTCTCATGCTTTTGCGTGAGATTGCTATTAGTGCACCTTTTCACTGCAATAGGTTTCCTAGGACCTTCAAAGACTGAGTGGGTGGCATAGCAGCCTCACGCTTTTTATATGTATCAAATTTTGCAGAGGTTGGCAAGAATCAATTACATAAAACTATGAAGAGATTTCTCTTTATTTCATGCTTTTTGATAGCCGGTCAGTTGGCTATTTGTGCACAAGAACTTATTATTACTGTCGATGCAGAAAAAATTGAAGCGCATATCCTTCAGATTAGTGAGGCAGAAGTACAGTACAAAAAAGCATCCTATCCTGAAGGTCCAACCTTTATTATTGCAACAGACAAAATCGCATCTATTACTTTTGCCAATGGGGAAGTACAAACATTTCATCAACAAAATGCAGTTGAAGAGAAAAAGACACAGCAATATGAATCTTATGAATTAATGACAAAATCCGGGTCATATTATAGTTATGGAAATGTTACTATGAATAAAGCACAATATGCTGCATTTCTCAAGCAAAATTGTCCTGCCGCCTATCAAGAATTTCAATCGGGAGACAAGTTGGTTCATGCAGGTATTGGTTTGTTAGTCGGAGGTCTTGCATCAGAGATGATAGGCTTAGGTATATATAGTGCTGCCGTTAATATGGCACTAAGTGGTAATAGTAGTGCAGTTGGAATAGCAACTGCATCCTCTGCTTTTTTCTGGATTGGCGGTTGCTTGGAGATAGCTTGTATTCCTACATGGATAGTGGGTGGTGTTAGACGAAAAAATTCGGTTAATACCTTTAATATCAGTTGTGCAAAAAGAACAGAAGTCCCTGTATCAATAGGAATGACAATTGGTAGCAATGGTGTCGGATTGGCATTAAAATTTTAGGAAACATTCTTGTTGTTATAGTAATATTAAGCCCAATAGTGCGTAATACCCAAGTGCTATTTGATAATACAATATTGTCAAATAGCACTATTTCTTTACTTCTTGAAGATGGTGCATAACCCTTGTATGAACCCTGTATAACCCCTGCACGAACCCTCACTTGGAAGGTAATTGGTATATAGCAAAAAGGTAAACGGGAACTACGGTTGATTATTTGCTTTCCTTCTTAATAATCAGTTCTTTGAAAGCCTCTGACACTCGTTTGACAGGGATGACTTCGATTTGCAGATTATTCATTTGGTATTGTTGTCCGGCTGGTATGATAATCTTCTTAAAGCCTAATTTCTGCGCCTCCTGAATGCGTTGTTCTATGCGGTTGACAGGACGGATTTCGCCTGCCAAACCCACTTCACCAGTGAGGCAGACCGACGAATCGATAGCAATATCCATGTTTGACGACAAGATGGCAGCCAATACCGCCAAATCGATGGCCGGATCGTTCACACGGATACCACCGGCGATATTAAGGAACACGTCTTTTTGCGGGAGTTTGAAGCCGACACGCTTTTCCAATACAGCCAAAAGCATATTCAGACGACGCAAATCAAAACCGGTACTACTGCGTTGCGGAACACCATAAGCTGCCGACGAAACAAGGGCTTGCACTTCAATCAGGAACGGACGGATGCCCTCTATGGCTGCAGCAATGGCAATGCCCGAAAGACCGTCGTGGTTCTGCGAGAGGAGCATTTCGCTCGGATTAAGTACTTCGCGCAAACCGTTTTGCCTCATTTCGAAAATGCCTAATTCCGACGTACTGCCGAACCGGTTCTTTTGGGCACGCAAAATGCGGTACATATAGTGCTGGTCGCCTTCGAACTGAAGAACGGTATCCACAATATGCTCCAGTACTTTCGGTCCTGCAAGCGAGCCTTCTTTGTTGATATGTCCGACAATAAGGAACGGTGTGTTGGTCTCTTTGGCAAACTTTAGTATCTGCGAAGCACATTCGCGCACTTGTCCGACACTGCCAATCGTTGATTCAAGTCGCTCTGTACCAATTGTTTGGATAGAATCGATTACCACTATCTCCGGTTGCAGTTCACGCACGTGTTCCAGTATCTTTTCCAAGCTGGTTTCGCTGACAATATAGAGGTTTTCCGGTTCGCCAGACAGGCGTTCTGCCCGCAATTTGAGTTGTTTGATACTTTCCTCACCTGAGGCATAAAGCGTTTTGGTTGATTTCATTTGCAAAAGCGCTTGCAAAGCCAAAGTCGATTTTCCGATACCCGGTTCACCGCCAATGAGCACCAAACTGCCTACTACCAAACCACCACCCAATACACGATTGAGCTCAGTGGAATGCATATCGATACGCATTTCCTCGTTGGCTACAATCTCGTTGATGCGTTGTGGTTGCTCCGCCCCACGCAAGTTGCTGCCTTTCTGCGTCAGACTGCTTGTTTTGGTAACGGTCTCTTCCACATAACTGCCCCATTCGCCGCATTGCGGACATTTGCCGATAGGTTTCGGAGCTGTGGCACCACAAGTTTGGCATACGTATATCGTCTGTGCTTTCATCGGACAGGTGTTTTTTTATAACTTATATTGTTGGCGTTCTTCGGCTAATAAGGTGTTAGGAAATACTTCTCGTGCTTCAGCGAGGAATTGCAGATGGTCGTCTATCCGTGCAGAAAAGTGCCCGATAATCAGTTGATTCACATTAGCCAACTTGGCAATAGTAGCCGCTTGCCGTGCCGTGGAATGTTGCGTTTCTTTGGCACGGGCGGCATGTTCATCAGTATAGGTGGATTCATGATAAAGGCAATCCACACCTTGAATCAGCGGCACAATCTTTTCCAAATAAGCCGTATCGGAGCAATAAGCAAAGCGGAAGGGAGGATTGGGTGCCGTTGTAAGACGCTCGTTCTCAATTAGTTTGCCATCCGAATTCAGATAATCCTCACCGGCTTTCAAGGCAGGGATAGCAGCCAACGGAATATTGTAAAAATCCATTTGCTCTTTGATGATATGACGCTCTTTGGGCTTCTCTTCGAAAAGAAAACCGCACGAAGGCACGCGATGTTTAAGCGGAATGGTTTTCACGGTCAGTGTGCGGTCTTCGTAAATCACAACATGCTTGTTCGGACGGATAACATCGAAGATAACTTTGTATTCCATACCTTGGCAGAAATAGTCCAAAAGAGGCTGCATCAAGCGCTGCAAATCGGCTTGTGCATGAATATACAAATCGCGCGTTCTGCCCAGCATTCCGAGTGTGGATATCAGTCCGAGCAATCCGAAACAATGGTCACCATGCAGATGGGAGATGAAAATATGGTCCAACCGGTTGATACGTTGCGACATACGGCGCAATGTGATTTGTATGCCTTCGCCACAATCGATTAGAAACTGCTTACCCGACATCTCCAGCAATTGCCCGCTTGGAGAATTTTGTATCGTCGGCATGGCAGAACCACAACCTAATATAGTCAGCGTATTATTCATCCGGGAATTTATCGCTTGTTAGTGCTTCTTTTTGGTTTCGATATATATCCGTGTAAGAACTTTCTTGGTGTACTCCGGAAAAGCGCCTTGCATCATCCAACTATAATAACCGGGGTCTTTGAGCAATACATCTTTGACGGCTTCACCACGATATTTGCCAAAGCTGAAGATTTCTCTGCCTTGTGCATCGTAGATGATTCTTCCGGCAAAATCCACAGCATTGTTCTTCGTCGTATAAGCAGCCAGATCTTCTACTGTATCAGGCAGATTTTCATAGCGTTCCAATTGAGCGAACAACACTTCTGCCGTTGCTTTGGTATCTGCATCGGCGGAATGGGCAGCTGTGAGATCTTTGTCACAATAGAATCGATATGCAGCCGTAAGGTTGCGAGGCTCGTTCTTCTGGAAAATAACGAAAGCATCGATACAATTGCGCTTTTTAAGGTCGAAATCCACATCGGCACGCAATAACTCTTCTGCCATCATCGGGATGTCAAAATGATTGCTGTTGTAGCCTGCCATATCACATCCTTCCCAAGCTTTTACTATCTCGGGAGCCACTTGTTTGAAGGTCGGGCAATCGCGTACATCATCGTCTGTTATACCGTGTATTTGGGTAGATTCGGCAGAGATATGCTGTTCCGGATTGATACGATAAGTCTTGCTCTCCGATGAGCCGTTGGGATAGAACTTGTAGTACGACAATTCTATGATACGGTCTTTGGCAAGATCCAATCCTGTGGTCTCCAAATCGAAGAAAACCAATGGTCGAGTGAGTTTGAGTTTCATAATACAGGTTGTTGCAATGGGTCGCTTTATATACCAAAGAACGGCAATTATCGCCATTTGCCGTCTTATCGGCAAGCGTAATTTCCGTTGATTGGTTTGGGTCACGTGCTATGCCGCTACGTGAAGGACATTTGCTTGATTACTATGCCTTAGTCGTTAAGGAGCATTGGCATGAGCAACATCACAATATCTTCGCTTTCGTCGCTCTCATAGGGGAGAAGCAAACCGGCTTTGCTGGCATCTGCCAACTTGATAACAACATTGGTTGACTGGAGCACACCCAAGATTTCCACAAGGAACGGTGCTTTGAAACCGATGTTCATCGGATTGCCGCTATAACTGCATTCGATAGTTTCTTCAGCCGAAGTGGAGAAATCAATATCTTGTGCCGAAATGTTGATTTTGTTCTCCGTCAACGACAACTTGATCAGACCTGTACCCGGATTGGCAAATACGGAAACACGCTTGGCAGCGTTGAGTATCGTTTGGCGGTCAACAATGATTTCGTTCTCGTTGTTTTGCGGAATAACGGCATTGTAGTTCGGGAAACGGCCTTCGATCTGACGGCAGAAAATAACGGTTTGACCGAATACGAAACGGATATTCTTGTCATCGAAAGAGATAACGGTGTCTGTTGCCTCCTTGCCCAAGATGCTACGCAGGAGGTTGGCGGGCTTCTTCGGCAAAATGAAACTGGTGGCTTCTTCTACATGCACATTGTTGTTAGTATAGCGAACCAAACGATGTGCATCGGTGGCAACCAGAATCAGTTTATCTGTGCTCAAATCGAAGTAAATACCGTTCATCACAGGGCGCAACTCATCGTCAGCCGTACAGAAAGCCGTTTTGTTGATAGCATTGAGCAGAGCATCGCTCGGCATGGTGAACGAATGGCTGATTTCTTTGTCTTGTATAATCTCGGGATATTCGTTACCATTGGTACCGATGAAACTATATGTACCGTTGGAACTCTGGATTTCAAGACTGAAATTATGGTCGTTGATATCGAAAGTCAGTGGTTGTTCGGGGAACTCTTTGAGTGTGTCTAACAGCAGCTTGGCTGCGAATGCTACCTTGCCTTGACCTTGACCTTCCACTTCGAGGGTGGTTCTGATGGTTGTCTCTTCGTCTGACGCAGTAAGAGTGAGGGTGTTACCATCGAGGTCGAACAATACGGAATCCAAAATCTGTAATGTGTTTTTCGATGCGATGACACGGTTCAAAACCTGCATCTGAGAGAGCAATTTGGTACTTGATACTTGAAATTTCATATCTGTAAAGTTTTATTATTTTTCTATTGCAAATTCTGTGCTATATTAGATTGCAAATATACAAAATATTCTTTGATAATACAAACATTCGCAAGAAAAACTTCATTTTATGCCCTCAACGGGACAAATTCTGCGCTTTTGCAAACCCGAAAGATATTGCAAGCCCCAACCGATAGCCTGTGAAACATGCAGCATGCCGGCAGCAAGGCACCGGCTTGTATCTACGGCAAAAACACGGCAAAAACACGGCAACAACACGGCAACAACACGGCAACGGAACGGCAACGACATGAGACAAGTATATGACATCGTAAAGACCATCAGCTATCTCTGTGTACCGAAAAAGCCGGCACCACTGTTACTCGTAAAAGAAACGGAGGCTATTGGATAATCTCTTGGGCTCTTTTCAATGCCGCATGGATATTCGGACAGATATTGTCCGCCCCTAACATCTGGTCGAACTTGGCTTTGAGAAGCGTTGCCTGCACTTCCGGTTTGACGCCCGAGAGCACTACTTCGATATTCTCACGGTGCGAGCGTTCGCAAAGTGTTGTCAGATTGTGAAGTCCTGTCGAATCAATAAAAGGCACTTTACGCATACGGATTACACGCACTTTCGGATGTTCTCTGACAGCTTGCATGATATCGTCAAAACGGTTGGCAATACCGAAGAAATACGGACCGTCAATTTCATATACTTCCACTCCTTCGGGAATCGTCAGTTTCTCTTCATGGAGCGCAATATCCGATTCGTTGTTCGGGTCGATTTCGTTATGGAACACCTTGATGGTGGTCGATTCGTTGGTACGTTTCACGAATAGCACGATAGCCAGCAACAAACCGATTTCGATGGCAACCGTAAGGTCGAAAATCACAGTCAGTACAAACGTTACGAGCATTACTGCCAAGTCCGGTTTGGGGTTCTTGAACAGTCCTACAATCGTGCGCCAACCGCTCATATTATACGCCACCACTATCAACACGCCTGCCAAACACGACATGGGTATATACCCCACCAATTTGCCCAAGAAAAGCAACACCAAGAGCAATACTACAGCATGCACAATGCCCGCAACCGGTGTACGGCCGCCGTTGTTGATGTTGGTCATTGTTCGGGCTATAGCTCCTGTTGCAGGAATACCGCCGAAGAAAGGAACCACCATATTGGCAATACCTTGACCAATCAACTCTGTATTGGAATTATGCCGGTCGCCTATCACACCATCTGCCACCATAGCAGAAAGCAGCGATTCGATAGCACCTAATATCGCTATCGTAAAAGCCGCAGGAAACAAACCTGATATTGTACTGAAGAAAGTTTCTCCTTCGGCAATTTTCAACTCGGGCAAACGGGGAACAGGAATACCGGTAGGCAGTTCATAGAGGTCACCGATAGTCTGGATACTGTTGACTCCTCCAAACTGTTTCAATGCCCATGCCACAGCCGTTACTATCACTATCGCGACTAACGAACTGGGTATTTTCTTCGACACTTTCGGTGTCAGAATGATAATCAGCAAACTCAGTACACCCATGCTCAGTGCCCACCAATTGATGTGCGTAGCGTTTTGCGCATAGCATATCCATTTATCGATAAAGTTTGCCGGAACAGAGCGGATACCCAAACCGAACAAATCGTTCATCTGTGTAGAAAAGATAGTCAGGGCTATACCTGCCGTGAAACCGACTATCACAGGATAAGGTACAAACTTGATAACATTTCCCAACTTGAAAATACCCATTACAATCAGTATCACGCCCGCCATCAGAGTCGCAATGGCAAGTCCCGAAAGACCGTATTGCTGGATAATGCCGTAGATGATAACAATAAATGCACCCGTCGGACCACCTATCTGCACTTTCGAACCACCCAATAGTGAGATGAGAAAACCGGCAATAATGGCAGTTACCAAACCTTCGGTCGGACCAACGCCCGATGCGATACCGAAAGCAATAGCCAAGGGGATAGCCACAATGCCGACGATGATACCTGCCATCAGGTCTTTGGCTAAAGTTTGTTTGTTGTACTTGCGGAGCGAAGAGATGATTTTAGGTGCAAACACCTCTTTGAGCGAGAATTTCTTCATTCTAACGATACAATTTTGGGAGCACTGCTGTCACATTATTGTTACATTGTTGTCAAAATGTTGTCAAAATATGCTCCGAATAATAAAACATACGGTTGATTCTGTGTGTTTTACATGATATGAAGTCTTCTCAATTAAGCGGCTGCAAAGATACAAAATCTCCCGCATATACCAAAGAGGCGAGGAAAGTAGATATTTCGCTCGCTCTTTGGGTTTATCACTGAAATTGCGCTATGCGCATTTCTGTATGGCTTGTGTGTAACTATTAAGAGTGCTTTTGCTTTGCCGTATTAGTCCGACGGATAGCAATATAGGCTATGGCGCAAAACAATAGCAGTCCGAGAGGCATTTCGCCTACAGGTGAATCAAAGTCAGGATCGTTGGTCTCGTCGCCATCGTCAGGGTCACCGCCGTCGATAATGATTTTGCGTCGAGCAAGAGTCGGCGATTCTTCTTCCTCTTCTGCTGCAACTTGCTGATTGTGCCAACGGTCAATAAACGATGTGGTCTGAGGTATGGCTACAACCGTCACAGATTCGCTCAGTGACGACGATTGTGCTGAAGTAGTAAGAGCCGTAGAGGTGTTTCCGCCGACAGAAGAACCCATGGTGGTCCATGTTTGTTTGTGGCTGGTTTGCCATAGCTCTTGTGCGTTATATTGCGGCGTATAAAGGTAGTTAGTAGCCTTTCCGGCGTTTACTTTGATGTTATGGCGAGGCAAACCGTTGCTTTCGATTGTCGGAACATTCTCGCCGGCACAAGTTGGCATGTGCTGGGCAGCAAAAGGCACTGATGGATTGAAACCGATATTGGGTGTTTCAACCTGTTGCACAGTTGCTTGCGGCGCAGAAGCCGTAGGGGCATTCGGTATCTTGTTGGTAGCCGGCGTAATGTTTACAGCTGCCGCATTGATGTGGCAGAACAAGAGAATAGATATGGTAAGTTTAGTATATGCTTTCATCGTTTATCGGTTTATTGTACAATGGTGCGTAGCAGTTGATTGTCTGTTGCAGTTTGCAGGCGGACCAGATAATAACCATCCGGCAAACTGAAGCGCATGGTGGAATAACAATGGTTAGCGTTGTGTATGAGGCGTCCGTTGATATCGTAGATATAAAGAGTTGTGTTCTCAGGGATACGCGATATCAGCAAAGTGCCGTTTTCGCTGCATGCAAAGGCTTGCAAGGCAGCGTTGTCGTTGATGGCGGTAGTTGTATCAGGGCTCTTGCGCTTTACTACTTGCAGATAGAAACGTGCATCGTTTGTAGGTTCGGTGGTAGTAAAGCAGTAGTTGTCGTAGAGTAGGTTGGTAGTGCTGCCTGTTTGCGTATCGGTCAGCCAAATGGCTTCTACTCGCTCAATATCGTAATCGTCGTTGTATTTGAAGCAGAGTGTGCTTTTGGTGTCGGCTGTGCGGAAACCAAGCGGAATGATTTGTGCCGCTTGCTCGGGGGCAAGGGCGCAGTAGGCGAGCGGAGTGGTGCCAAGCAAGGTATAGAGGCTGAGCGTTTCTGTTCCACCGAAGATTTTGGCAAGGTCGGCATTGAAGTCGTATTTCTCCGTGAAACCGTCACCAATGAGGATACCGGTTTTGTCGATGGCGTTGGTGCTTTCAAGTACGATACCCGTCATCAGATCGTCGTTGTCCGAGTATGCAGCAGGTGCTTTGCGAGGTGCTAACGCTATATTGTGTACGGCGGGAGCTCCAATGGTGAGCGTTCCGTTACCGATGCTCTGTACGAAGAAGGGCATAAATGCCGGTAGGTTGGCTTTGGAAGCTTCTTCGTGAAGATAGGTCTTGTAGTGGTCGGTGGAGCGTACCACGTAGCGCACATCGGTATTTTGTTCTTCCCATTTGCCTTCGGCATTGGGTGCCCAATAGCCATATTGCAGCAAGTTCGGTTCAATGCCCGTAAGGTCTGCCATCCAAGGATTGCCAATCAGGTTCCAGTTGGCATTCATCTCTTTCTCTGCCTGATAGGCTTTGATGGTGATGGTCTTGTCGGTGTTCCAGTTGGTGAGCGGGAAACGCACGGCAGCCAAACTCTGTTGCTTGCCGTTCCATTTGCGCGGCGTAGCAAAGAGGGCATAGCCTTTGCCTGCTTCGAAGGTGAAGTTGGCATTGGTGAGTTTCTCCCAGCCAGATTGACCTGTGGCACGTGTTTCGCCGTCGTAAACCTTGATACCGATAGCCACTTCGTCGCCATTGGCATGCGTCACTTTGTTGGGGTCGGCATTGCCCGGGAGTGCAACTGCATAGTATTGCTTGCGGTTGAGCAGACAGTCGTAGAACAGGTTAGATGCCGTTATGTTTTCGATGCCATAGGCTTGTGCATGTTTGCCCGTAGTGGCATTGTCCCACAGAATGAGCGTATCTACATTCAAGGTGCTGTTCACTACCAAACTGCCACCTTCGTACACTTGCAATTTGCGCAGCGTAGCAGGATGGTCGATAGTGAGGGTAGAACCATCAAGGATAATTACTTCCTGATTGGTTGTGACGGTGGTAGGAAGAGTAGTATTGCGGTTGATGAGGACAGGAATAGTAGTTGTCATCTTCATGCCGTCGTCTGCTGTAGTAATAAGTAGTTCCAATGTCTTGCTGGCATGGTTCGCTAATTTGTTGATATCCATGCGGAATACACCGGCATCTTTGCTCAGTATCTCTCCTTTGTCGGCATATTGGCTGTTGATACGTGCAATATAACTGCAATTGTTTGCCATATCCAATGTCTCTGTCTCCACATACACTCCGTCGGCGTCCCATCGGCAAACGTCGGCTACGTACACTTGTGCGGACGTACGAACAAAGTGGGCAGTAAATGTGGTTTGCTGATAAACGATTACTTCTTCAGGATATTGGTCGTAGATAAACTCGGTAGCATTCTCGCTTTCGCGTACCCAATATTCAAATGCATAGTCTTCCGAACTTGGTTCGCAAGTGAGTTTGTAGGTACGGGTTGCACAGTCCCACGTGTAATTTGCCGTACCGGCACCTGCGGGAGCAACAGCGCATTTTACTTTGGTGGATACAACAGAGGGGTTATTTTCAATGTCTCCGTCCAAGCCCCATATATGTCCTTCGGCAATGTCTTTCCAATAGTAGGCAGTGCGATACGCTTCCGTGGAAGTACAAGGAACAAAGAATGTACCATTGTCAAGCGTGTACGCTGTAAACTGCTGGCTTAACATAGTCGGGGGAACTTCGGCATAGATGTCAATAATATCTATATTTGTATTCGCAAAAGCAGCAGCATTAGTACTCGAAGTTGCACCCATTTTACGAAGTGTGCGAGGAAGAGTTACTCTCTCAAGTCCTTTCTCTCCATTAGTTTTCTTATGGTTGACGCCGACTCGATTAAATGCGAAGCCTTCAATTTCTTCTACTCCTTTTTCTATGACTATTTCTGATATATTGGCGCATGCTGTGAAAGCGTTATCAGAAATCTTTGTTATAGTTCCAGGAATACGCAATGTACCCTTGAATCCCCAACATCCATAAAAGGCTTCACGCTTTAGTGAAATGAGAGAATTTGATAAAGTCAGTGTTTTAGGATTGCTTTTACTATGATAATATGCCCATTTAAAAGCTTTTGCTCCTATAGTATGAACAGTATTAGGAATTACTAAATCTCCTGCTAATTTTCCCCTTAATGATTCATCATCAAGGAAAAAAAATGCCCCATCTCCAATTTCCTCTAATCCTTCGTTAAGTTCCAAACTTGTTAATCCTGTGCATTCAGAAAATGCATAGTTACCAATCACTTTGACTGTACCAGGAATGATTAGTTTTCCCGCAATATTTTGACATTTTTTGAATGCATTGTTCCCAATTTTCTCCAATCCTTCGTTGAGTTCCAAACCTGTTAAACCTGTGCATTCTTGGAAAGCATAGTTTCCAATTGTTTTGAGAGTGCTTGGCATATTCAATTTTCCAGTGATATTGTATTGACTGAAAGCATACTCTCCAATTTCCTCCAATCCTTCGTTTGGCTCAAAACCGGCTAATCCACTACATTCATAAAAGGCGTATTTATCAATTTTTCTGATAGTATTCGGAATAGTTAGTGTTCCCGTAATGTTGTTACATTTCATGAATGCATAGGCACCGATTACTGTTACAGGAACTTTTTTCTTGTTAGGTCCTGCTACCGAATCAGGAATAACAAGGTCGTGGATTACAGGTATATTCCTGTCTACTGTTGGCATGGTACCAATCTTAAAAACACCTTCTGCAGCCTTGCCATAAATCATAGCATAGGCGTCATCTGTTCCATATTTATCAATAAGATACGTGAAATTATCATCTTCTATTTGCACATAACCCCAAACTGGTAACAGCATCATAAGGCAAGCAAACAAACTAATAACTCTTTTCATAACTAACAAAGTGTTTTGTTTTATTTATATATACTTCCGTTGATCACTCATGAGAGTTTGTAAACAAATCTCGTAGAGGTGTTAAACTTTTAAGTACCAGCGATTTATGAATCGTTCGTACTAACATACTATGTGCTTGTAAATGAGCCCACATTTCAACTTGCAAAGATAAATTAAATAATTTAATTATACAAGCATTGTTGTAGAAAAAATATGCTTCCCCTTTGGCTTACCTATTGATAATGCGACTATTGCTCTATCAAGGGTTGCGTAGGGTGTACAAGAATCACTCTGATGCCGATACCGTCGTCTGCGTTTTACCATACGATGCTACATGTAAGGTATAAGGATAATATCTGTAAGTGATATGATGCTACGCTTAATAGTGCGTTAATTGTACGTTAATAGTGCGTTTATTGTGCGTAGATGTTAGGTGAATGATTGCTACTGCAAAGCCGACAGGGATATAATAGATAGGTGCATGATGCTATGATAATATCCAGCCGTTGAGATACATCCAGACGATATAGCGCAAGGTTTTGCCCACTGCCATGCTGAAGAAAACTATCCACCAGCGGCAACGCATGAAACCTGCTGCAACGGCGATGGCGTCGCCGATAAAGGGAACAAACGAAAAGAATGCAAACCAATCGCCGTATTTTCTGAAACGCCCCTGATATTTAACCACTGTTTCGTGCTTTACTTTCAGCAGGCGTTCTGCCCATTCTATTTTGCAGAGCCTGCCGATACCGTAGCAAGTCATGCCGCCTAACGTGTTGCCGATACTCGCAAAAAGTACCAATAGCCAAGGGTCCAAGCCGGCATAGAACAGACCGGTGAACACAGCCTCGCTACTGAATGGAATGATAGTTGCAGCCAGAAAAGCAGCAATCATTACACCCGCATATCCCAAACTGATCAGGTCCATGGCTCACACATATCAGAATGTCGGCAAAGACTCCGTCAACCTCTCAGAAAGTCCAACTCACGCCTGCTATGAAATTGATGCCTTCTGCCTGATAACCATAGAAGATATCGTGTTTCCGATGCAGGTAGTTATTGAGCTGCAAGTAGCAAGATAGCCATTTGTTGATATTGTATTGCGCTCCTATATTCAGGTCGATAGTCGGTTTGAGGCGGATATTCTCGTCTCCGACCAACGCATAGCGCCCGCCGGCAAAGTAGTTGTCGGAATAGAGCGAAATCTTGCTGTTGATTTTGGCATCAATGCGCAACGTAACTTCCCACGACGGACGATAGTAGGCATACATATAGTCCTTGACAATCCATTTGTTGTAATGCCCGTCAAGCGAGATATTTACGATATCTTGATAGTGGTAGTTTGCCTGTCCGCCTACTTTCCAGCATTGGCTGTTAGAACCTACGAGCGTAAAGTACCCCGACGGCTCAGAAGCACTTTCTGCCTTGTAGAAGATATCGTACATAAAATTGATATAGTGGGCATAGATATCGATGAGCAGATTGGCTTGCGGGCGGATTTTGAAACCCAAGAAAGCATCCACCGGCATATAGGTACGCTGTGTGGCATTGGTGAGTTCCAATTCCGGATACAGGTAGTAGTTGAACTGATAGTTCTCTTTGACCGAACTGACAATGTAGTCACCCACGGCACCACCATAGAAGGCGAGCCAGTCTTTGGTGAGTTGTGCTTCGAAATCCACATTGGGCGACGGCAGGCAAACCTTGCTGCCCGTTCGCACGGCAAAGTCGATATTCACACCGGCATGAATGCGGAAACGTTTGCCTTGATATTCGTAAAAAGGCTCTATCTTGATAACGTGGTTATCCCGCACTACAGTATCGTTACCATGTGCTTTTGCCACTGTCCAATCAGGCTTCTCAAGCGAGTATAAACGATTCTGCACCAATAGCTTGCCTCCAACGTAGTGATCGCCCAATTTCCAATTGAGCATTGCCTGCGTATTGATTTGGTGCTCCGTGGCAACATTGCCGATAACAAAGGCTTCGTAGCCGGTTTGAGCATAGTAGCGCACATCTTGGTTAGGCAGCGAACGGAAGCCTATCTTTGTATCCACCTCCCACTGCGTAGCCTTGTCCTGAGGCTGAAAATCGCTATAGCGTCGCAAACCTTCGAACACACCTTTGCCTTTCCCGGGGTCGGTATAACTGAAGTACTTGCCATAACGCGTGAAATAGCGGTTCCTGCCGTCCACTCCGAAATAGAAATTGGTATTCGTGAGGAGTTTGGAGAAATTGATACCCAACTCTGAACGGCTCAGTGTCTTGCGCCCCCATTGTCCTAAGTGATTGGCATTGATATCGAAGATAATGTCTTTCTTTTCAGTGAGTTGGTAGTTGAAATTAAAGAGCGTGTTCGTGTGTCCGATGCCGCCTTGCAAAAAGCCGTGCATGGGGCGTGGCTGACCGAACTTCACCGATGAATAGCCCAGTCGGTTGACATTGAAATCGGTGTTCAGCGGTGTAGTGTACTGCGAGTAACGGATGGGCAATGTCTCAATCTCCGGCTCGTAGGCCCGGGGTGTTACGTTGATTTTGCCCGCACTCTCTATCACAGGTTGAAACTCCCTTTCCACAGTTACACTGCGGTGAATCAATGAGTCGGTTTGTGCCGGCAGACTAAGGCTCAACAAACTGATGAGCAATATATTAATCGTTTTCTTCATCTTCTTCGGTGGTTTTATCGGTTCTGTTTTCTCGTTCTTCTATCGCTTGCAGGCGTTCAGTGATGAGGCTCTGGATTTCATCTTGTGCCTTATAGTTGCTCTGCAAACTGAGCAGATATTGTTTTGCTTGGAAATCATCGCCTCGTTCTGCATAGATATCCGACAGCAATACGAAAGCTTTGGCTAACCAGAACTGATGCCGTGTATTCATTCGGGCAAAACTCATGATTTCTTCCTCCGAGTGCTGCATTTCGCCCATGCGGAAATACGCCTCACACAGCAGATATTTCGCTTCTGCTCCGGTGGCGGTCCGGGCTTCCCTGCTCAACGCCTGCAAGTCGGCAAGCGAATGCATATATTGCTCTTGTGCTATATATGCCTTGGCACGGTTGTATTGCGCCTCCTGGCAAACCGTTGCCGGCGAAGTGGCATCATCGATGATTTGCGTGGCAATCTCCACTGTCTTCTGGTGGTTACCAAGGAAGTAACTGCATCGCAGTACGCCCAATCGGGCGGCGTTCGTAGCGGTTTGCGTACCAGCAAGCTGTTGCAATCGCTCAAAATATGTCAGGGCGGTAGCATAGTCCTGCAAGTCGTAGGCAATCTCTGCGGCACGCATACAAGCCTCTTCCATATAGGGGTTGCCTTCTGTCTCGCAAAGTGCTTGGTAGGCGGTCAGTGCTTTTTGGTTTTCACCTAATTGTGAATAGCTGTCGGCTAAATAATATTGTGCCATCGTGCAGTAGCGTCCGCCTTTGCAGTACTGCGCAATATACGTCTGCAATCCCTCTGCCGCCTCTTTGTATTTGCCCAGTATATATTGGCGTTCGGCGGCAATATAGGTAATCGAGTCCTCACGGCTGTTCGTGGCGATGTTCACGCCGCCCAAGGTCTTGATGTAAGCCAGATACTCGTTGATGTTGTTTGTCTCGATATAAGCCGATTCCAAGCCTTCCAGAGCGGAGTATGCCTCTTCGCTGTTGGGGTATTTTTTGATGACTGCCTTGTATGCCGCAATGGCTTGCGAATAGTCTTGGATATTATAGTAAATCATACCCTTCTCCAAAGCCGCCTTGCGTACTAAGTTCGACCGTGGGTACTTTCTGAGCAAGCGGTCGTACGCATCAATCGCCTCTTTGTTGTTGTCTTGTTGCAACTGTGCACGGGCAATCTCGTAGAGTGCATCGTCGGCATAGTCCGATTTCGGGAAAGTCTTCAGTAGCTGTTCCAAAGTCTCCACCTTGTTGCCGTAGCGTTTCTGCAGTCCCGACGCATAGCCTTGTTGGAACATGGCATAATCGGCTCTTTCGCCGTTTTGTCCGGCAGATTGGGCATAGTAGTTCTCGGCTTGTTTGAATTGCCGCTGGTTGAAATAGCAGTCTCCTATCCTGCTCAACGCGTCCGCATAAGTGGCTTCTGCCTTGTCTGCCGCCTTCGTATAGCTGACGAAATACGGAATGGCTCTTTCATATTGCTTTTGGGCAAACAGGATGTAGCCCATCGAGTAGTTCACTAAGTTGTAGTTTTGGCTTGTTTTCGCATCGCCTTGTGCCAGGAAGGCTTCCAAGTCGGCTTGTGCCTTAGCGTATTGCTGCAGATGATAGTAGCATTCGGCACGCAGATACAGACTCTCGGTCTTATAGACTGACGCCTTCTTTTCGTTCTGGATGACGAGCGAAAGATACTCCTGCGCCTGTGGCATGTTCCCTTGGAAAAAGGCGTCGGCGCCTATCTGATAGCGAAGATATTGCTTCGTGGTTTCCAGTTTGTCCGTAGTCTGTTCTATCTTCTCCAAAGTCTCCAATGCCGAAATATAGTTCTTCGAACTCATGAATACATTGCTCATCAACTCGTATGCCTCTTTCCGGTGCGCCGATTCGGGATACTCCGTCAGGAAATCCGTAAAGGCGGTTATGCTCTCGCCGAAGGCTGACGACGATTCGTAAGTGGTCAGGGCGTAATTGAACATGGCTTCCTCGCGTATCTGCGGGTCGAAACGGTACCTGATGGCAGCGCTGTACGATATTTTTGCTTGCTCGTTCTGTGCCAAATGAACATAGGCATTGCCCAAATGGTAACAGGTGTTTTCCGTGAGAAGGTCGTTCTCTTTCTTTACTTTGTTCAGATACTTCACGGCATTTGCCCAGTCCTTCGTCTGGTAATACGACATGCCCAACAAATACATATCGTTCCTTACCAACTCCCGATTCTGTCGGCTGAACAGTTTTTCGTACTCCGACAAATGCTCTATCGCCTTGTCGTAACGCCCTTCCTGATAATAGATTTCGCCCAAGATGCGGTGCAACTCGCCGTTGTTCTCGTTTTCCGGATTATTCGACAGCAAGTACTCGGCTCTTTCATATACCTCATCGTATTGCTTCTGGGCGTAATAGATTTGAATAACATAATAGGGCACGATGTTCCTGTACTGCGCCGTATGTTCTATCGCCAGAAATTCGGGCAGTGCCTTGCCGTAGTTCTCCACCGTATATTGGCAAAAAGCGTAATAGTACCTTGCCGAAAGGGTGTATTTGCTTTGTGTTGCCTTGAGTTGGCTGAAATAACGCAATGCCTGTTGCGGTTCATTGGTTTGCAGATAATCGTAACCCAGATGGAACAGATAATCAGCCTGATGCGGACGGAACAGCTCGTTTTCCCGGGCGAGTTTCAGTTCTTTGAGGGCGCGTTTGTATTTGCCGCTCTCTGAGAGCAGGATGCCTTGCATGAAATGTATCTCTGAGGCGTAAGGCGTATACGGATAACGGAGCAGATAGGCCTGCAACTGTTTGTCCGTATTTTTCTTGCGCATCTCAAAGCCGTTCGCAATCTGGAAGAAAGCGGCTTCTTCCTCGTGCAGACGGTCGCCCCGTTCCGACAAGTACGATTGCAATGTTCTGTACGAAGCCGTATATTGCCCTTGTTGATAGAGGCTCACGCCCTCGTTGTACAGGGCTTCCGGCGAACTGTATATGTACGACATCTGAGCCAGCAGACTCATAGCCGACAACAGAATGATAACTGATAATCCAAAGCGTCTCATAAGAATCAAGATATTTGGGGACAAAGATACAACTTTTCTCTGACATATACCGCTCTTTGCAAAAATCTTCTTGATTTTCTTTTCCTTTCTTGCAGCCGCCTCGTGTAGAGACGCGATTATGACTTGTCCGATTGCATCTAAAATACCCTGTCAACCCCTTGTAGAGACGGGGCACGCCCCGTCTAAAATGCTTGATAACGCTGTCGGGGTGTGGGCGTCTCGCCTGCATAATTGTCAAATTGTGAAATTGTCAAAGAGGGCTTGTCCGGTCAATTTGTGTGCGTCACCGCCCGCATAATATGAACCACTGCTGAGCCATCGTTTACGGAGGATATACGGAACATATACGTAAGATATACGTAGGATATACGTAGGATATACGTAGGATACACGGAGAATATACGTAATATTTGTATGACCCAACTGAGACGTCATGCCGACATCATCGTGCCATAGTCGTACAGCCTGCCTACACTGCAAGGCGTACCATCGACGAATGATTATACGGATATCAATGGAGCTCCCTCTCGCTATCATAAACTGCAAAGCGGGTTATTAACGGAAAATCAAATCGTAAATTGTAAATAGGGCTTGCCCGGTAAATCGCAAATTAGCCTTTCCGGCACCTATTTCGGAGCCCGGGTGTACAGAAACGCTCCGATAGCAAGGAAAATGAAGTTCGGCAGCCAAACCGACATAAAGGGCGACATAACGCCCGACACCGAGAACGTGGTCGATACCGTGGAAAACAAAATATAGATAGCGCTCAGGGCAATACCCACTCCTAAGTTCTTACCCATACCGCCCCGTACTTTCTTCGAAGAGAGCGTAACGCCCAACAGAGTCATGATAAATACCCCGATAGGGGAAGCGAATCGTTTCCACCATTCCGTCTCGAAGGCTTGTACATTCCCTGCGCCCCGCTGTTTCTGCTTTTGCATATACTGCCACAGCTCCCTGTTGGTCATTTGCTGTGCCTCTTCCGCAGTGATAAACAGCTCTTCGGGGTGGATTGGCAATATCGTATCCAACCGTTGCCCGATACTGACGCTCTCTTTCAGCCCGTCAAAGTCACGGCGTGTATATTTCTCAAGCCGCCATTTGCCGTCGTCCGTATAACGGATACGCTCGGCTGTCAGACGGCTTGTCAGTGTCTTGTCCTCAAAATGTTCCAACGAAGCCCTGTAACCCGACTTAGTACGTATCTGGAATGTCTCGATATAAAGGATAGTACCCGGTGCCACTTCCATTTGGACATTCCTTGCATTCTCCGACTTGAACTTCTGGATATACTTGTCCGTAAAGTCCAGCAGTTTGCCCGAGGCGGGAGGAATCACGTAGCCGCCCAATACGAAAAACAGCACAAACAAAAACGATGACGACAGGAAATAAGGCAGCATCAGTCTGTTGAAGCTCACGCCGGAAGCCAATATCGCAATGATTTCCGAATTCCCTGCCATCTTGCTCGTAAAGAATATAACGGAAATGAAGATAAACAGCGGAGCGAACATGTTCATGTAGTAGGGGATGAAGTTGATGTAGTAGTCGAAGATAATCTCCTTTAGCGGAACCTGGTTGTCATAGAAGTTATCCATCTTCTCTGTCAAATCGAAGACCACAGCGATACTCAGTATCAGTACTATCGAAAAGAAGAAAGTACCTAAGAACTTGCCGATAATATATCTGTCGATTCGTTTGAGCATCGTTGCTTGTTTATAACCGGGTAGTGATGCGCTGCATCATATTCTCTTTCCATACCTTGAAGTCGCCTTCTATGATATGTTGCCGTGCCTCTCCTACCAGCCAAAGGTAGAAAGCCAGATTGTGGATACTCAGTATCTCCAACCCTAACATTTCGTCGGAATGTATCAAATGGCGCACATACGCACGGCTGTACTGATGGTCAACAAAACTCGTACCTGACGGATCCAGTTCCCCGAAGTCGCTTTCCCATTTCTTGTTGCGCATGTTCATTACGCCGTTCTGTGTGAATATCATACCGTTGCGCCCGTTGCGGGTCGGCATTACGCAGTCGAACATATCCACACCCCGTTCTATCGCTTGCAGTATGTTCCATGGCGTACCTACCCCCATCAGATAACGGGGCTTGTTCTCCGGAAGAATATCGTTCACCACCTCTATCATTTCATACATCTTCTCTTCCGGTTCGCCTACCGCCAAACCGCCGATAGCGTAGCCGTCCCTATCCAAATCACGCAGTCGCTTGGCGGCTTCCTGTCGCAAATCGGGATATACACAGCCTTGTACAATAGGGAACAAATGCTGTTGGTAACCGTATATGCCTTCGGTGCTGTCGAAACGCGCAATACAGCGGTCCAGCCACCTGTGTGTACGCTCCATCGATTCTTTGGCATACCTGTAATCCGCCGTACCGGGCGTACACTCATCGAAAGCCATCATGATATCCGCACCTATCTCCCGCTCTATATCCATCACGTTCTCGGGTGAGAAGAAGAGCTTTCTGCCGTCGATATGCGAACTGAATGTCACACCCTCTTCTTTCATTTTCCGGATACCGGCTAAAGAGAATACCTGGTAACCGCCCGAGTCTGTCAGAATGGGACGTGTCCAACCCTCAAACCTGTGCAAACCGCCTGCCTGGCGCAATATGGCAGTACCCGGACGAAGATAAAGATGATACGTATTGCCCAAGATGATTTGAGCCTTGATATCCTCTTCCAATTCCCTGCGTTGCACACCTTTCACGGTGCCGACAGTACCCACCGGCATAAAGATAGGTGTACGGATATCGCCGTGGTCTGTGTGGACAATGCCCGCTCTGGCGGAACTGTTCAGGTCGGTATGTTTGAGTTCGAAAAACGACATAAGTCAGTGTGCGGAATAAATACATGATTGGTTGCGAAGCAGTAATGCCCTTTTGCAGGAAATTTGCCCGCCGGCAACGCAACCGTTTTATGATAGTTTGTTGTTGATTGGGAATACCACTTTGGGCTTGTGCGCTTTGGCTTCTTCTTCTGTCATTAGGGCGTATGCCATGATGATAACGGTATCACCCGGGTGAATCAGATGGGCTGCTGCACCGTTCATACAGATATAGCCCGAGCCCCGTTTGCCCGGAATAACATATGTCTCCAGGCGTGCCCCGTTCGTATTGTCCACCACCGCTACCTTCTCATTCGGATAGATACCGGCAGCCTCCATCAGATCCTCGTCGATGGTGATACTGCCCACATATTCCAAGTTGGCTTCGGTTACGGTTACCCTGTGTATTTTCGACTTTAAGATGTTCAGAAACATAGTCTTGTCCTTACTCTTGTTGGTTATATTATCTTTCCAGACTTTCACTTCTCCGGCAACTGCCTGTGTGTTGTCTGTTGCCTGACAAGTGGAATTCGGACTGCAAAGGTACAACAAAATATTCAATCCCGAAACATATCCTGCTCAATATGAGCGATAAACCTGTTCCATACGGACAATCAACCTGTCCGACAGGGTGGCAATCCCGTAAAAAAACTGTCGTTTGCCCGTATGAATAATTTGCAGTACTTTTGTAAACGCAATGAAAATGAAACATTGTAGAAACGATGTGTACATTGTCTGAAAAAAGCAGCGGTGATAAACGGGAAAACAATGTATGTGTAGGGGCAATCAATAGAAAACAAAAACCACGGCAATTATATATGGAGAACAAAAACATGGCAAAGCAATACGAAATTATGGCGCCCGTCGGCTGTTGGGAAAGCCTGGCGGCAGCAATAGAAGCAGGAGCCGATTCTGTTTATTTCGGTATAGAGTACCTCAATATGCGTGCCCGTTCTTCCGCCAATTTCACTACCGACGACTTGCACCGCATTGTAGCTGTCTGTCGTGAACACAATGTGAAAACCTACCTCACGCTCAATACGGTGATGTATCCCGAGGACTTGACGCTCATGCACACCATCGTCGATAATGCCAAAGAAGCAGGGCTCGATGCTATTATTGCTTCCGATATCAGTGTGATGCAATATGCCGTTCAACAAGGAGTCGAAGTCCATCTCTCCACCCAGCTCAACATTGCCAATACCGAAGCGCTGAAATTCTATGCGCAGTTTGCTGATGTAGTGGTGCTTGCACGCGAACTCAATATGGAACAAGTGGCACAGATACACAAGGATATTCTGGAACAGCATATATGCGGACGACATGGCGGACTTGTGCGTATCGAGATGTTCTGTCATGGTGCGCTTTGTATGGCGGTAAGCGGCAAATGCTATCTCAGTCTGCACAATATGAATGCCAGTGCCAACCGTGGTGCTTGTATGCAAGTATGCCGTCGTGCCTATACCGTCAAGGACAAAGAGTCGGACCTTGAACTCGATATCGACAACCAATACATCATGTCCCCGAAGGACCTCAAAACCATTCATTTCCTCAACAAGATGCTTGATGCCGGTGTATCTGTCTTTAAGATTGAGGGACGTGCCCGCGGACCCGAGTATGTCAAAACCGTTGTCGAATGTTATCGCGAAGCTATCGATGCTTATTGCCAAGGCACCTTTTCCGAAGAGAAGATTGCAGCATGGGACCAACGGCTTGCCACCGTATTCAACCGGGGCTTTTGGAACGGCTATTACCTTGGGCAACGCTTGGGTGAATGGACGCATACCTATGGCAGTCAGGCTACACGCAAAAAAGTGTATGCCGGCAAGTGTACTAACTTCTTCAAGAATATCTCGGTAGCGGAGTTCTTGGTAGAGGCTTCTGAGGTAGAGCAAGGCGACGAACTCCTTGTGACGGGTGAAACCACAGGTGCTTACTACCTTAATGCCGACGATATCCGTGTGGACTTGCATTCTGCAGAGAAGGTAACAAAAGGCACCTATTTCTCCATCCATACCGACCGCATCATCCGCCGTGGCGACAAGCTCTACCGCCTCCTACCTAACTGATCCATTGTAGAGACGCGATTAGGACTTGTCCGATCGCGTCTGAAAACATTCGGATAATGCTCTGGGGGTGTGGGCGTCCCCGCCCGCAAAGTAGAGACGATGTGCACATCGTCTCCGATTCAAAGCAACCCGCTGTAGAGACGGGGCACGCCCCGTCTGAAAAACAGACCGATTGTTCTTAGCAGCCTATTCTTTCACAAACTTGCTTTGGTATGCTTTGCCGTTCTTGTCTGTAGCACGAAGCAGATAAATACCTGATGGCAATGTTGTTACATCTACA
Organism: Bacteroidales bacterium; assembly: GCA_022783865.1. Lineage (GTDB taxonomy): Bacteria > Bacteroidota > Bacteroidia > Bacteroidales > Paludibacteraceae > Colicola. The sequence goes on from JALFYY010000011.1 coordinate 23,044, forward strand.
CGCTTAGCACAAGAACGCAATACGCATTGTCCCGACAAATCATATACCAGCACTTCCGATACGGCTTCCACACCTTGCAATTCCAAATAGTCGTGCACAGGATTAGGCGAAACAGTCAATACCGGTGCGGCTGTGTTTTCCACTGCATCTATTGGATCAACATTGTAATCGCAACCGTATTTGGTGAGTCCAAGACCGGTCAAATGTTCTTCAGACATAGCATATACCAATAGTCCATTGATAGAAGTGCAAACTAAAAACTCTTCATGAAAACAAGTTGGGACCTCATAAGGTTCTATCTTGCTAAAGAAATGACAGTCCAAACAACCTATTCCTTCTACAATATCGTAGTTTCTGGCTCCACGCCCCACTTGTAGCAATCTGGTATAAATTCGTTCAAAATGAAACCATTGCCGATTATTTGGAAGGTATTAGATGGCTACGTGACAATGGCTTTCATATCCATAGCATAGTATGTGATGGCATGCGTGGTTTGTTTCAAGAACTGAAACACTACAAAGGGCAGATGTGCCAGTTTCATCAGTTGATGATTGTTTGTAGATACTTGACGCAGCGTCCTGAAATGCCTGCCGCCATAGAATTATTAGCATTGGCTAAAATGCTTACCCGCACAGATAAGGAAAGTTTTATGGACCTATTGGACCTGTGGTCTGTGAAATGGGCAGATTTCCTTAAAGAGCGAAGTTTAGACAGCCAAACGGGTAAAACATATTATACGCACAAACGATTGAGAACAATGCGTTGAAGGGTGTCTTTGCTGATATCAAGACGAAGCTGAGAGTGCATAGCGGAATCTCAAAAAAGACGGAAAACATTGATAAAGGAATATATAGCACGAATTTATTGACAAAATATCCTACTTTTTGCATATTAGGCCTCAATATTGCACTATCAGACATTTAGACGATATGCAATCGCCTTTACATTCATATATAAAAAGAGTTCCTTCATAAAGGAACTCTCTGTTGTTGCGGAGGATGGGATCGAACCACCGGCCTTCAGGTTATGAGCCTGACGAGCTACCACTGCTCTACTCCGCGATATTATCTCCCGACCCATTAGGGACGAAAGCGATTGCAAAGGTACAACCAATTTTTGAATTACGCAAATATTCCGTACTTTTTTCTCATTTTTCAGCAAAAGCACGGACAATTTCCAATGCCTTTTCCTTGTCACGCTCGAAAATATGCAACTGAATGCCACCGACAGCCGAACTGCCATAGAGCGGATACAACTGCGCAAAACACTCATTCGCCAAGAAACACTCCACGCCATTCTGCTCCAACATGTCTTTCACAAGAGTGGCTTCGGGCAGTGTGGCATACGAATTGAAAATAATGATTTTATCGTCCATTGCTATCAAAATTTAGAGAGTTATACCATACGGTTTGCCAAAGTTGCGCTTATCCCACACTGCCTTCAAGACTGACTTGGAGCAGTTTTTGCGCTTCGACAGCGAACTCCATAGGCAGTTTGTTGATGACCTCTTTGGCATAGCCGTTGACAATCAATCCGACGGCATCTTCTTGTCCGATGCCGCGTTGCTGGCAATAGAAGAGCTGGTCCTCGGATATTTTCGATGTGGTTGCCTCGTGCTCCACCACAGCCGACGGATTGGCAATCTGCATATCGGGAAAAGTGTGCGCCCCGCATTTGTCACCTAACAGAAGACTGTCGCATTGCGAATAGTTGCGTGCGTTTTCCGCTCCTTTGCCAATCTTCACCAAACCACGATAGGAGTTCTGGCTCTTACCGGCAGAAATACCTTTGGAAATAATGCGCGAGCGTGTATTGCGCCCGATATGAATCATCTTGGTGCCGGTATCTGCCTGTTGGTAGTTGTTGGTCACCGCCACAGAGTAGAACTCTGCCGAAGAATTGTCGCCACGAAGAATGCAAGACGGATATTTCCACGTGATGGCACTACCTGTTTCCACCTGCGTCCAACTAAGGCGTGCATTCTCGTGGCAGATTCCGCGCTTGGTAACGAAATTATAGATACCTCCCTTGCCGTCTTTGTCGCCCGGATACCAGTTTTGCACCGTAGAATACTTGACTTCGGCATCTTTAAGTACAACAATCTCGACAATTGCAGCATGGAGCTGGTTCTCGTCACGCATCGGTGCGGTGCAACCCTCGAGATAACTCAGATAGGCTCCCTCGTCGGCAATAAGCAAAGTGCGCTCGAATTGCCCCGTATTAGCTGAATTAATGCGGAAATAGGTGGACAGTTCCATCGGGCAGCGTACCCCTTTGGGGATATATACGAAACTACCATCGGAAAAGACGGCAGAGTTGAGCGCCGCATAGAAATTGTCGGACGAAGGCACTACAGAGCCCAAGTATTGACGCACCAAATCAGGGTGTTCCTGCACCGCTTCGGAGATAGAACAGAAGATAATACCCTGTTCCGCCAAAGTCTCCCGGAAGGTGGTTTTGACACTCACACTGTCCATTACGGCATCAACTGCCATACCCGACAAGGCTTTCTGCTCTTCCAAAGGAATGCCCAACTTGTTGAAAGTATTAATCAACTCAGGGTCAATCTCTTCCGGACTCTTGGGCCGGTTGACTTTGGGTGCTGCATAGTAGGAGATGGCTTGGAAATCAATCTCGGGAATATCCAAGTGTGCCCAAGTAGGGAGCTTCATAGTGACCCATTTACGGTATGCCTTCAGACGGAAATCGAGCAACCATTCGGGTTCGTTCTTCTTCTTTGAGATAAGGCGCACGATGTCTTCATTGAGTCCACGCTCAATGATGTCGGTATCAATCCGGGTATGGAAACCATACTTATAATCCCCTTTGGTTATGTCCGTTAGAATGTCTTCCATTGTTTGCGCCACACATTATTGTATAAAACAAGAAAGAACTGCCTGCAGACAGTTCTTCGTTGAAGAAGAGGTACCTGGCGGATTCGAACCGCCGTCCCCGGTTTTGCAGACCGATCCCTAACCGCTCGGGCAAGGTACCCTATGTACTCCCTTACAGGAAAAGTGCTGCAAAAGTACTACAAGTTTTTCAAATACACAAGAGTTACGGAGTTTATTTGTATAAAATCCCCATAGCTCCGTGTATTTTTTATATTCTTTGCACTATGGCTCCGCCTTAGAATGTAACTACAAATCCGGCATGGACGTTGATGCCGGCTTGGGCATAGTACCAAGGCCAGCATTCTGAGCCGTCTTGATAATAGGCACTTTCACTACCGCCGTTGCTTGCATATTTGGCATTGAACACGTTGTTGATTTGACACAGCAACTTGATGTCCGGGCAATGTTTGTATTTCTGCAACGGCAATGTGTATTGCAGGTTGATATTGGTCGTGGTGTATGCTTTGATGAAAGAGGTAGCGATATTTGCGTCTGTCCCTATCTGTTCAGGATGGATGAGATCCGTCTCGCCATAGAGCCCCATATTCTTTTGGATAATGCCCTTGCCATGCGTATTGTCAAGATACTGTTTGGAGCAGACATTTGTTTGAACAGTAGCCAAAAAGCCGGCAATATCAAACGTAAACAGAGACATTGCAGTAATCATAGGAGAGAAGGCAATATCTACTTCATCGAATTTTATTTCCTGCGCATACTCGTTTTCCTCCCAATTGGCATCGTACCGTGTGACAACATCCGTATGATTCAGTATCTTGTTGCGCGAGAGTACGAAGTTACCGTCCCAACGGAACCAATCAAGAATCTTCACGCCCGCAGTCAGTTCGACACCCATACGGTAAGAGTCCTTTACGTTGACGGTTGATTGTGCACCCACGTCATTGACACGCCCTGTCAGTACCAACTGATTGTCGTAGTCCATGAAATAGAGGTTGGCTCCGATAGCGAAACGCGGATGGGCATACTGATAGCCCAATTCGTAGTCGTAGAGCGTCTCCGGCGAAGGCAGACCGATATAGGTGTTAGTTTCCTTGTCGAAAGTTACGTTTTCTTTGTAGTTGTTGCGGCTGGGTTCACGGTTAGCCATACCGAAAGAGCCGTAGAGCAAATGCCCGTGATTCTGGTAGGTAAGACCTGCTTTGGGGTTGAAGAAGTGATAGTTGACGGTGAGCGGGAGGTCGGTCATGTCCTCATCGTTGATACCGTCGCGATGATAACGCACATAGCGATATTGCAAGTCGGCATAGAGGCTCAACTGCTCCCGTGAACGATTGATAACACGCCAGTTGGCTTTACCATAAGCATTGGCATCCACCTTGTTGGCGTTGTTGCGGTAGTACTCGTAGTTGACAGGAAGCGAACCGCCATATACGCTGTCTTGCAGGTAATGCAGCGTGCCGAAATGGGCTCCTATATAGTCGTTCGCAGCCGCACCGAACTGCACGTCCACATGTTCGTTGACATACTTGGCACTCAGGATAGCACCGGCAAAATGATTGTCCAAAGATTTGCGATACAGACCGTAGGTCTTCTTCACCTTTTTACCATTGATATCGGTGTAACTATCTAAGCCCCAATAAGAGAAACTCTTGCGTTTGTACTGCTCGTAGTAACCACCGCCGTGGGTGTAGTGGAGCGTGGCATTGAGACTCCAATTGGGGGTGAAGCGGTGCGTTATTTGCAGTTGGGCATGCTGCTGTGCATAGTTATCGGTCTGATTGTCGTAGTAGCGTGTTTCCATCTTTTGTTCTCCATCCTCATAAACGGGATTGCCATTTTCATCCAGCACAGGGACTTCGTACTCCCCTGCAGGGTTGTAACGGCGGTCAGCACCATCAATGCCGTAGGCAGTATTGTAATCCACACCATCCCAGCCCATGCCTGTTTTTTCTTTACCACCGAAGAAGCGTGCCACTACCTGCGTGCGGTTGCCATACCAACCGAAATCGCCATAATACGAATAGAGGTCGGAGTTGGCACGGTAGAGGAATCCGTCGGAATTGACTTTGGAGAAGCGTGCATTCACCCGCCAATTGCCCGGCAAGACAATATGCCCGCTTACCATCTCACGGAAAGTATTGTACATACCGCCATTAAAGCCTATACTGAAATGGTTGACCGTGTCTTGGTCTCCTGTACGCATATTGAGCGAAGCACCAAACGAAGCACTACCGTTGGTGGAAGTACCCACACCGCGCTGCACGTCGATGCTCGACATCGATGCTGCCATGTCGGTCATGTTCACCCAAAAGACGGTCTGGCTTTCCTGGTCGTTCAACGGTACATCGTTCACCGTCATATTGATACGGGTGTGGTCGGTGCCACGTACACGGAAATAGGTATAACCGATGCCCAATCCGTCATCGCTCGTCACCTGGAGTGCCGGAATGGTGGAGAGAAGATAAGGTAAGTTTTGTCCGGTGTTGTCCCGATTGAGCCGGTCGTTGTCCACCACATCGTGATTGATAGTGGTTTGTTGCACCCGTTGCCCAACCACCTGCACGTCTTGCAGGTTGTAGAGATAGATCAGCGTGTCTTGCTGAGGCGTTGTTTGCGTTGCTGCAGTAGCAACCATTGTTGCCGCCAAGGCGGCGAGAGAAAGAATAATTGATTTTTTCATATTGCGCATAGTTGATGGGAATAATGCGCAGCCTGTCCTGTAGAAATCCCTTGGCGGCATTATCCGCCCAGGTTCATAGGGTATAATCTCAGCCGTTAGGCACCCCCATCAAAAAACGGGTGCAAAGGTAGGTATTTTTGCCGGATTGGCAAAATAGAGTGCACAAGAAGGGATAAAAACGACATTGTCAGTTCATCGCAAATTAAAACTATGATTTACAGAATGCCATTTTGTTTACTCATCGGCATTAAGAATGACGGCTTGGCGGGCGGTTAGTTCGCTTTTGAGGTCGTTGTAGATAGTGGAACGGACAAAGGTGTTAAGCTGGCGGTAGGTTTTGCGGAGAGGAGAGGTGGGGTCGGAGGGATTGAGATGCTCGGGCTTGGTAAGTTGCGCCTCAAAACGCTGCTGCCAATAAGCACGACGAGGTGAGTCGGGAGCTAACTCAACAGCCGCGCGATGACTCGATTCTCCAAAGAGTTCAATAGATTGCTGCTCCGCTGCTGTAGGCGGATTCTTTTTGCGATCTCGGGGATTGGTAATGACGTAGGCTTCTTGTGGTCCTTCATCGATAACACGACCGTTGGCATCACGGAACTGTTTACAACGGAGAATGGTCTTACCATCGCCCGATGTCTTTCCCGTCATCTTATCAAAGGGATAGCTTAATGTTACTTTACTCATATTGTTTTAATTTATAGTTATATCGTTTTCGTACCGTAGTTCCTGTTCAGATGTCTGCTGAATCACCCAACAATCACCCATCAATCACCCATCAATCACCTATCAATCACCTACTCATGGTGGCTACTTGTTACCTACATGTTAGCTGCTTGATGGCTACGTGAGGGCGCGATAGTTGCTATATGGTTGATACTGAGTTGCTATGTGGTTGCTATCTCGTAGGTTGCTTTTGGCAGGGAAGCATCATGGAAGCGGGGTTGTTACTACGGAATGCTGTGGTGCAAAGGTAGTAAATATATTACAGATTGACAAAGAAATAGTCTTCTTTTTTGCTTATTATGATGTAGTTAGCCGTTAGATGGTGCCGATAAGGAGGCAAACCATGGCGAGGAGAACACCGAGGAGGCAGACAGCTTTCGGACGGAGGTTGCGGTCATGAAGGAAGAAAGCACCGAAGAGGAAAGGAATAATCACGCCGCTCCGGCGCACCAAGGAAATGACGGATATCAGTGAATCAGGGTACGACAACGCGAGAAGATAGACGAAATCGGACAAGACCAAAAAGACGGATATACCTACTATCCACCACGTAGGTCGGAACTGCGGCTTTTCTTTTTTACGGCAGTACATGACCACACAGACAATGCCCATCAGCAAGGCTTGATAGAGCGTGTACCAGACTTGCACCGCCATGTGATTGAGGCTCTGCATGAGATACTTGTCGTACAAGCCGGATGCCGCTCCCAAGAAAGTTGCCAGCAGTAATGCATAGATATAACGGTTGTGCCGCCACGTGATACCCTCTTTCTGTCCTACCACAGAAAACGCCCAAAACGACACCAGAGCCATCAGGATACCCGTCCATTGCCAGCCATTGAGCGTTTCATGAAACAGCAAGACAGCACCAAGCAGTGTCCACATCGGACGTGTGGCATTGACGGGCGACACGATAGTGATAGGCAAATGCTTCATTGCCACATAGGCACAAGCCCACGAAGCCAACACCAAAGCCGACTTCAAGAAGATGAGCAGGTGTGTTCTCAGGTCAACAGGCGGCACATAGAACAATGTACCGGCTATCCATTCGGGTCGAAAAGAGGACAAGAGCAGGCATGGCAACAAAATAACACTGCTACATGCCACCGACAAAAACAACACTATCGGAACGGCATTGCCGTTGAGACTCTGTTTTTTGCTGACATCGTAGAAGCCCAAACAGAGGGCGGAAAGGATGGCTAACAATATCCACATAGTCGGATTGGACAATTTGACAATTTACGATTGGACGGGCAGAGTTCTATTCAGTACTATGCTTTGGGTTCGAGCGTTACCAACGGAATGAGCATTTCTTCCATACTGATACCGCCGTGCTGGAAAGTATTGCGGTAGAACGAAGCGTAGTAGTTGAAGTTGTTGGGATAAGCAAAGAAATCGTTGCCCGTAGCATAGACATAGGTACTTGACACATTGGGCGTGGGCAAGCCAAAGCGTTTGGGATTCTCCATGACAAAAGTATTCTTGCTATTGCAAGTGAGCGACTTACCTACCTTATAACGCAAGTTGGTATTGGTGTTCTTATCGCCGATAATTTGTACAGTATTATTGACGCGCACCGTGCCGTGGTCGGTAGTAAGTATGACTTTATAACCCAGTTCAGCAATCTGCTTAAAGAGTTGATAGGTAGGCGAATGCTTGAGCCAACCGATGGTCAGATTAAGGTATGCGGCTTCGTCGTTTGCCAGTTCGCGCATCATCTTGCTTTCGGTACGCGAGTGGGAGAGCATGTCGATAAAGTTGAGCACCACCACATTAAGCGGTGACTGCAAGTTACGCAATTTGGCAATCACCCGTTCGCAATAATCGGATTCGTTGACCTTGAAATAGGAGTACTTATAACGCTTGCGGAAACGGTCTAACTGCGTTTGTATGAGTTGTTCTTCGTTGAGGTTCTTCCCCTCTTCATCGGCTTCCTCCACCCAAAGGTCGGGATACATCTCCTGTATCTGCAAAGGCATCAATCCTGAGAAGATAGCATTGCGGGCATACTGCGTGGCAGTAGGCAAAATGGAGCAATACATCTTTTCTTCGGTTGTGTTGAAGAACTCGGAAAGAAGAGGCTGAATGGCTTTCCACTGGTCGAAACGGAAATTGTCAATCACCACAAAGAAGAGTTTTTCTCCATTATCCAATGCGGGAAAGATGACTTTCTTGAAGAGGTCGGGACTCATCAAGGGACGCTGCTGCGGCTCACAGAACCACGATTCGTAGTTCCTTGCCACAAACTTGGCAAAAGCAGAATTAGCCTGCTGCCGCTGAAGAAGCAACATCTCGTGGAGTTCGGAATCGACATTCTGCAATTCGATGTCCCAATGTACCAAAGTACGCTGTATTGCCATAAACTCTTCGAGCGTAGTAGCGGTGTCAATCATATAAGCGATATCGGAAAACTCCTGCCTATAAGACGAATTGGTGTGCTCCGACACAATCTCGCGCTGATGGATATGTTTCTTGAGCGTCAGCAGTATCTGGTTAGGATTAACGGGCTTGATGAGATAGTCGGCGATTTTCTCCCCGATGGCAAGGTCCATGATGTTTTCCTCTTCGGATTTGGTAATCATTACGACAGGGAGCATCGGACACAAGGCCTTTATTTCGGTAAGCGTTTCCAAGCCTGACAAGCCGGGCATGTTCTCGTCCAAGAAAACAATATCAAAGGATTCGGCGGCACAAAGTTCGACGGCATCGTTGCCATTGTTGGCAGTAGCGACTTCGTAGCCTTTCTGCTGCAAGAAAATAATATACGGTTTCAGCAGATCGATTTCGTCATCTGCCCAAAGAATTCGTTGCTGTTTCATAGTTTCTCCATTTGTTAAGCAGGTTTATAATATCGTCGGGTAAGGACGAATCGAAAAACATCCGTTCTCCCGTACGGGGATGTGTAAATCCCAATGTTTTAGCATGCAGTACCTGACGGGGGCAGAGGGCAAAACAATTGTTGACGAACTGTTTGTATTTCTGCGTGGGAACGCCTTTGAGTATCTCCATTCCACCGTATTTTTCATCGGCGAACAGGGGGTGTCCGATGTGCTTCATGTGGACCCGTATCTGATGGGTGCGCCCTGTCTCCAAGCGACATTCGACGAGGGTTACATACGGAAAGCGTTCCAATACCCGGTAGTGCGTAACGGCATGTTTAGCGGCAGGGTTCTCCTCCGGGTCCCATACACGGAAAATGAGCCGGTCACGATTATCTCGCGCCAATGCGCCCACCACAGTGCCTTCTTCTTCGGCAAAAGTACCCCATACAAGGGCGTTATAGGTGCGTTCTGTGGTATGCTCGAAGAACTGCATGGCAAGGTGCGTCTTTGCCTCCGGCGTTTTGGCGATAAGGAGCAGTCCGCTGGTGTCTTTGTCAATGCGGTGGACGAGTCCGAGCGAAGGGTCGTTGGCATCGAAGGTCTTGCTATCGCGGAAATACCATGCCAAGGCATTGAGCAACGTGCCGTTCCAATTGCCATGTCCGGGGTGAACCACCATACCGGCAGGTTTGTTTATTACCATCAGACAATCGTCTTCATACACCACATTGAGCGGCAGGTTCTCAGGCTCAACAGAGTAATCGCGCGGCTCATGGTCGAGCAATACTTGAATGACATCCAAGGGCTTGACCTTGTAGTTGGAAGCAACAGGTTTGCCATTGACCCACACATTGCCTGCATCGGCAGCCGTCTGAATACGGTTGCGCGAAGTGCCTCCCATGTGGTCGAAGAGGTATTTGTCGATACGCAAAGGCGTCTGCCCTCTATCTGCCACACAGCGAAAACGCTCAAAAAGGTCGTCAGTCAGTTCTATGTCGAGTTCTTCTGCCACCGGTGTATAGTTTTGAGGAGTTGTGAAGTTGAGAAGATGTGGAGTTGTGGAGATGAGTTAAAAGAAGTCTTCTTCGTCATCTTCGATTACGGTTGGCGTTTTAAGAGTGTCGGTTGAGAGACTCAAATCAACATGCGAACCTTCAGTAATCCATTGCCCTGCAGCAGGCGATTGCTGATAGATGCGGTAGTCAACTTCGGTCTGAGGTACAGGCGGAACATCGTAGTCGGTTGCTCCCACAATGAGCCGCATGCCCAATAAGGCATTGCGTGCCTCTTCCAAGGTCTTGCCAACAAGAGCCGGTACAATGACTTGTTCAGTTCCACTGCCTTTTCCCACAACGAGAACAACCCCCGTTCCTTCCACCAAACGTGTACCGGCAACCAATGATTGTTCGTCTTGACGCACGTCCAATACCAAGTCTTTGTATTCCGACGGCTCGTATTCCACTCTGCTGATAAGCAGATTAACCGCTTTCAAAGTAGCTTCGGCTTGCCGGTACGACATATCGTGCAAATCAGGCAAAGGCACTTGGCGCTGCTGTTTGGCATTGACAATGGCATAGATACTACGCCCGTGCTTCACCTTGGCACCCGGCAACGGATTTTGTTCAACAATTGTGCCAAGCGGCACTTTCCGGGAGTAAGTGGAATCGATTACCTGTACATGCAACTGCTCCGAAGCCAACAGCAGATTGGCTTCTTCGATATACAAACTGCAGATATTCGGTACCTCCACTTCCACATTGTGCTGTGTGTAACGATTGAGACTCAGCAAAACGATGCTTACGATAATTGCACCTACCACTGCTGCCAATAACAACATGTAGATAACAAACATCAAATTGCTCTCTTTGAAAAAACGCTTCCAGTCCATAGTAACGGATATTAGGCAGGTTCTATAAAGTCGGACACCTGCTGAATTATTTTTGCAAAGATACACATAATTTGCGACTTTGCAACATATCTGCGTTACAAGTTGTCGTCTTTCGTCTCAAATTCCAAAGTAGAATGCGAAATACCAAGCGTTGCTAAACGGTGTTTGATGTTCGTTTTGGCAAGAGGCATGTGCTGCAAATCGTCGATAACAACATGTGCTGTAAGAGCATTTTCGGTAGTACTCATTGCCCAAACGTGAATATGATAAGCACTGCTCACATGCGGTTCTTCTTCGATAGCGGCTTGCACTTGCTTTAGACTGAGTCCTTCAGGCATACCATCGATGGACAAGCGCAGACTGGCAGCAAACAAATGCCAAGTGGAAACAATAATCACAGCCGAAACCACCCAACTCATAACAGGGTCGATATACATCCAACCGGTATAAGTAATGATAATACCAGACAGCACTACACCCACCGACACCAGCGTATCTGCCAACATATGCAAGAAAGCGCCCCTCACATTCAAATCAGCATCTTTGCCACGCATCAACAAGAAAGTGGTCAGCCCATTAATCACTACGCCCACTCCTGCCACCCACGACACAGCCACACCATTCACAGGTACAGGATTCCGAAACTTGTGGATACTCTCGATAATAATAGCCCCTACGGCAATAAGCAGCAACACGGCATTCAATAGCGAAATGAGAATAGAGCTCTTTTTATAGCCGTAGGTGAAGCGGTCGTTCTTCTGAATCTTCGACAAGCGAAAAGCTATCAGCACCAATACCAAACTGAACACATCGCCCAAGTTATGACCGGCATCCGACAACAGGCTCAATGAGTTTTGCGTCCAACCGACAACAGCTTCCACCAATACAAAACTCAGATTCAGTACTACAGAGAAAATAACTATCCCATTGATAGAAGTCAAGCGGGCAGTATGGTTATGATGATGTGACATAGTTAATTGCTTTTTATGTATTGACACTGCAAAAGTAGTATATTTCCACTATATAATCAATCCCTAAAAATAGTGAAAATTGAACAAGATGATATTTCTACTGCATTTTTCTGCCGAATTGCTTGCGTATCTACGTAGAATGCAGTACTTTTGCAGCGTCAAATAAATACATACACTAATGAAAAAGTTACTTTTAGTAGCAGTTATCGCATGCGCTGCCATGGGATGCTGCAAAAAAGCTGCAACAGCTGAAGGCGAAAGCACTTGCTGCGAGGCTCAGAAGGAATGCTGCCAAAAGGCAGATAGTTGTTGTGCTGCTCAAGCAACAGACACTACTGTTGTTGTAGAAGAAGTTGTTGAAGTTGTAGAAGAGGCTGTTGCAGAATAATAACTCTTTTCTATACCGAAACAAACAAGACATCGTCTGACTGACGGTGTCTTGTTATTTTTATTGCTGCCGAAACACAGAAATATCCCTATTTAACTATCTTGAGCGCATATTTGCCACTGCGCACGATATACATACCATCCGCAAGACTATTGCGCAACTCAAAGAAAGTAGCCGTCTGCTGACCAAGATACTGACCTGTTATCGTATAGATTTGCCAATCAACCATACCTTCCGGAACCGTTATTGTTGCCACAGAGGAAACGACATCACTACTTACTGCCAAACCGTCCAAAGTGAAATAGCCGGAAGTATTCATTCCGTAGTCTCCTTCATCCGTTGATTCCATACTGAATGCCAAACCATATACAGCGCCAAGCGGAGTCAAGTCCACTTTCTCCCATGTATTGTTGAGTGTCCATGAGTCTTCCGTTGCGCCACGGTAATCAGCCAAATAATAAGTGACAGAATGAGCTGGGTCAGGAGCATATTCTTCATTCAAAGCCGTAACAGTAAGCGTGAAATAGTCGCCTTGCGAGAACTTTCTGCTATAAGCACCTCCATTCACAATGTCGTTATAGGACAAAGGAGATTGACAGATGTTCACCTCTTTCGGATAATATGCTTTACCATCGTTGAAGATGACCTGTGTAGCATCAGCGAAAGCCGACCAATATCCTACCAAATAGGGCGTTCCTTCGCCTTGCAATCCACCTTTTGCCATACAACCTCCGTTGTAGTCGTCGGGTGCTGTACTTATTGATTTACTGATGCTAAAACCGTCCCAATAACTGCCATAACCATTGTGCAAGAAACTGAAAATCTGAAAGTCCAAGGTGGCAAAATCCGCTGCATCGTTCGTTACCTCTTTCCAATCGCCTTTCTCATCATACTCAAGCGTTGCAGGAGTCGTGGGTTTCGATAAATCCAAAGTAATCACTTCGGCTTGCAAGTTCAGTGCCAAGGCACTGAAGAGAATAAGTAATGTTTTTTTCATTGTTGTTTGTATTTTAGTTTGTTATTGTTCTATCATCCGTTGACAGAATTACTCCGTGTTGATCATGCTTGCGTTGTTTTAGTCAAGGGCTCGTCATTCCTATCGTATGCCTTGTTCAGATATCAGCCTGATCTTAGCCGAATCACCCACTAATCACCCACTAATCACCCACTCATGACAGCTCATTGTTATTTAGATGATGGCTCACCGACAGGTAGCAATCTGCCAAGGGGTTATTCTATATGCAAATCCAGTGCCCCCATCACTTCGGTGGACATTTCTCCTACCCAACCGAATACGGCATTGGTGCCGGTATATACCCTCACAAAGTTAATAAAGTCCAAGTCTGCAGGTTCACCGTTTTTATCCACTGCCCAACTGATGTCAAAACTCGTCCCCGTTGTATCCGTGTTGGCTTTGTTGTCGGCATAGCCATAGTCCAAAGCCGTATAGACATAGACGGACCCGTTGTAGTGCACATTCGGCGGCAAACAAGTTCCATTGAAACTGAGCTCCGTTTCGCTCAGCCATTGCGGGAAATACGGTTGCGTATGAAACGTATTGTTCGGAATGCAACCCGTCTGTCCCCTATTGTCCGTCCAAGTTACCGAATCGCCATTCGTATATGTAAGCGAATAGTTGTGCAGCGTCTCACCATTCCCATGTTCACTCCCTTGCAGTTCATACCACTCATCATCCGGAATGCCGTTGCCGTTGCGGTCTGCACTCACCATCACAATACCAGGCTCGCTGCTCACCGATGTATTGCCGTTCTGAACAGCATTGCCCCGTATTTGGAAATCGCGCATTCCGGAATAGTTCATCACTGCGTGGTCGAAACCGAAGGTTACATAACCTCCCCAGCCGCCCAGAGTAATCACATTCTTATTATCCCCCGCAATCTGTTCTTCAGCTTTGCGCAGTATATCGGCGTAAGTATCCCCCTGCTCATATGCCGGCAACACATTCACAAACTGCCCGGGGGCAGGGCAATACTCATATACTTTGCTGATATATGGCGAATAAGCCACCTGCTCGTCCCACACCCGTATCGTCATTTCGTGACAAACAGGATTATGCTCGTCGATAATGCGAAAGGAGAGCCGATAGGTATCCGGCATTGCTTGGCAGAAAACATAGTCGTGCGTGGTGGCAACCAAAGAATCGTTGAGCCGCCACTCGTAACTACTCCCCTCATATTCGGGGTGCAACACCAGCACACGCATCCGCTCTACCGAATACGCATTATCCAAACCGAGGCTAAGCATCGGAACGTCTTGCCGGCAACTATCGAGCAACAAGACACATACAAGCAGGGATATCACCTGTACGCACTTTCCAACGCAGTTCGCCCTTTGCGCTGAAGCACAAGAGCAGTCCGCTGGAAACATAATTCTTAGCATCTGTAACATATACGTCTTTATTTATAGGATTCACCAATAATCCGTAAGGCACTTGCAGTTCGGTACCGTCGGTTATCCACTCCATAGGCAATACTTCATGCGTACGCACATTGATAATGCCATACGTCTTTTCGCCCGATAGCGCCATACCAAAATAATACAACGAGTCGCCTGCCATGCAGATGTTCCGACACTGAATATCCAATGTATCAATCACTTGCTCATCTTTTAATACAAACAGCTTCGCCGGTTCCCGCCCGTTGTCACCTCTCGAGACCACCCATAACTGTCCGTATCGGTCTTGGTGAAGCTGACTCAGATTGATAGCCACAGGCAATTTCCTCACTTGCTTCATACTCAATCTGTTTATTACCGAAACCGTAGAGTCATAATCAGGAGCCCGATAGCCACCCGAATTAGCCACATAGATATAGTCTTTCGTCACCACTAATTGTTCGGGTTGATACCCTACCGTCACTTTCCTATCAATCCTAAGCGTAGCTGTATCCACTTCATACACTGCCCCTTGCTGTGCGTTCGGATCAATACCCACAGGACCCACATATGCAGAAACGTATGCTTTATCTTCATAAAATTGTATATATCGACAGTTGGGTATATCCACTTGACCAATGCGCTTGCAACTGTGCAGGTCCATCACCTCCACCTTGTGCGAGCAATTGATAACGGCATATAGTCTATTCCCATAGATTTGCAAATCGTTCCCCACATCACCTAACTCCTTTACAACTTGCGGATTGCGTTCTCCGTATAGATTACGAGTATAAGTACCGTCACCGAACGACAAATAATCAATCGTGGCTTTGTTGCTACCCATGTTCCCTTCGTTGAGCAGATACAATCCCATTGCACTGCCGTCGTCAGTCACAGCCACAGACTCCACTTCCGATGGATATATCACCTCGTCCGTCCGGCACGCCGTCAGGCAAAGCACAGAGAACACTATCAATATGCAATACCGAAAGTACATCTGAAATTCTGTTTAGGCATGGGATAGTTGAGTATCACCTCGTAGTCTTGTCCCAATAAGTTATTGATTTCCAAACACGCATGCAGTTCCACTCTACGTACTTGCCACCGTCCGGTGACCGACAAGTCGTGCGTGTACCAAGGCTGCACATGGTTATAAACAGTATTTTCCTGCTGGCTATATCGCTCTCCCACATAGATAAACGAGTAGTTAAGAGCATATTCCCTCCAACCGAATATCACCGCAACCGAGCCAGAGTGCCAAGGGATATAAGGTATCTGATGGCGATAATAAGTATCGTCCGGATTCGTAATATCTATCGCCTTTTGCCAGGTATATTGCAGTTTGGTCGCCAAACGGAAATCCTGCGGTAGCGCCAAATCCACATCTGCATGTGCATCCACACCCCGAATATCCACCATACCCAAATTCAGCATAGTCCAACGGAACTGTTGCCCTTTGGGATAAGCCACAATCTTATTCTCCACCTTATTGTAATACCCGTCCACCCCTATGGCAAAGTGCGAAGCGTGTTTCGTTCCGCCTTGGACAGTAAAAGGCAAATCGTAGGAGATACCTGCATTATGTTGTTTGGCAAGTTCCGGCTTCAATGTGGCATTGCCCATATCCGTATAGTACAAATCGTTGAAAGTCGGATAGCGGTAAGAGTGCTTATAGAACGCATTCAGACGCAAATCGAACAACTGCGTCGGGCGGTACGATATGAACACGGCAGGCGTAAACCGGTAATCGAACCGATCGTCTGTATCGGGTGCTTTGTCGTTGATAAACGTACCTAAGACGGAAGCCTGTATTCTCAAGTAATTCTGCACATTAAACGCCGTTGCCAACGAGAGCCATTGTGAAATCCGCTGTGCATCGGCATATTTGTTCAAAGAGTTCCACTGGAAATCGTAGGCAAGCGCCAAGTCCCACCACGGGAACAATGCCACTTTGTTCGCCCAAGTGAAATATGCCTCCTGCTGCAGGTATTCGTTCTCCACGTGCAAAAGTTTCTCGTCGTTGTTGATATAGTGCGTGTAGTCGTTTGCATACTTGGCATTAATTTTAACAGACCAACAACTAAAAAACTCGTCTTGCCACGATGCCTGGACAAAGGAATTTCTGTCCCACAGACGCTCCCCGTTACGCCAAACGTTGTTTACGATAGCGCCCGGCACGCCACGTTCAGAATTGTAATGATACAAGTGGAACTTCCAAAATCCTGTATTCGAATAGTAATGACTGAGTCCTCCCTCCACTCTCACAGCGTTCACGTCACCGTTCTGACGGATAGCGGTAGTATCGAATGCCACATCGCCTGAAGGCGTCACACGTTTGTAACGGAAAGGGTACTTGCCGTTGGAAGATACCAATTCCGCACTCATCGAGGCACTCATATTCTCCGTCAACCTTACGTCCATCGCCATCGAAGGATTGAGCAAGGCAAAACTACCGGCACGAACTTGTGCCCTCAAGTGAAACTTTTCATCCCCTTTGAAATGCGGACGGCGGGTGGTCAGATAGATGTTTCCTGCATAGCCGAATTCTCGGGCGGATTGGAAAATATCCGACTTCTGACCATGATAAAGGTCTATTTCTTCCAGGTTGTCAAGTGAGAACTTCCCCAAATCCACCTGTCCGTTCTGGGCGTTGCCCAATTGTATTCCGTTGTAATAAACGCCCACGTGACTCGAACCCATAGAACGGATATTGATAGTCTTAATGCCGCCTACTCCGCCATAATCTTTAATCTGAACGCCTGAGAAGTAACGGATAGCGTCAGCCACATTCAAAGCCGCCAGCTCTCTGAGTGCCGTACCCGACAATCGTTGGGGAGTAATAACATCTTTCTCCTGTACACGTGCCGCTACCGTCACTTCCTGCATTTCGTATTGTGCAGCAATCGAATCCGCCTCACTCTCCGTAAAAGCCCAAGCCCCCACAGAAAGCATACTAAAGATACACCCTATTATAAAACGATTGTTCATATTGTCTTTGCCAAAGGAAAGAAATATGAACATTCAAAACACCGGCTCCACACCGTTTCTATTGTCTTGTCAATTCAATCCTCTTTCCTCGAGAGTACTAAATTCACTGCTTTCCACCTTATCAAGGCGGTGCAAGCATCGGCAGGTCTTCTGACTTATCTCATGCCTTTTGTCTTCTCATCGACGTTCATCATCGTCAACAATGACATGCTCAAAGGCATTTTTTTCGAGAAATACAGCAGCGGGACTGTGCAGGATTCTCACCTGCTTCCCTCTTCGCTCGTCTAACAGAAATACAATTTATTGCATCTTATAGACAAGAACCAAATGCACCGGCAAAGGTACATCTTTTTCTCAACACTACAAAATATCTCGAAATTTCCATTAGTAAATGCAACTTTAATGAAAGCTGTAGGATGTGAAGAAGCGAATGATTTTATTCAGCGAAAGAGAGAGCAAAAAAAGTGCTCATCTCCTTCGGCTGAAACGGAAAATTTGCTATCTTTGCACCTC
>JALFYY010000018.1 GCA_022783865.1 Bacteroidales bacterium
AACCAAATAATAACCAAATAATAACCAAATAATAACCAAATGATGGTTGCTTAGGAGATACTAATAGGTAGCATATGGGTAGCTGAATCACCAAGTAATCACCAAGTAATCACCAAATAATCACCAAATAATGATAGCATAGAGCATTGGACAAGATAGCAAAGAGATTTATATTTGGCAATTGGACAATAGGACAAAGCAGCCCTATTCTACGATTTGACAATCGGACAATTAGACGATTTGACTTTTCAGACGGAGCACGCCACATCGATACTCTTTTTTGAAGACACGATAAATCGCGTCTCTACCAAGCTTTATAGGGGTTGTACACATCGTCACCATATTGCATTGTCGAAGCCATTATACGGGAAAGAGCGATGATTTTTCAAAGGAAAAGACTTGTATGTGTGCGGGATATTGCGTATATTTGCAAGCGATAACATAAAACACTCTTTGGATATGAACAAGAACAACGAAGAATTGGAATTTGACGATAGCGAAGCTATCAAATTTATCATGAACCTCATTCCCGAGGAAGACAAAACTACCCTCACCGAAGACGATATCCAATACGTTTTGGACGTTATTTACGATTTCTACGAGGATGAAGGTTTGGTTGACGAGGATACTGCCGAAGAGGCTTCAATCGATGAAGAAAAACTATTCAACTACGTCAAGAAGGCTGCCCAAAAAGACGGCATCAAGCTGACCGACGAAACCATTCAACTTATCTTGGACGGTGAGTACGAATATGGCTTGAGCATCGGCATCTACGAAGAAGAAGATTAAACTCCGACTTGGGGACTTGCTATCAGGAAGCTCTGAGGTGTTTCCTTGCAATTGTGTCGCTCATTGTGTGGTAGTAACAGACAATATATCGCCTAAAAAGAGGCAATTTTGACGACTTTTGCGAGTTGGAAAGCACTCTGAACGAGAGACAAACAATGGTTGCTACTCATAAAAGCAAGCAACTGATATTGAATAGATTGACAATGCACCTGTTTTTGCGAAGCAATATATACTAATTCGTACGCGCCAGTATTCGCACAAGAAAATATACAGATATAGGTTGCTATATGGAAATCGGATCATCAAGCAGGAAGATTGCCTTCGAAAGAAACAGAAACGAAAGAGATATTGCTGAGAAAAAGATGAGATGTTCGGTTGTGATATTGAACTGGAACGGTGCTGATATGCTCCGGAAGTTCTTGCCATCGGTAGTGAAAGAGAGCAAAGGAAAGGACATGGAAATTGTTGTGGCAGACAACGGCTCAACCGATGATTCGATTGCCGTATTAGGCGACTACCCTACAATCAGAATTATTCAGTTTGATAAGAACTACGGATTTGCCGAAGGTTACAACAAAGCCTTGGAAGAAGTGGATGCCGATTACGCTGTACTGCTCAACTCTGATGTGGAAGTAACAACCGGTTGGTTGACTACTTTACTGAGCTATATGGACGCTCACAAGGATGTGGCTGCCTGTCAGCCTAAAGTATTGTCGTTCACAGAAAAAGAGCAAAGCGGAGCCAAGAAATTCGAACACGCAGGGGCCGCAGGAGGATATATGGACAAATGGGGATACCCTTATTGCAGAGGGCGCATAAGAGATTATGTGGAGGAAGACAGGGGGCAATATGACAATGTGACGGATGTATTTTGGGCAACGGGGGCATGTTTGTGCATTCGCACTGACGTTTATAAAGAAAATGGCGGATTAGACGGAAGTTTCTTTGCCCATATGGAAGAGATAGATTTGTGCTGGAGACTGCAATGCAGAGGCTACAGATTGGTATGCGTACCGGAATCGACTGTGTATCATGTAGGTGGCGGTGCGTTGGCATACGACAATCCGAGAAAAACGTATCTGAACTTCAGGAACAACCTGCTGATGCTGTATAAGAACTTGCCGGATAATCGTTTGCACAAGGTGTTGGCAGTCAGGTGTTTGCTTGACTATGTGGCTGCCATGCAATACCTTATCAAATGTGAATGGGGCAATTTTCGAGCAGTAGTGAAAGCACGATGGGATTTCCAACATTTGCGCAAAGCATATAAACCGCTTCGGGAAGAGAACTTGCAGAAAGCTATTGTGTCCTATCCAAAGACGATTGCAGACAGGAGTATTATTGTGGATTATTACTTACGTGGAAAACGGAAATAGTTGACAGTTAATAATTAATATCTCATTATTGGGTGAAAGTATGCCTGACGGTTTGGTTCTCCATTAATGCCCATTGATAAACCAGTAATTTGTACACTTTCTGTGTATGCGGGCGGGGACGCCCAACTGACACCCCACACGAGCATAGCTCTATGGGGACCCCGTGCACCCCGACAGCAGGATACTTTCTTTAGTACAATAAACTTTTATCAGATAACAATTATAACCGGTCTTTTTTGCGCTGTTTCCAAAGTTGGTAGCTATTGAACAGGTTTTGCCAAACAATATATCCCGCTGCCCCCAAGGCGGCGACAGGTTGAAGATAAGTGTGCGCCATCCAAATACCGAGAATGGTGTTCTTCTGCCCTAAGGCTTGTCCTGCCGAGATGCGCATATGATAGTGCTTTCCGATGGCTTTTCCCAAAAAGAATTGCAGCAAACAAGTTATCAATGAACCTATTATGAGCCAGAGTGCGGCATGGCGGTCGTAGTCATCGTTTAAGAGCGAATAGGTTGTATCTGCCATAAGAATCACCAAAGAGAATGCCCAAACATAGAATGGTGCTGCCGAAAGAGCTTTAGGCAGCACAAGTTGCCGGTGCTTCAGTTTATGATAGACAAAGCGAGTGAACCATGCCAAGAGGAAAGGACCTATCAGCAATGGAAAGACACGGGAAAGAATGGTGAGAAAACCTTCGAGGAAAGAGATATGATTACCCGGTTCGACTATCGGAAAAAAAACAGGTACGAGAATCGCAACAACAAGATTGCTCAATAAGGTATAGGTGGTAAGTGCAGCTACATTGCCCCCGAGTTTTCCGGTTACAACTGCCGCCGCCGTGGCTGTGGGCATAAGAATACAAATCATAATGCCTTGTGCCAAAACAGTATCCAAAGGACGCAAGATATAGAAAAGTCCAATACTTAGCGTGAGTTGCAAAAGCAATAACCAACCATGCCAAGGCTGCCAACGCATGTCTTTGATATCCACTTTGCAAAAAGTGAAATAGAGCATCAGCACTATCAAATAATGTGTGACAGGCGCCAACAGACGAAAATAGCGATAACCGATAATGCCCAAGAGCATAGCAATGGGCAATGTGTAAGTTTTGAGAAAGCGCAGAAACGATTGCATATCAGAAACTAAAACTCAGTCCACACATAAAAGTAAAGTTCTTTCCCTGCCAATAGAGCGGTGCAAACTTATCCAAATAATACTGCTGCAACGCCTCACCGGACAGTTCGGTATTGTTGGCACCACGGTCTTCACCTGCAATCTTTTCGGAAGTTGGCGCAAAGCCACGTGCATTGTTGTACTGCATATTGATGACAGCATAGCAGTTGTTAAAGACCTCATACACAGCGTCGAAGGCAAAAATATCGTTTTGATAGGTACGCTCGGCAAAAGGCTTTTGGGAAATAATGTTTATTATCTCGCTCCGCAAATAATTGTAGTTGTTATATTTGGTATCGTTGGTATAAGAGAATGCCAACGAAAGACCGCGAACAGGCTTGTATTTGATTTCGGCAAAGATGTTCTGAGCATTGTCGCCCATATAATGCCCCATCAGATAATCGTTTGAGGTATAGGAGAGTACGTCGATTGAATGGGTATAGTTTGCCACGTTGGCACGCATGAATTCCGCCTTGACCGAGAGATTCTGCAAGGGCCAATTGCTCAAATTGAAGCCCACCAAATAAGAAACGGGATTGTGAGCCGGATTGTTCTTTTTCAACCGGTCGAACTTGAACTCATCAACGAAAACAGAAGCATATACGTTGAGGTGTTTGAGATTCCGGGTATTGATGGTGAAGAAGAGTTGTGAGTTCTGGTTTTCCACCCGCATTCCCTTGGTCAACAAGTGGTCGAGCGACTTATAGAAAGCGATAGGAATGAAATATGCCGCCTGCGGATTACGCTCGGCATAGACAATAGAGTTACCGAGAGAAAAACTGAGTTTGCGTACAGGACTAAACGTGAACATATTGGCAGCCATATACTTAGCAGCAGAACGGTAGTGTGTTTTGGTAACGCCTTCGGCATAATGCTCTTGATAAGTATAGGTGCTATCAATGACGTTGCTCACGAGCCAGGCATGGAAATAGTTGAACTCGAACCAACGCACAGGGTGCAGTTTGAGCGAAACCATAGGTACAGCAGGATTGCGCCCCGAAAGGATATTGGAACAATGGTAAGCATCGCCCCAAACGATGTTTTCGCGCTGCACACTGATTCCGCCCCACCACGAATAAAGCGCAATACCGCCTTTGGAATCGGAGAAATCGCCACCATACGTAGCTTCTTTGTATTGCACGCCCGGAAGATTGTTGAGATACCGCCCACGGGTCAGTTTGGCTCCTTCGGCTTGGGCATAATCCGAAGGATAGTATTTGTCGCTCAATAAGGCAGTGCCATTCCAAGATATATCGCGAAGACTGCCCCAGATTGATACGTGATTGACAATATCTGCTTGCAATTCAGCCCCATACCAACGTTTGATAACGGCACCTTTCTTGGATGCATAGATATCCATGCCGAGAATGGGCCTGAGACTGAACTTGAATTTCCGGTCTTTTGTCATAGCATGGAAAGCCGGTTGCGCCAGACTGAGGTTGAAAGTACGGCGATCGGTCCACTCTACATAGTTATCAGGTATGGTATCCAATTCAAGCGCAAAGTCGTTCATATAGAAACGCAAGTCCGCTTTCTGCCGTTTATTCAGCAGGGAATCAGCTGCTTGGGCTTCGGTGAGTTTTTGCGCAATGAGATTACGATTGTAAGGCTTAATAGCAGAATTGAGATGAATAATACCCTCTCCTGCCAATTCATCGAGAAAATCATAGATCTGCGTATATTGCACACTTTGCGGAATGTATTGCGCCCAAACGGATGTGGATACGGCAAAAAACAGTGCGAATAGTATGGTGGTGCATTTCTTGATCATCTTCGGATGTAATTAGTGGCTACGTGCATGACAGAATATGATAGTATAGAATATCTTCCAGAAATAGATGAAATCGGTGGAAAACGTACCCTTCTCTTCGCAACGGTTCAGATATTTGAGTTCCGAGGCTTCGATTTCGGACAACGTTTTGGGCATATCTGCATAGAAAGGCGGAAGTAATCCGGGCTTGTGGTGAATGCGCTTCTGTTGCAATTCTTCACTATATAGAGAAAAATAATGCTTGGAAATAGGGCGCACACCAACTAATTTCATATCGCCACGCAAGAGATTGAGAAGCATGGGGAGTTCGTCGATCCAGTATTTCCGCATGAAACGCCCCGTGTGACTAACACGTATATCGTGGTTGAGTTTGCCACCCTCCCGCAAGCCATATCGTTGATAGATATAGGGTTGCAGATACTCGGAATACGGGTGCATGGTGCGGAACTTATAGACCGGAAAAATCTTCCCGTTCTTCCCTACCCGATTGAGCTTGACGAAGATACCATAGTAACGACGAACGACTGTTTTGGGTCGGAAACTCCGACGGGCAATAACGTAGGTTACATCGTTGATCTTCTGCTCGTTGACAATATCAAATCCGCAATAACAGAGTCGCCCCATGACTTCGGCTTTGCTCAGTACGCGATCTTTACCTTCGGTGATATCGTAATAAAGACGGGAAGTCATGAATATTTTCGGGATGACACGCTTATATATATATAAGGGAAAATAAACAAGCCAATTGATAACAGGCGGATACTTCATCAGCACTTGCCGTTTGAGGGTACTTTGGCGTACAAAACAACACACAAACAATCCGTCATCGGGCAATTTATCATTGACAATACCAAACATCTTGTTGATGCCCCGCACATTGTTGAGGAGCATGAAATTGATGATAGTATCGTAGCGGAAATACTTTATTCTCTGTATATTATAGATATCGTTGGTGCGTACGGTATAGGTATTGGAAGAGTAAATATCCAAGTTCTCTTCCAAGAAACGGACGGCTTCTTCGGAAGAAACAGTCGCCATGTGCTGCCTAACCTCGGCTTTTTGCTCATCGGTCAGAGAAAGTTCGGGAGGAAAGAGAACTGATTGGGGTCCGCGTTCGGGTGCTCGCTCTATTTCATCTTCCTGATTGAGGGCATAGCGATAGGCGTGCCAAAAGAGCATAAAAACGACACTCACGCCCAACATCACGAGCCAAACCGTGAGCAACATCCAAATGGAATATTCTTTTTCGCCTAACCATGAAACCAATTCGATATACCCTTCCATACAGCCAAAAACGAGTATGGTAGTGACCAACAAGCGGAGTGCATTGACACCGATACGCATAAACTTGATGCGCACATAGCGGTGAGCGAAATAACTGATTACCAACCACAAGAGAGAGAATACTATAGCAAACGGATAGTATTTTTGGAACGGAATCTGTGTGGACAGAGGTGCCCAAGCGAGAATAATGACGAAAGTCAATATCAATAGAATGATATCGAAAACAATATAAACCCAATAAGGTTTATAGAACAGTATGACGCTGCGTTTGCTCACTTGGTTCATATATATGACAAAAAGGACACAACACGGGTTATGTCGCTTTTTGTATATGGGTGATTCTCCTCAGAGGAGATTATTTCTTGCTATAACGCTTGTTCAGTCCGGCAACCACATCGGCTGTAATATCATATCCGGGTTGTGCGCACAAAACATTGTCGCTTTGTGTGTTAGCAAAGATAATCTGGTATTTGCCGTCAGCATTGAATTCTTTCAAGTAAGCATCCAAAGTATCTTTGAGCTGGAGATTGAGCTTAGCGGTTTCTTCCATAATCTCTTGCGTGAGGCGTGCTTCGAGGTCTTGCAAATCCTGTTGCTTTTTCTGAAGGCGTTGTGCCTCGCTTTCAGCACGTTCACGACTCAAGAATGCGTTGTTATCGAGTTTGCGCTGGAAATCAGCCATTTCATTCTGCAAGGTACGGGCACGGGAATTCAGTTTTACGCGTGCGTCTTCCTGTTTCGACATCAAGCGGTCGTTGGCTTCGATAGCAAAATTGTACTGTTGCAAAAGCGAATCCAAGTTAAGATAAGCGATTGGCAATTGTTCGGTTGCAGCCACTGCTCCCCCTTCTTCGGTTGCTACAACCTGAGCAGCGGGACGTTGAAACACCAAAACGAATAACGCAATCAGTGCTGCCAGCACTACTGCATCGATAACTAATTGTAATTTATTCATATCAATAATTATTAGAATTTATCAAAGTTGTTTTACATCAATTTTCTTATTGCTGTTCCTCCGTATTTCTCTATCCTGCGAGGTGGCGCAATGAATACCACGCTCCCGCATCGCCTTGCTATCGGAGATATGGATACTGGAGAAACGACCGTTTTTCCTAAGTATCATCTTGATACTCAGTAGGATAACCGCCAGCAGTACGACCACCATTGTCAACAATAATAGTTTTGCCATATTCTGTAGATGTCTATCAGTGTGCAAAGATACAAAAAAAATATAGAATAACGACGATTTATGCTGGATTTCTGTATTTTTCTCTTGAAAGTTATGAAAACTATGATATATTGAGCAGTAAAGATGTGGAGTTAGGCAATAGATAAGCTATCTTTGCTCTTTTTATCATTGTACCATCGTCCACTTGCTCATAAACTTTTGATACACATTTCTACCGTATTCCTTCTTCAGATGTTGGCTTGATATCAGCTGAATCACCTACTAATCACCCACTAATCACCCACTCTTGCAGGCTTATGGGTATTATGTAGTAATTTAGATATACGTTGAGAAGTTGAGAAGATGAGAAGTTGAAAAGGTGAGAAGGTGAGAAACTGATCAAAAGTAATTAGTCCTTACTACATCGTCCTAACTACAACTGAAAAACGAACGGTTGTTGAAAGATTGTTCATAAATTTATTTGCCCAAATGCAAAAGACTATGTATCTTTGCAAACAATCAACACAAGATTTGTAAACAAGCAAATCGGACAAAACATAATCACCTATCATTCAAGCAACAACTGCAAATAAAACAACCTATTACACGTATGGCTGCAACACAAAATACAACCCGTTCGTACAAAAGAAAAAAGCAACAGACTCCAGAAGTAGGTCCCAATGGAGCCGGCATTATGCCACCGCAATCGTTGGAATTGGAAGAATCGGTATTGGGTGCCCTCATGTTGGAAAAAGAAGCCTATTCATCTGTGGCTGAAATGCTTACACCTGACAGTTTCTACAAAGAATCGCACAAAAAGATTTATCAAGCCATACAAGACCTTGCGAGCAAAGAGGCTCCTATCGATATGATGACCGTGACGGAACAATTGCACAAAAACGGCACTTTGGAAGATGTGGGAGGACCGCTGTTTATTTCGCAACTCACCAGCAAAATCGCCAGTACGGCTCACCTGAAATACCACGCTCAGATTGTTGCCCAAAAGGCTTTGGCACGCGAACTGATTCGTATGTCGTCGGAAGTGAGCGAACGAGCATACGCCGAAGCGGAAGATGTGGAAGACATTATGCATTTTGCCGAAGGACGCGTGTTCGACATCTGTCAACGAAGCATCAAACGTGATGTTGTTCAAATAGACAGTATCATCGACGAAGCATTCCGCCGGATTAAAAAAGCAGGAGAAAACACCAACAGTATTTCCGGTGTTCCGAGCGGTTTCAAGGTCCTGGACAAGGTAACTTCCGGTTGGCAAGCATCCGACCTTATCATCATTGCCGCTCGTCCTGCCATGGGTAAAACGGCATTTGTGCTGAGTATGGCAAAGAACATGGCGGTCAACTACAAAGCACCCATCGCATTGTTCTCGTTGGAAATGTCGAACGTACAATTGGTTAACCGTCTGATTATGAACGTTTGCGAGATAGAAGGTGAAAAGATTCGTAACGGAAATATCAGTGCCAAAGAGTGGAACAAACTGGAAACACGCATTACGGAATTGATGGGAGCACCTATTTATATCGATGATACACCCAGTTTGTCGGTATTCGAATTGCAGAGCAAGGCGAGAAAACTGAAGCGTGAGCACAATATCCAATGCATCATCATCGACTATCTTCAATTGATGAATGCAACGGGTATGAGTTTCGGCAGCCGAGAGCAAGAGGTGAGCACAATCTCCCGAAATCTCAAGGCATTAGCTAAAGATTTGGATATTCCTATCATTGCCCTTTCGCAATTGAACCGTTCGGTAGAGGGGCGTGCCGGAAGTGACGGAAAACGTCCTCAGTTGAGCGACTTGCGTGAATCGGGAGCCATTGAGCAGGATGCCGACATGGTTTGCTTTATTCACCGTCCGGAATATTATTTCCGCAATGGAGAACGCTCGGAAGGCTACGATGCCAAAATGATTGGTATGGCTGAAATTATAGTAGCCAAACATCGTAATGGTGCCACAAAAACGGTGGTCTTGCGATTCGACCAGTCGCATGCCCGATTCTTGAATACGGATGATACATATTCAGCTCCAGAAGAGGATTCTGCAGTGTTGGAACAAGGCTCGAACAAACAAGAATTTGCAAGCTACGGTTCATCAATGAACTACAATGCAATAATGGATGACACCGACAGCCCGATATAATTTTTCTCCAAGACAGCCGTTTTTGGCTGTAGAAATTGTGCAAAAATGTCAGAAAATACGCTAATAAATATGTTTTACAGCATATAATATTTGGTCGTAACGGAAATATTGTTTAACTTTGCAGACGAGTTGCATAATAGTAACGGGGTTTTGTAAACATGGCAAAAAAGATTACACATGAGATTCCAAGTCTTTGGGAAATGAATCCTATTTGGAATGTATTGACTGACAGCGAAAAAGAATATATTCACCAACATGCACAAGCCTATGCTTATCGAAAGAATGAAGTTATTCATTCTGAAGGCGATACACCTACGCACATGATGATGATCATTAGCGGTACTTTGCGTGTGTATAAAGGTGGTGTAGGCAACCGTACGGCTATTATCCGCATGCTGAAACCTCACGATCTTTTTGCATATCGCGCCATCATTGCCGGCGGGACCTACAACACAAGTGTCAGTTGTTGTGAACCATGTGAGATATATTTTATTGAACGTGAAGCATTTATGTACATCATCAAAGAGAATGCACAGTTCTGCTACCTCATGATGGTTGAAATGGCAAAAGACTTGGGAGGTAGCGATACACGCTCTGTTAATATCGGCCAAAAACATATCAGAGGCCGCTTGGCAGAAACACTGCTCTACCTGAAAGATACCTACGGATTGGACGATGACCAAGCAACTATCAGTATGTATATGTCGCGCGAAGACCTTGCTAATCTGTCTAATATGACAACGAGCAATGCCATACGCACCTTGGCGAATTTTGCAGAAGAAGAAGTGATTAGTATCGACGGTAGGAAAATCAAAATCTTAGACATGCAACGATTGAAACATATCAATCAATTAGGATAACCCCGTATGGACAACAAGTTTAATGCCATAAACCGGAAACTATCGAAACACCTTCTGTTTGACGCATTGTTTGAGATAAAAATCATGCTCATCAATCTGCAGGACAGTGCATTGAGCGACCGTTGGCATAGCATAGAGCAGAATTATCAATATCTCATCGACTATTTCCTCTCCGACCAAAACGACCCCGACCGTGAACGCATTTTTATGCAACTCACGGCAGAAGCTGTTTTGCTGTTGGAAGATGTGCGAATTGCTTTCGAGACAAAGGACGAATCGGCTTCGTGGCTTGCACTCAAATCATCGTGGGCAGGACTGCAAGGTTCTACCAATCGTTTCGACCAACTGAAAGATGTCTTCTATCGCTTTCTTTTCATGGACAACAACGATACTCAAGCCATCGAGCAACTGAAAGAAATGATACAAAGTGCTGATCAACAAACAGTTTCTATGGCTATTTCGGGCATCACTATCGGTATTCTACAGCATTTTTCTCCTTCTAAAATCATTGCCCTCACCGATGTTGCGCTCTCCTCTTTTGATGAATCCATGCAACGGGCAATGACCGGTCTGGCATTGATTTATCTCAAATACAACTATCTGCTGCCTTTCTTCCCCCAACTTCAAGAGAGGTTGCAACTCTTAATTAATCAATCGGATATAAAGAAATACTGGCAAGATATCATACGCCTGTTAATCGAAACCACACTCACCCGTCAGACACACGATGTCATGCGCCAAATCCAGCAGGATTTATTGCCGAAAATAGGCAATCCTCAGGGGCCTGTCATTATCAATATCGAAGATGCCGAAGAAGGCAATCCACAATGGAGCAAAGAGGTGAACGACACCTTTAATAAGCATCTCGACGAAATCACCCGCCTCAATCATGAGGGCGCCGATTTTACGTATAGTTCGACTATTGATATGCTGCGCATGGACTTCTTCCGCAAAG
Source organism: Bacteroidales bacterium (assembly GCA_022783865.1). Taxonomy (GTDB): domain Bacteria; phylum Bacteroidota; class Bacteroidia; order Bacteroidales; family Paludibacteraceae; genus Colicola. The sequence goes on from JALFYY010000018.1 coordinate 11,536, forward strand.
ATATGGCCAACTGGTTTATACCTTTCTCGTGGACTCACCCCGAAATAGATATCAAACCCGACAGCAAAGAGATGATTCTTACACGTGGATTAATGGCTGCCAACATCAATATTTGCAATATCGACAGATACGCTACCTGCCTGCTTTACAAGCAGATAGAAAATCAGTTAAGCAATTTTCCCATTGCCAATCAATTGGATGAACTCAAGCAACTGGGGATGATTGACCTACACGAAAAACGTACGCCACACGACATGGCACGCGACCAAGTGCGCACTTTCTACCGGTTCTTCAATCATAACCCGTGGGAAGTGGAAAACATACTGCCCGATGCCATTAAAAATCTCTGCAGTTCGCATTTCTTCAACCTCGTTGTCACTTCCCCAAAGGAGCGTTTGAGCCTTGCCGACAAATGTTTGCACATTCAGCTCTACGAGCAAGCCGAATACCTCTATCGGCAAGAGAAAAAAGCTGATGTGCAGATTTTGCAGAAGTTAGGCTATGCTCTTCAGAAACAAAAGAAATATGCCGAAGCTGTCGAAGTACTGCAGCGCTCACTTCTTATCTCCGACGATGAATGGACGCTCCATCATATTGCCACCTGCCTGCGCAATTCCGGCAGAACCGAAGAGGCACTCGCATATTATGATCAGTTGTTGGAAAAACAGCCTGACAAACAATCGTATCTGCAAGCCAAAGCCAAGTATCTGATGGATTTGAACCGCTTTCAAGACGCTTTGCAGTTGTTCTTCAAACTGGATATCCTCTTCCCTAACGACACCAACGTCGCTCGTGGCTTGGCGTGGTGCGCCTTCATGGTTGACAAAATGGAATATGCAGAGCGCTATTTCGAGCAAAATATCCGTCTGAAGGATGCCACTGCCAACGATTGGATGAACTATGGACATTTGTTGTTCACTAAGCATCATCGGCAAGAGGCACTCAATGCCTATCGCCATAGTTGGGAACTATCCGAAAGCCCCCGTCAATTCGTTAGTGCTTTCGAAAACGATACGCCGATACTCCTTGGTAAAGGTGTTCCTGATGAGGAAATAATGTTAATGGAAGATATTATACATCAGTCACTTAGAAACAAATCCCAAGACCGGCGTCAATAAACTCAACTTTCGTCAGATGGGCTTTCATACCCAATTGTACAAACAGATGTTCAGTACACCGGTATTTGAGTAAAATACGTGTATAGAGCCATCCGTCCTGCCGGACGCCCGCATTCAGAATATCGTAGGCATAAAACACTCCACGATGCAGTTTCTTGCCGCCGTTATCCTCCACATCTGTATAAGGCTCCAAATTTTTGATGTTGTCATACAGATACACCCCGAAATGAATGCCCGCCGTGAAATTGCCTACTATAAATTCAGGCTGTAGACTCAGTCCCACACGGAAACAATTTTCTATCCGGCTTTCCCGTAGATAAGTCTTGCCAAACAATGTAACAAGCTGGTTATCTGTGGCAAATTCATCGCACACACTGCGATAATATCCGTCGTAGAACACATCCACACCGCCGCCTATCTTGAAAATACTCCAAGGACGCCAATGGGCGGAAACCGACAATGCCCCTACGCCAAAGTATCGGTTATCAGCAAAATACGCCTGTCTTACGCCACCGCTTGCCGATATTTCCACATCCCAGCGTTTGCCCTCGTACAAATGTTTCGGAACATGTGTCTCTGGCGCTGTATATCGTTCTTCGTGAGGTGTATATGCCAATCCGATCATGCCGTTAAACATGTTATATCCCGAGTTCGGCTGCCGTATCGAGCCGTTCGAAATATGATACCATCCATACGATGCCGTTATTGCAAAGCCCCGTTTTATCGGGAATTCCATATACAGTGCCTCGGCAAAATAGGCATTTGTGTGGCTACCTATCGCACCGTTGGAAGTCGGATATCGTATCGAACCCGGAACGCCCTTTTCTTCTGTCGGCACCGTATTATAATAGGTCTTGTCCACGAAACCCACACCTATACCGGGGCGGATGCCCAGCACAAAATGCGGCAGATTCACCAAAGGCACGTTCATATATATATAAGGTGCAAACGCTTGTCCCAAGTACTTGTCGTTGGTCAGATTCAGATAGTCGAAAGCGATACCGACTGACGCATTGTTGTACCACTGCAAACTCTCCCAACGCCCCGTTGGAAGGAACTCCACAGCCACTTCGCCGCCTAAAATAGGTCGTTGCCCTATCCAACCGTCGGCGATACTGCCTTTCATATAGCAGCCTGCCGTCACCGCACCATGGTAACGCATCTGCACTTCCGCCTGCAACACACACGGAAAACACAAAAAAGCAAGGAAAATGTATTTATATCTCTTCATTTATCTGCAAAAGTACAAACAATTTGCGTAATAGCCAAAAAAACTATAACTTTGCACTATCAAACATTCGCATAAACATATCTTATGAAGAACCGTATAAACCAACTCTTGCAACAAGTGCAAGACATGCAGGCTACCAACGCTGAAGAACTGGAAAACCTGCGCATCAAGTACCTGAGTAAAAAAGGAGAAATCACTGCCCTCTTCGGTGATTTCCGCAATGTGGCTGCCGATGAAAAGAAGGAAATCGGTATGCTCCTCAACAACCTCAAACTCCAAGCCCAATCGCGCATCGACGAGCTCAAGGAGCAAGTGGCTGCACGAACTCAACAAGAAGAGAAACAAGACCTTACACGCACTCCCGACCCTATCGCTTTGGGTACGCGTCATCCGCTTTCGTTGGTCCGCGAAGAGATTATCGACATCTTTTCGCACATCGGTTTTACGGTAGCAGAAGGTCCTGAGATTGAGGATGATCTCCACGTATTCGGAATGCTCAACTTCGCACCAGAGCATCCGGCACGTGATATGCAGGACACCTTCTTTATTAATAAGGAAAAGGGTATTCAGAAGCCGACCGATATTCTCCTGCGCACCCACACCAGTTCGGTGCAAACGCGCGTAATGACCTCGCAGAAACCGCCTATCCGTGTCCTTTGCCCCGGTCGTGTTTATCGCAACGAAGCCATTTCTGCCCGTGCGCATTGTTTCTTCCACCAGATTGAAGGACTATATATCGACAAAAACGTATCCTTTGCCGACCTTCGCCAAGCAATGCTCTATTTCGCAAAAGAGATGTTCGGACCTGACACCAAGATTCGTCTGCGTCCGTCCTATTTCCCGTTCACAGAGCCGAGTGCCGAGATGGATATCTCGTGCAATATATGTGGTGGCAAGGGCTGTTCATTCTGCAAAAACACCGGTTGGGTCGAGATTCTCGGATGCGGTATGGTTGATCCTAACGTACTGGAATCCTGCGGAATAGATAGTACCATCTACTCCGGTTACGCCTTCGGTTTAGGCGTCGAACGTATTACTAACCTCAAATACAGAGTCAAAGACCTGCGTCTCTTCTCCGAGAACGACGTGCGCTTCTTGACTCAGTTCGAGAGTTGCTGAAATTCCGTTGTCTTATGTCACACAATCTGTTAGCCGGTAAGCGAGGCATCATTTTCGGTGCACTCAACCAGCAATCAATTGCATGGTCGGTAGCCAAACGCTGTATCGAAGAAGGCGCAACTCTCGTCCTTACCAATACACCGGTTGCCTTGCGTTTTGGGCAACTCAATCAATTGGCTGCCACAGTCAATGCCCCCGTCATTCCCGCTGATGCGACTAATATCACCGATTTGGAGAACCTTTTCACCCAATCGCAAGAGCTGTTGGGAGGTAAAATCGACTTCGTCCTGCATGCTGTAGCTATGTCTGCCAACATGCGTAAAGGCATTGACTATGAAGACCTTAACTACGATTATCTCAATCAAACGCTCAATATATCCGCTGTCTCGTTCCATAAGATGCTCCAAGTAGCCCATCGCCTCGATGCATTGGCTGACTACGCTTCTGTAGTGGCACTTTCCTACATTGCTGCACAGCGGGCTTTCCCCGGATACAACGATATGGCGGATGCGAAGGCGCTTTTGGAATCGATTGCACGTAACTTCGGACTCGTGTATGGCAGAGAAAAACATGTGCGTATCAACACTTTGTCTCAATCACCCACGCGCACCACGGCGGGCAGTGGCATACAGGGGTTTGACGATGGTTTCACGCTTGCCGACCGACTCTCACCGCTTGGGAACGCTACGGCAGACGATTGTGCGGCTTTCTGTGTCATGCTCTTTTCCGACTACACCCGCAAGCTCACTATGCAGAATATCTACCACGATGGCGGTTTCTCCACCACCGGTGCTTTCCCGCTCTAAAACACTGTCGGTTATTCTGTTATCGGCACAGTTGCCATTATAACGCTCTTTGGAAACGATGTGAACATCGTCTCCAAAGCCCGATAACACCTTGTAGAGACGCGATTTATCGCGTCTAAGCTGGTCGCAATGTCTATGTAGAGGCGGAGCACGCTCCGTCTCCTTATCGTCTCCATTTCATCATCATACGACTGTGCTACCGTTATTTGGTGATTATTTGGTGATTACTTGGTGATTACTTGGTGATTCAGCTACCCATACGCTACCGATAAGCACACCTTGTGCTTCCTTCGTGCTACCAACTCCCGTAGCACACCCGTACCACCCCCGTAGCACGATGGGACATCCATGGAGGATCAGTGTACTATCATCGTACCATCACCATCCTATCGTGCTTATTGTCAGCGGTAGCCATTGAAGATGTGCCCGTAAATCGTCCGCACAAAACGAATGGTTCATTAATAGCAATTCATGGAGAACCGAATCCTCAAATCGTCAATCATAAATACTCTTTTGTCCTTGCTCCTTTTTCCAATTGTCTGGATATGGGCATCCTCGCCTGCAAAAGAGCAATTTGTAAGGTTAACAATCCGAATGCTAACCGTTATTTATCAGAATATTAACTATTAGCTATTAACTATCTGCTATTGACTGTTAACTATTTTTCCCTCTTCTCTTGCACAATCCCCGAACTATTACTATCTTTGCATACTTATTATATTTAGATATGAAACGTACAGTTATTATTGATGCACTTAAGTCAACAGACTTCAATTCTCAAATCAATGTAAAGGGTTGGGTGCGTACTCGCCGAGGTAATAAGAATGTAGCATTTATTGCTCTCAACGACGGTTCAACCATCAAAAACATCCAAATCGTTGCCGATCTGGATAAGTTCTCCGAAGAATCCTTAAAGCCTATCACTACCGGTGCTTGCTTGAGCGTTACCGGTCGTTTGGTCGAGTCGATGGGAAAAGGGCAAACCGTTGAAATTCAGGCGGAAGAGATTGAAATATATGGTACTGCCGATCCCGAAACCTATCCTTTGCAGAAGAAAGGCCACACTTTGGAATACTTGCGCGACATTGCGCATTTGCGTCCCCGTACCAATACTTTCGGCGCTGTTTTCCGCATTCGCCACAATATGGCTATGGCAATCCACACCTATTTTCACGAGCATGGTTACTTCTATTTCCATACTCCGTTGATTACGGCTTCCGATTGTGAAGGAGCGGGACAGATGTTCCAGGTAACCACCAAGAACTTGTATAACCTGAAGAAAGACGAGAACGGAAAGATTGATTACTCCGACGATTTCTTTGGCAAACAAACCAGTCTCACCGTTTCCGGTCAATTGGAAGGCGAGTTGGCTGCTATGGCTTTGGGTAAGATTTATACCTTTGGTCCTACTTTCCGTGCAGAGAACTCCAATACACCCCGTCACTTGGCTGAATTCTGGATGATAGAACCCGAAGTGGCTTTCATACAGGCTGACGAACTGATGGATTTGGAAGAAGATTTCCTTAAGTATTGTGTCAACTGGGCTTTGGAGCATTGTATCGACGACTTGCAGTTCCTCAACGATATGTTCGACAAGACCCTCATCGAGCGTCTCCGTAGCGTTGTCAATACCGAGTTTGTCCGCTTGCCTTACACCAAGGGTATCGAGATTTTGGAAGAAGCGGTGCGTAGCGGAAAACAATTCGAGTTCCCTGTATATTGGGGTTGCGACTTGGCTTCGGAGCACGAACGTTATCTCGTGGAAGAACATTTCCGCAAGCCTGTCATCATGACCGACTACCCCAAGGAAATCAAAGCCTTCTATATGAAGCTCAATGCTGACGGCAAAACCGTACAAGGTACCGACGTACTCTTCCCTGCCATTGGCGAAATCATTGGCGGTTCAGTCCGTGAGGAAAACTACGACAAACTCGTAGCCGAAATCGAGCGTCGCAATATACCTATGAAAGATATGTGGTGGTATCTCGATACACGTCGCTTTGGTGCTGCACCGCATGCCGGATTCGGACTGGGATTCGAGCGTCTGATGCTCTTCGTTACGGGTATGCAGAACATTCGCGATGTCATTCCTTTCCCGCGTACACCCAAAACTGCAGAATTCTAACCTCTCTTTGCTTAACGGAAAACAACTAATCTATTATACAACAAAAACATTGTAACATGCGTAGAACATTCACTACCCTGATGGCATGTTTTTTACTCCTTGCCGCTTATGCGCAACAGACCTCTCTACGGGGTGTCATTCTGGCAGCGCAAGCCAACGACCCTGTTGTAGGAGCAAAAATAACCCTTGCTAATCAGAACATCTCCACGACGACCAATCAGAATGGAGAATTTGCCCTGATCTATTTGGAGGCAATCGACGAAGAAGTCATTATCGAGGCAAACGGCTATCTCACCGCTGTCAAATTAGTGCAACTCCGTCCCAACCAGACCAACGACATGGGCACGGTTGCTATCAAACCTGATATCCAACGTGATATGAAGGACGAAGTAACTCTGCAATTGTCGGAAAACGAACTTAACGACGACGAAGGCCGTTCGCAAAGCATGGCATCAAGTGCAAGTGCAAGTACCGATGTATTCAACAACAATACATCGTACGCATGGAGTACAGTGCGTTATCGCCAGCGTGGTTACGACCAGCCCTACGAACAGACCTACATCAACGGAATCAGTTTCAACAATCAGGAACGCGGTAATTTCAACTACTCTATGATTGGCGGACTCAACGATGCAAGTCGTAACAAAGACGTTATCAACGGAATAGAGGCGAACCAATTCACTTTCGGTAGCATCGGACAATCCACCAACATTCTTATGAACGCATCGCGCTATGCACAAGGATGGAAAATCGGATTGGCTGGAACCAATCGTAACTACAAAGGCCGTGTCAATGCTACCTATGCCACAGGTCTTATGAGCAATGGTTGGGCTTTTGCCGCTTCTGCAGCGTGGCGCTATAGTCCTTATATCGACCAAAAAGGCATTATCGGCGAAGGTATCAAATACAACTCTGTAGGTTATTTCCTTTCTGCAGAACGGGTTTGGGACAACGATATGAGCCTTTCTATCGTAACTTTCGGTGCGCCTACCGAACGTGCCCAATCTGCAGGTGTAACACAAGAAGTATATGACCTGACAGGTTCTATTTACTACAACCCGTATTGGGGCTACCAAAACGGCAAAGTGCGCAACTCTCGCATTGTTAAGAGTTATGACCCTACAGCCATTGTCAATTGGAACTGGAACATTACCGACAAACAGAGCCTAAAGATAGGTGCAGGCTATCATTATAGTATGTATTCCAACTCTGCCCTCACCTTCTACAATGCTCCCGACCCGCGTCCCGATTACTATCGCAACCTGCCTTCGTTCCTCTTCGACGGACAATTGGATAAGAACGGTAACTTTATTACCAATACTTACAACGGTTCACAAGGCATTGGCGATTGGACGGGCAACGAGTTAGGCGGACTCTCTTCTTATGGTGGTTACACTTATGGTCCTACTATCGACGAAGCTACTTTCAAAAACTTGGTAGATGCATGGCAGTCACGCGATAACGCTACTACCCAAATCAATTGGGACAACCTCTATGCAGCCAACTATCAGAACAATGTACTCAATCCGACCGGATCTGCCAAATATATGTTGGAGCGCCGTCACAACGACATTCAGGAAGCGATGCTCAACATCAACTATCAGAACAAAGAGTACGAACACCTCACTATCACTGCCGGACTCGAAGGCAAATACTCGCAAGGCGTTCACTACAAAACGGTTGACGACCTTCTCGGTGGTAACCAATGGATAGATATCGACCCATTTGCCGATCGTGATATCAAAGAGTTGGCATCCAACATCGGTCTGAAACAAGAAGATATAGAACACGTTAAGCAAAACGATATCTTCAACCCGAGTCAGTCTGTAAAAACCGGTGACCGCTTTGGATACGACTATCGTATCAATATGACCAAGATTGGTGCATGGGCACAGAACCAATGGACTTTCACCGATATTGATTTCTACTATGCACTCAAACTGACTTATTCAGGTTTGAATCGTACAACCCGTATGCTGAACGGTCGTGCTTGGTATCTGGCACAACTCAATCCCGATTACGCTTTCTACTACTTGGGACGTGATTACGAAGCCATCATGAACGGACAATCGGCTCATACTTATCGCGGTTATAGCTACAACTTCTTCGATCCCTCTTTCAAACTCGGTCTCAACTACAAGATTAACGGTAGAAACAGTTTGAAGGTCAATGCCTTTGCTGAAACTGCAGCACCGCTGGCTCGCAACGCTTATATTTCTCCCCGTGTACACGACCGTGCAATTGCTACCTTATACACACATGCGAACCCACAGTACCTCAAAGAGTTCTATGCCGCATCGGAGAAAACCGTTAGCTACGACCTTACTTACGAATTCAACTACCCCGTCATTCGTGGTCGTATCACAGCTTACCAGACACACTTCTGGAACGGCACCGAACTCAATGGATACTACGATGACGAAGCACGTACTTTCGTCAACCAGTCCATCAGTGGTATCAACCGTGTACACCGTGGTATAGAAGCTGCTGCAGCTATCAAGTTGGGCAACTATTTCACCTTGACCCCGATGATTGCCATTGCCGACTACCACTATACTTCCAACGCATACTCCATTACCAGTGCAGAAAACGGTATGGCATTGGCAGACGGCTTGAATGGCCCTATCTACGAACTCTCCGACAGCGTTCTCATCAAGGGGCTGAAAGTGGCTAACGGTCCTCAACTCAATACAAGCTTGAAACTCTCCTTCTTCCATCCGAAGATGTGGTTTGCGGATATCACCGTTTCTTATTTCGATTGGAACTATCTCGATTATGCTCCTTCACGCCGTATGCAAGGTTTGTTCACCGGTACACGTGCTGACGGAACAACAGTAAACGGTTCTTACAAAGATGCAGGTGCAATCCAAACTTACACCGACGGCGAGGGCAACACCACTACCCTTACCGACAAATACGGTATTCCAGAGTTGGCATATCCTTACAACGTATTGGCTGACCAGGAAAGTTTGGTAGATGCCAAATGGTACAATCGTTTGATGGTCGATGTATCTGTAGGTAAACTTATCTATTTGCCTAACCGTCAGTCGCTCAGCATCAACCTTTCGGTTAGCAACATTACCAACAATACGCACATGAAGACAGGTGGTTATCAGCAATCACGTTTGCCGCGTGCCAACGTACAACAGAGTACGCCTGAGAAATCGGTTATCACCTCCAACGTATGGAAGTTCCCGTCGAAATACTACTATGCATGGGGCGCTAACTTCTTCCTCAGTCTTACCTATAAGTTCTAATCCTTAGCACACTTACTATTATGAAAAAGCATATATTTATTATTATCGCAGCTGTCTTGGCATTAGTAGGATGTCAACCCGAACCTATCAACCAAGACGACCTCTTCCTCACCGAAGAAGCTGCACAGGCTCTTATCGACAATGAAGGAGGCAAACTTCTTACGCTCAACGAGTTTCGTGAGCAATATATGACCAAGTGCGGCGTTATATTCCCGGTTCGTCTGCGTTCCTACGAATATTCCGGTGGACAATATCAGATGGACCCTACCGACTACACCAAAAACAACAAAGGTCTCTTCTCTATCGATACCATTCCTTCTGCCGGACAACGCATCTATATCCGTGGACGGGTAGTAACCGAAGACTATGCAGGCAATTTCTATAAATCGATGGTTATTCAGCAAATTGTCGATGGCAAACAACAGGCATTGCGTTTGTCGGTTGATGCAAGTAGTATCTCCGGGCAATATGCTATCGGACAAGAGATAATGATTTGCGTCAATGGTCTTTCTATCGGCAAATATGCCAACCAACCACAACTCTGTGTACCCGCTTACAACGACAATATCAATGCCAACAAGGCTACAGAGAAAGTAGGTTGGGCACCAGGTCGTATTCCTGCTGCACGCTTTATGTCAGCCACCAAACGCATTGGTCTTCCGGAGCCTGAGAAGATTGTATGTGATACTATTAAGATTACCGACTACACCTCTATCCTGACCGACAACGAAAAGATATGGGAAATGGACGGTAAGTTGGTTGCTATCAAAGATGTGCATTTCACAGGTCAATATAGCAACTATGGTGAATTGGCAAACTGCACAGATGGCAATCCCGAAACCGATGAGCATGCCAATGTATTTGCTCCTACTACGAAGAACGTCGGATACCCGCAAGGCCGTGTTGTAATGGATGATGACAACAACCCTACTATTGTTTCCTCTTCGGAATATGCCAAATATGCTCGCTACTATTTGCCCGATTCCGAATACAAAGGAACGGTATGCGGTATCCTTGGCTTGTACACCGACAACGGACGTAATAATCCTGTAGCACTCGATTGGTCTATCACCTTACGTGGATTGAAGTTCATAGGTTATGGTACGGTAGATGATCTCTTGTTCTACGACACCACCGACGGGCAACCTTGGAAACCGCGTGAATACGGGAACTAATCAGTAGAATGATTGATAAGGTTCATAGTAAAAAAGGGCGACTCCCAAGCCGCTCTTTTTTATAATAACAACCTGTATCACCACAACTACTCAACTACTCAACGACTCAACTACTCAGCTATTTAACTACTCAACTCACAATGTCTTGGCTCGATATTATTATTCTCATTCCCATTGCTTTCGGTCTGATACGGGGCTTGATTCGGGGATTTGTTGTGGAACTCACTGCCGTTGTTGCCATTGTTGCCGGTGTTGTTTGTGCAAAAATATATGCACCTTCATTCGGAAACATATTGGCGAATGTCGTTACTTGGAATCAACAGGTATGCAATATTGTCGCTTATATGCTTATCTTTATAGGAGTAGCTTTGCTGTTGCATGTTGTCGCCAAACTGATAAGTAAACTACTGCGCACTATCTCTTTAGGTTGGCTGAATTGTCTTCTTGGAGCTGTATTGGGAACTGCAAAGTGGGCTATTTTAGTCAGTGTCTTGTTGGTGGCGTTCAATGCTTTGGACCAGCGTTTTCTAATTCTCAAACCGGCACAGAAGCAGTCGTCTGTCCTATACGAACCGGTTGGCAGAATTGCCGGCATAGCTTGGGAAGCGGTGAAATAAAACTTGTTTCTGTTTTCCGGATGTATATATAAGGTATGTATGCTTTTTTAGGCATAGGAACTAATCTAGGCGACAAAGAAGCCAATATTGCCCACTGCTTGCAATTTTTGCGTGAGCAAGTAGGCAAAGAAGTTTGTTGTTCTTCTGCTTATTCTTCCAAGCCATGGGGATTTCAGTCGGAGCACGATTTCCTGAATATCGTAGCGGTATTCGATACTGCCCTTTCGCCACTCCAACTATTGCAAACGACACAATCCATAGAGCGGCAAATGGGGCGTACCCGGAAATCGCACAACGGTCAGTATCACGACCGTATCATCGATATTGATATTCTGCTTTATGGCACACAACGTATCAATCTTCCCGAACTGCATATCCCTCATCCTTATATCTTGCAGCGCGATTTCGTCCGCATTCCTTTATTTGAAGCAATTAATAGGCTACAAAATAAGTAATCAGTACCCTTAATGGTGTATGCAAGCACCCCTGCACAATTACTCCTGTGCTCTGACACCCCATTATCGGACTTTTTAGACGAAATACACTCTGTCTCTATAATGTCATCGGACAGCAACAATACAACAAAAGCAAATATTTTTCCCTGTTCTCTTGCACAAATGAAAAAATAGCAGTACTTTTGCACCCGCAAAAAGGGACAACACTTGTGGTTCATTCTTTTTTGTACGGGATGTGGCGCAGTCCGGCTAGCGCATCTGGTTTGGGACCAGGAGGTCGAAGGTTCGAATCCTTTCATCCCGACAAAAAATATAGTCCGCATTTGGGTGACTATATTTTTTTGTCTCTCATAGACAGATAAAAGGTTGATAAACAGGTAGGGGCATTAGCTCATCTGGTAGAGCGCAACACTGGCAGTGTTGAGGTAAGCGGTTCGAGTCCGCTATGCTCCACTCTCTTTTACTGACTTACATTCTCAGTAAAAACAAAAGCGAAGAAGGCTGATAGCGTTCTTCGCTTTGTATATCTGCCATGGCAGGCTACCGGTTTCTTATTTCCTCTTTTTGAGTTTGAACTGAGGAGTATTGGCTTTTACTTTGCCTGACAATTTGCGTGGAGCAGCAAAAAGATCATCGTCATCACCACCTTCTTCTTCCGTACCAAGCATATCTTCGGTGACTTCAAACTCATAGGTAAACAGCTCTGTAGTTTGTCCTCCGTCGTAGCCGGCAGCAATCAATGTATATATACCAACTTCGCTTGGGTCTGTCAAGTAATCTTTGGTGGAGAAATAATCTGATCCATTGACGATTACCCAATCCAATAAACCATATTCATTCAATATCTCTACCATATCTGTCCATGCTGCTTGTGCATCACCATTGTATTCCAACATCTCAGCCGCTGACAAATAGGTCCATATATATGAGTCATCGTTGGTGGTGTTGATATAGATAAGCGACTTATCCTCTGCGTCTTGCTCAAAGGAAATAACGTTTTCAGAAGGCAATATGTCTGCTGTGATAAAAAGCTCTTTCGTCAATTCGCTGTTTACTGTATTGGTAACAGTATCAATAGCAAAAGCAACAACGTAATAAGATGTAGCACCCTTCAAGCCGGTAAAGTCGTAAGTGTCGTCACCCTTAGAGAGATAGGCATCGGCAAAATTGTCGATTTCATAGTACTCCGAAATATAGTCTTTGCTTTCTTCGTAATCGTCCAAGAGCAATTGCAAAATCTCTTCTGCAATTTGTGCATCAGTAGCATCGCTTTCCCATACAGACGCATCGAATACATCAAAATAATAGAGAACCTCTTTATCCAAAGGAGTAACAGCAACCGTAGCTGTAGTGGTAGCCACATTAGAAACTTCGATGTTAAAAGGAGGTTGTGTAGGTGGTATTTCAATATTAGGATTGTGATTACACGAAGTAAAAAGTAGAGCAATACATGCTCCTACCAATAGGAATGAACTGAATAGTTTTTTCATTGTTGTAATGTAGTTTTGAATAATATTGTAGTTGACTAATAGCTAATTGTAAAAATCCGCTGCAAATATACGACATTCATTCTAAATCAGCAACACTATAAATAAATAATCAGGCAAAAAATGCCTTATGTAAGCCCAATAAAGATATTATACCTCATATATACAAAAAAAAGAGTCTTCCGATAAGAAGACTCTTTTCTGCGGGTGGAATGTGGGGTTCGAACCCACGACACTCGGAACCACAATCCGATGCTCTGCCAACTGAGCTAAAACCACCATACTGACAATTGCTTGTCATTTGCGGGTGCAAAGGTAATGCATTTTTCAGAAACATGCAAGAGTTTGCGGAAAAAAAACTTGTATTCTTCTCTATATTTTGATTGGTGAAAGACATTCTTGCCGTTTAATTGCGATAATTTACTGAAATCCTATCGGTAATTGCACAATTATTCGTATCTTTGCAAAGAGTTAGATTATTCTTCAACAAGAAAAGCAACAGAATATGGCACACGCAGCATCATTGGGACAATTGTTTCTGCAATATACAGGGCAACAGGCAACCGAACAGAAAGAACTTTCCGCCTCAGGCAGCAACCGCAGATATTTCCGCCTGAGCAACGAGAAGTGCTCTGTAATCGGTGTACAAGGTACATCCGAGGCAGAGAACAAGGCTTTCATCTATATGGCAAAACATTTCAAAGAAAAAGGGCTGAATGTGCCTACCGTATTGGCTGTGAGCGAAGACAGCATGACCTATATACAAGAAGACCTTGGCGATACGTTGCTCTTCGATTATATAGCCGAAGGACGGAAAACCGGTGCGTTCTGCAACAAGGAAAAGGAGATGTTGCGCAAAACTATGCGTGCCATTGCACGTTTCCAAGTGACGGGTGCAGAAGGGTTCGATTTCCGTGTTTGCTATCCTCAGCCGGAATTCAATCTGCGCAGCATTGCGTGGGACTTGAACTATTTCAAGTATTGCTTTTTGAAAGCCACCGGGCTTGATTTCCAAGAAGACCGCTTAGAGAACGACTTCGAACGCCTTACGTATATCCTGCTCGAAAAGCGGAGCAATACTTTTATGTATCGCGACTTCCAAAGCCGTAACGTTATGGTACACAATGGAGAGCCCTATTTCATCGATTTTCAAGGAGGTAAGAAGGGACCTGTGTATTATGATGTTGCTTCGTTCCTTTGGCAAGCCAAAGCCAACTATCACCCTGAACTAAGAGACGAACTACTCGAAGTCTATCTTACGGCATTGGAAGAATATATGCCCGTTGACAGACAGGATTTCTATGCCACACTGCGGCACTTCGTTTTGTTCCGCACTTTGCAAGTATTGGGTGCATACGGCTTTAGAGGATATTTTGAGAAGAAGCCCCATTTCCTACAAAGCATACCCTTCGCCATTGAAAATCTCAGACAACTACTGAAAGAAGGTAGCGAAGATTATCCGTATTTAGTGGAAGTGCTGCGCAACATGACGGAAATGAAGCAGTTTAAGGAGGTGAACGTGCGCAAACCGTTAGTGGTGAAAGTATATAGTTTCTCGTACAAGAAAGGCATTCCGAACGATGACAGCGGCAACGGAGGAGGATTCGTATTCGACTGCCGTGCTGTGAACAATCCGGGAAAGTACGAGCGGTATAAGTTTGCCACAGGATTGGACGACAGCGTGATTCAATTTTTGGAAGAGGACGGTGAGATTCTGACTTTCTTGGACAATGCATATCAGTTGGTTGACGCCAGCGTGAAACGCTATATAGATCGCGGTTTCCAGAACCTGATGGTCAGTTTCGGTTGTACCGGCGGACAACACCGCTCTGTGTATGCCGCACAGAAAATGGCGGAACATATCAACGGAAAATTTGGTGTGGAAGTACAACTGATTCACCGTGAACAGAACATCGAAAACGTATTTACCAACCGTCAGTAAAGCAGCCCAAAGATGAAAGCCATGATTTTTGCAGCCGGATTAGGGACACGGTTGCGTCCGCTTACCGACAGTATTCCCAAAGCCTTGGTGCCACTTGCAGGACAGACTTTGCTGGAGTACCAAATCCGCAAACTGAAAGAAGCAGGAATAGAGGACATCATTATCAATATCCATCACTTTCCCGAGCAGATACGGAACTATCTTACTGAGCATCATAACTTTGGAATGAACATTGCCCTGTCCGACGAAACGGAGCAACTATTGGATACGGGAGGAGGACTGAAGAAAGCATCGTGGTTCTTCCGCGATGACGAAACCGTATTGGTGCTGAATGTGGATATCCTGTCTAACATAAATTTGCAGCATCTTATCGCTTCACATCAGGCAAGCGATATGGCTACTGTGGTTGTTTCCAAGCGGGACACACAGCGGTATTTGCTGTTTGATAATGCACAGCATTTGCAAGGCTGGACCAATATACGCACAGGCGAAATGCGCGGAAAAGCTGGTATCGCCATTGACGATTTGCAACATTTGGCATTCTCCGGCATGCAGATTATCAATCCCGCTATTCTCCGTTTTGCAGAAGGTTTGGGAGAACGCTTTTCGCTGATTGACCTGTATATGCGTGCCTGCCACGAAACCAATATAAGTGCCTATATTCCTAAAGATTACCGCATGATGGACGTCGGGAAAATAGAGCATATCCAAGAGGCAGAGGATTTTGCAGAGAGCCTACGGGTATGAGGATCCACTATGGATGGTACGTTGATATTACGCTGATCTTACGTGATACTACGGACTCTGATAGCACAAAAGGTGCTTATCGGTAGCGTATGGGTAGCTGAATCACCAAGTAATCACCAAGTAATCACCAAATAATCACCAAATAACGGGAACTAAGAGGTATGGAGGTTGTACCCCCTCTATTGTTACTTTGGCAGTTCGATGTACTCATATTGCAGTTGCTCAGCAACGGTTGCATAGAGATATGCCGGTTGCCCGGCAGGGTCCTGCATTGAATTGGTAATGAAATATTTCACGCCCTTATAGGATGTCACACTTTGGCAATGAGCATGCCCCGACACATACCAATCTACACCATACTGCTCCAGCAACGCCGTCAACTCATAGGTCTCCTCCATCGGGAAATTGCTTGTATGCCCTTGCCGTCCGTCCTGCATAAACATATGCGTATGCGTATAAACAACGGTATGGCGGAAACCCTCCTCTGACTTCTGACTCAGCAAGCTTTTGAGCCAATTCATTTGCTTCACGCCCAAAGTACCATCGCTGCTATCCAAACAGATATATAAGTCTTTAGCATGCGGTGTATGCACCTCGAAATAATACACAGAAGTAAAGAAACAGCCAAGCCACTCGTTCCACTGACCAAAATAGAGGTCGTGGTTGCCCGGCGTTAGGAAGAACCGGGTATGGTTTGCCTCCTCTTCCTCTTTTGAAGGGAAAGGTGCAGCAGCCCTTGGGAAATTGCCCTGTGCATTGACCAAATCGCCCAACATAATGCCCACAGGACAAAGCGTATCCATGAGCGTCAAGTCGATCCAACGCTGCAGATTGTTAGTGGATGTATCCACATGAAAATCAGAGGCAAACGATACACGGTATTCGTCCCTATCGAACACAATAACAGGATAGCCATGTTCTTCGTTGTAAAGCATCGAGGCTTCGAATCGCTCATCGTTGCGAGGCGATTGACCATAGAACATTCCCAACATATCCAAGTTAGGACTGCACGCAAGCAGCACAAAGGGAAGTAATATACTGATAAACAGTTTCTTCATAAGTATCCTCCTCTATTAAAATTCGTATGCAAAACCTACACGTGCCATCGCCTCGTAGAACGAGGCATCGAGGTGAAACATGCCCGTCGGCTTGAGTTCCACACCGGCAAGCATACGCCAATGGTCGGCAACGAGACAATGCGTATTGATCATGAACATAGGTTGCCACATGCGCTCCGTCCGGAAATCGTTGAAGTTTGCCATGCGGAAACTCAGATTCCATCGGCTTGATTGCGGGCGCACAAAGACTTCGATAGCATAGAGCAGATTGACAGGCTCCACCATGATTTTGTCTTCCGACTGCCACTCACGATTCATATCGTCCATCATACGCGCCAAAGCACCAAACTGCAAAGAGATATAGTCCATCCGATAGCCCAAAGAGACCATAGCAGAGAGGTCATGGGTTGTTGAGCGTACCACGGCACGATAAATAAACCTTGTATCGACAAAGAACTCACCGACACGCACAGGGAACTTCGGGCAGACATTTGCCATCGCCGAATAGATATTGGCTGTGGACGCCTGCACGCCTACACCCATATCGCAATAGCGGTTGAGCGGAATAGCAGCGATAAAATCGAGATTGCCATAATGCCCGTAAGTATAGTTGTAGGCATACTCCACGCAGGTTTTCAGAACAATAGGCGCATGTTGTTCCACCGTTTCTGCAGCCCTTGCATTGAGTGCTGTTCCAAGCAATGCGCACAACGTAAGAAATCGTGATATCGTCTTATGCAGCAAGTGGTTATGAGATTGTTTCTGTGGTTGCATATCTGTATGTATTAGATATTCTTATTCAATTCATCGGAAGTGACATGCCCGGGCAGCCGACGCAGATTGTAGCCCGAAGCCATCGTTTCGCCATAGGCTCCTGCCGTGCGGATTGCCAACAAATCGCCCCGACGAGTGGCAGGCATCCGGTAATGGGTGAGAAACACGTCTGACGACTCGCAAATAGGTCCTACCACATCGTACAGTTCTTCGGTAGCAGTGATGGCGCTAAGGTTTTCTATCTTATGGAAGGCATGATAGAGTGCCGGCCGTATCAATTCAGTCATACCAGCATCAATGATACAGAACTGTTTATCAACGCCTTGCTTTATGTACAAGACCCGGGTCATCAGACTACCCATTTGCGCCACCAGACTGCGTCCCAACTCGAAATGGACTTGTTGGTCTGTCCGCACATGAAGATACCGACGGAAAATATCAAAGTACGAACGGAAATCAGGTATGGCATGCTGATCAGGCTCTTCATAATCCACGCCCAAGCCACCACCTACGTTGATATAGTCCACCCTGATACCTGAAATTTCCACTTGGTTCACCAACTCATTGATACGCAGGCACAATTCCTTATAAGGATTCATATCGGTTATCTGCGAACCGATATGGAAATGCAATCCAATGAAGTCGATATTAGGTAAAGCAACGCAGCGTTTCACCGCAGGAAGCATATCTTGCATGGCAATGCCGAATTTGTCCTCCTGCAAGCCCGTAGTGATATAGCGGTGCGTATGGGCATCAACATTCGGATTGATACGCAATGCCACTCTTGCACGTTTGCCCGTTTCACCTGCCAGCAGATTGATGTTCTCCAACTCGGGCAACGACTCCACATTAAAGCAATAGATGTTCCGCTCCAATGCCAGGCGTATTTCCCAATCGGCTTTCGCCACACCGGCAAACACAATCTTCTCAGGCGGAATACCTGCCTTCAATGCTGCGTCCACCTCGCCGCCTGACACGCAGTCTGCTCCGAAACCGCTCTTTGCCATCTGTTGCAACACGGGCGGCGCAACACAGGCTTTCAAGGCATAATGCACATGCAAATTCGGCTCCTGTGCCTGCTGACGGACTGCTTTGATGGTAGAGCGCAAAAGCTCCATATCATAATAATAGAAAGGAGTGGACAAACTCTGCAGCTTTTCTATGGGGAAACGGCTTATCGTCATCTTGAACGCTGTCTGTTATCCTTCTATTCCGGCATAATGTTCGTAGAAACCTACCACTGCAACAATACCCTTTTTGAACACTTCCAAATCGAAACTCTCGTTGGGCGAATGGATGGCATTGCTCTCCAAACCAAAGCCCATCAAGATGGTTTTCACGCCCAATACCTGTTCGAAAGTGGAGATAATCGGAATACTTCCACCTCGGCGAGCCGCCAACGGACGAATGCCAAACGCCTCTGTAAATCCAGCCTCTGCAGCCTTATACGCCAGCAAATCAATGGGACAGACATAGCCTTGACCGCCATGCATGGGCGTTACCTTTACACGCACAGACTTGGGGGCAAGTTGTTGCATATAATGGGCAAAAGTCTCAGATACTTCTTCATGGTCCTGATTGGCGACCAGACGGCACGACACTTTGGCATACGCTTTCGAAGGAAGAACAGTCTTACTACCCTCACCGATATATCCGCCCCAAATACCGCATATATCAAAACTCGGACGGCACGAATTGCGCTCCAACGTACTATACCCTTCCTCTCCTGCAACATCCTGCACATCAATCGCTTGTTTATATTGCTCCAATTCGAAAGGAATACGGGCAATCATATCCCGTTCAGCTTCTGGAATAGGCAGCACCTTATCGTAAAAATGCGGAATGGTGATTCTGCCTTTGTCGTCAGTCACTTGCGCCAACATCTTGCACAGCACGTTAATCGGGTTTGCCACAGCACCGCCGAAATGCCCGGAATGCAAATCCCGATTCGGACCTGTGACTTCTATTTCCCAATATGCCAAACCACGCAAGCCGGTTGTAATAGACGGTGTATGTTTGCCTATCATACTCGTATCGGAAACCAGGATTATATCAGAGCGAAGCAAATCTTTGTGCTCACGGCAGAAGGCTTCCAACGAAGGCGAACCAATTTCTTCTTCTCCCTCAAAGAGAAACTTCACGTTGATTTTGCCCTCTGCAAATGGCGAATCGGCTTTCTGTTTGAGCAGATATTCAAAGGCTTTCACCTGTATCATGGCTTGCCCCTTGTCGTCGTCCGCCCCACGAGCATACAAACGACCGTTACGAATCTCAGGCTCAAAAGGAGCGGATAGCCATAACTCCAACGGCTCTGCAGGCATCACATCGTAGTGTGCATACACCAGTACGGTTTTGGCATCGGGATTGCGCATCAACTCGGCATATACCATCGGATTACCTTGGCTCGACATCACTTCCGCCCGGTCTGCACCGGCTTCCAACAACAACTGTTTCCAACGCTCGGCACAAGCCTGCATATCAGCTTTGTGTTCGGGTTGGCACGAGATACTCGGAATACGAATCAGACTACTCCATTCTTCGATAAAGCGAGGCATATTGTCCTCGATATAGGTTTGTAAACTCATATTGTTCATGGTTTTATGTTCTATTCAGTTGTGAGCAAGCCAATGGTTTGCATCATCTTGCCATATGCGGCAGCCTTCTTTTCCAAAGACAGCGGATATGCCCGTGAAGACGAAGGCATACGCCATAGTCGCAACAGTCGCCCTGCTATATGTCCTTCAACGTAATCTCCAATATGGGGCCACTGACACCCACATTGCTGTGCCAATATCTCTGCCGATTTCTGTCCTGTACAGCAAAGATCATGACAATCAGGTAATTGACGGAGCAAATCTGCAATATCGGTAGGCTTCACCACCTCCAAGAAATTATCGGACGCATTGCCTTTCAGACGGCGTACCGCTTGTGCCGTATCGAACAAAGCAATACCCTTTTCCTCACAAAAGCTAACTATTGCTCCGTAGCGGAACTTATTCTGCTCATTCACAAAATGGAGTTTGTCTCCATAGAACAACCATCCCATAATGCGCCACATATCGTTCTGCGGATTAGGATAGAAGAAATCCATACACCAACGGGGTTTAGGCGGCGGAAAACTACCCAACATCAACAATTTCGCCCCCGTAGGAAGAAAAGGTTGCAAAGGATGTTGCTCTATATCGGTCATTGGTTTCTGTTCCAAGAACTTGCAGATAAATAATACTATAAGAAACTACAATTATTCAGTTCTTCAACTCATCAGTTCCTCAGACAATGACACATTGTCTCTACTTTTTTCCTCTGATGAGGTTGATATCGCCTTTCAGTTTATATTCCACGCCGTCGGCACCTTTGGCACGAATCACATAGAAATAGGCGGATTCGGCTGCCGGACGACCATTGATATTGCCATCCCATCCTTTGGCAGGGTCGGTAAACTCAAACACTTTCTTTCCCCAACGGTTGTAAATCCAGCAACTGAACTCTGTAATCGAGCGATACATCACTCTGAACTCATCGTTCTTGCCGTCACCATTGGGTGTAAAAACATTCGGCACTAAGAGTTGCGAAGCACTGACGGAAATCTTTATCTCAAACGAATCGGTCCGGCACTCGTCGTTGCTCACCCAAAGTAATGCACGGTATTCGCCGTAGGTATCAAACACATACCGATGTTCCGCATCCGTACGTTGCACCATAAGATCGTTGCCTTTCAGTATCTGCCACTGATAATATTTGGCAACAGGCGTAGTAGCGTTCGCCTTGAAATAGATATCCAAAGGTGCAGAACCGCTCAATTGCGTTGCATCCACAGGGCGTTCCACCTCGTTCGACATCTTGTTGTCTTCCTCCGTTCCACGCACAGTAGTAATAGTGGTAGGATGTGCATCTACTGCAACTGCTTCATATTCTGCCGAAACAATGGAATCTGGCAAAAGCCCTAGTTCTTCAGCGAACTGGTCTGTATAAAGCGTAAATATGGTATTTCGCAACGGCGCATCCACCAAAAATGAAGTAGCTATGTCCTGCTCATGCACACAAAGCGAATCTATCCACTCTTCTTCACTCCATTGCAGAGAATAGTATTTGATACTGCAAGTACGGCTGATAGTACGGGTAATGCCCGATATCGTTCCATACGACATTTCCGGCACATTGCCTTTCAGCAGCAAATGCGTCTGCCGACAACTGTTGTCATAGTCTGTATCGACAAGCAAATCCTGCAAATCGGGTTTGTACTGACTATAATCCAATATCCAAAACGAGACTCTGCCGTTGTCCGTATGGAGAATATAGCCCGTATTGTCTTCGGGATAAAGATAATCCACACCGGTTGCTACTATGGTGGAGTCTGTGCCATTGAGTCGCCACCAAACGGGATTATTATCAGGAGTTTGCAGATAGCACGTTGCCAAGTCCGACATGATAAACACCTCATCTATGCCCGAAGGATGGGGCAAAGATGTGGCTGTACCGACTACCTGCAACGAGGGTTGTGCATAGCAGCAAAGGCAACCTGCCACACAAGTTGCCACTGCCGTACAGAATCGCCGGAACGCTATGAAAGACAGGCGACTCATCCTATTTATTTGTTCAAACGGAAACGCTCATTGCCGTTCTCAAGATAGTCAACTATCTGATTGGCAGCCGCTATACCGGCATTGATATTGGCCTCTGCCGTCTGTGCACCCATTTTTTTAGGTGTAGAGAAATAGCGTCCGGCAAAGAGTTCCGTCATACGCAAATCGGCTGCCGGCATAATGTCGGTCACATAACGCAAATCTGGGCGTTCGCCCATTGCGACAATCAACTCGTCTTCGTTGATTACCTCCTTACGGGCAGTGTTCACCAAGATTCCGCCTTGTGGCATACGGCTCAAAAGTGCCTGATTGATACTGCGTTTGGTTTGCTCCGTTGCCGGAATATGAAGCGAAACGATGTTCGACTGTTCATATAGTTCTTCGGCAGAATGTACAGGCGTTACACCTGCTTCAAGCATTACCTCATCGCTACAGAAAGCATCGTAAGCCAGCACTTTCATTCCGAATCCTTTGGCAATACGTGCCACATTGCGCCCCACATTACCGAAAGCGTGGATACCCAAAGTCTTGTCTTTCAGTTCCGTACCCGATGTGCCGTTGTAGAAATTGCGAACAGCATAGATGAGCAAACCGAATACCAATTCAGCAACGGCGTTGGAGTTCTGACCGGGTGTATTCATCACGCAAACACCATGACGGGTGGCTGCCTCCAAATCGATATTGTCGTATCCTGCACCGGCACGCACCACAATGCGCAATTGTTTGGCGGCTTCAAACACCTCAGAATCAACAATATCCGAGCGAACAATCATTGCATCAGCATCTGCCACAGCCTGCAAAAGAGCCTCTTTCGAAGCATATTTCTCCAACAAAACAAGTTCATAACCGGCTTGTTCCGCCACTTGACGGATACCGTCGATAGCTACCTTCGCAAAAGGCTTTTCTGTTGCTACTAATAGTTTCATATCTACCTTATTTATATGTGATACTTATCCTTTGATTACGTCAGTTTCGAACTCTTTCATGCAATCGCACAATGCTTGTACGCCTTCTATCGTCATTGCGTTGTAGAGCGAAGCACGGAAACCGCCAACAGAGCGGTGACCTTTGATGCCCACCATACCGCGCTCAGTGGCAAAGCGCATAAAGTCGTCTTGCAAGTGTTGATATTCCGGCTTCATCACAAAACATACGTTCATCAGCGATCGGTCGGCTTTCTGAGCCGTACCCGTAAAGATCCGGCTTTCGTCGATGGTCTTATAGAGCAAGGCTGCCTTGGCGATATTGCGCTTTTCGGCTGCAGCCACACCTCCGTTCTCTTTCAACCAGCGCAGATTGAGCATAGCCGTATAAATAGGCAATACAGGAGGTGTATTGAACATCGAACCGCCATCGATATGCGTCTGGTAGTTGAGCATGGTAGGAATGTAGCGCGAAACCTTGCCCAATACATCGTTTCTCACAATCACAAAAGTAGCACCGGCAGGAGCGATATTCTTTTGTGCACCGCCGTAAATCAAGGCGTATTTTTGGACGTCAATCGGGCGGGACAAGATGTCCGACGACATATCTGCTACCAGAGGCACATTGCCGCATTTCTGATAAATAGCCTCCAATTCGGCATTCGATATCTCCGTGCCATAGATGGTATTGTTGGTCGTAATGTGGAAATAATCAGCATCTTGCGGAACGCTATAGTCTTTCGGGATAAAACTGTAATTGGCATCTGCAGAACTGAAATCCACCGTTTCGCCAAAGCCTTTGGCTTCCTTCAATGCCTTTTTTGCCCACACACCGGTATTCAGATAAGCGGCTTTCTTTTCCATCAGGTTGTAAGGTACCATGCAGAATTGCAAACTGGCACCGCCGCCCAAGAACAATACTGAATAGCCTTCGGGTATATTCAAGAGCTCTTTCATCAGTGCAACGGCTTCATCCAATACGGCTTGGAATCCTTTCGAACGGTGAGAAATCTCCAGGATAGAGAGCCCTTCACCATTGAAATCCAACACAGCTTCGGCGGTTTGACGGATTACTTCCTGTGGCAGGATACTCGGACCTGCATTAAAATTGTACTTTGTCATATTGATAATGATAAATGTGAATATTCTGTTTGTTTGACTTGCACAATGGCTGCATCATTGCTTTGCCACCATCGATTCTTTCCATTTGCTGACTTTCGGTTTCACTTCCTTCACCTTGTCGGTTACTGCCTCTTTCACGTTTTTAGCCACTTCTTTAGCGGTATCCACCACATCTTTGACGGTCTCGTTTATCGTGGCAGTCAGTTCTTCTTTAGCGTCCACACGTTCCAACCAAGCCACTGCTTGCCCTTTGGCAGCCATCTCACCCTGCTCTTTTTCCACACTCACAATGCGTGAATAGGCAAAGGCTGTCAGAGGCTCCATGCCATGTGCCGTTTGAAGCATACATACCACATCGCCTGCACGGTAGAGTTTTCCGTGTTGGGGTGCTTTCGAACCCTCGTTGTAATCGAGTTCCCAAAGTACGCGACCGTTCATGGTTGCTTCCAATGGTTCAGCATCGGGGTGCAGTATCGCACGTTTGTCGGCAGCCGAAATAAAGGTGATTTGCTGTCCGCCTTTGGCTGCTTTCTCCATACGTTCGAGCAAGTCTTTGTTGAACTGTTCTTTGGCAAGACCTGACTTGTATTCGCGATACTGTTTTTCGTGCATAGCGAACTCGAACAGTTCTTCGTCGTCCTGACCACGGTCCCAACCCAGTTCTTCCATCTCTTTGATGAAGCGAGGCAACTCGTTCGGATAAAGTGCTTGCGGGTCGTCAGTATAGAACTCTTTGCCTTGCTCTTTGGCAAGTTCGATGATTTCCGGAGCCAACTCACCTGGCAATTTGCCCGACTTGCCCAACACCATGCCCCACATAGCCGGGTCCATACGGGTGAACGGCTTTTCGCCCATCGATTTCGAGAACAGGTTCATCAAGGCGGCATTCTTCACGTATTGCGAGAAAGGTGTCACCAAGCACGGCGTGCCGAGCATCGGCCATATACGTTGTACCTCGTTGAAGAGTTCGACGAGCAACTCGTCTTCACTCAATTCGGCTTCACCGCGTTTCTTCAAGTTGGCATTGATAGCGGCATGCATACCTTTCAAATCAGCCATGAGCGAACCCATCATACCGCCGGGCAAACCACAACCCACCAAAAGCGAAGTCATCTTCGAGTTGCGCGGGTCAATCCAATAACCCAGGAAGTCGTTGATGAACGATTGTGTCAGCGAACGGGCTTCCATATAGGCTTTCATATTGATGTCTTTCACCAAGAAACCGGCATCACGCAACATGGCTTGAATGGTTATCACATCCGGATGCACCATACCCCACGAAAGCGGCTCCATAGCTACATCCAACACATCGGCACCTGCTTTTGCCACTTCCAGCATACTGGCTACCGAAAAGCCCGGACCGGAATGCCCGTGGTATTGAATGATGATATCAGGATGTTTCTCTTTGATAGCGGCTACTATCTGACCCAGCATCGCAGGACGACCGATACCTGCCATATCTTTCAGGCAGATTTCCTGTGCCCCGTTCTCTATCAGTTGCTCCGCCAAATTGATGTAGTATTCAACCGTATGCACCTTGCTATAGGTGATACACATGGCAGCTTGCGCCGTCATGCCTGCCTCTTTTGCCCATTTTATCGAAGGAGCGATATTGCGGACGTCGTTCAGTCCGCAGAATATACGGGTAATGTCCACACCTTGGGCATGTTTCACTTTGTACATCAACTGACGCACATCGGCAGGCACAGGATTCATGCGCAAGCCGTTCAGACCACGGTCAAGCATGTGTGTTTTGATACCTGCTTCGTTGAAAAACTTGGTGAAGGTACGGACAGACTGGTTCGGGTTTTCTCCGTAGAGCAAATTCACCTGTTCCGATGCGCCGCCATTGGTTTCGACTCTGTCGAAGCACCCCATATCGATGATAACGGGAGCTATCTTGGCCAATTGGTCTTTGCGCGGCACATACTTGCCGGAACTCTGCCACATGTCACGGTAAACGAGACTGAATTGAATTTCTTTTTTCATATCTATCTTGGATTACATTTTACTTGTTTATGCTCCGAAGCCGGTTGATTACGTGCAGGTTAGACAAGCCTGACCGCACCCTCAT
>JALFYY010000021.1 GCA_022783865.1 Bacteroidales bacterium
GCGTTCGCAGCGGTAAATAACAATAGGAAGGTACTAACCCCTTCCTGAGGAAACCCCTCCTAAACGGGGCCTGGTCCTATAGCTCAGTTGGTTAGTAGCACCTGACTCATAATCAGGGGGTCCTTGGTTCAAGCCCAAGTGAGACCACAAGAATATCAGTTGTTTACAATCGTAATGACTGATATTCTTTTTTTGTATGCCACATGTTGTTATACACTATCAAGTACGATTTTTTGCAGCCATTTTGATGAATGGGTATTCCTACCGTAGTCGTTGTTCAGATGCCGGCTTGATAGCAGCTGAATCACCTACTAATCACCCACTCTTGATGGCTTATGGTTATTTAGGTGATAGGACAAGGGACAGGTTGAGTAGTTGGGGAGTTGAGTAGTTGAGTAGCTGAGGAGTTGAGGAACTGAGTAATCAGAATGATAATTTGCCTGCAGATTTGCGAAAGCCGAAATTATGCACTATCTTTGCAGTGTTAATCAATAATGTATTATTTTGGATAGTTTTTGTTTTATACTAAGTATTCTTTCTGCTACTCCCGTGCCTGTTTCGGCATATGTTTCACTTGCCTTGGGAGTGTTGCTGTTGTGCGTTTCCGCCTATGTGTCTTCTTCTGAAACCGCCTTTTTTTCGCTCAGTCCCGACGATATGGAAACCCTCAAAGCAAGCAACGGCAAGCGTGATGCATTGGTGCTCCGTCTTTTGGAAAACCCGCAACGCCTGTTGGCAACCATACTGATAACCAATAATTTCGTGAACATTGTTATCACATTGTTGATTGCCTATTTTACGGCCTCGGTCTTCAATTTCGGCAATTCGCCCGTCTTGGAGTTTGTCATTCAAACCGTTGTGATTACCTTCCTCCTGTTGCTTTTCGGTGAAATCACGCCCAAAGTTTATGCCACGGTACAGCCTTTGCTCATCGTGCGTTTCACTTGCGGCGGACTGCATATACTCAACACTGTGCTCTATCCGTTTGCTACTTTGCTCGTGAAATCCACCTCTATCGTGGAGAACCGCATGGACCATATGCAGCATAGCAATATATCGATGGACGACCTTTCGCAAGCCGTCGAACTGACCAACCTTGCCACAGAAGAAGAAAAAGATATTCTTGAGGGCATCACCAAGTTCGGCAACCGGCAAGTGTCCGATGTGATGCGTTCCCGATTGGATATAGTGGATGTGGATATCAAAGCGCCCTACAAAGAATTGCTGCAAATCATCATCTCTTCCGGTTATTCGCGTATTCCCGTTTATGCCGGAACCAACGATAAAATCAAGGGTGTCATCTATTCAAAAGACCTCATTCCGCACCTCGACAAGCCGGCTAATTTCCGTTGGCAAACGCTTGTTCGTCCTGCCTATTTCGTACCGGAATCGAAGAAGTTGGACGATATGCTTACGGAGTTTCAGGAACACAAAGTCCACCTTGCCATTGTGGTGGACGAATACGGCGGTACATCGGGTCTGGTGACGATGGAAGATATTCTGGAAGAGATTGTGGGTGAGATTTCCGATGAGTACGATGACGACGAAAAGCTCTATACACAAATCACCGAGAATACCTATCTCTTTGAAGGCAAGATACTTCTCAACGATTTCTACAAAGCATTAGATGTTGACGAAGAGGAGTTTGAGCAGGTCGATACCGAGGTGGAAACTTTGGCAGGATTGCTCCTCGAACTGAAAGGCGATTTCCCCAAACGAGGCGAAAAGATACGCTATCATCAGTTTGAATTTGAGGTGGTGGCGTTAGACAAACGGCGTATCAAAACCATTAAACTGACCATTCATCATGATGAGGAAAACGCATAAGACAGTAGGGGTTTTGCTCGTTGTGGTGCTACTCGTTATGGCGAGTTGCGGACAACGTTATGTGCCTCGTCCCCGTGGCTATTTCCGTATAGATTTGCCTGATACTGCCTATTCGCTCTACGCTCCCAAGGGTTTTCCGTATGCCTTTGAGCTGTCCGACAATGCCGAAGTGCAACCCCGTATGGCGGAAGGCGAACGATATTGGATAGATATCCGTTATCCCCGTTTCAATGCAGCAGTACATTGCAGTTACAAGCCTGTGGAAGGCAATCTGCGTGCCTTGTCGGCAGATGCGCAGAACTTTGTGTACAAACACGCTTCTGTGGCTTCGTCGTTGCCCGAACAAGGATACGAAAATCCCGAAACCCGGGTCTATGGCTTGTACTACGAATTGCAAGGCAATACTGCTTCGCCTTGTCAGTTCTATCTCACTGACAGTGTGCGGCATTTCTTCCGTGGAGCGGTCTATTTCAACAATTCTCCGAATCAGGATTCGCTTGCGCCTGTAATTGATTATATCGAACAGGATGTCCGTCATCTGATAGAAACGTTTAATTGGCAAAAACCATGAGACATTACCGAATAACCGACAGCATACACGTTTATTTCGATTGTTTGGTCGAAGGCGATGACAAGCGCAAGCGTGAAGAATTGTCCAAACAGAAGATGTTGCGCGAGATCTTCGGTGAAGATGTACGTTTGGCTTACGGAGAAAATGGTAGCCCTTATCTGTTTGATAGACAAGAGTATATTTCTATTTCGCATTCCAAAGATTATCTGTGTATTGCGGTGAGCAAGTTCGAGCCGGTAGGTGTGGATGTCGAACAGGTGCAACAGCGTATTGATAAACTGAAGTCGAAGTTTATGACCAATGATGAGTTGCAGCAATTGACCCATCCTTCGTTGCAAAACCTCACCGTCTGTTGGTCTGCCAAAGAGGCTGTTTATAAGATAGCAGGCAATATGGCAGGTGCGTATGGCGAGCGTATCACGTTGTGTATGGATGATATCGAAGAAAGCCGTTTTGCTGCGATGATTGGCATTCAGAATCAGTATCTTGCACGGGTGTTAGAGCGGAACGACGAATATGTTATTGTGTTGGCAACCCGCAATCGGACCGTATATGAATCTATCAATTACAAGCGCTTTGCCGGTCGGAAAATACTGACGGTATTGCTTGACCCCGAAAAGATACCTCTCACTGATTTGCCCTCGTTGGCAATCAAGATGAACGAAGGCGGTATCGATTTTGTTTTTGTAGGCGGAAGTAGCGGTTCGGCGTTGTTGGATACGTTTGTAGATGAACTCAAACGCTATGTACCGGAGATTCCGGTGGTGCTGTTTCCCGGCAATCTGACGCAAATCACGCACAAAGCGGATGCATTGTTGTTCCTTTCCGTTATTTCGGGGCGCAATCCGGAAATGCTTATCGGACGGCAAGTTGCGGCGGCAAAAATACTTGATGAAGAACAGATTGATATCATTCCGATGGGGTATATCCTGGTTGACGGCGGTCGCAAAAGTGCAGTGGAGCGTGCGAGCGGAACAATGGCAATCCCGCAAACCAATGTGGAAGAGATAGTCAGCACCGCTGTAGCAGGTAAGCTGTTGGGGATGCAACTTATTTATTTAGAGGCGGGTAGTGGCGCATTGTCGCCGGTAAGCCCCTTGCTCGTTCAACAAGTGAAAAGCCGCATCAATGTTCCACTGATTGTAGGTGGCGGCATCTGTTCTGTCGAGCAAATGCACTCCGCATTCGCGGCAGGAGCCGATATGGTGGTGGTAGGCAATCATTTCGAACAGCATCCCGAAGACATTGTTTTATTTGGAAAAGCACGCGAAAACTGACAATGGAAGACGATATCAGATATATGCAATTGGCGCTCTGCGAGGCGCAAAAAGCTTTCGATGCCGACGAGATACCGGTGGGTTGCATCATCGTCTGCGACGGACATATTGTCGGGCGTGGACATAATCTCACCGAAATGTTGCAGGATGTCACGGCGCATGCTGAAATTCAGGCGATTACGGCAGCAGCACAAACCCTTGGTGGTAAATATCTGCAAGGTTGCACGCTTTATGTGACGGTTGAGCCTTGTGTCATGTGTGCCGGCGCCATCGGTTGGGCGCAAATCTCTCGGGTGGTCTTTGGTACAACCGATGAAAAAAGAGGCTTTACTCGCTTGGCACCCAATGCTTTGCATGCTAAATGTGTAGTCACCCCAGGTGTCTTGGAGGCCGATTGTCGTTCATTGATACAAGCCTTCTTCCTTCAAAAACGAAAATAATAACCAACAATAGAATATGAAACTCCGATTGAATCCTTCCATACTGAAAACCTTGTTAAAGGTGTTGATAGTCATCGCATTGGTGGCGGCTTGTGTCTATCTTTTCCCCACTCACAAGAGTGCGTTTAAGTATCACTATGAGGTCGGTAAACCGTGGGGTTACGAACTTTTGACGGCAAAAAAGGACTTTCCAATCTATAAATCTCAGGCGCAGTTGCGGCAGGAATACGATGAGGTGCTGACCGATTATGCACCTTGTTACGAACTTGATACAGCAGTCTTCTCTGATCAGTTGAAAGCTGTGACGGAAATGTTGTATTCCGCTAAGGCAAATGATGCCACTTTGCAATATGTCACCAAAGGCATGCGTCAAATCTATTCGCAAGGTATATTCAGGGTGGATGATTATGAAAAGTTGCAGAAGGACAAACGGCAGAAAATTACTGTCCTGACTACTCAACATGTGGGTATCGTGCATAATCTTACTGATTGCTATACACCCAAAACAGCATATGCCAAACTCGTTGACGAAGCTCCGAAGAGTGTCAAAAAGCACTTGCATGGGATAAATCTCAATGTTTATCTGCAGCCGAATCTTGTGTTCGAACCTCAGACTTCGCAGAAAATCTACGACCAGTTCATCAACGCTGTGGCACTCACCCAAGGTGTTGTGCCTGCCGGTGTACGTATTGTGGATAAAGGAGAAATTGTTACCGAAGAAACGTCCCAAATACTTGATTCCATGCGTATTTTCTACGATTCGCAGCGGACAGACGAGCGGCAATCCGTCTATTCTCTCATCGGCGATATCTTGCTCATTTCTTGCTTTGTAGGTTTGCTTTTGCTCTATCTCATCATTTTCCGCCCGATGCTTTTTGACAATACACGGACGGTTTTGTTTCTGTCGCTCTTGATTTTCATCATGGTGGCATTGGCGAGTGTAACTATTCGTTATACCAAATTCAGTATCTATCTTGTGCCTTTTGCCTGGGTGCCCATCATTGTACGGGTGTTCTACGATTCCCGCACTGCTTTTGTGGTACACCTTATTACTATATTGATAGTGGCGCTTATCGTACCCATTCCGTTCGAGTTTATGGTTGTGCAACTGGTAATCGGTTTGGTAGCGGTGGCAACTCTCAAAGATATGACGCAACGGGCGCAATTGGCGCAAACGGCAGCTTGGATCTGGTTGGCGTATGTTCTCACTTATACCATTTTCACGGTGGCGGTTACAGGTGATTTCCTGATGCTTAACTGGCATAACTACTTCTATTTCTTCATCAATGCGCTCTTTATCATCTTCGCCTACGGATTGATTTTCCTTTGTGAGAAAGCCTTCGGTTTTGTTAGTTCCATCACTTTGGTCGAACTGACCAATATCAATAGTTCCCTCATGTTGGAGTTTGCTGCCAAAGCCCCTGGTACTTTCCAGCACTCGTTGCAAGTCAGCACTTTGGCTACACAGGCGGCAAAGAAAATCGGTGCCCAAACGCTTCTGGTGCGGACGGGGGCTCTCTACCATGATATAGGCAAAATGGCAAATCCGCTTTATTTCACCGAGAATCAGATCGATGGAGTCAATCCGCTGAAAGAGTTGTCCTACGAGCAGGCGGCGCAAATTGTCATCGGACATGTCGAAGAAGGTGTCCGTTTGGCAAAGAAGCATAATCTGCCTACCACTATCATCAACTTTATTCAGACTCACCATGGTACGAGCAAAGTGCGCTATTTCTATAATAGTTACGTCAACGAGCATCCTAATGAAAAAGTCGATGAATCCAAATTCACTTATCCGGGACCGATTCCTTTCAGCAAGGAAATGGCGATTCTCATGATGGCAGATGCTATCGAAGCACGCTCGCGCAGTTTGGATGTCTATACCGAAGAATCCATTTCTTGCATGGTAGAACAGATGATCGGTACACAGATTGCAGACGGACAATTCCGCAATACGTCGTTGAGTTTCAAAGATGTAGAGGAAATCAAAGCCGTCTTCAAGGAGAAGCTCATCAGTATGAATCACCACCGCATTGCCTATCCCGAACTCAAACAGGAAAACCCTGCTCAAGCATAAATTGTTATGACCACTACTACGCCCTCTCATACCTCTCGTCCGCTCTATCTGGCGCCAATGGAAGACGTCACCGATCCGGCTTTCCGTCTGATGTGCAAGCGTTTCGGGGCAGACCGTGTCTATACCGAATTTGTCAGTGCCGAAGCATTGGTGCGCAATGTGAAGCGCACCGAACAGAAGTTGCTTATCTCCGATGAGGAACGCCCGGTGGCTATCCAGATTTATGGTCGTGATGCCGAGCCTATGGCAGAAGCGGCAAAGATTGTGGAGCAGGCTCGACCTGATTTTATCGACCTCAACTTTGGTTGTCCCGTCAAGAAAGTAGCAGGCAAAGGGGCAGGTGCCGGCATGTTGCGGGATATTCCTAAGTTGTTGGATATCACGCGTCAAGTGGTGCGTGCCGTCTCTACACCCGTCACAGTCAAGACCCGTTTGGGATGGGACGACGAACACAAGATTATCGTTGCGCTGGCGGAGCAGTTGCAAGATTGTGGTATAGCGGCACTTACTATCCACGGTCGCACACGCAGTCAGATGTATCGTGGTGAAGCCGATTGGGAACTGATTGGCAAGGTCAAAAGCAATCCCCGTATGCACATTCCTATTATTGGTAATGGCGATGTCACAACGCCCGAGCGGGCAAAAGAGTGTTTCGACCTCTATGGCGTTGATGCTGTGATGATTGGACGTGCTACTTTCGGTCACCCCTGGCTCTTTCAGGAGATACGCCACTACCTCGATACGGGTGAACTCCTGCCGCCTTATTCTATGCAGTGGCAGGTCGATATTCTCAAAGAACACGTGCTCCGCAGTATCGAATG
Source organism: Bacteroidales bacterium (assembly GCA_022783865.1). GTDB lineage: Bacteria > Bacteroidota > Bacteroidia > Bacteroidales > Paludibacteraceae > Colicola. The sequence goes on from JALFYY010000021.1 coordinate 7,014, forward strand.
GATAGGCGACGAGCGCAAAGGCATAGTGCATTCCCGTCGTCATTTTGCTGCCTCGCCGGTCTTCAAGGGCTTGCCCGATTTCCGTCAGAAGCGTATCTGTCTCTTGCGTGCCGAAACCAAAGACGATGTCTTCCGCCTTATGGACGAAACTGTCGAACAATACGGCAATATTTCTTAATCTGTCGGGGTGTGGGCGTCTCGTCCGCTGAAGTCAAATGGTTTGTTGTCCGTTGTCTAATGGTCAAATAGGGTGTTTATTGCTCTTTTGTGAGAAATTATACCATAAAAAATGTCAGTTTATCCTCTCTTGCCTTGCAAAAATCTCTCTACCTTTGCATTTGGATAACTTTCACTGTGTAATCAAATAATAAATCTGTCAATATGAAAGCATTAAACAAACTCACAGCTCCCAAGAGCACGGCTCCTGAGCGTATCATTCAATTTGGCGAGGGTAACTTCCTCCGTGCCTTTGTAGATTGGATTATCTACAATACCAACCAACGTACCGATTTCAATGCAAGCGTTGTCGTTGTGCAGCCTATCGACAAAGGTATGGCAGAGTGGCTCAACGGGCAGGATTGTATGTATCACGTCAATCTGCAAGGCCGCCAAAACGGTGAACCTGTCAATACCATGACCCGTATCGACTGTATCTCGCGTGCACTCAATCCCTATTCGCAGAATGCTGCTTTCATGGCATTGGCTGACCAGCCCGAAATCCGTTTTGTCATCTCCAATACCACCGAGGCGGGTATCGCTTTCGATCCGGCTTGCAAACTCTCTGATGCGCCGGCTTCGTCCTATCCGGGCAAACTCACACAGTTGCTCTATCGCCGTTACAAAACTTTCAACGGTGCGCCCGACAAAGGTCTCATCATCCTTCCTTGCGAATTGATTTTCCTCAACGGTCACCATCTGAAGAAATGTATCTACGATTATATCGAACTCTGGAAAGACGATTTCGGAGCTGACTATGAGGGCTTCAAACAATGGTTCACCGACTACAACTACGTTTGTGCAACCCTTGTTGACCGTATTGTGCCGGGCTTCCCCCGCAAAGAAATCAAGCAGATTCAGGAAAAGATTTGCTATGCCGACAATCTCGTTGTGCAAGCCGAAATTTTCCACCTCTGGGTAATCGAAGCCGCTGAAAACCTGTCACTTGAACAGTTGGCGACAGAATTCCCCGCCAACAAAGCCGGCTTGAACGTACTCTTCGTTCCTTCCGAAGCTCCTTACCACGAACGCAAAGTGACCCTCCTCAATGGTCCCCACACCGTTCTCTCGCCGGTGGCTTATCTCTCCGGCGTAGATATCGTACGCGACGCTTGCAACCATCCCGTTATCGGAAATACATCCATAAGGTGCAGTTCGATGAACTTATGCAGACTCTCAATCTCCCGATGGACGAACTCAAGCAGTTTGCTGCCGACGTCTTGGAGCGTTTCGACAACCCCTATGTTGAGCATCAGGTTACATCTATCATGCTCAACTCTTTCCCCAAGTTCCAAACGCGCGATCTCCCAGGTCTCAAGACCTATCTTGAGCGCAAAGGCGAATTGCCAAAGGGCTTGGTACTCGGCTTGGCTGCCATCATCACCTATTACAAAGGCGGTACGCGTGCCGATGGGGCACCTATCACGCCGAACGACGACCAACGCATCATCGACCTCTTGCAACAACTCTGGGCAACCAACGATTTGCACCAAGTGGCTACGGGCGTTCTCGCCGCCAAGGACCTTATTTGGACGGAGCATGGCGACCTCAACCTTATTCCCGGCTTGACCGATATGGTCGAGGGCTTCCTGCGTGATATTCAGGAAAAGGGCATGCTCGAAACAGTAAAGAGCATCCTCTAATTCGCTAAATAAACAACTACTCAACTCCTCAACTACCCAGTTACTCAAATCAACGATGACTCCTGTTCTTAGAATCAATCCTGCCGACAACGTCGTGGTCGCTATTCTCCCGCAGCAGGCAGGTACTGTGCTGAATATTGACGGACAAACAGTTACGCTTCTCGAAGACGTTCCCGCAGGGCATAAGATTGCCTTGCAGGATTTCTCCGAGGGCGAGAATATCATCAAGTACGGCTATCCCATCGGTCATGCGCGCCAGGCAATCAAAGCCGGTGCATGGGTCAACGAGAAGAACATCCGTACCAACCTTGCCGGTTTGCTCAACTACGAATATCATCCCGTTCCCGTTGACGGCAATTCCGAACCTGCCAAATCGCTCACCTTCAAGGGCTTCCGTCGTCCCGATGGGCAGGTGGGTATCCGCAATGAAGTCTGGATTATCCCTACCGTCGGCTGTGTCAATGGTATAGTCAACCAGCTTGCAGAGCGGCTCCGTCAGGAAACCCGTGGCGAAGGCGTGGATGCCATCGTCGCTTTCCCCCACAACTATGGCTGTTCGCAGTTGGGCGACGACCACGAGAACACCAAGAAGATTCTCCGCAACATGGTCCTTCATCCCAATGCCGGAGCGGTTTTGGTGGTCGGATTGGGTTGTGAGAACAACCAGCCCGATGTCTTCCGCGAGTTCTGCGAAGGGTATAATCCCGACCGTGTACAGTTCGTGGTCGCACAAAAGATTCAGGGCGATGAGGTAGAGTATTGTATGCCGATTCTGCGTGAGCTCTATAAGAAGGCAAAATCCGACCAACGCACTGATATTCCGCTTTCTGAACTCCGTGTCGGACTCAAGTGCGGCGGTTCCGACGGCTTCTCCGGCATTACGGCGAACCCCTTGCTCGGTATGTTCTCCGATTTCTTGGTCAATCAAGGCGGCACAACAGTCCTTACCGAAGTGCCCGAGATGTTTGGTGCCGAAACCATCCTGATGAACCGTTGTCTGAACGAAAACCTTTTCAATCAGACGGTTAGCCTTATCAATAACTTTAAGGAGTACTTCCTTTCTCACGGGGAGCCGGTGGGCGAGAACCCGTCTCCCGGCAATAAGGCGGGCGGTATCTCCACGTTGGAGGAGAAGGCGTTGGGTTGCACGCAGAAATGCGGCAAATCCCCTGTTTGTGGTGTCATGCAATATGGCGAACGGCTGCAGGTGAAGGGGCTCAATCTGCTTTCCGCACCGGGCAACGACCTTGTCGCATCTACGGCATTGGCGGCGGCAGGCTGTCACTTGGTACTTTTCACTACGGGGCGTGGCACGCCGTTCGGAACGTTTGTACCTACGGTCAAGGTCTCCACTAATTCTGCTTTGGCGAAAAATAAGCCCACGTGGATTGATTTCAATGCCGGAACTATTGTCGAGGACGAGCCTGCCGAGAACGTACTGACGCGCTTCATCGATTATGTCATCCGTGTGGCAAGCGGTGAGCAGACCAACAACGAGCGTAAGGACTACCACGAGATAGCCATCTTCAAGACCGGCGTCACTCTCTGAATACTTCGCAAGTATCTTGTAGAGACGGGGCGTGCCCCGTCTAAAATATCCGAAACAGCAATGTAGAGACGGGGTACACCCCGTCTCTCTTGTTTTTCCATACCTTGTAAATACGATGTGTACATCGTCTCATTTGCCCGACAATGTTGTCGGGGTGTGGGCGTCCTCGCCCGCACTACAATGAAACGCTGCTTTTGCCTGATAATGAGATATTAACTATTAATTATTCACTATTCACTTTCCTATCGTTATTTGGTTATTATTTGGTTATTATTTGGTTGTTATTTGGTTATTACTTGGTTATTCAGCTACCCATAGGCTACCTGTGCCTTACTCGTAAGCATCTCTTGTGCTATCTTTATAACTACTCTGAAATATTAACTATTAATTATTAACTATTAACTAAGCACTCCCCGTGCTTCCAACACCCGTACCACTATGGGACATCCATGGAGGATTATTGTACTATTATTGTACTATCATCCTGCCGTCACCATCCCTGGCCGAATAGTCACCATCCCTGCCTTGATATGTATCCTTAAGAATCATCCATGCAAAACGAATGGCTCGTTAATGCCAACTAATGGAGAATAAAATGCTTGCACTTTCTTTCCTTTGCCCGTTTGCATATCTGGCATAATTGTTGTACTTTTGCATGGTAAATAACATTTTACTATTAAACCTGTATGAAAAAATTCTTATTTACAGCCATGTTGGCGATGATGTCGCTCACATGGGTATCTTGCGAAAGCAAAGTAATCCTCGAAGGCGAACTTCCCCAAACGGCTCAATCGTTTGTGCAACAGCATTTTGCTGACTATACTGTCGGACAAGTACTCAAAGACTGGGACCACGGACACGCCGAATACGAGGTGTATCTCTCCCAAGGCGCGGACATCTTTGTGCTTGACTTCAACCACAAGGGGGAAATCAAGGCGATTGACTCGAAGAGCAAAACAGCTTTGCCCGAATCGGTCATTCCTGCAAAGATATTGGAATATACTGTAGCCAATTATCCTGCCAATTTTATCATTGAATGGGACAAAGACAAGCGCGACCAATCCGTTGAACTCAACAATGGTATCGACCTTGTTTTCTCCCTCGCAGGTGATTTCCTCCGTATTGATTACTGATAGCAATGCTTCATTCCGGAGTGCCGGGCATCGGCTCGGCACTCTGTTTTTCTCTGATAATTATGAATATACTCACAACTCCTATCGACGGTCTTCTCGTCATCGAACCATCCGTGTTCAACGACGCTCGCGGCTTTTTCACTGAAACTTACAACACTGAGCGTTATGCCCAAGCGGGTATTGCCAATCATTTCGTGCAGGACAACATGTCCTCCTCCTCTTACGGTGTCGTACGCGGACTGCATTTTCAGCGTCCCCCTTACGCACAAGCCAAATTGGTACAGTGTGTCGTTGGCAAAGTCCTCGATGTGGCGGTCGATTTGCGTACCGGTAGTCCTACCTACGGACAATGGTATGCTGTGGAGTTGTCTGCGGATAATCATCGGCAGTTTTTCATACCGCAAGGCTTTGCACACGGATTTTCTGTGCTGTCCGAAAAGGCGGTATTCACTTACAAATGCGATAATCTCTACCACCCTGAAGCCGAAGGTGGTCTGTTGCTCACCGACCCCGCGCTCGATATCGATTGGAGGATACCGCACGACCGGATGATTCTTTCCGAAAAAGATACACGCCATCCTCTTTTGGCTGACTTGGATAAAGTATTCTAATGCAATAATCTGATATACCGCTATGCATATTCTCATCACAGGAGCCAACGGACAGTTGGGCAACGAAATGCGCGTTTTGAGTAACGAACATCCCCGCCATACTTATTTCTTCACCGATGTGGCGGAACTCGATATTACGGATAAACAGGCTGTTTGCCGCTTCGTTGCAGATAACCGGATTGATCTAATTGTCAATTGTGCCGCATATACCAATGTGGATAGAGCCGAGGAAGACGAACCTGCTGCTTATCTCATCAATGCCGTTGCCGTACAGAATCTGGCGTTGTCGGGGGCAAAAATCATACACGTATCCACCGACTATGTTTTCAGTGGCAAAGAATCGGTGCCCTATCGTGAAGATATGCCCGTAGCCCCGCAAACGGCTTACGGACGGACCAAGTATGCAGGAGAACGGTTGTTGTTGGAGGCTTGCCCTGACGCAGTGATATTGCGTACGGCTTGGCTTTATTCTTCGTTTGGCAACAACTTTGTGAAAACTATGCTCCGGCTCGGGCGTGAGCGTGACTCGCTCAATGTCGTGTTCGACCAGATTGGTACGCCTACTTATGCTGCTGACTTGGCGGCTGCTGTTTTTCTGATGATTGAGAGCGAACATTGGTATCCGGGTATTTATCATTTCACCGATGAAGGCGTATGTTCGTGGTACGATTTCACGAAGGAGATCCATCGTCAGGCAGGAATTCTGTGTAATGTACAGCCTATCTTGTCGGATGAATATCCTGCCAAAACGCCTCGTCCGCATTATAGTGTGTTGGACAAGACCAAAATCAAACGCACTTTCGGCATCCGGCTTCCCCATTGGACCGACTCCCTCACCCGCTGTCTCGCTCTTCTGAAAGAGTAGTAATAATTAAAGAACTGATAATAATTGTAGAGACGCGATTTATCGCATCTGAATCGTCCGATAATATGTTGTAGAGACGGGGCGTGCCCCGTCTGAAATGGTTCTATACTGCTTTGTAGCGGCGATGTGTACATCGTCTCAGATGTCTTGATACTGCTGTCGGGGTGTGGGCGTCCTCGCCCGCAATGCGGCATTAGCCGCACTTTTACCCGTCAATGCAATTAACTATTAATTGACATTTGTCATAGTATGGGAGCACTTGTGCAGTCCTCACCCGCTCAATTTCTCAGTTATTCATCTTCTCAACTCCTCATCTTCTCATCTCCTCAACTCTTCATCTCTTCAAACGTATAGTTCAGAAAGTCATTCATCGGTTTGGCGGCACCGACGATATCCAGTACCTTTTGCAGGAACTTGGGTGACGCTGCTTCTTTGTCGGTGAAAGCGCAACTGAACGTATAGGCTTTGCGCTTTAGCCAATCGGCATGCTCAAAGTCTGCAGGAAAACCGGCGGGCACTTTCTTGAGCATATAGTCGGTGTCGAAATCTCGGAAGTACCGGCTGAAATGCGGGTCAGCCATTATTGCTTCTACTTCGTCGTAATTGTCGTACACACTTTGTCTCAATGCTTTGAGCAGATGAGGTTCCGGATTCCATATACCGCCTGCAAACATACAATGCCCGGGTTGGATATGTACATAATATCCGCCGTACGGACTTTTCTTTCCGCCGTGGGGTGCGATAAATGCTCCGAACCAATCCTTATACGGCCGTTTGTCCGTCGAGAAGCGGATATCGCGGTATATCCGCCAAATGCAGTCCTTCGGCTCCAAGCAACCTACGCTCTTGTCAATGGCTGCCACTCCTTCTATATAGTCCGCCGTAAACGATTCGAATTGTTTTTTGCAGCGCAAATACCACTCTTTGTTCTCGCCGAACCATTCGCGGTTGTTGTTCTCCGTTAACGCTGTCAGAAAATCAAGTATCTCTTGCATGATAACTATACTTATTTGATGAGTGCTTCTATATAATAATATATCATCATTCCGCTGCAGATGAGTTTCACTATCGTGCCGGCAAGCAGTCCGATAAAAGAGCCGAACCCGGCTTTCAATGCTTGTTTGGCATTCTTTCCGTCAAAGAGTTCAAATACGATAGCGCCTGCAAACGGACCTGCCACTATGCCCCAAGGACCGAAAAACAAACCTACTATCAATCCGATAGTGCTGCCCCATACGCCCCGTTTGCTACCGCCGAACTGCTTTGTACCCCATGCCGGTACTACATAGTCGAGCACTTGTACTACGATTACTATCGCACCCCATATCAACAGAAAACGGGTGGAATATTGCACACGGTCGGTAAGTTGCAATAGCAGCAAACCTATATAGCTCAGCGGTACGCCGGGCAGTACGGGAACAATGCAGCCCGCCAATCCGGTCAGCAATAGCAATGTGGCGACAATGGAAAGGAATATATCCATCAGAACTCAACCACAGGTGCTTTGTGTGCTTCTTCTGCTGCTTGGAAAAGAGCTTTTTTCTCGAAGCCGAACATACCGGCAACGATGTTGTCGGGGAAGCGGCGCACACTGATATTGAAGATACGCACTTGCTCGTTATAAGCGTTGCGGGCTACTGCCAGACGGTTTTCCGTTCCTTCCAGCTGACTTTGCAATTCCAAGAAGTTTTGGTTGGCTTTCAAGTCGGGATACGATTCGCTGATGGCCATCAAGCGGCTCAATGCACTTCCCAATTCGCCTTGTGCCGCTTGGAAAGCCTGTAAGTTCTCTTCGGTCAGGGAGTTCGCATCAATGGTAATACTGGTGGCTTTGCTGCGGGCTTCGATTACTGCTTCCAGAGTATTGCTTTCGTGTTGGGCATAGCCTTTTACAACGCCCACCAACTGAGGAACCAAGTCCATACGGCGCTGGTATTGGTTTTCCACTTGTGCCCAAGCGGTTTCTACATTCTCTTCTTTTTCCACAAGGGTATTGTACTTGCCGAATCCCCAAATGCAAATCAGGGCAATCACTGCTAAAATGATAATGCCTGCGAGTGTTCCTTTTTTCATAATCTTTATTGTTTAATAGTTTGTGTTATATGCATTTATTGTATTGTGCACAAAGTGTGTTGCCCGATGGCTTGCCCTCAGAATTTGCCGCCGGCACCGCCGCCAAAGCTTATTCCGCCACCGAAACTGCCGCCCGAAAAGCCTCCTCCGCCTCCACGGCTGCTTCCGCCGCTTGTTACCACTATGGGCAGTTTGGGCAGTGTATAGAATTGCACGTCTTTATGCCGGCAATGCGCACATTGGTATGTCTTTTCGCCTTTCCCCTCACGCAACTGGGTGGCACTGCTCAGTACCACATCGCTCATCAGTGCGTATGTCAATGCGCCGCAATGCGGACAGCGGCTGTATTTGCTCTGTTGAAGCCGGTAGGGCAATACCAGATGGTTCAGGCACGACGGGCAATACCATACGTCGTAGTCCATTGTCTTGGCTTTTTCCTCGGCTTGTTCTTTGCTGTTCAGATATTCGTCCTCTTCCGTTTCGCTCAGCCTGCGCATCGTTTGGCGGCATTCAGGGCAAGTGACGGGTGTCAGGCGCAAACGGTTGACAGCACGTTTGTACCATAGTAGGAAGAAAGCACACGGAAGCGGAAATACCACGGCACATATTGTCAGCCATCCCATAGGCTGCTTTGCCTGTGTGTATCGCACATTGTTCAGGGCGGTATGGTTGCGGTTGAGTGTCCGGTAAGCAATCAGGCTCAGTAGAATGAGCGCAATAAACGCCAAACAAAAGTAGAGCGTTATGCCCTCTGTACCCTTGGTCGGTTTTGGGGTATAACTGAGCAACAACTCTTGTCGTGCTTCGTCTGTGGTGACGATGGCGCTGATGGCGTTTACCCCTGCCAATATGCCTTTGTCCCATTGCCCTTCCGATAGCAGCGGAATCATCTTGTCGTTCAGTATCTGTGAGCAACGGGCATCGGTCAGTATTCCTTCCAATCCCCCTCCTGTATGAATACGGATATCGTGCGACTGCCGGACGAGTAGTATCATCACACCGGTATTCTTGTCTTTCCGTCCTATTCCCCAACGGTTGAATACCGCTTGTGCAAAGTCGGCAGCGTCTTCATTATTCGCCATCGCTTCTATGGCTATTACCACCGTTTCCACTTCCGATAACTTGTCGGTCTGCAAGGCAATCCTGTTGATTTCGCTTACGGCAGCGGCAGAAAGTATATGGTCAGGATTGGCAGTATAATTGCGTATGTCTGCCGTATGCGGATTCTCAAGCGTTGCCGGAGAATAGGGTTGTGCCGATATGCCGCACCAGCTGATAATACTTATAAGGAAGAAAAAGAGGCGTTTCATAGCATAATCTGTAGTGTTGGTTTTGCATTGCTTCTACCGTCAAATCGTCCAATCGTACAATTGTCAAACAGTGTGTTTGCAGGAACGGATATTATTCTCTATCTTTGTACTGGTTTTTTTGTACAAGTGGTACCTCCGCCGGGAATCGAACCCGGATCTAAAGTTTAGGAAACTCGTATTCTATCCGTTGAACTACGGGGGCGGAATCTTGGCGCAAAGTTACGATAATTATTTTGAATGATAAAATGAAGAAGAAGTTCTATGTGGTATGGTCGGGTCGTGAGCCGGGAATCTACGACTCGTGGACAGCATGCGAGAAACAGGTGAAAGGAGCGGAAGGAGCACAATATAAGAGTTTTCCGACCCGTCAGGAAGCCGAAACCGCATTCGCACGTTCACCTTGGCAATATATATCGAAGGGTGGTAGCGGAGAAGTAAAAAAAGCGGATTGGCGCAACTTGCCGCCTCACGAACAACCCGTTTTTCCTGCGTTGGCGGTAGATGCGGCATGCTCGGGCAATCCGGGAGTAATGGAGTTCCAAGGCGTGGATGCACTCACAGGGAAACAGATTTTTCACCGTGGTCCTTACGAACAGGGAACCAACAATATAGGGGAGTTCCTCGCTATCGTATTAGGACTGATTTTGCTCCAAAAGAACCAATCGCCGATGCCCCTTTATTCGGATAGCCGTACGGCACTGGCATGGGTGCGGAAGAAAAAGGCAGCCACCAAGTTGCAACCCAACAAGCAGAACGCACCTCTGATGGACGCTTTGCGTATTGCTGAAAACTGGCTGCAAAACAATACCTATACCACCCGTCTTCTGAAATGGGATACAGAGCGATGGGGCGAAATACCTGCCGACTTCGGACGGAAATGATACATCGTACCTGACCGCTACCCGACTGCTACCCGACCGCTACGCCACCGCTGATACATATTTGTCACACCTGTATTTTGGTTATCCGTCTTTCGGCTCTTGCACAATCAACCGATTTGACGTATCTTTGCAGGATAAAAACCTATTGGATATGATATATCGTTTTACATTAATGTGCGACGAAGTGGATAACTTCAAACGCATCTTCGAAGCAGACTCCGAAGCTACGTTCCTTCAGTTCCATAACGCTATCCTGGAGTCGGTTGGCTATCCTGACGACCAGATGACTTCGTTCTTTATCTGCAACGACCGTTGGGAAAAAGAACAGGAAGTGACCCTCATGGAGATGGAATCGACCTACGAATACGACAATATGGTAATGGAATCGACCCGCTTGAGCGAACTCCTTACCGAAGAGAAACAGAAACTCATCTATGTATTCGATCCGATGTTCGAACGCAATTTCTTCGGGGAACTGACCGCTATCCTGCCCGGTAAGAATATGGAAGGCGTGCAGTGTGTAGAGAAAAAAGGCAAAGCACCGGTGCAGTTGCAAACCGAAGACGACCTGATGTCTTCGCTGAATGCAACGCCCGATATAGACGAGGATTTCTATGGCGATTCCGAGTACGACCTTGACGAACTCGACCCCGATGGCTATGGCGATTTGAGCTTCGACGACAACAGTATTCTCTAAAACCTTGTCCGCTCCTATCGAACCGACGCTGATTATATTGTTAGGTCCAACGGGCGTAGGCAAAACCGACTTGAGCATTGCTTTGGCGCAACGGTTGGCTTGCCCTGTCGTATCGGCAGACTCCCGGCAGATATTCCGTGAACTGCCTGTCGGTACTGCAGCCCCTACGGCTGAAGAACTTGGTAAGGTGGAGCATTGGTTCATAGGAAACAAGTCGGTGGAGGAAGATTACAATGCCGGGCAATACGAAGCCGAAGTATTGCCGATGATTACCGGTTATCTGGCATCGCACGAAGCATTGTTGATGGTGGGGGGTAGTATGATGTATATCGACGCTGTCTGCAAGGGATTCGACTATTTGCCTCAGGTGCCGCAAACCGTGCGGCAGCAAGTACGGAACGACTACGAAGCGAAAGGGCTGGAATGGCTGCAAAGCGAGTTGATGCGTTTGGACCCGGACTACTGCCGTCAGGTGGATTTGCAAAACCCTCAACGCCTGATGCACGCTGTAGAGATTAGTCTTGTTGCCGGCAAACCCTATTCCGCTTTTCGGACGGGAACAGCCAAAAAGCGGCCTTTCCGTATCCTGAAAGTCGGCTTGCAAAGGGATAGGGCAGAGTTGTACGAACGCATCAACAGGCGTGTTGCACAAATGATGGCACAAGGTTTGTTGCAAGAAGCGGAAAAGGTATATCCTTACCGGCATAAGAACAGTTTGAATACGGTCGGTTACAAAGAGCTTTTTGCTTATATCGACGGCAAATGCACTTTGGACGAGGCGGTAGATAAAATACGGCAGAACTCGCGTCACTATGCCAAACGGCAACTTACGTGGTTCCGTCAGGATACGGAAATACATTGGTTCGATGCCGGTAACGTAACAGTAGATGATATTATACAATTATATGAAAGCAGTAAGTAAGTATATTTTGTTCGCTTTGTGCATGGTGTTATGTGCTTGCAACAACGATGATGTGGACTTCACCTATTCGCCCGCCACACCGCACGCCGGACAACGGATAGTGTTCAATAACCTGACCGGTGAGGGTGAAGACTGGGCATGGAATTTTGGCGATGGTACTGAGTCAACCTCCAAGTATCCGACCAAGGTATATAGCGACCCCGGTACGTATGTGGTGACACTCAATGTGGATAAAAAGAAATGGCTCACCGTGAGCAAAACGATAACGGTGCTTGATACCGTTCCTACGATTGCAATGTCCACCGACAGCGTTTGCTACTATCAGGCAGTGGAGTTCTCCGCCGATTTCTTCAACCCTTATTCTTTGGCGGTTTCCTATCGCTGGACCTTGCCCGAATATGCCGTTCTGCAAGAGGGTGAACTCACAGATGGCAAGCTGACGGTATATTTCACGGAGTACAATGTGGACGCTACCGTTATGCTCTATCTCACTGTCGGTGACAAAACCGATACGCTGCAAACCGCTTTCCGGGTGCATGATACGCCAGCAACCGGACTCTTGTTTGCCACTGCCGGCAAACAACTCTATCGCCAGCGGCTCTACGATTACGGAGTGGACAGAGCCAACCGGTTGCCTGTTGACGCACAATATCTGACCGGCGTTGCGGCACTCTTGCCAAAAGAGGACGAACTCTTTATCCTCAATGCCGACCCGACAGAAAAAGGTGCTGTCTATAAGATGGATTTGGCTACGCAACAATTGACTACGGTCATTCGCAACAGTGTTGCGGACAACGCTTTCGGATACTATGGCGGTACGATAGCAGGCGGGTATCTGTATTGGACAAACGCTGCGCACAACATATATCGTATTCCGCTCACAGCGGACAATTTGCAATGGGATGCCGACGAGAAATATCTGTATGCCGCCGCTTTGGCTCTGACCGGCTTTCTGCCGGGCGAGAGCGCAGATGTGGCACAATACGCACAAACTTTCTTCTGTCCTGCAACCAAAGGGATTTATCTCTTCACAGAGCAGGATATCGCTTCCGGCGTTGCACCTCAGACAGCGGCTATACTGCAGGATTATGCCGTTTCTGCTATAGGGATTGATGCCATTGCCCGCAAAATCTATTTTGTGGCTGACGGACAATTGTGGGTAAGCAATATCAATGGTGCTTATCCGAAAGCCCTGACGGCTACTACGGGTATGATGGCCATCGACAATACCGGCAACCGCATTTATTTCTCCGATGCGGAAGGTATATCCTATCTGCCGTTGATGCAGTCGCCCAACAACAATACCGCTATGAAAGCAACCCGCTTCAATTCTATCACCGATATCGTTGCTTTGGCAGTCGATAACAAGAAACGTTAATTACCTATGCAACCTGATTATATTTTCGAAACCAGTTGGGAAGTGTGCAACCGGGTAGGCGGTATCTATGCCGTTCTTTCCACCCGTGCGGCTTCTATGCAAAAAGAGCATAAAGACAAAGTTTTTTTCGTAGGACCCGATATCTGGCATGAAACGGAAAGTCCCTGTTTCAAAGAAACCAGATCGCTGCTTGCCGATTGGCAGAAACAAGCTGCCAAAGAGGGTTTGCGTGTCCGTGTAGGACGCTGGCTTGTACCGGGAAAACCGATTGCTGTCTTGGTGGATTATCGCCCCTTTATGGAGCAGAAGAACCAAATATACGAGCATTTTTGGAACTTGTACCAAGTGAATTCTCTGCCCGCTTATGGCGATTACGACGAGTCGTCGGTCTTCGGTTATGCTACCGGCGTAGTGATGGATAGCATTTATCGGTTCTACGGCTTGGAAAAGAGCCGTGTGGTGGCGCATTTCAACGAATGGATGACTTCGTTCGGACTATTCTATATCAAAGAGCACGCACCAGCAATAGGAACATTGTTCACTACTCATGCTACTTCTATCGGACGCTCGATTGCCGGCAACAACAAACCGCTATACGACTATTTCACCGGTTATCACGGTGACCAGATGGCAGAAGAACTGAACATGGTATCGAAACACTCTACCGAAAAGCAGGCAGCGCATTTTGCCGATTGTTTTACTACGGTGAGCGAAATCACAGACCGTGAATGCCGTCAGTTGCTCGATAAGGCGGCGGATGTGGTAACACCCAATGGCTTTGAGGCGGATTTTGTACCGAAAACAGCGGGTGTGTTTGCCCGAAAGAGAGCTGAGGCACGAAAAAAACTCTGTTCTGTGGCAGAACAAGTGTTGGGATATGGTTTGGACGATGATACGTTGTTTGTTTGTACCGCAGGACGATACGAATGGAAAAACAAAGGTATCGATGCTTATCTGCATGCGCTCAAACAACTGACCGACAAGCCGTTGGCACACCCTGTAGTGGCATTCCTAATGGTGCCGGCATGGCAGAAAGGAGCTTATCCTGAATTGGGCGTAGAGAGCCGTTTTGCTACACACCGCCTGTACAATCCGCAGGGCGATCCGGTGATGCACACATTGCGCTATCTTAATATCCAAAACAGGAAGGAAGACAGGGTGAAGGTGATTTTTGTGCCTTCGTATCTCAATGGCAACGACGGTGTTTTCAATATGCCTTACTACGATTTGCTGATAGGAATGGACGCTACCGTATTCCCGTCGTATTACGAGCCTTGGGGTTATACACCATTGGAGAGTGCGGCTTTTCATGTTCCTACCGTCACTACCGATTTGGCGGGCTTCGGACAATGGGCAAAGCAATATTCCGCCGGCATCACTGAAGGTGTGGAAGTAATCCATCGTATTGACAGCAATTGGGCAGAAGTTGTGCAGCACATCGCTTGTGCTTTGGAGCAATATATCAATCTTCCGGCAGAACAGAAACAGCAAACCCGTAATGCTGCTGCCGCTGTGGCGGAAAAAGCATCGTGGGAACACTTCTTCGCCTGCTATAAAGAAGCGTATGCATTCGCATTGCAGGCAGAAAACAGCAAATGAATGCTGTAAATGATGGTTCACGTTTGAAGGTGTGGATTATTCTATGCTTGTCAGTGCAGGTCACTTGGCAGTAACCGACGTAAGAAACAAGTAGAAAGAATAGTCGTATATCTTTTTTATTCATTAATCTTATGGCAATCCGATATCGGATTGCCATAAGTTTTAGTTATAAGCCGTTGGCAGGTTGCAAGTGCTGCAGTAAGGCTTTGCAACCTGTTGCTATATCCCGGTAGGTTGCTTCGAAGTCACCTGTGTACCATGGGTCGGCAACATCGCGGCGGAGTCCGACGAAAGAGAGTAACAGACTTATTTTCTGCTCTTTGTCTTCTCCGAGTATGCGACGCAGCCAATTGAGGTTGTTTTGGTCCATAGCAATGATACTGTCGTAGTAGCGATAGTCTTCTTGTGTGATTTGGCGGGCGTGACGGGAAGAAAACGGAATGCCTTTTTCCCTCAGTTTCTGTTGGACAGGCGGATAAATGTCGTTGCCAATCTCTTCACGACTGGTAGCTGCCGAACTGATTTCGAACAGGTCGGTTAATCCTGCTTCTGCCACCAGCGCTTTCATCACAAACTCTGCCATCGGACTGCGGCATATATTGCCATGGCAGACAAACAGTATCTTTGTCATTTTGTGTCTTGTTATAAACAAGTTAGGAGCGATTGCCCGCTCCTAACCACAATTTTGTATGTATGGGGATTAAATCCAACGAACGTAGCAGAAATCCTGACGATGGGGCAGATCTGCGTTCTTGGGGAACATACGGAAAGCAAAGTTCAAAGCACCGGAGTAGTTGAGTTTGTAGTCGGTTTCAAAGCGCATGATGCTGCCTTCTGCCTGAACGAGGTTCAGTTCTTTGATTTCGTACAAACGCTCTTCGTGTTTGGAGTTCAGACGAACTACCACGAGTTCTACACCGATACACTTGTCGTTCAAGTCTTTGGTATCGATTTCCAAACCAAGATGATAGGTGTTGCCTACTTGTGGCTCTTGTGTCAACTCCTCAGGAATCTGAACATTCTTGATATCGATAGCATCCCAGTGAGCCGCCATGTTCTCTTTCCAAAGGGTAATCTCTTTGGCTTTGCTATAGTTGTCAGCCACAAGTTCAGTGTGGCGTTTTGCCAGCTTGTTGTAGAATTTGGCGAAGTAGTCGTCCATCATACGCTTCGTGGTGAAACGGGGAGTGATTTCAGTAACCGACTTCTTGATAGTCTGAATCCAACGCGGAGAATAGCCTTGTTTGTTGCGCTCGTAGTACATCGGAATGATTTCGTTCTCCAACATCTGATAGATGGTTGCAGCATCCAATTGGTCTTGGTGTGCCTGGTTTTCGTAAGTACGTTTGTCTGTCAATGCCCATCCGGCACCTTCTACGTAGCCTTCCAACCACCATCCGTCCAATACGGAGAAGTTGAGTACGCCGTTCATTTGTGCTTTTTCACCGGATGTTCCGGATGCTTCCAACGGACGGGTAGGAGTGTTCAACCAAATGTCCACACCCGAAATAAGGCGTTTGGCAAGACGCATATCGTAGTTCTCCAAGAAAACAATCTTGCCCAAGAACTGAGGCATACGGGAGATATCGAAAATGCGCTTAATCAAGCCTTGACCGCCACCGTCGGCAGGGTGTGCCTTACCTGTAAAGAGGAATTGTACGGGATACTTCGGATTGTTGACCAGCTTTTCCAAGCGCTCCAAGTCGGTGAAGAGCAGGTGGGCACGTTTGTAAGTGGCGAAACGACGACCGAAACCGATAATCAGCATGTTCGGATTCATTGCTTCCAATACACTTACGATGCGGTTCGGGTCACCTTGGTTCTTCATCCAATCCTCACGGAACTGCTCGCGGATATAGTCGATGAGTTTGTGTTTGAGCGACATACGTGTTTTCCAAATGGTTTCATCGGGAATGTTTTTGTAAGGCTCCCACATCTTCAGGTTCGATTGGTCGTTGTACCAACCTTCGGGCAAGTATTCTTTGTAGATTTTTTTCCATTCCGAAGCTGCCCATGTCGGCATGTGTACACCATTGGTAACATAGTCAACATGCAGTTCTTCAGGGAAATAGCCGGGCCAGATAGGAGAGAACATCTTTTGTGATACTTTGCCGTGCAACCAGCTTACGCCGTTCACTTCCTGGCAAGTGTTGCAGGCGAAAACGGACATCGAGAATTTCTCGCCGCTACCCGGGTGCTCACGTCCCATATCGATGAATTGTCCCCAATCAATGCCTAATTTAGCAGGATATTCGTTCATATATTTGTAGAACAAACCTTCTTCGAAAGAGTCGTGTCCTGCAGGAACAGGCGTATGGCAAGTGTAGAGTGCAGAGGAGCGGACTACTTCCAATGCTTGGTTGAATGTCAAACCGTCTTCTTGGATAAGATCAACCAACCGTTGGATATTGATGAAAGCGGCGTGACCTTCGTTGCAGTGATATACATCTTTCTTGATGCCCAGTTTCTTCAGGGCGAGCATACCGCCGATACCCAACATAATCTCTTGTTTGATACGGTTTTCCCAATCACCGCCATAGAGCTGGTGTGTGATGGAGCGGTCCCATTCGGAGTTGAGTTCGTTGTCGGTATCCAGCAGATAGAGATTGATACGGCCTACAGCTACTTTCCACAAGTAAGCATGCACCATACGTTCGGGATAAGGCACATCAATTACCATCGGTGTGCCATCCTCGTTTTTCACTTGGTGCAAAGGCAGGTTGGCAAAATTCTGTGCTTCGTAGTTGGCTACTTGTTGTCCTTCGGGCGAAAGGGTTTGTGTGAAATATCCGTAGCGATATAGAAAACCGATAGCGGTCATATCTACGTTGCAGTCGGATGCTTCTTTGAGGTAGTCGCCCGCCAGGATACCCAAACCGCCGGAATATATCTTCAGTATATGGCTCAAACCATATTCCATCGAGAAGTAGGCAATGCTCGGTTTGTTCGGATCTCTCTCTTCGTCCATGTAAGTGCGGAAATCGTTGTAGGTCTTGTCCAGCAGAGCCATGAATTTTTTGTTTTTGCCCAGTTCTGTCAGTTTGTCGTAACTCAGGATGTTGAGCAACACAATCGGATTCGATTGGGCTTTGTGCCATGCGTCATTGTCAATGTGGCGGAAGATGTTTTTTGCATCGGAATTCCAAACCCACCAGAGGTTGTATGCAATTTCTTCCAACTTTTTTAAGTTTGCAGGAATGTTAGCACGCACGTTGATTTCTTTCCATGCGGGCTGATTCACTTCGCTTACTTTGATTCTCATAACGTATAATTGATTTTGTTATTATTCTGATTATTAGTGTGTTCTTTTTATTTTTCGTTTTTGCAAAAAGGCGTACAAAGGTAGTAAAAAAAATCCGAATAATAAAGGACTGAAGCCTAAAAACTGACGAATGGTAGGATTTTGCCGCCTAATGTGCAGGAAAAGTAGGATAAACGGTAAAGTAATCAGCGGATTATAAAAAGCCAGCGGGTGCAAAGAGGTGTGTAAACTACTTCTGCATTTCGTTTGGCATGTCTCGTACATATCCCCGTATGACCCTTGTATAACCCTTGTATGACCCCTCTGCTATCCCTCACTTGCTATGTTGCCGGAAGCATAGTGTCATCTTGCGGATAGCAACGGGCGACTATTCTATGGTGAGTGTTATTTTGCCGAGATGGATGCCGCTTTTCCCCATTTGGGCAAGCAGAACATCTTTGCCGTCGAGATTCTTAACGTACAGATTTTCTACTACTTTATGCGTGTGCCCACCTATGATAACGTCAATATTCCGACTGTTTTCGGCAAGCCACCGGTCGCAAATCTCACTGTCTTTGCTTGCCTGATTGGTACCCAAGTGCGAAAGACAAACCACTACATCGCAACGCTCTTTCTTTCGCAATCGTTCGGCTGTTTTGTTGGCAACAGGCAAAGGATAAAGCCATTTCAGAGGGGCAAAGTTCTGCGGTGTAATCAGGTTGTCGGGTGCCACTCCGATTCCGAATATGCCTATGCGTAATCCTTTGCGATTCAATATAGTATAGGGTTTGACAACACCCTCGAGCGGAGTGCCTGCGACTTCGTAGTTGGCACAAACTACATCGAACTTGGCATCTCTGAGAATCACAGCCAACGAATCAACACCATTGTCAAACTCATGGTTGCCCAAGGTAACAGCATCGTATTGCATACGGTTGAGCGCATCCACTTCTACACGGCCGTGGAAGAAGTTGAAATAGGGCGTTCCCTGACTGAAATCGCCGGCGTCCAACAGTAGCAAATCGGGGTCTGCAACCCGTTCTTTTTCAATGAGTCCCATGCGGCGGGCATATCCTGCTCTGTCGCCTTTCGATGAGCCTTTGGCAAAAGGCTCCACTTGCGAATGCGTGTCGTTGGTGTGTAGTATGGTGAGGGTTGTTCGGGTGTTGTGCCGGTTGCAACCTGCGAGTGCCAATGCGATGATTAATAAGATACTATACCGTTTCATATACATTGTTTATAAGATGGTTATTTCATTCGTTTGCTGATTTCCTCATCATTGATGAGAGTGATAACCCGTTTGCCGTCGGGGGTAAATTGGTTCTCTTTGAGGGCAAAGAAGCGTTGGAGCAAGTCTTTGCTCTCTGTTTCGGAAAGATGTTTACCTTGCTGAATAGCAGCGTCTTGCGCCAGCGAAAGAATGACGGATTGCTCCCATTCGTGCTGCGTATTGCTGCCTGTTTCTTTCACATTGTGCAGAATATTGAGCAATATTTCCGATGCGTTGCGCCCTTGTAATTCCGCCGGCACACCGTCCACCGAAAATGAGTTTTTGGCAATCTGTGTGATGTCGAATCCTAAGAAATGCAGGTCCTCTTGCAACTGTTGGAGCAGATTGCTTTCTTCTGTAGAGAGGTCGATTACATCAGGGAAAAGCACTTGTTGCATAACGCCTTGCCGGTTTTGCAAATGCCGGTGCAATTCCTCGTAGAGCACACATATGTGCGCACGGTGTTGGTCGATGAGCATAATGCCGTCAGCGGCGGGCAACAAGAGATATTTTTCTTTGTATTGCGTGACAGGAACGTCCAAATCAATCGCCGGGATTTCGAACAACGGTGCAGGTTCTGCCATGGGGGGTGCACCCGTCTCTTCCATTCGTTCTGGATACAATTTTTCCCATTGTTGGAAATGAGGCTGATAGGCGGTATGTGTGTGGAACGGGTTGTAGCGTGTGTCTGTTTGCGTTCGCGGAAAGTCCATATTCTCAGTATGTTGCCGGGCTACGGGAATAGATATATCTCCTTCGCGGTCGAAGTCAATCGAAGGTGTGACATTGAATTTTCCCAACGATTCCCGCAGTGCGGCGAGCAGTATTTGCCAGATAATCTGCTCGTCGGCAAATTTGATTTCGGTCTTTGTCGGGTGAATATTCACATCAATGGCACTCGGGTCAATATCGAAATAGAGAAAATACGACGGATTGTGTTCAGGCAAGAGCATGCCCGAATAGGCGGTTTGCACGGCTTTGTGGAAATAGGGATGCTTCATAAAACGCCCGTTCACAAAGAAATATTGTTGGGCATTTTTGCTTGCGGCTTCGGGCAAGCCGATATAGCCGTTGATTTTCAATAGTTCCGATTGGGCATGAACATCAATCAATTGGTTGGCAAAACCTTTCTTGAGCGATTTGCCGAAAACGGCTTCGATGCGCTGTTTGAGCGACCCGACAGGCAGGTCGAACAGTATCTCGTCGTCGTTGATGAGGGTAAAATGAATATCAGGGTAAACCAATACAATGCGCTGAAAATCAGTGATGATATTTCTGAGTTCGGTGGCATTGGTTTTCAGAAAACGCCTTCGGGCAGGCAGGTTGTAGAACAGGTTTTTCACCTTGATGCTCGTGCCTGCATTGGCTTGGGCAGGTTCTTGTCGTACCACTTGCGAAGCGGCTATTTCCAACAGTGTACCGATTTCGTCTTCCGGCCGGCGCGTGAGCAATTCCACTTGTGCCACGGCGGCAATCGATGCCAAGGCTTCGCCCCGGAAGCCCATTGTATGCAGGTTGTAGAGGTCTGCAGCCTCCCTGATTTTCGATGTGGCGTGGCGCTCAAATGCCATACGGGCATCGGTTCCGCTCATGCCTTTTCCGTCGTCAATCACTTGCAACAGTGTCCGTCCGGCATCGCGAATCAGCACTTCGATATGCTGTGCACCGGCGTCTAAAGCATTTTCTACCAACTCTTTGAGGCATGATGCAGGTCGCTGGATAACTTCACCGGCGGCTATCTGGTTGGCAACACTATCGGGTAGAAGATGAATGATATCCATAGGCTTGTTTCTTACAAAATGACATAGAATGCCAATACTAACATCACTAACAGGGCAATCCAGAAAGCCGTTTTCGAGCCTTTGCGGGCACGGTCGTTCACACGGGCGTTCAAATCGCGTGCTTCACGGAAAGAGCCGCGATGCAGTTGGGGTACATAATCGCTTTGCGGCTCGCTTTTGCCGCCTTCTTGTTGACGGCGTTCGGCTTGCAGTTTTGCTAATTTCTCTTTGCGTGCTTCTTTCTCCGGATCGTAGTAGATAGGGCGGTAGTCCCACTGACGGGGCTTATTGAGTTTTGGAAACAAGATTGACATATCGGTGTTGTTTACGGTGTTCGGTAATTCATTTGCAAAGGTACAAATAATTTGACAATGGAGCAAGGAATAAAGAGCAAAGACTAATTACTATTGCTCCATTGTCAAATTATTTGTACCTTTGCCGGCAATTAACAACCCTTCTTCGAGGCAGTCGTATGCCGAGAGGAAATAAACATTTGTAGGTTTATTTATATGATTAAAATTACTTTCCCCGATGGGGGTGTCCGTGAGTATGCCGAAGGCGTAACCGGACTCGAGGTGGCTGAATCCATCAGTCCTCGCCTGGCACAGGAAGTGCTGGCTGTAACAGTCAATGGTCAACAGCAGGATTTGACCCAACCTATCACCGAAGATGCTACTGTCGTTCTTCACAAATGGGATGACAAAGAGGCTAAACATGCCTTCTGGCACACCTCTTCCCACTTGATGGCAGAGGCTTTGCAAGAGCTCTTTCCCGGTATCCAGTTCGGTATAGGTCCTGCTATCGAAAACGGTTTCTACTACGATGTCTATCCCGCTGAAGGCACAACATTGAAAGAGGCAGATTTGGAAGCCATCGAAAAGAAGATGTACGAACTCCTGCAGCGCAAAGAACGTCTGGTTCGCCAAAGTATCAGTAAGGCCGATGCGCTCAAAGCGTTTGCAGACAAAGGACAGCACTATAAGTGCGAACTTATCGAAGATTTGGAAGATGGTCAGATCACCACTTATACCCAAGGTGCTTTCACCGACCTTTGCCGTGGCCCGCATATCCCTTCCACAGAGCCTATCAAAGCTGTCAAGGTCCTTTCGATGTCGGCTGCCTATTGGCGTGGCGATGAGAAACGCCCGATGATGACGCGTATTTACGGTATCACTTTCCCGAAAAAGAAAATGCTCGACGAGTATCTGGCACTCCTCGAAGAAGCCAAGAAACGTGACCACCGCAAGATTGGCAAAGAGTTGGAACTCTTTATGTTTTCCGAAATGGTGGGCAAAGGTTTGCCCATCTGGTTGCCCAAGGGAACGGCATTGCGCTTGCGCTTGGAGGACTTCCTCAAGAAGATTCAGAAACGCTATGGCTATCAGCAGGTTATTACTCCGCACATTGGTAACAAGCAACTCTATATCACCTCAGGTCACTGGGATCACTATGGTAAGGATTCTTTCCAACCTATCACTACACCCGAAGAAGGCGAAGTTTATCTTTTAAAACCGATGAACTGCCCTCACCACTGTATGATTTTCAAGAACTCGCCCCGTTCCTACAAAGACCTGCCTTTGCGTTTGGCAGAGTTCGGTACGGTGTATCGTTATGAGCAATCGGGTGAGTTGCACGGTTTGACCCGTGTACGCTCTTTCACACAGGACGATGCGCATATTTTCTGCCGTCCTGATCAGGTGAAAGACGAGTTTATCAAGGTGATGGAGATTATCGGTATCATCTTCCGTGCATTGGATTTCAACAACTTCGAGGCACAGATTTCGCTTCGTGACCCTGACAATCACGAGAAATATGTAGGTTCCGACGAGGTTTGGGAAAAAGCCGAACAAGCCATTATCGAGGCGTGCCAAGAGAAAGGTATGAATGCTGTGGTAGAATACGGCGAAGCTGCTTTCTACGGACCCAAATTGGATTTTATGGTGAAAGACGCTATCGGTCGCCGTTGGCAGCTGGGTACCATCCAGGTGGACTATAACTTGCCTGAGCGTTTCGAACTTGAATATACGGGTGAGGACAACCAGAAGCACCGTCCTGTAATGATTCACCGTGCGCCGTTCGGTTCGATGGAACGCTTTGTGGCTGTGTTGATTGAGCATACTGCAGGTAAGTTCCCGTTGTGGCTCACGCCCGATCAGGTGGTTGTATTGCCTGTTTCGGAGAAGTCGAACGACTACGCCCGGAAGGTGGCGGAAATCCTTAATAATCAGAACGTGCGTGCCATTGTGGATGACCGCAACGAGAAGATAGGCCGTAAGATTCGTGACAACGAGTTGAAGCGTATTCCGTATATGCTCATCGTAGGTGAAAAAGAGGCTGAGCAAGGTTTGGTTTCCGTCCGTCAGCAAGGTGCTGAGGAAAAAGGACAAATGACTGTTCAGGAATTTGCCGATTTCATCAACCGCACTGTTGAGGAGCAAATGAATGCGTTCTAAAAACCGCATTGTAATACAGAGCAAAAGGCACTTCCTCAGGAGGTGCCTTTTGCTTTATATTCTTGTCTGATAATGCAATTTAACAATTCTGCTATTCTCTGAACTTTGCCAGCACAATGCCTGTCGCAATCGATACGTTCAGCGATTCCGATGTCGGGTATTCTGCAGGATACGAAGGTATCAAAATCGGGTGCGTAATCAGTTTCCTGACTGCCTCCGAAATGCCGTTGCCTTCGTTGCCCATCACGATGATACCTTGTGCTGACAGGTCAGTGCGGTTGATATCTTTTCCGTCAAGCAATGTGCCGTAAATGGGGTGGCGGTAATTTTGCAGAAATGCCGGCAAATCGGTATAGTGTACACTGACCCGTGCCAATGCACCCATCGTGGCTTGTACCGTTTTCGGATTATACACCTCGGCAGTGTCCTTAGAGCAGATGATATCTCTGATGCCGAACCAGTCTGCAGTGCGGATGATTGTACCCAAATTGCCTGGGTCTTGCACGCCGTCCAATGCCAGCAGCAAATCGTCTTGTGGGTCAGGCAAGGAGTGTTGCGGTTGTTCAAACACACCGATAATGCCTTGTGGATGGCAGAGTTGCGACATCTGTTTGATGGCTGTTTCGTTCGCTTCCAATATCTCTGTGCCGGTGGTGTCCCATGTGGCAGGGATGGATTCTCCCTCTTGCACAATAAGCATTTTGCAATGCAGGTGGGGCAACAGGTCGCCTGTGCATTTCCTGCCTTCGGCAATGAACAAACGGCTCTCTTCCCGATACTTTTTCATACCGAGACTGCGAACCTGCTTTATCTGATTCTTGCTGATGAGCATGCCGTATCTGTGATTATACGGCTGCAAAGGTACATAAAATTATTTATATAGCCCGTTTCCTGCAAATATTTGCACCATACGGATATTTGTTTTACCTTTGTATCGGCATGTGTCAATCCTCTTCAAATATGGCTGTGCGCCCGAAAGTGAGCGTTGTAATGCCGGTTTATAATGCCGGTAATCGTTTGGTGCGTTGCTTGGATTCGGTGACCCGGCAGACGTTACACGATATCGAAATCATCTTGGTGCTCGATTGTCCCACCGATGGTTCGGATGCCGTTGCCAAGCGCTATGCCGGGCAGGATTCGAGGATTCGCATTGTGGAGAATGTCGCTCGTTTGCACATAGGTGAGAGCCGCAATGTGGGTATGCGGTTGGCAAAAGGGGAGTATATCCATTTCTCCGACCACGACGATTACCACGAACCGGCGATGCTCGAACGGATGTACCGTCAGGCAATCGCCGGAGATTTGGATTTGCTCGTTTCTGCACCCGTAGCGGTGGAGAACGGACGGACTGTCCATTATGGGGAGAGCGACCCTGTGCGCGATAGACAAGCCGTCTTGCAGCATCTTTTGGGTGGTGAATACGATGGCCGTCACACATGGTCGTATTATTGTTATATCCACAATGTGCTGTACCGCACCGCTTTCCTTCGGCAGTATGATATCCGCTTTGTGGATACCCGGCAGATGACGCCTGAAGATTATATTTTCAATGCTGTCTGCCTGTTGCATGCCGGTCGGGTGAAAGAAACCAAAGACAGGTTCTATTATCACGAACTCTTTTCTGCCAGCGAGGGACATCATCCCGATTACTACTCAGGTATGAAGCGGGCTAAGGGGCTGGCGTATCTCTATGATTATTTGCACACTCATACGGCAGATACTGCTCTCTGGCAGTGCTACGACTTGTATTTGGCACGCAATTATATCTTGTTGTTGATACGTGCTTTGCAGAGCAACCGTAGTCTGCGTGAGTGTTTGCGACTGATGCGCTGCTACCGCCGTTTGCCTTTTTCTGCAGCCGTTTTTCGTCATTATCGCCCGTCCGTCTGTACTGACTATCAAGGGCTTGGCAAACGATGTCTCCTTTCTTGCCTCATCACTTGCCTCACTTTTGGCAGATAATCTTGCCATAGCGTGTATCTTGCCCGCAAAATAATAATTGTAGAGACGCGATTAGGACTTGTCCGATCGCATCTGAGCCAGCCGTAAGCTTATGTAGAGACGGAGCGTGCTCCGTCTAAAAAGTCAAATTGTCAGATTGTCAAATTGTCAAATCTGTGTGCCCCATCTCTTTTTTTTGTCCGATAATGCAGTATTAACTATCAACTATTAACTGACCTGTCTCTATCCTACCGTTATTTGGTTATTATTTGGTTGTTATTTGGTTGTTATTTGGTGATTTAGCATGTCATAGGCATTCAATCTCGAATCGTCCAATTGTCCTATCTGTGTGCTCCTTCTAAAAAGTCAAATCCTCCAATCACGCAATAACGTGGATTGGACGATTGATTATTCGATTCCTCAAAATCACCAAACTTTGTTTGCTAAACTATTGTATAATTCAAAAGTATAATTCAAAAGTATAATTCAAAAACTTATATTACTTTTGTCATGTGGGTTCACGCTGGGGCATTATGCTTTATGGGTGGGCTTACAGCCGACTGTTTACTGTTATTTTAGTGAAAATGACAAGTCGGCAGACATAATAAAAAGGCGTTTATTGAACATTGTTTGCGACTCCCAAAAACTTCGCAACTTTTTGTATGTCTATATTTAACACAATAACCTGCGCTGTTAGGAGTTCCAGTGCACCAAACTATTTTTATGAAAAAACTATTAACTCTTAGTGTTGCTATTTTCTGCACGATTGTGATGTGCTATGCGGAAGTTATTAAACTACAAGCTACATCTTTTGCATTTAAGTCTCAAAATGATTATGGTTATTGGTCTGATTGGAGCGATTGGGAAGAGTCTTCATGTCTGATTGTTATTAATGCTGATAATGATCGAATTAATATTTATAGTAAAGTTCCACAGGAATATGATATATATGATTATGAGGGAGAATCTTCTGATAATAAGGGCGGTACTCAGTTTACTTTCAAATGTATAGACGAGGATGGCTTGCGCTGTATAATTCGATTTCGTGTTCAAAGTGATGGTGGTAGACAATTATATGTGGACTATGCAGATATGATGTGGGTATATAATGTAGTGAATAAGTAATGCGAATCAGGAGCCGAAATGTAGTTCAAATCCATTTGCTTTTTGGTTAAATTTATCTATTGTTTTTATTCAAAATCACTACTATCCCCTAAAAATTGGACGTGTTTAAAAGTTAAACAACCACGGTTCCTTTGAACCATAGAGTTCTTTGACATATCATTAGTGGAGATTAATGATTTTACACATAGAGTAAAAAAATGAACTTAACCCATTGGAAGAATCAAATATGCACTGATCTAATTCCGCCAACGGGTTAAACGAAATTATTTATGAAAACAAATAAATTTTTATTGGGTGCTTTATTGTGCGTTTTTGTTATGGGGTTCACGGTTTGCAACGCAAATGAATCCGGTATTACTGCCGGTGGTGCTTGTAGCTATGCTTTTCCAGTGTCTTCAAGTGGTAAGAAAGTTTATTTCTCCAAGGGTAATCTGCAGTATCAGGCAAGTACTGATACATGGCGTTTTGCCGAGAATCAGTACGACCATATCGGTGGAGATAATGCTAATATATCTTCATCTTATTCTGGTTGGATTGACCTTTTCGGTTGGGGAACGGGTAATAATCCGACATTGGCAAGTTCCGATTACAAGGATTATGCAACTTTTACGGATTGGGGTGTGAATGCTATCAGTAATGATGGTAACAAAGCCAATCAGTGGCGTACGCTGACTTATGAGGAGTGGAACTATCTGCTCAATACTCGTGCTAATGCAAGTTCACTCCAAGGTGTCGCTTGCATTAATCTTAATGCAGATGGTAGTGAGTATGCCAACGGTCTCATCCTCCTGTCCGACAGTTGGATTGCTCCTGCCGGCGTTACGTTCAAGAGCGGTTTCGCAAGTGGGTGGGGTGTACAAGCCTACGCAGATTACCAAATTTTCACCCTTGACCAGTGGAGTAAGTTGGAGAAGGCAGGTGCGGTATTTCTTCCCGTCTCCGGCGGCCGCGACGGTACGGATGTGAGCAGCGTGGGTAACTACGGCGACTATTGGTCTGCTACGCTGACTGACGAGGGCGATGCGTGTTACCTCAGTTTCGTCTCTAGCGAAGCGGGCATGGGCGACTACTACCGCTTCTACGGTAAAGTAGTGCGTCTTGTCCGGGATGTGAAATAAGCATTTCGTTCTTCAGCGGGGTCCCCATAGAACTTTGTTCGTATGGGGTTGTTGTCGGGCTGTCCGAGCCCTGTACGGCAACAACCTTCAAAATGCAGTTTTACAAGCGCTTCTTATCAACGGTATTCTCTTTTTGGGAGAATGCCGTTGTTGTAGAGATGGACAGTGGAGTTTGTCCCGTCCAGAAAAAGGTTTACAATTGCACATGGAAAGCCCTTTGGCCCTCTATGGATGCCCCATGATGCTACGGCTCGGCTTGCAGTGTTCTCGGAGACTGACCGTCTGTACTCCGAATAATTCATTCCTTTCTTCAGTTTTTCAATTGTTCAATTCTTCGTGTTTGTAATTGTTTCAACAAAAGCCGTTGAATTTATTTTTGCAAAAACCGATTCTTTTCTGTACCTTTGCAGACTATATATGATTTGGTTCTGAAATGCGCCGATATGTCGTTCCCATATTGTTTCTGTTGGCTTTGGTATTTGCTTCATGCCGAACTACCAAGTTCGTGCCCGATGGCGAATATCTGCTCAACAAGACCAAGCTCAAAGTGACTGACACGAAAGAAGTGTCCGGTAGCGACTTGTCGTCTTATCTCCGTCAGAAGCCCAATTCCGAAGTATTCGGCTTTTGGAAGCTGCAGTTGGGTGTATATAACTTGGCAGGCAAAGATACTGCTAACTGGTGGAACCGCCAGATGCGCAAGATAGGTGAAGCCCCCGAGATCTACGACGAGAACCTCACGGCGCAATCGATGACGCAGATACAGCGTGCCATGTTCAATGCCGGCTATTTCGATGCCCGGGTGGATACCGTGAAGCAGATGAAAAAGAAGAAACTCAACCTTACGTATAACATTACTGCCAATCATCCTTATACGCTGCGCAACTATCAGGTAGTCATCCGGCAAGCGGAACTGCACCGTATCGCTACCGACGAACAGCATACATTAGTCAAACCCGGTATGCTCTTCGATAGCAATGTTCTCGACCAAGAGCGCCAACGTATCACACGGCGTATGCGGTCTATGGGATATTTCTATTTTGAACAGGACTTTTTGCAGTTTATTGCCGACAGTGCACTTCTCTCGCACGAAGTGGATTTGCAACTTACCCTTCAGGACTATGTAGCTACAGCTTCCGATTCGCTCCTGCAACGCATCTTCACGCAATATACTGTCTCTGAGGTGGTGTTCCACACGGAATACAATCAGACTACTTTCACGGCAGCCGATTTGGATACTGTGCAAAGAGATGATTATCTGTTTTCCTACGCAGGCAAACCGATGCTCAGGCAACGCACTTTGATAAAGACCTGCGCTATCCGACCCGGGCAATTGTATAACGAGCGGGATGTGGAGCGCACCTATGCCGCTCTGAATGCTTTGGGACCCGTCAAATATGTGAATATCAGTTTTGTACCATCGTCTGATAACGAGCTTGTCTGTATTATTGTCCTCTCCAAAGCCAAGACGCATTCGGTTTCGGCGGAAGTGGAAGGCACTTATTCCGCAGGCGATTGGGGTGTGGCTGCAGGGGTGGGTTATACCAATCGCAATATCTTCCGCGGGGCAGAGGAGTTCTCTGTCAACGGACGCGGTTCGTACGAATGGCGGGAGAACGGTGGACGGGCTATCGAAGCGAAAGTGGATGCGAATCTGCGTTTCCCCAATTCGTTGGCTATCAATGTGGCATACAACTACCAGAACCGTCCCGACGAATATACGCGTACTATCGCCAATGCCGGTTTGCAATACAATCTGCGTTCCAACCGCAGTTTGTCGCACTATTTCACCTTGCTCGATATCAGCTATATCTATCTGCCGTGGATATCCGAAGAGTTTAGCGACTATTTCTTGCAGAACAGCAATCCGCTGAAATATTCCTACGAAGACCATTTCATTATGGATTGGTCCTATACGGGCAACTATTCCTCTTACCGTTCTTCGCAACCTTTGCGCAACTACGGTACGATACAGTATTCGGTGGAGACTGCCGGCAATTTCCTATACGGCGTAAGCCACTTGTTCAAGTTATCCAAGGACGAGAACGGGGCATACGAGATATTTAATATTCCGTATGCACAATATGTCAAAGCCGATGCTTACTTCACGTACCATCAGATATTCGACAAGCAGAACCGCTTCGTTTACCATTTGGATTTCGGTGTGGCAGTACCTTTTGGCAATGCGGCTTCTATTCCGTTTGAGAAACGCTATTTTGCTGGTGGTGCCAATAGTGTCCGTGGTTGGACAATGAGAGCCCTCGGACCGGGCGGCTACAGAGGAACAGGCAATAGGATTGATTACAACAATCAGGCAGGCGATATCCGTCTGAATCTCAACTTCGAGTATCGTGTTAAGTTGCTCAAATTGTTGGAGCTGGCATTCTTTACGGATGCCGGCAACGTATGGACCATTCGTGACTACGAATCGCAACCGCACGGGCAGTTCGGCAAGGATTTCTACAAGCAGCTTGCATGGAGCTATGGTATGGGTATCCGTTTGGACTTCGATTTTTTCATCTTCCGTGTGGATTTCGGCGTGAAGCTATACGATCCTTCGCGTCTATATACCGATGGCAAACAATGGCGCACCGCACCTAACGGATTGGGCTGGCGGGATGACATGACTTTTCATTTCGCTATCGGATATCCGTTCTGACGGGGCGTAAATGCAATACAACCGACAATGTTGCTACCTTATTATATAAACAATGTGTTGGAGGCGGGCTGCGACGAAGCAGGACGCGGTTGTTTAGCAGGCTCTGTGTTTGCAGCGGCTGTGATACTGCCCCCTGATTTTCGCAACGATTTGCTCAACGACTCCAAGCAACTCACCGAATCAGAGCGCTATTTGCTGCGTCCTGTTATAGAACAAGAGGCAATCGCTTGGGCAGTGGGTGAAGTGACGGCGGAGGAGATTGACCATATCAATATCCTCAATGCTTCTATCCTTGCCATGCACCGTGCTTTGGAGCAACTCACGCCACAACCCGGACATATCATTGTTGACGGCAACCGCTTCAAACCCTATAACTATATTCCTTATCAGACTGTCGTTAAGGGGGATGGCAAGTATATGTCGATTGCAGCGGCTTCGGTGTTGGCAAAAACTTACCGTGACGACTATATGCTGCGTCTGCATCAGGAGTATCCGCAATACGATTGGGAAAATAATAAGGGTTATCCTACAGCCAAACACCGCCGTGCTGTTTTGCAGTACGGACCTACGCCCTATCACCGCAAAACGTTCACTTTTACAACTGCTGACCTACTATAACCATTACCGGATGTCGAAGCACCTTATATATTGCCTATGTCTTTTGTCGGGACTCTCTTTCGTCTTTGAGGCGCAAGGTGCTCCTTCTATCCGTTATGGCATGAAGATAGATGGTGGCGATACGACCCGTGTGGCATTCGTTTCCGATATCTACGTGTTCCCGCCCATGCGTTTCAAAAACAAGAAACAGGAACGTTTCTATTGGCGTACGGTGCGCGATGTAAAGAAAACGCTGCCGATTGCCAAGATTCTTACGCAGGAGATGAAGAATACCGATGAAGTGATGAGTAAGATGAACAAACGCGAGCAACGCCGCTTCTGGAAACAATACGAAAAAGTCCTATATATGCAATACGAAGACAAGTTCCGCCATATGACTGCTGCACAAGGTCAGATGCTGATGAAGCTTATCGACAGAGAATGCGGACGGACGTCCTATAATGTCATCCGTTTCTACAAAGGAGGGTTTGTTGCCAACTTTTGGCAAATGGTAGCCAAGATGGTGGGCAACGATTTGAAGGAAGAATACGACGGGACAGACAAAGATCAGATTACCGAACGCATTATTTTGCTTGTGGAAGCAGGGCAGCTGTAACATGCGTTCTGTAGGGATTTTATGCAGAAAACGAAGGTGATAGACAGCCGGTAAAACGAAATTTCCATTAGTAAATGCAACTTTAATGAAAGCTGTAGGATGTGAAGAAGCGAATGATTTTATTCAGCGAAAGAGAGAGCAAAAAAAGTGCTCATCTCCTTCGGCTGAAACGGAAAATTTGCTATCTTTGCACC
>JALFYY010000027.1 GCA_022783865.1 Bacteroidales bacterium
TCACCAAATAATCACCAAATGATGATAGGTAAGTGGCAGGTATCGGATATATTGGTATGATTCTGTTCTGCCAACAAAATTCCCTTTCTATTATTACAAAGGAATAACAGAAAGGGAATACAATGCGGTTAGTGACAGAGCAAGCAAAAGAAGATTTCTTTATGCTGTTACTCTTGACATCAACATAAGACGGATTTATTTCTTGATGCCGTCACGCTCCATAAGGGCATCGATAGTAGGTTCGCCACCACGGAAACGTTTGTAGAGCGTCATTGCGTTCTCAGTTCCGCCCCGCTCCAAAATGTTCTTGCGGAAAGAATCAGCCGTTTTCTTATCGAAAATGCCATTCTTCTTGAATATCGAGAATGCGTCGGCGTCCAAAAGTTCCGACCATTTATAAGAATAATAGCCCGCAGCATAACCGCCCGAGAAAATGTGGGTGAAAGCCGTTTCCATCTGCGTACCGGGCACATTGGGCAAAATCTGCACTTGTTCCATTGCGGTATTGCCGAAATCAATGACAGCCTGCAATGCGGTGGTGCACTCCGACGGCACAAAAGGCGATGTAAGCGTGTGCCAAGCCATGTCCAAATAACCGAAAGAGAGCTGGCGTACACAAGCATAAGCAGCATGATAAGTCTGCGAAGCGCGAATCTTATCAACGAGCTCCTGCGGAATGGCTTCACCGGTGAGATAGTGCTTTGCGAAAGTATCGAGGAACTCCTTCTCTGACAAGAAGTTCTCGTTGAACTGAGAAGGCAGTTCTACAAAGTCGCGCGGCACATTGGTTCCGGAAAGAGCAGAATATTGGCAACGTGTGAGCATTCCGTGCAAAGCGTGACCGAACTCATGAAGGAAAGTTTCGACTTCGTCGTAGGTGAGCAAAGCCGGCTTGTCGGCAGTAGGACGGGTGAAATTCATCACATTGACGATATGCGGACGGGAATCACGTTTGCCGTCACGCCATTGCGGCTTGAAATCGTTCATCCAAGCACCGGCACGTTTACCGTCACGCGGGTGAAAATCAGCGTAATAGACAGCCAAGAACTGCCCTTTGGCATCGTAAACCTCGTAGGCTACCACCTCTGGATTATATACTTGGATATTCTTATTCTCCTTGAAAGTCAAGCCATAGAGGCGTTTTGCCAAGCCGAAGACACCTTGTTTGACATTCTCGAGTTCGAAATAAGGACGGAGCACATCGTCGGAGATAGCATATTTCTGTTCCTGCAGTTTCTTGCTATAATAGCTCCAATCGAAAGGCTGGATAGTTGCATAGAAGCCCAAAGACTCCGCAAAAGCCTGCAACTCAGCCACTTCTGCTTTAGCGACCGGCATATATGCGTCACGAAGCTGATCAAGCAGACCATAGACATTCTCTTTGTTTTCAGCCATGGTTTTGTGCAGCGACTTATCTGCATAGCATTGTTTGCCAAAGAGTTGCGCCATCTGAAGACGGGTATTGACGATATCGATGATAACCTGTGTATTATCAAACTCACCTCCAATGCCACGAGAATTGTAGGCAGTGTAGAGTTCGCGACGGATATCACGGTTGTCGCAATCCTGCATAACAGGGATGTAGGTAGTAGGCTTCAGATTCAAGAGATAGCCTTCCAAGTTCTTGGCGGCAGCATTGTTGCGCAAAAGTTGTTTGGTATCGTCGTTCAAACCGGCGAGCAAAGCCTCGTCTTTGATGAGCATAGTCCACGCATTGGTGGCTTTGAGGGCATTCTGACCATAGGTCATAGTCAGTTTGGAAAGGCGTGCAGACAACTCGCGATAGGTCTGTTTGTCCTCGGGAGAAAGATTGGCTCCATTGTTGGCAAAACTCTCGTAAACATCGTCCAACAACTGCTTTTGCTCGGTATTGAGCTTGAGTTTGTCTTTTTGGTCGTACACCGCTTTGATACGCTCAAAGAGTTTCTCGTTAAGACGAATGGTAGAAGAGTATTCGGAGAGTTTCGGACTGAGTTCGACTTCGAGAGCTTGCAATTCGTCGTTGGTATCAGCGCTCGCCAAATTGTAGAAACAAGAAGCCACTACAGAAAGGAGTTGACCGGATTTCTCGTACGCCTCGATGGTGTTTTTGAAAGTAGGTGCAGCCGGATTATTGACGATAGCATCAATATCTGCCAAGCCCTGACGCATACCCTCTTCGAAAGCGGGCATGTAGTGTTCCGGACGGATTTCATTGAACGGATAAGTGCCATGAGGAGTATTCCATTTCTTATACTCCAAGAAAGGATTGGCAGCCTGCAGAGCCACCGCAACTGAAAGAAGTGCCATAACGGCTAAAGTTTTAATTGTTTTCATATTTATATAATTGATTATTTAGCAGTTTAAGAGACAATGCCTGTGCAATTCTCATATTGATATTGAGCCAATGCATTCTCTCTGATTAGTCGGTTTGCAATTTTCGAGTGCAAAGATAAGAAAAGATTTGTACATTTACGAATTTATCCATAAATTTGCAGCATTAAAATACCAAATCTACCATGAATAAACATTTGCAAATACCATACCAGCCGAGTCTCAGAGGCAAAAGCATGGAACAAATCAACGCTCTCATAGACGACTTGGGCGGCAAAGCTGCCATTGACCAAGTGAACTGGGAAAAAGCATTTCCTTACATGCCGCTGACGACTGTTTATATTGTCCGCACAGACGAAATGCTCTATATCAAATGGCGTGTTCGCGGCAGTATGCTCAAAGCCGTTTATACCAAAGATTTGGATCCAGTATGGAAAGACTCATGCGTAGAATTTTTCTGCCAAGTACCTGACAGTGAATACTATATCAACTTAGAATTCAATTGTATAGGCACTTCTACAGCCGCTGTCCGCCGTTCACGGAAAGATGTTTTGGGACATCTAACAGCCGACGAATTTCAGAAAATAGAGCGCTATGCTTCTTTGGGAAGACGTCCGTTCTGTGAAATAGACGGACATTTCAGATGGGAGTTGTGCATCGGTATTCCGTTCTCACTTCTGCTCAATCCGCAGACAGAAAACGGCGGCATTGAGGGATTGGATAGTGCTCGTCCGATGCCCCGGACATTACGGGGTAATTTCTACAAATGTGCCGACGACACCTCGTCGATGCACTATGTAAGCTGGAATCCGATTCACACGGAGAATCCTGATTTTCACCGACCTGAGGACTTTGGAGAACTGATTCTATAACAATTTTATTGCTTTGGTTGATGCAAGTTACATTACATTGTAGAGGACAACAACCCTCTCGTAACCATGGAGCAACCGCTTTTCAAAGACAATGTAGCAGAATTTGATGCACTATTGGCAGCATTGAACAAACCTGTGGAAAAGCGCATTAGCAGTTACCACTTAGGCGGTACGGCACATCACGATATCGTAATGCCGGAAGGCATGCCAGCCTTTACGAAAGGAAACGTGTATGGCGGTATGATGCAAGGCTTTGCACAAACATTCGGCGATGCCATTACTGCATTACCCACCGGCAAAACGACAGAAGTGACATTCGGTACTACTGAGACTTATGCCGGCATATCGTTTGAATTCCGCCATGGTGCATCTACCGATTTTCCGGGAGCCAGTCTTCTGATAGGTGAAAAAGTGTATTACACCCACTGGACACCGGCAAAAGCACATATCAGTCATCTGCAAATATCTTCACCTGCTGCCATTGATGCTGAAATTGCAGAAAGCGAAGCTGCATTGCAATCGGGCGCAGAACTCTTCATTGGTGGTCATGGTGGTGCTGCTGAAAAAGATGCCGTTGAGTTCAAGATTGCTTATTTGAAGACAATGAAAAAGCTACTGCAAGAAAGCCCAACAAAAGAAGCATTTATTGAAAGAATGAACCGTGCTTATCCTAAATTGCCCGGTGCAGAAGGATTGACTGATTTGGCTGCTGCATTATATAAATAAAGGTACAATACACATACGAAAAAGAGAAATCCTGAATGGGATTTCTCTTTTTCTATTCTATAAAGACGAGAATCAGAGCGTCTTCTGCACTTCGATTTCATCAAAAGACTCGATGATATCGCCTTCAATAATGTCATTGTAGGACTTGATATTCAAACCGCATTCCATATTGGTACCGGCTTCTTTGATATCGTCCTTCTCGTGTTTGAGCGAAGCCAAAACACCTGTGTAGATAACGATGCCATCACGGATAACACGTACTTTGTTGGTACGCTTAATCTTACCTTCACGGACGATACAGCCTGCGATAGTACCCACCTTCGTAATACGGAAAGTCTGACGAACTTCCAATGTTGCCGTAACTTCCTCCTTTACTTCCGGAGCCAACATACCTGCAATTGCGGCCTTGATTTCTTCAATGGCATCGTAGATAATGCTATACAGACGTATATCAATTTCCTCTTTCTCAGCCATCTTGCGTGCAGTTGCAGTAGGACGAACTTGGAAACCGACAATAATAGCATCTGATGCCTCTGCCAACAGAATATCGGAATCAGAGATAGCCCCCACCGCCTTATGGATGACATTGACCTGGATATTCTCTGTAGAAAGTTTCAACAAGGAGTCGGATAACGCCTCAACAGAACCGTTTACGTCGCCTTTGACAATGATATTCAATTCTTTGAAATCTCCTATAGCCAGACGGCGTCCAATCTCTTCGAGCCCAACGTGCTTCTTCGTACGGATAGATTGCTCACGTTGCAACTGGTCACGACGTGTAGCAATATCACGCGCTTCCTGCTCAGACGACAATACATTGAAATCATCACCAGCCTGCGGAGCTCCATTCAAACCCAAAATCAATGCCGGTTCACCGGGACGAGCTTCCTTAATACGTTGATTACGTTCGTTGAACATCGCTTTGATACGCCCATGAGCCGTACCTGCCAGCACGATATCGCCCATATGAAGTGTACCGTCTTGCACAAGAACGGTAGCGATATATCCACGTCCTTTGTCTAACGATGACTCAATGATAGAGCCTTTGGCACGACGTTTCGGATTGGCTTTCAAATCGAGCAACTCGGCTTCGAGCAACACCTTTTCCAGCAATTCGAACACACCGTCACCTTTCTTGGCACTGATTTCCTGACACTGGTATTTACCACCCCAATCTTCAACCAAATAGTTCATTGCAGCCAGTTCCTCTTTGATTTTATCGGGATTAGCCGTAGGTTTATCGCACTTGTTGATGGCAAATATCATCGGTACTCCTGCAGCCACAGCGTGGTTGATAGCCTCTTTGGTTTGCGGCATAACGGCATCGTCGGCAGCCACGATAATAATAGCAATATCAGTCACTTTCGCACCACGGGCACGCATAGCGGTAAAGGCTTCGTGCCCCGGAGTATCCAAGAAAGTGATACGTTGCCCGTTTTTGAGTTGGAGGTTGTAGGCACCAATGTGCTGGGTGATACCACCTGCCTCACCGGCAATGACATTCGTATTGCGAATATGGTCAAGCAACGAGGTTTTACCATGGTCAACGTGACCCATAACGGTCACAATAGGACAACGAGGTTCCAAATCGGCATCAGTATATTCTTCAGCATCATCGGCAATCTCTTCCACCACTTTAGCAGAAACGAACTCAGTAGTATAGCCAAACTCTTCTGCCACGATATTGATGGTTTCGGCATCCAAGCGCTGGTTGATACTTACCATCAAGCCCAAACTCATACAAGTGGCAATTACTTGATTGACAGAGATATTCATCATTGTAGCCAACTCATTGGCAGTTACAAATTCCGTCAGTTTCAGTACTTTGGATTGTGCAACTTCCTGCTCAAGCATTTCCTCTTGTTGTTGACGGATATGCTCGCGCTTTTCCTTACGATATTTGGCACCGGTATTTTTGCCTTTGCCAGCTTGCAAACGGGCAATGGTCTCTTTGATTTGGCGCTGTACCTCCTCATCATCAACCTCTACTTTAATCGGACGTTTGCCTTTCTGCCCTTTGCCGCCTTTGCGGAAATCAGGATTATTGATGTCAACTTTCCCTTGCTTAATCCGCTCACGTTTGCGTTTGCTGTTGTCGTTGCCATCGTTGAAATCTGCATTGTTAGCAACCGGCTGGTTTTGTCCGTCTTTTTGTTGTTGACGGCGCTCCTCACGTTCTTTTTTCTTCTGCTCTTTGGTCTTTTGTTTGGGATGAACCTGCTGATTGAGATTGTCCAAATCGATTTTACCGACTACCTTGGGCATGTTCTTCAGAACGGGCTTACCCAATGTAAAAATCTCCTCAGCCGATTTCTCCTGCTTAGGTTCTTCTTTCTTAGGCTGTTCTGCCACCGGAGAAGGTATTTGAGGCACAGGCTTGGGCTCTTCCTTCTTCTTTGGTTGAGGTTTTGCTTCCATCTTGGGTTGTGGAGCAACCGGCTTTTCTTGCGGTTTGGTCTCGGGTGCGGCAACCGTTTTTTCCTCTTTAGCAGGTTCTGCTTTGGTAGGTTCTTGCTTAACTGTCGGCTTCTTGGCATTCAAGTCTATCTTGCCAAGCACCTTCGGTTTTTGCACTTCCGTTGTAATAGCAACGGACTCCTGAACAGGCTTTCTCGGTTCTTCCGCTTCGATAGAAACGGTAGAAGGAGTTTCGCGGTCATGACGCTCTTGTTGTTGACGTTCCGCCTCCATTTTGAGTGCCATATCTTTGTTGAACTCCTTGACCAGCATCATATACAAATCATCTTCGATGCGCGAATTAGGATCCACAGAGATATTA
Source organism: Bacteroidales bacterium (assembly GCA_022783865.1). Lineage (GTDB taxonomy): Bacteria > Bacteroidota > Bacteroidia > Bacteroidales > Paludibacteraceae > Colicola. Next base: position 6,691 of record JALFYY010000027.1, read on the forward strand.
TAACCTTTGTTCTGAAGATATTCAACCGCCGTTGACATTCCTATATTGATATTTTTACAAGCTTTGATTAGTTTTATTGCCATGCGTAATGTGTATTTAGTTAATATATTAATGTATCTTGCCCGCAACACTATACAATTGGATAGGGCTGCAACGGCTGTTGCTTATTCTTCGAACTCTGCAGCCAATACCTTCAGAACCTCATCAATAGTTTCTTCTTCGAGGTCTGTGCGCTTCATCAGTTCTTCTTTGTCAAGCGCTAAAACAGCTTTGGCAGTATCCAATCCGATAGCTTTGAGTGCATCGATTACCCATTGGTCGATTTCATCGTTGAATTCGTCCAAGTAGATATCATCGCCTTCTTCGGTCATTTCACGGAAGACATCAATCTGATATCCCGTCAGCATCGATGCCAAACGGATGTTCGAACCACCCTTACCGATAGCCAGACTCACTTCTTCAGGTTGGAGATAAACATTGACTTGCTTTGCTTCTTCGTTTACTTCCATCGACGAAATCTTGGCAGGAGCCAAAGCACGTTGGATATAGAGGTTGATATTGCCCGTATAGTTAATCACGTCGATATTTTCGTTGCGCAATTCACGCACAATACCATGAATACGGGCACCTTTGATACCCACACAAGCTCCAACAGGATCAATGCGGTCATCGAACGACTCTACTGCCACTTTGGCTCTTTCGCCCGGAATACGTGCGATATTCTTGATGGTAATCAAGCCATCGTGTACCTCAGGAACATCCTGCTCAAACAAGCGTTGCAGGAAGAGGGGGGACGTACGCGACAGAATGACTTTCGGATTCTGGTTTTTGTTCTCAACGGCAACCACCACAGCACGGACAATATCTCCTTTGCGGTAGAAATCCGATGGAATCTGATTTTGTTTGGGCAAATAGAGTTCGTTACCGTCTTCATCAAGCAAAAGCATCTCTTTTTTCCATACCTGATATAATTCTGCCGATACCACTTGTCCTAATAAATCGGTATAGCGCAAATACAGATTTTCTTTCTGCAAATCCAAAATTTTGCTTGCCAGAGTCTGACGAAGATTAAGAATCATACGACGACCGAAACTCTGGAAATCAACTTTATCCGTGATTTCTTCACCCAATTCGCATTCGTCGTCGATTGTACGTGCTTCCGTGAAAGAGATTTCCGCATTCGGATTTTTCACTGCACCGTCTTCTACAATCTTTCGATTGCGATAGATTTCCAAATCGCCCTTATCGGGGTTGATAATCACATCGTAACTTGCTTCGTTACCATACATTTTGGTCAATACATTGCGGAAACTATCTTCCATCACATTGACAAATGTGCTACGGTCGATATTCTTCAACTCTTTAAATTCAGAGAAGATGTCAATCAGATTGACTGACTCGGTTTTCTTTGTTGCCATTTTATGTAGTTATTGTTTTATATTATCATCATTATTATATAGTTTCGCCTTTAAGATCGATGTCTTACACTTTCAAGTCGTAGCGCACCGATTTCACATCTCCATAAGCAAATCGCAAAGTCTGCATTTGTTTGGTTTTACGCTTTTTGCCTTCTTCTTGTACCAACACTTCCGTCTCCACTTCAAAAGCCTCGTCATCTGTATTGACCAAAGTGCCCTTCAGTTTCTTGCCGTCTTTTGTCAAAACATCCACAGGATCGCCCAAATGCTTGTCATATTGCATACGCGTTTTGAACGGGTCAGTCAATCCCACAGAGCCCACTTCCAACGAATAATCCTCCGCTTCTCTATCCAAATGTTCTTGGATATAACGGTTCAAATCAGCACAGAAATCCACATCCACATATTCGGCTGAATCAATCGAGACTACTATCCCGTTATCTGCAGAAATATGCAAATCAATCAGTTCATAGTGTTGCTCTTGCTGCTCCATATAAGCATTTATCAAACTCTCCAGCGTCTCTTTCTGTATCATAATTATTCGGTATTTATTTGGCTTATCAGTGTTTTACATTTACAAAACAAGGAAACCCTCGGGTCCCCTTGTTCATTTCGCTTGCAAAGATACAACAAATATTCCGTTCCTGCAAATAATCCGGCATTTTATTTCTCAACCTTTACCAATGTCAGTGTTTTGCTCTCATGACGAAGCGTTATAGATGACTTGTTGTATCGGTCAACAATATACAAATCGTTCTTCGGGAACACCTCTTGTCCGTTTTCGTCCAATGCTTTTTGGAAAATCTGAATACCCGTTTGCTGTTCTGTCTCCACTATGGCATATTCGTATTTTTCTCCACGAACTTCCGAAAGTTGCATCCAGCCGTTGACAATGCAGGTTTTGTCGGCATTGAACCGCCAGACCTTCTCTATATCCGATTTATCTGTAGACTCCAAAACCGTCCATGTGCCAATCAGGTCCATTTGCAATTTGGTCTTCTCGCATCCGATAAAACAGAATGCCGCCATTACCAACAATGCTACTCTGTTCAAGTACTTCATATTGTTTTCTGTTTTTCCGCCGCATCTCCAACGGCAATACTTATTTCAGTAAGAGCAGGAGATTTTGACCACAAGTCACACTCTTACGTTTGACAGCACAAAGATACGCACTTTCTTTCATTCCTGCAAATTCCGGTATGTTGTTTCCATCCAACATACCGGATTGCAGAAGTATAGCTGCATTATTTATAATCTACCGCATACTGCCGATAGTAGTCGTAATACTTGTCAAACAATTCTTCTTCACCATTGCGGCGCAACATCTCAAGCGAATAGCCCAATATACTAGTCTGCTGGTAAAGCGTTTGCATAATCGAAGGCACTTGGTTGTCATTCAGCGTACTGCCAAACATGAGATATTCGGCACTGTTGTTTGCGACATTGTCAATAATCCTGTTAGCCTTCTCATTTTCGCCAAGCGCATAATACATTCCCGCCATTTGCACCGAAGTATAATCGTAGGGTACATTGCAGCCCGGCAGCATTTCTTCGGAATAATCCAACACCTCCAATGCTTTTTCGGGCTGATTTTCACTGAGAAGCACCTCTGCCAAAGTAGCAAACATCATACGGTGCGTACGGCACATGCGCATGGTATTCTCGTCAATATAAATGCCGGGCTTGTTCATATTGCCATACAAGAATTTGTGCATCATGTTGTCATACATCTTCTCAGTGTTCACACGGGGTTTGCCGTCAGCTGAAGCCACCGGCGTAATCTGATAAGCCAAACCGGTGAGTTCGAAATACTTGTCCAAGTTCTGATAATACGAATCGCCCACAGTTACTGCATAATAAATCGGGCGTTGCCATTCACCTGACGAAAGCATCTCCAATACCATCAAATCGCTACGCGTGATGTAGTTCTTCAGACTGATTGTCATCCGCTCGTCTATCTGGTTTTCCTGATAACGGCAAGTGCCGTTTTCTTGGAACACAGGCGAGTTCGTCACCGTTGCTTTGTCAATCGGGATATAAAGCCGGTTGCTCGGTATGTAGCTCTCCCCTTTTATCTTCGTACGAGGGTCATCGCTGCGCACAAAGCCGAAAGCATCTTTCACCGAAATGGGCGTATTGAGTTTGTTGTCCACATATACCACCTCATTTTTTCCGGCAATATAATCTTTCGGCTCCCAATTAATCGGCAGTGCATCAGATGCGTAATACGGACGTCGCATCTGGTCGATATACCAATCCGTCTGCAGATACGACAAGTTGCAAACCCGCGCATCCGTACCTACACCCTCAACTTCCTGATTATACCATAAGGGGAAAGTATCGTTGTCGCCGTTCGAGAAGATAATCGCATTCTCATCGAGAGATTTCAGATAGTTCGCTCCGAAATCCCTGCAAGCATATCTGTCGCTACGGTCGTGATCGTCCCAGTTTTGCTGCCCCATCAGAGCAGGGACACCCAAACAAACCACTGACACACCTACGGCTACAGCTGTCTTTACCCATTGCTTATCGCCTTTTACGAAGCGGTTGATGAAATCGATGATGGCCGTTACACCCAAACCTATCCAGATGCAGAACGCGTAGAACGAACCGGCATACGCATAGTCCCGTTCACGGGGCTGATAGGGCGTCTGGTTCAGATAGACCACAATCGCCAAACCTGTCAGGAAGAACAGCAGGAAAGTCAGAATGAAGTTCTGCTGCCCGCGCACTTTGTCCTTCCGTGTGAACTGATAGATAATACCTATTATACCCAGGAGCAACGGCAACATATAATATACATTGTGTCCTTTGTTCTCTTTCAGTTCGGTTGGCAACTGCGATTGGTCGCCCAAACGGGGGTTATCAATAAAAGGAATACCCGATATCCAGTTGCCTTTTGTCAGTTCTCCATACCCTTGCAAATCGTTCTGACGGCCTGCAAAGTTCCACATGAAGTAGCGCCAGTACATGAAATTGCACTGATACGAGAAGAAGAAACGCATGTTCTCGATAAACGTCGGTTTGTATTCCGTCTTGGTCTGACCGCAGTCGTCGTAGCGTACTTTCGTTCCTTTTATGCGTCCCCAGTCTTTATACGCTTGCACATGGCGGCTGTCCGATGAATACATACGCGGGAAAAGCATCATAAAATCATCGTTTTTCTCATACGAAGTCTTGTATCCCGTAATCAGATATTGGTCTTTCCCTTTTTCCGCCGATTCCGGATCGGGAGCGTATTGTGCATGCCCCGTTTTCTCTACCGGAGCGCAATACATACCTTCCACATGGCGTTTCACAGGCGCATTGTACACCGCACCGTAAAACAACGGACGGTCGCCGTACTGCTCACGGTTCAGATAATACTTCAGCGAGAACACATTGTCAGGAGAGTTCTGATCCATAGGCGTTTGCGCCGTACTGCGAATCACGATAGTCGCATACGAGGCATAACCTATAAGTATTACCGTCAACATCACCATCGACGTATTTAGCCACCGCGTCGTAATGTATTTTTCCAAAAGGAACAGAGCCGCTACCATACCGGCTATCAGGATTATGCCCAATATCACACTCTCTCCGAAGAACGGAATGCCGGCAAGCGTCACTGCCAAAGCCACGGCGATATTCATCCTCACACGGCTCTTCTCTGCATACGTCTCATAGATTGCCCATACCAAAGAGCAGATGAGCAATACAAGATATATCGCCAAACCGGTGTTAAACGGACACCCGAAAGTATTCACAAACAGCAGTTCCGACCAGCATGCCATCTGCACCGAACCGGGAATGATGCCATATAGCACCACAGCCAGTATCACTACCGATGCCAGGAAAGCAACGAAAGTGCCCTTCCACGAAAACTCGTAACGGCGGAAATAATAAACCAGCACGATAGCTGGAATGGTCAGCAGGTTCAAGAGGTGAACACCAATCGACAAGCCCATCAGGTAGGCAATCAGTATCAGCCACCGGTCGCTACCCTCCTCGTCGGCACATTCGTCCCACTTCAGTATCAACCAGAAAACAATGGCGGTAAAGAGCGATGAAGAAGCATACACTTCTCCCTCCACCGCCGAGAACCAGAACGTATCGGAGAACGTATAAGCCAATGCGCCCACCATACCGGCTCCCAAGATACCTATCATCTGAGCCACGGTCATGTCCTTGTCTTGTCGGTTCACAACCAGCTTCTTAGCCAATGCCGTAATCGTCCAGAAGAGGAATAGTATCGTAAAAGCGGACGCCAATGCCGACATGGCATTCACGCACATTGCCACATGGCCCGCATCGGAGGCAAACAGACTGAAGAAGTGTCCCATCAGCATAAAGAACGGTGCTCCGGGCGGGTGCCCCACATCCAATTTATGGGCGGATGAGATAAACTCTCCGCAATCCCAGAAACTCGCAGTCGGTTCAATCGTAAGCAAATACACCGTTGCTGCTACCGCAAAAGCCATCCAGCCGCACAGTGTATTCCACAGTTTGAATTGTTTCATTTTGGTTGTTATTATATTTGGTTACTAATCTTTTTACCGCTTTTCCGTTTACAAAAACGATGCCAAAGAGCCGATACACGCCGTTTTATCCTGTCCATCTGTTTGAGCCATACTTCCGGATTGAGCAAAGCGGAATCCGTAGCCGCCTTGTATGTCAAGAATATACCTATCGGCAACAGCACTGCACTGCTCAGCCACATACCGGCCCACACCGGCCATAATCCTTCTCTCGCCATCTTGTAGCCCGAATTGTCGATGATGTAGTAGATAATGAACATCACAACCGATATCACCACCGGTGCCCCCAATCCTCCTTTGCGGATAATCGCACCCAACGGTGCACCGATAAAGAAGAATATCAGACAGGCAAAAGCCAGCGTAAACTTTCTGTGCAGTTCTATGGCGTGTTTGCGTATATACCGTTGGTATTCGTCAAGCATCAAGCCGTTGTACTGCACCTGGTCGCTCATTGTTCTCGCTTTGGTCAGAGCGTTGGAATACGCCTCTTCTTTTTTGCCGTCTGTCAGTGTGTTATACAGACTGTCAATGTCATACGGGCGCAATTCTTGCTTTGTCAATGCAGGCAGTTGCAAGTTGGCGTTCCTCTCCCTGCTGAAATAGCGGCGTTCCACTATCTCTTTGCTTTGTTCTCTTGAGCGTCCGTGGGCAATCGTGTTCACCGAGTCAATCGAATGTACCAACTCTATCACGTCTTTCGACACGTGTTGGTCGTGCAGAATATTCTCGTCGTACCGGCTGAATTCGCTGTCGAAGTCAATGAGCAACTGCTTTTGTTTGAACATCTCCCGGCGGTAAGGCACACGTTCTTTGATGTTGCCGCTCGAAAACGTCTGTTGTTGTTTCAGGTTCTCGAACGATTCGCCGTCGTATAGTTTGAGCAGCAGGTATTTGTTGTCGTCCGAAAAATATATCCGTCCCGAATCCGCCACCATCACCGTTGCGTTCTGGAAGCCGTTTGTCAGGTCGTATATCATCAGGTCTTTCAATAATCCCGTCTTCGTATCTTTCTGACGGACATATATATTGTAGCCGTCTATGCCGTCGTAGAATTCACCTGCCGGTATCTCCAGTTCCGGCGATTTCTTTCTCAGCGAGAAGATAAGTGTCCATAGTTTCACTTGCGACACGGGCAATACGTAGTTCGAGAAGAAAAATGCCCCTACGCATATCATCGACACGGCGGTAATCAGCGGCAGCATAATCCTGAACAGCGATATTCCTGCCGACTTCATAGCCGTCAGCTCGAACTTCTCCCCCAAGTTGCCGAACGTCATCAGCGAAGCAAGCAATATCGCCAAAGGCAATGCCAACGGCACTACGCTTACCACGGCATACACGAAGAACTCCATCAGCACTCCGATTTCCACTCCTTTTCCCACCAGATCCTTCACGTGCATCCACACGAACTGCATCAATAGTATAAAGATGCAGATGAGGAAAGTCATCAGGAAAAGCCCAAGAAAATTCTTGAGCATATACGTATCTATTTTCTTGAACAGACTCACCCTTTCTACAACACGCTTATCCTTGCAGACTGTCGTTTACGAAGCAATACGGCAACGTACTCCGTACGCTTTCAAATACTATCGTATGCTTTTCTCCGTACAATATCACGGGGATATCCTTTCCGAAGCGGTGCTCTGTCTCCAACAGCGATTGGCGGCACGAACCGCAGGGCGAACCGGGTTCGTCCGTAAAATGTCCGTTGGTATAGCATGCCACAGCCAAAGCTCTTACGGGGACGTCGGGATAGTTGGCATTCGCATAGAACATCGCTGTCCGTTCTGCGCACAAACCGCTTGGATAGGCGGCATTTTCCTGATTCGTTCCACCAAGTATCTCTCCGTTGTCCAACAGCAATGCGGCTCCTACACGGAATCCCGAATAAGGCGAATACGAATTACGGGTCATTGCTTTGGCTTTTTCTACCAGTTGGCGATAGGTTTCAGGCAACTCGTCAAATGCGTACGACTTGACAGTAGTGGCAAAAGTTAGTTCTTTCATAAAGGACAATATTCAAAAAAAGTAGGCAAAGATACGCATAATTCCCAAGATAACCAAGAATAATGCAAAAAAAGCGTTTTTTCTCCCTGAATCGCAACAAATTCCAACCGTCCTTCCACCTGTTGCCGAGTCGCAAACAGGGTTTTACCCAGGAAAGCTGTCCAATCGTAAATTGTCAAATCGTAAATTGTCCGATTGTCAAATCGTTGTGTATGGCAACAGCAAAGTGTTTTCACGCAGCCGTTGTCCCGATTGCTTTACCTTAAGGATACCTTAGGGATACCTTAAGGATACCTTAGGAACAGCCTGTCTTTTTCCTTATTATCATTGTTCCTCTTGCCGGCACTTACCTTTCATCTATATATCTCCTTGCTTCCAATTACGGCAAAAACACGGCAAAAAGACGGCAACAACACGGCAACGACACGAGACATCCGTATGCCTTCGTGCTGCTTTCATGCTGCTTTAGTGCCGGCTGTATCCTGCCTGCAATCTCCTTTTTCCCGACAAACATTCTTCCTCCGGCAACACGTCGTCGGCAACTATGCGACATCATATCCCGGCATACGCGCAACCGCACAGACAAACATTTGCATACTTGCAAAAATATATGTAACTTTGCAAGTTCATATTGCATAGCGGACCAAACACGTTTATATGTGCCATAACACAGCATGACAGAGAGCGAAAACACATTATCCGAAGACCAACTGATTGAGCAAGAGTTCCAAGCCCTGCTCTACGATTACAGCCAAACGGCACATCGTCAGAAGGTAGAGATTATCACGAAGGCGTTTCAGTTTGCCAAACAGGCGCACAAAGGCATACGCCGCCGGAGCGGTGAGCCTTACATCATGCACCCGTTGGCTGTGGCGCGTATCGTGGTGAAAGAGATTGGTTTAGGCAGTACGTCAATCTGTGCGGCACTGCTCCACGACGTTGTCGAAGACACCGACTACACCGTAGAAGACATCGAAAAACTCTTCACGCCCAAGATAGCCAGTATCGTTGACGGACTGACGAAGATATCGGGTGGCGTTTTCGGTACGCAAGCCTCCGTACAGGCAGAGAACTTCCGCAAGTTGCTGCTCACCATGTCGGAGGATATCCGTGTGATACTCATCAAGATAGCCGACCGTCTGCACAATATGCGGACGCTCGAGTTCCAGCCTGTGGAAAAGCAGTACAAGATTGCCGGCGAGACGCAATACATCTATGCCCCGCTTGCCCACCGCTTGGGTTTGTTCCCTATCAAGACGGAGTTGGAGAACCTGAGTTTCAAATACGAGCACCCCGACACCTATGCCGAGATCGAAAAGAAACTGTCTGCCACCGAAGCCAACCAGCGCGAAAGTTTCAACCGGTTCGTAGCACCCATCAAAGAACGGTTGGATGATATGGGCTATGAATACAAGTTTGAAGCCCGCATCAAATCGCCTTATTCCATATGGAAAAAGATGCAGGAAAAGCATGTACCCTTCGAAGACATCTTCGATTTGCTTGCTGTGCGCATCATCTTCCGGCCCAATACCACCATGAGCGAAAAAGACCAGTGCTGGATGATTTACTCCGCTCTTACAGGTATCTACAAGCCGCACCCCGAACGCATTCGCGACTGGATATCCACACCCAAAGCCAATGGCTACGAAGCCTTGCACGTCACCGTCATGGGCAAAGACGGACAATGGGTAGAGGTGCAGATACGCACCGAGCGAATGCACGAGATAGCCGAAAAAGGACTTGCCGCACACTGGAAATACAAAATGGGATATGCCGACGAGTCCGAACTCGACAAATGGCTCAAAAGTATCAAGGAACTGCTGCAGAACCCCGAGTCGAATGCCATGGAGTTCCTGGATACATTCAAACTCAATCTCTTTGCCTCGGAAATATTTGTCTTTACCCCCGCAGGAGAGATCAAGACCATTCCCCAAGGGGCGACCGCACTCGATTTTGCATATCTCTTGCATACTGAATTGGGCGAACATTGCATCGGAGCAAAAGTTAATCATAACCTGGTACCGCTCAGCCATGTGCTTCAAGGTGGCGACCAGGTGGAAATACTGAGTTCTCACAATCAGCACCCGCAACACGAGTGGATGGATTATGTCATTACAGCCAAAGCCAAATCACGCCTTAAAGCCTACTTCAAAAAGGAAGAGCGGAAAGCAATACAAGAGGGCAAACGCATCTTCGTGGAAGTTGTCGAAGGCATGCAGATGAAAGACCAGATAGAAGGTCAGTTGCAACGTGCACTCAACTACTACCAGCTCAAAATGCCGTCGCAGCTTTTCCTCCAACTCAGCAAAGGGCTCATCGACCCTGCCGATTTGGAAAAGGCAATCCGCCCCAAGCAAAAGAGTACTTGGTTGCGCTATTTGAGCAACATTCCTTTTATCTCTTCCGACAGCAACAGGCAGAACTCCGCTGCCAAAACCGATTTGCCGCAGAAAGAGCAGAAACGCAAAAGCAAACATATTGTCCTGTCCGAAGACAACATGGGCAAAGAATACGTGTTGGCTGATTGTTGCCATCCTATTCCGGGAGACGAGGTGTTAGGTTACAAAAACGACGATGGAATGGTCATTATCCATAAGCGCAACTGCCCCGAAGCCGGCATTCTCAAATCGAGTCACGGCAACCGGCTCTTCTCAGCCGAATGGGATATGCACCGTCTCAATACCTTTGTTGCAACCATTGAGATAAAAGGTATTGACAAGGTCGGAGTCATCATCAAGCTCCTCAATATCGTATCCGACGATTTCAAAATCAATATCCACGACCTGCACGTCACCGCTCAAGACGGCATCTTCAACGGTATATTGCAGATTCTCGTTTACGACACACAGGAGTTGCAAGACCTTTGCACAGCCATACGAAAAATAAAAGAAATCAATTCTGTACTGCGGATTGACTGAACAATGCAGTTAAACATATAAACACATAGAACAATGAAACGAAACTTTTTGTTAGCCTCACTGCTTATCGTGGCAGTCAGTATGATGGCACAACAACCTGTCATCACATTCGAGAAAACAGAACACGACTTTGGTAAAATCAACGAGAACGACGGACGGGTAAGTACCATTTTCGAGTTCAAGAACGAAGGTATGGAACCATTGGTTCTGAGCAATGTACGTGCATCCTGCGGTTGTACCACTCCTACATGGACCCGTACGCCTATCGAACCGGGTGCAAAAGGAACGATTACCGTTACATATAATCCCAAAGGCCGTCCCGGACGCTTCCAAAAGACTGTCACTGTCACCAGCAACGCTCAGAACGCTACTACCAAACTCTATATCAAAGGAGAAGTAATCCCGGCTGCCGCCAAACCCGTCAACAAATATCCCGTTACCATGGGCGACGTTAGTTTCAACAAAAAGAGCATTCAGTTCGGCACTATTATGAAAGGAGCCAACACCACACGCTCATTGGAATATGCCAACCTCACTGACCACGAGATAACAGTGGCTGTCCTCACCAACAGTACCGACATACCTTTCCTCACATCAATGCTCTCTTTGGAAACCGTGCAACCCAAACAAAGCGGTACGCTCAGCATTAACTTCGATGCCGCTGCCTGCAAAGAATGGGGACCGGTTGCCCACCGTATCTATATCATGGTCAATGGCAAACGCAGTCTGACCGAAGAGTATCAAATCGACCTGTTTGCCACTATCGAAGAGGACTTCTCACAACTCACCACCGCTGAGCGTCAGCAAGCGCCCATCTTGGAAATCGCTAAGGAAATCGACTTGGGAACCATCAAAGCCGGTAGCAAAACAAGCAAGAAAATCCACTTGAAGAATGCAGGTGTCAATACCTTGCACATACGCCGTATTGTCAACAACAACTCCAACCTCAAGTTGGAACCTGCCAAATCAAGTATCAAAGGCGGTAAATCCACCGACCTCAAATTGGAACTCAACGCCGTACAAAGCAACGGTAGTCTATTGGGAGCAGGCAACTATCGCCGTCAGATCGAAATCATTACCAACGATCCCCAACAGCCCAAGATGTTCATCTACGTCAAATGGACTATCGAATAATACCTGCGCATATCCCTTTTTCAACTGCTCACTTTGTCTTGCCCCCATGGTAGGCAAAGTGGGCAATTCAACCTCTCTAACCTGATATATTGCTATGCATCACCCCGAGAACGACGAACAATACAAAGGTCTTACCGTCAACAAAGGAGTAGAAAACCTGCCTACCGTCAATCCTTACACACGCTTTAGCCGTAAGAAACGCGTCCTCACCCCCGAAGACTACTTCCGTGGTATCCGGGATGGCAATATCTCTATCTTGGGACAAGCTGTTACTTTGGTAGAAAGCAGTCTGCCCGAAGACCAACTCATAGCACAACGCGTCATTGAGATGTGCTTGCCGTATTCCGGCAATTCCATTCGCATCGGCATCACTGGTGTACCGGGTGCAGGTAAGTCCACCTTTATCGAAGCGATGGGAACAGACCTCGCCAACCGTGGCAAACACTTGGCAGTCTTAGCCATTGACCCCAGTTCCGAGCGTTCGAAGGGAAGTATCTTGGGTGACAAAACCCGTATGCAGGAACTCTCTACTGCCAAAAATGCGTTCATTCGCCCTTCCCCTTCAGCAGGTTCATTAGGCGGTGTTGCACGCAAAACCCGTGAAACCATCGTCCTTTGCGAAGCCGCGGGGTTTGATACGGTCTTTGTGGAGACTGTAGGTGTCGGACAATCAGAAACTGCAGCCCATTCGATGGTCGATTTCTTCCTTTTGCTACAAGTTACCGGTACGGGTGACGAACTGCAAGGAATCAAGCGCGGTATCATGGAGATGGCAGACGGTATCGCTATCAACAAATGCGATGGCAACAACATAGAGAAAGCCCAAGTCGCCAAAACCCAATTCAAAAACGCTTTGGCACTCTTCCCGCCCACTGAATCAGGTTGGAAGCCATACGCTGTCACTTGTTCCGCTGTCGAAAAAACGGGTCTTCGTGATGTATGGAAAATGATAGAAGACTATATCTCGCACATTCGTCTGAACGGATATTTCGACTACCAACGCACACAGCAAGCCAAGTATTGGATGTACGAAACCATCAATGAGCAACTGCTCAACAGTTTCTATCAGAACGAACATCTCAAGCAACTCTTGTCCGAAGCCGAACAGAAAGTCCTCAACAACGAACTCAGTTCCTTCATCGCTGCCCACAACCTGCTCAACGAATACTTCAAAAAGGACTAACCATTCACAACTATTCAACTCCTCAACTATTCAACTCCTCTCCATCCACCGCTCCCACCATGCTGTAATAGGTTTACAGCAACGTTCATAGAGCATCCATAGAGGCTTTTGCAACAGGATACGCACCTTGTCGAAAAGCAGACAAAGCAGCATAAAGACGATTGACACAGGGAACAGCACTGCCAGTTGCTCCCATGGCGAATGCATAGCACCCCACTCTGCCAGCCATGTATAACCGATAATATGGTGCTGCAGCAGATATACCGACAAACACGAAGTAGCGAGCCAATTTACTGCCCTGCTCTTGAAGGAGAACGACATCATAAACAGGAAAAAGAATACCGAAGCCAGCAAAGTAGGTGGATTATTATAGAAGAAAGCGTGCCAATAGTTCCGTAGCGGATAGATATCGATGATATCGCCCAATCCGCAATAGAACGTAATACCCATCCATACCCCTACACATGCCATATACCACCCGAAACTCTTCCATCGCCTTTCTCTAATCGTGGTCTCGGACAGATATCGCCGCAGATAACCGGAAATCAGATAAAGATATACAAACTGCGCTACCGTATATCCGTCATGATTAAAGTGCATATCACCTTGTATATAACCCATATATACATTGTAAAATGTGAGCACCACCAATAGCCATAAGTATTGTTTGCGTGTCATATGTTCACCTGCCAGATTCAGAACAGGCGACAGCAGAAACAGCGCTACATAGCAAGAAACAAACCACGAGTCAAGGTGTGAGAACGGCAAAAGCGCATACACTGCCATTTGCCATATCTGTTCCCCGAGCGAAATATCCGGTGCATCAAAAACATAGGTTTTGACAGCCAATAGCAATGCATAGAACGAACAGATAAAATACAAACCGATGAAACTGCGCAACTTCGGACGAATGCCATAGTAACCCGATATCAATATAAAGCAATTAACACATACCAGGAAGAAGCCGTCCATAAACAGCATAATGCCATGCGGCACACTGTCGTAGCCCAACGAAAAAGCCTTACGGTTCAGACAACAGACTATAAAATGGTTGACGACTATCATCAACATACAAACCAAGCGCAATAACTCGGCATTGGAGTTCCTTATAATGGTATTGGATTTCATAACTTACCCGGTATAACAGATTGCAAAGATACAAAAAAGACAAAATAACAAGCATAGTCAATAAAACAATCCACAATAATTTATATATTCGCAAATAAATCGTATCTTTGCACACAGAAGTGATAATGCTTCCAACTAAAAACCCATACGCTATGACTACAGAGCGCCCTTATACCTTCGACCGCACCGTCCGGTTGGTTATTACCGTTGCCGTATTGGTAGGCTTGTTCCTGCTTACGCGGCAACTGAGCGGAGTATTGCTACCCTTCCTCATATCCTGGTTTCTGGCATACCTGATTCATCCGATAGTCAGTTTCTTCCAATACAAACTGCGTCTGAAGAATCGCACACTCTCTGTCATTGTCACACTTGTGTGCTTCTGTGCCGTTATCACAGGCTGTATTGCGCTGTTGGCTCCCCTTATTTCTTCCGAGTTTGCCAAGATGGGAACCATTGTCACCAACTACCTGAGTGGTATCAATGCTGATACATTCTTGCCGGAACGTTGGCAGGAAACGCTTCGCGAATGGTTGAAAGATATTAATCTTTCGGCATGGATTACGAGTGGCGGACTCACATCTGCCATTAGTAAAATCACCCCTTATTTGGGTGGTATAGTAGGCGGATCTATCAATGCTCTGATGGGTCTGACCGTCGTCTTTATCTGCATACTCTACCTTATCTTTATCCTTATCGACTACGAGAAAATGGCAAAAGGGATGGTTGAGATGATTCCGCCCAAATATCGCCAACTCATCGGCGGCATACTCTCCGACCTGTCCGAAGGCATGAACAAATATTTCCGCGGGCAAGCCCTTATTGCCGGCATTGTCGGCATTCTGTTTGCTATCGGCTTCAGCATCATGCGTTTGCCCTTAGGAATTGTTATCGGCTTATTCATCGGAGTACTCAATATGGTGCCCTATCTCCAAGCCTTAGGCATTCCGCCTTGCATGATTTTGGGACTCTTGCAATCTGCCGATACAGGTACCGGTTATTGGATTATCCTGTTGGAGATTACTGCCGTATTCTGTATCGTTCAGTCCATTCAAGACCTTATACTGACGCCCTATATCATGGGCAACCGTATAGGTATGAAGCCGGCTCTTATGCTTTTGGCACTCTCTATCTGGGGCAGTTTGTTAGGCGTGGCAGGTATGATTATTGCCCTGCCTATCACCACCGTAATGATATCCTACTACAAACGCTTCGTACTCCATACCGACGACAACAAAGAGGACATGGTTTCTGCCGGCGAAACTATCGTAACCGAATCCGATAATACTGTAGCACCAATCGACCAACAACATGAAACGACTCATTAATCTTTATTTGTTGCTTTTAAGCACAAGCATGCTGTTTGCTGCCCAAACCACCTATACATTTACCTCACAATCATGGACATCCAAAGTTGGCACTGTCCTGACCGACAACAAAACAGACGGATGGATATCCGACAAAGATGCCTATGGCTACTCTGACGGTTTCGACACGCCTGCCGGACCGCAGAACAGAGGCGTACAAGTTACATCCAAACTATCAGGAGCAGGAGCTACATCAGTCATTAGTTTCCGGAATGTACGCAAAGTCCGCATCAATTGTTCCACTACCACCAAAGGAACGGGCAATATCCTCTTACAGATAGGCGACAATCCTGTTATTACGACTCCTGTCGCAACCAACGTCAACAATACCGATCTTGATATTGACCTGCCCGCAGAACAAAGCGGACAAATCAGGCTAACCGTTGAATGCACTAAGAACTCCGTCTATATCCATTCCGTCAATATCCGTGCAACCAACGCAAGTCCGTTGGTAGAGGGACTAACGCTCGATACCTGGCTGTTGGTAACCAATGCCGACAAACTGCAAGCAGGCGACCAAATCATCTTCGGTATTGCTGACGGCAAAAGCAACTATATTATGGGCGTGTACGATGAAAGCATTAGTCGCAACAACATTCATGCCCTCAAAGGCGTATATTCCGCCGACCGCTCTACAATCAGTCCCAATGCCGATGCCGTCTATACGGTAGGCACTATCGAAGCAAACGGAACCCGATACTTCACCTTTGCCGACTACACCGGTTATTATTTGGTTGCCTCGGGCGGCAATCCCAACAAGGGTCAGAACAACTATCTCACCGTTTGGGATAAAACCGACAGTCCGAACTATGGTCTGTATGGAGGTTGGAGTATCACTGTTGCATCCACAGGAGAAGCTACGATTCTCAATGCAGGCAAAAGTCGCAGCAATCTGTTGCAATACAACCCGAATAGCGGCACCCCCATATTTGCTTGTTACTCCGACTTTTCGCAAACGCCCGTTGCCCTCTATAAATACATTCATGTAGATGCATCTGAGCCTTATATACAAGCAGGCATAGTGAATTTCGGAACTGTCTTGTACGACGGGACATCCGTCACAGACGAACGCACTATCGAAATCAATGCCATCAACCTCACACAGGATATACAAGTATCACTCGCCAAAGGCACTGTTTTTTCTATCAACAAAACACAACTGGATAGAGACGGTGACCGACTCACTATCAGTTACCATGCTACCGAACCGGATATATACCAGGATACGCTATTGTTCATCAGTGGCACTAAAAAAGCCGCTTTTCCCATCAATCTCCAGGTAGAACGCCGTCTGACGATTGCACAAGCTAAAGAGCAAACCGAACAAACAGTTTGCTATCTGCAGCCCGTCGTCATCACCAAGAAATACGACAAGCACATCTTTGTCGAAGACGAAACAGGTTCTATCTTGCTCTACGATGGTGGCAACCTCTATGGCAAAGATTGCAAAAACGGCGATATACTTACCAATGTCACCGGCAAATACCATAACTACTATGGCAATCCGAGTCTCACATTGACTGATGCATTCACTGCCAAAGCAGGTGAAACGGTTTTGCCCGCTTTGCAAACCGAGCCGTTGCTCCAGGCAGATGCCTGCCGTTATGTAAGAATAGAAAATGCCGTTGGCACCGACGACACTCATTTCTCGTTTGCCGGCAACGAATATGCACTGTACGATATGTTTCACTACAACCCTGTTATCTTGCCGGACGGGAAATACGATATAGAAGGTATCGTCTATATCTACAATGAGACAGTACTCTGCCCTACTTCCATCACGCAAACCATTACAGGTCTGCAAACTCTATTGTCCGAAGATATCATCTACCATAATGGTATCATCGAAAATCCTAACGGGAAAGCAATATCACTCTATTCGGCAACCGGCAAGTTGCTTGTCAGAACCCGAAATACAATAGATATGCATCCCTATCCATACGGTGTATATATCCTGCAATGCCAACAACAAACCCTGAAAATCATAAAGTAACCGCGTATGCAAATCAATGTCTATCTACTCACATCCTCCATTCATAACAAAACGGCAATAGAGAAAACCACCAGAGAGTATCTGACGCAACTCAATGCAGCCTTATTGTCGATACAATCGAAAGTGCAGTTGGTCATGCAAAACGATTTCTCCACTTTCGACACAGAGTTCTTAGACCTCATATTTGTACGGACAGGAGGCACGGAAGGCGTATTCCGGCAAATGGAAAAAGAATATCCGTCGGTGCGTGATGCCGGAAATATACACCTGCTCACCTCCGGAGAAAACAACTCTTTGGCAGCTTCTGTCGAAATTCTTTCTTACCTCAATCAAAACAACCGCAAAGGCGGAATTTTGCATGGCAGCATATCTTATGTGGCAAAACAAATAGCCCGCCTTGCACAGATAACACATGCCAAACAGCAACTTCGCGGTCAACGCATCGGCGTATTGGGAGAACCGTCCGATTGGTTGATTGCCAGCCGGGTTGATGAAGTTATACTGCAACAGAAATTGGGTATCACATTGGAGCGTATTTCTATCTCCGAATTGGTGCAGGAAATTGAACAGCACAACTATCCCAAAGAGGTAGAAGAACGTTTGCACGCTACCGATAAATATCCTGTTCAAGGAGCTTTGCATATCTATGGTGCTATCCGTCGGCTCATCAGCAAATACCGCCTCAATGCTATTACGCTCCGTTGTTTCGACCTGCTCAGCTTGGTGCATAACACAGGTTGTTTGGCATTGGCTCTGCTCAACGAGGAAGGTATTCCGGCAAGTTGCGAAGGGGATATCCCTGCCCTCTTGACTATGATGATTAGCAATGCGCTTACCGGCGTAAGCGGTTTCCAAGCCAATCCGTCGCGTATCGATCCGGAAACGGGTAAGATAGTTTTCGCACATTGTACCATACCGCTCAACATGGTAACATCTTACCGCTACAATACCCACTTCGAATCCGGCATAGGCGTAGCCATACAAGGAGAATTGCCCGAAGGGAAAGCCACCTTACTGAAGATGGATGGAAACCTCACCCGTTGTTTTGTGCAAGACGTAATGCTCTGCAACAATCCGCACGAAGAGCAACTCTGCAGAACGCAGATTGTGGTAGATGCACCTGAGGCTATCGACTACTTTTTCCACCACCCTATCGGCAATCACCATATCATTCTCCCGGGGCATCACACAGAACTGATCAACGCCTTTTGGAAGAGTTTGTAAGTACTCGGCAAGTATCTATCCGCTTAACCAAAACCACCCGCAAACCGACACATATCAACGCAGCTGTTATAGTCAGAAACTTGTCAAAGAACACTTTGCTTTTTCTCCCGTCTCCCGACGGTAGGTCTGATTTCTGCCAAGAAGCACCAACTTGCAGAAATTGCAGGTGCAGCCCTTAGGCTGGAGTTCATTTTGCATTGCCATCGACACTTCGATTCGGTTCTGCAAAGATACGGCGGCAACAGAGCAATTTCCAAGAACAACTGTTCGCTTTTTGTTCGTTTTTGCATTGTCCATTTCCCGGTACAAAGATACGGCAGGAAAAAACAGCACTTTCCGTTTTTATGCCGACTTTGAGTTTTTTTGCCGACATTTGCTGACTTTGGTTGCATTTTTTCCATTCCCGGTGCAAAGATACGGCAAGAGAAAGGGACACTTTCAGTTTACTGCAGTTTACTTCCGAATAATGCAGTTTATTTCAGTTTACTTCAAGTTTCCTCTACAACAACGACATTCTCCAAGAAAGAGAATGCCGTTGATAAGAAATTCCTGCACAAGTGCAATCGTATAAGCGCAGCGGGCTGCAGTGCAGGGCTCGGACAGCCCGACTACAACCCCATACGAACAAAGTTCTATGGGGGCCCCGCTGAAGAACAAAATGCTTATTTCACATCCTGGACAAGACGCACTGCTTGACCGCTGTCGCGGCCGTAGCTGTACATGTACGCAACGTCAGAGCGGAAGTAGAGGCTCCACGCGCTGTACTCGCCGTCCGGCGTAGCAAACCAATAGCTGCCGTCGTTGCCTACGCCGTACACATCCGCACCGTGGCGGTAGCCGGAGGCGGGAAGAAATACCGCACCGGACCGCTGCAACTGCTCCCACTGTTTCAACGTATATACATTTGTTTTATAAGAAACAGCATCAGTTACATAAGTCAAACCGTCGGGGCATTCCCAATCAGAAGGAAACAACAGTCTACCGGCAACACCGCATACTGTAGCAGGAATATGCAAACTATTTGTAAATACATATTCCCATTCAGTGGATGTCAATGTACGCCATTGATTGGCTTTGTTACCGCCATTACTGATAGCATTTCAAATCA
Source organism: Bacteroidales bacterium (assembly GCA_022783865.1). GTDB lineage: Bacteria > Bacteroidota > Bacteroidia > Bacteroidales > Paludibacteraceae > Colicola. The sequence goes on from JALFYY010000027.1 coordinate 26,685, forward strand.
ATGGATATCCTTTGTATTTGACCACAAGCATAATACAAGGTTATATGATCCTCCGCTTCAAATGTAAAATCCGGAACTGCATTAGCTTCATCCTCAAGCCAATGTTGGATTCTATCTTTTACATCTGCTCTATCCAATGAAGTGTGTGTGTGTAGAAAGAATCATATGGATATGAAAAGTACTCATGTAGTGATGCGAATATTAATCTGTATGTTGTTGTAAATATAATACATTTTTCTGAAACTACCACATATTTTGCGTATTTTTTCTGTTTCTTTTTTGCAGAACAGGTTTGCGAAGAAAGTGCCAATATATCGGACAACCTCTTCAGACGGGGCACACAGATTTGATGATTTGACGATTGGACAATTTCACGATTTGACTTTTAGACGGGGCACGCCCCGTCTCTACAACTGTTCAACTATTCAGCTACACAGCTACTCAACTCTTCAACTACTCAGACGGGGCACGCCCCGTCTCTACAACAGATATACAAAAAACAAAGGAGCCCGAAGATTTCTCCTCGAGCTCCTGAAAACGGCGGCTACCTACTCTCCCACATACGCAGTA
>JALFYY010000019.1 GCA_022783865.1 Bacteroidales bacterium
GCTCTGCGACAGTCAACTTACCGATAATATCTAATGCGTCTTTGATAGTAGGCATATCCAATTACCTCCTTCGGTGGTACTGTTTCTTACTATTATTATACGCTATTTCTCGTCAAAAATCAACCATTTGTTGTGACATAGCCATATATTTTCTGCCAATTATTACTAATTGCGTTGCAAAGATAGTATTTATTTGGAGATTACACAAATATTCTCAAACAGACAACAGGAAACTTATGACCAATATACTTGTGCTATTAATGGTCAATTAATAGCAATTAACGGAGAATAAATCTATTTACTTGCTGACCAAGTCCAATTTGGCAAATTTCAACATCAGTGTGCGTTTGCCCGATTTGTCGAAATTTACTTCCAGCTTGTCGTTCCCGTTTTCACTATAAGCGTCTGTCACTGTTCCTTCGCCAAAAACAGCGTGACGCACCCGGGCACCCACAGGATAAGGACAATCAATCCCGAGCCTGTCGCCCTTTGGCTGCATGCCGGTTGTCTTCCTTAGGTTCTGCGTTTTCGGTTGCGTAAAAGGCATTGCAGGGCGTTCTGCCGGTCTGGGAAAAGAGTTATCGTACTCATTATCACTGCTGTACCAACGATGCGGAGCCGAAGAAATCTCGTCCGTGCGCATGATATAACGGGTATCCAGGTCTTTCAGAAAACGGCTTGCAGGCGAGAAATTTACCTGTCCGTTGCGGAAACGCGACCGTGCGTAAGTGATATAGCATTTTTCCTCCGCACGCGTGATAGCCACATACAGCAAACGGCGTTCTTCTTCCATTTCCTGATTGGTCATCGCAAAGGGCGACGGAAACAGATGCTCTTCCAATCCGGCAATGAATACCACATTGAATTCCAATCCTTTGGCAGCATGTACCGTCATCAATGTCACATGTGGCTGGTCGTCGTTCAGTCGCTCGTCTTGGTCTGTGAGCAACGATACTTCCGCCAAGAAATCGTTGATAGGTACCCACGTGTTGCCATTGCGCATTTGTTCCTCAACAAATTCGTTGATACCCGACAGCAATTCTTCCAAATTCTCTTTCCGCTCAATACCTTCATTGGTTTTATCTGCCATTGCCGCCTGCATAACCGACGAACTGTTAAGGATATATCTTGCCAACTCGTAGGCATTCATCTTTTCAGCCTGTTGACGGAAATCGGTTATCATGCCGGCAAAGCGGAGTAACTTGTTTTGAGTAGCAGAAGAGAGCGCAACCGGATGTTGGTCAATCGATTTCACAATCTCGAACAAAGGTATATTCTGCTCGTGAGCATACTCTTGCAACTTGCCCAAAGTGGTGGCGCCAATGCCCCTTGCCGGAAAATTGATAACACGTTTGAACGCCTCATCGTCTGACGGATTCACCACCAAACGGAAATACGAAATGGCGTCTTTCACCTCTTTGCGCTGATAGAACGACACACTGCCGTATATGCGATATGGTATCGACAATTTGCGCAACTCGTCCTCCAACGAACGCGATTGGGCATTGGTACGATACAGAATGGCAAAATTGTTATACGGTATCTGCTCTAATCTGTGTTGCAGAGATATTTGTCCGGAAATAAACTGCGCTTCAGCCTTGTCAGTGTCATGCGCCGATATCTGTATGCGCTCTCCCGTCTCTTTTTCGGAATACACTTCTTTCGGAATCTGCTCCGTATTCTTCCGTATCAGACTGTTTGCCGCATTCACAATATTCTGCGTACTGCGGTAATTGCGCTCCAATTTGAACAAGCGGGAAGACGCATATTGCTCCTGAAAATGCAGGATATTGCCGATGGTCGCCCCACGGAACGAATAGATACTTTGTGCATCATCGCCCACCACACAAACCCGGTTATCCGGTGCAGCCAACATACTGACTATCTTATATTGCACGTAGTTGGTGTCTTGATACTCATCTACCAATACGTGTCGGAAAATCTGTTGATACTTCTGTCTGACTTGTTCGTTCTGTTGCAGCAAGGTGTGCATATTGAACAGCAAATCATCGAAATCCATAGCATTGGCACTGCGCAAACGGTTGTTGTAGGAATAGAAAATATCCACCATTCTATACAAGCGGTTCACTCTGTCTTCCGCTTGCCAATCGGCATTGTGCGCATAGTCGTAAGGTGTCATCAGGTAGTTCTTTGCCATTGAGATACGCGACATCACAACGCCCGGTTTATAAACCTTTTCGTCCAATCCCATTTCCTTCAGGATACTCTTTATCAGACTCTTGGTATCCGCCGTATCGTAAATGGAATAGTCCGTGGTAAACCCTTGTCCCAATGCCTGTATTTCTTGCCGCAGAATGCGCGAAAAGATAGAATGGAAAGTGCCCATCCACAGATAGCGTGCTGTTTGTTCGCCCACTAACTTGTTGATACGCTCCTTCATTTCACGTGCCGCCTTGTTCGTAAACGTAAGCGCAAGAATATTGTACGCTGGAACGTCTTGCTGCAAAAGATAGGCAATCTTATAGGTAAGCACACGCGTTTTGCCCGACCCCGCACCAGCAATCACAAGTTGGGGTCCTTCGTTATAGGCGACGGCAGCACGCTGACTGTCATTGAGTTCTGCTAATAAATCCATACCACAAACATTTGTCCCTCTCTCAGAGAAGGCGAAAGAAATACCGGCATTGGGCCGTTTACCAATCAATACTATTGAGTTTTCCCCGGAAAGCGTCCGAATAGATTTCCGTGCGCGACTGACCGCCTACAATGTAAATGGCATTGTCAGCTCCAATCACTACAGAAGTTTTGCTGCGTGGTGTATATGTCTCTGGCAGCAAGTTGCTTGCAGAATCGGGTACTTGCCAGTTCAAGCCTTCGTCCAACGACTCCAACATGGCGTATTCGCCAATCTGGTTATCGGCATCCACACCGCCGAACATATAGAAACGGTCGTTATACCACACCACCGATACACCTGTAAGTGAACGGAAATCAGGCTGTTCGATAGAGAAATTTTTCCAGCGGTATCCTTTGTCGGGTGAGTATTCTACGTTCCAGCGCGTATTGAGCGAAGTGCCGTCTTGCGCAAAACCGCCCACTATCATCGCACGCCGACGGTTCGTGACAGAACTGAAACTCAATGCTGCATAGTCAGCCACAGGGAAATCTTTCGGGAGTTCTTGCAGAATATTCCATTCCCTGCCGTCTTTGCTGTTTGCCAAACGGATGGCACCCTCTGCGTTTTCCACTATTGCCCATACCGAATCGTTGAAATCGAAAAGGAAATTGCGGAACGTATTGTCGCTCAAATCACACGTTGCTGATGTCCAATCCTGACCATTCTGAGAGGTGTATAGTGTCGTTTCTTCTCCGTAATACAACCTTTCACCTGCTTGCAAGATATTGCGTACTTGGCAGTTCTGTGGCAGTCCCGTAACTGTTTGCTGTGTCCAACTTTTGGCATTCCGGGAAGTATAAAGTGTGTTGGCAAAACCGTTGTTTACAAACAAACACAACGTGCCGTTCAGGTTCACCGCTTTCTGTTCTGCACCTTCGGCATTGTAGATATGATTTGCCGTCTGTTCCCAAACAAACAGATAGGGGTCCACTTGATGCACATTCACATAGATGTTATACCACTTCTCCGTCTTCTGGTCTGAAGCAATCACCTGCAAACGGGTCGGATTTTTTGTGAAGTTGATAGTATCCGTTCCCGACAATATGGTGGTGTCAAAAGGTGTATAAACCACTGCCAAAGCAGGGGTGTGATGAAACCTGAAATTAGGAATTACGCTATCTACCCGCGTACCGAACAGCAACGAGTCTATGTTCTGTATCACACCTGTATCAATGCGGTCTTCTATCGTAAATACGGCTTTCGACAAACCCGGAAAACTGTCATTTGCCATAAATGTAAGCGACGAAACGGTTGCATCGCTTGATATTTCCCTTGTCGTTTCCGTATTCGAATCGCATGCAACAAACAAGGCGGTTGCAAACAAAAAGAGGTATATTGATTTCTTCTTCATCATATCGAATTATGATACAAAAGTAGTACCAATTTTGCATATATGCAAATAATAATGTACTTTCGCAGAAAATTTCAACCGAAAGACTAATATGAACCTGCTTCAATTATTGCTAGACCGGTGGTTCAGTCGCAATCATCGCCCGAAGAAAATATTCAAAGAAGAGTTGCGTGCCATTCTCGGACAAAAGCGCAAGATGTTGCCAAAAGACGTGGTCGCTCAATGTTCCGCTGAGGTGGTGGATAAACTGCTTGCTGTCAAAGAGTTCCAGACCGCAGAGCGTATTATGATCTACTATCCTGTTCACAACGAAATCGATCTCCGTGACTTAAAACAGCAATCTTCTGGCAAGCATTTCTATATGCCCGTCATTCATCGCAATCGGATTGAAGTCCGTGAATATACCGGTGACGACAATCTTCAAAAAGGCAAATTCGGTATTCCCGAACCTCAGACTCCGCCTTTTGACGGCAAACTCGATTTGATTCTTGTCCCGGGTGTGGCTTTTAGTCTCCAAGGTGAGCGTTTAGGTCGGGGTGGCGGCTACTACGACCGTTTCCTCTCTCATCGCCGTTGCTGCAAAATCGGAGTCTCCTATCAGTTCCAACTCCTTGATAAACTGCCCGTACGTTGGCACGATGTCCGTATGGACAAAGTCATTGTTTCCTCCTCAAAATAGCTTTAGAGGTCCAAGGTCAAAGGCTGTTGCCTGTTGTACTCCCACTGTTTGTCTGTCTCGGGGGTCAACTGCTTTTCGCCTGTACGGTAATAGTAAATCAGTCCGTATTTCTGGCAGGCACACAATCTTTTGTATGGAGGCAAGTCTTTATAATGCTTTTCCACCGTATCCCAAATCTCCAATATCAGCTTGTCCGCATCCACACGGAGCGATTCCATCCCCTTGAAAGTCCGTTGCGTATTGCTCTTGTGCTGCTGTTGCGTAACTTGTTTCTCCTTGAAAATATCGTAGTGCACTTTCACCTTCGAGATAGTTGGATTATAGATTGGAAATCCGCCTTGTTTCACGCGTTCCGTCTCGCCGTCAATGATGCGTTGTCCCCAAAGCAAAAGGTCTTCTTCCGTTGTCAGATCGGGTAGCACATGTTCATGGATATCCAATTGATACAGTGCCTTTTGCTCCTTTCTGATATCGCCTCTTATTACGGCAAGATTCAACACTTGGATAAAGTGACTGATATACATCCGCGCATTCCCGACAATATGCTTGTATTGCTTGTTGGCACTCACTTTCGTTTGGCAATTTTGCCGGTATTGCGAGAGTTGAGTCTCAAAAACGGGCAGGAAACGCTGCGCTTCGTTAATCAGTTTGAAGGACATTACTTGGTCCATAAAGTCGGCTTCTCCTGCTTGTTTTACGGCTTGGCGAAGTGTCTGTAACCGGGCTTGGTCGGTCTTGGGTAAACGGCGGTAAGGCATAACTGTCAGATATTAGAATGGGGTCAATAATATGGCTATCTTCATAACCGCTTGCAAAGATAACACATTTATTCTTTCCGTGCAAGTAAATGCTCTCCTAATTCTCTTAATATCAGTTTCTTTTCTGCAGGAAGCTTGATTTTGTCCAATATTGCGAAAGCTTGTTCTGTATATTTCCGCATTACTTCTTCGCATATTCCCTTTATTCCCAATTGCGTATAGATGGCTCTGACAGCCTCTATTTTTTCCTGTGGCTGATATTCTTCCTTGGTGTCAAACCACCGTTGCAATTCCTGCAAAGTGGCATCATCAGCCTGCTGCAGGGCGGTGAGATACATATATGTTTTCTTGTTCTCTATAATGTCGCCTCCTACGGCTTTGCCGAACGTTGCAGGATTGCCGTACACGTCCAGTATGTCGTCTTGCAGCTGAAAAGCCAGACCGATATTGATGCCGTAATCATACAGCAATTCCTGTTCCTCCTCGGGCGCATCAGCCATATACGCACCTGTCTTCAATGCCGTAGCCAGCAGTACCGATGTTTTCAGGCGTATCATATGGATATAATCGTCAATCGTCACCTTCGTGGCGGTCTCGAAATCCACATCATACTGTTGCCCTTCGCAAATGCCGGTCGCCATTTCGTTGAACATCTGTAGTACTCGTGGCAACTTGTCTGCGGGCAATTGGGCGAGTTGTTTGTAAGCCTCTATGAGCATTTGGTCGCCCGACAAAATAGCCGTATTGGTGTTCCAGCGCACATGCACCGTAGGTTTGCCCCGTCGGATAGGTGCTTTGTCCATTACGTCGTCGTGCATAAGGGTGAAATTATGGAACACTTCGATAGCCAATGCGGCAGGCAATACCTTTTGCCATTCCGTGCCGTACATTTCGGCGGCAATCAGTGTCAGCAAGGGGCGCAAACGCTTTCCTCCGGCTTCTAAAACGTAGGTTATCGGCTCATACAATCCGGCAGGTTGCTTGTCGCGGCAAATCGCCCTAATGGCGTCGCAAATAAGTTGGTCGGGTGTCATTTGAATTTGTTTTCTATGATGTCGGTTAATACTTCCCGTATCTCCAATCCGGCGGCGCGCACTTGTTGCGGAATGAAACTTGTAGCGGTCATACCGGGCGTTGTATTCACTTCTAACAAGTTGATTTTCGTATTGTTGTCTGTCAGTATGTAGTCCACACGAATAATGCCGTTGCAGCCGATTAATTCATATATTCGCAGCGTTGTTTCCTGCACTTTGTCGCGTATTTCATCGGGGATGCGAGCCGGCGTAATCTCTTGCACTTCGCCTTTGTATTTGGCGTTGTAGTCGAAAAATTCGTTGCTCGTTACCACCTCTGTAATAGGGAATGCCACCGCTTTCTCTTTCGTCTTGTAAACGCCGCAAGTAATCTCAGTGCCCTTCATAAAGGCTTCTATGATCACCTCGTTACCTTCCTTGAAAGCTTTTTCGATAGCCGGTTGGATGTCCGCCTCGGTCTTTACTTTGGTGCAACCGAAACTGCTGCCGCCTACGTTCGATTTGATAAAGCACGGCAAGCCGATTTGTTCCCGCACTTCGGCATTTGTAATGCTGTCGCCTTTTCTGAGCAATAGCGACGGCGAGATATTGATGCCGAAACTCCTCAGATAGTGGTTGCAAGTAAACTTGTTGAATGTCAATGCCGCTGCCAATACACCGCAACACGAATAAGGAATCTTCAGCATATCGAAATACCCTTGCAGCAATCCGTTCTCGCCGGGTGTTCCGTGAATGGTGATATAGGCGAAGTCGAAGCGGTGCTTTTGTCCCTGATAGGTGTACGAGAAATCGTTCTTGTCAATGGCAACCCGTTCTGTCTCTGACACTTGAGCCACCCATTCCAACCCGTGAATGGTCACGATAGTCACATCATAGCGTTCCTTGTCCAAAAACGATTGGATACCGGCGGCGCTGCGTAAAGATACTTCAAATTCCGAGGAGTCCCCTCCTGCTACAAGAGCAATATTACGTTTCATAATCAATAGTTTTTCTAAACATCTCCGAGGCTTTGAGCCAACCTCTCTATGACTCTGCAAAGTTAGTATTTATTCTCGTCCTACGAAAGTATTTCACTTATTTTATTCAAAGAGTATAAATACGGTCTTGTAGAAACGGGGCGTACCCCCTCTAAAATATTCGATAATACTGTCAGTGCGCCCTCGTCTCGCCCGCCCCTTGCTTTCTTGTTGCTGTCATCTTCTTTTTATTCCTTTAGGGATACTTTAGGGATAGCAGAACCATAAATGTTATCTACCTATCATCTACGTAACATATACGTAGGATATACGTAACATATACGTAATATATACATAGGATAAACGTAAGATTCATATGACCAGATCGAGACCTCGTGCTGACATCATCGGGACTTTGTCGTGCCATCATGCTGTCAAAATGCCGGCTTCTCGCTCCTATAATAATCAGAATGCTCTTCGTAGCGTAGGGGCATTGGTAGTCTTTCGCATGTGTACACCGTCAGATGTGTCTTTAATTCGATAATGCAATATTAATTGTTAACTATTAAATATTAACTGTTAATTGCTCTTTCTCTTGCCTATTTCCGAAATTATTCGTAACTTTGCAAATGCAAATTATATGCTTGTAGCAACCATAGTATGTTTCCCGAACGAAACTACTACTTAACTAAACTAAAAAACTGAACGTCTATGGCTGAACCTTTACGCGCACTATTCATCTCTCAAGAGATCTACCCGTTCTTGTCGGAAGAAAACCCGATAAGAGTCATTAACCGCAAATTGCCTGAAGTTTGCCAAGCTTCCGGGATGGAAACGCGTACGTTTATGCCTAAGTTCGGCGAAATCAACGAACGGCGTAACCAACTCCACGAGGTCATTCGCCTTTCGGGTATGAATATCATCATCGATGATACCGATTACCCTTTGCTTCTCAAAGTGGCATCTATCCAATCCGCACGCATACAGATTTATTTCATCGACAACGATGATTTCTTCAGCAAACGCAAAGGATTGCTGGATAGTCACGGAAACGAATATGCCGACAACGACGAGCGTTCTATCTTCTACGTACGCGGTACATTGGAGACGGTGAAGAAACTCCGTTGGACGCCCAATATCATCTTCTGTAGCGGATGGATGGCAGCGTTGGCGCCTCTCTACCTCAAAAAAGCGTATGCCGATACTCCTTTCTTCTCTGATGCCAAGATTGTCGTTTCTTTGGATGCGCAATCATTCAAAACGCCTTTTGGCACACGGTTTGCAGAAAAACTGAAAATCGAAGGAATCGAAGACGGTGATTTGACTGAAATACTCAACAAGCAGGTAACTTATACCGAACTGATGAAGCTGGCAATTCACTATGCGGATGCCGTCACCATTGCCGACCCTGCTACCGATGCAACCTTGCTTGACTATGCTAACCAATCAGGCAAACCCGTCTTGCCTTACGAAGGCAACAACCCGGAAAGTTACCTCAACTTTTTCAAAGGGCTGCTCTGAGTATCATAGGCAGCCTACGAACGAAAACATACAACGATGTACAAGAAGATATTATTGCTACTGTCAGTTTTTGCTGTCACTCTCGCAGGTTGCAAAGACGATATGATATCGTCAGGCTCCTCTATTCTGCAGGATGACGATGAGATTATCGTAGATGCCGATACTTTTTCTGTGCGTTCCGCACTCTGCGAAGCCAACCTCATCTATGCTGCACCCGACTCCTTCCTTCTGGGTGAAACCGACAGCCGTTTCGGAACGCTCCATGCTGACATACTTACACAAATGGCATGCCCTGTGGGCTTTGAATATCCGGCGACATCTGTTGTTGACTCTGTTTGCATCTTTCTCTACTATCGTACATGGTTCGGCGATGGCAACTCGCCGATGAGTATATCGGTTTACGAAATGGACCGCAACACCTTCTCCTACAATACCGCCTATCCGAACAATATCCCGTTGGAGGATTATTGCAGTTTGGCGGACTCCACCTTTATATTGGCAAATGAGCGCATTATTACTGCCGCTCACCCTACCGACTCGGTCTATTCATCTTCGTTGGAGACGTATATGCCTTATATTCGTTTCCGTACAACCGATGAGTTTGCACAGCGTCTCTTCGCCAAGAACAACTATTCCTCGCAAGAAGCGTTCAACCGGATCTTCAAAGGACTTTACATCACTTCTACTTTCGGAAGTGCTACCGTTCTCAATATCGGACAAATCAGTATGGCGGTTTATTACCATTTCACTTATACGCAATCCGATGGTAAAGATACTACGGTAACCGACACCAAAATTTTCTATGCCAATACCGAAGTCCGGCAAATCAATCGCATTCAGTACACGAATACCGACTTCTCTGAACTCGAAGCACAATCCGACAGCATCAACTATATTATCTCGCCTGCACACATCTATACCCGTTTGTCGTTGCCGATGAAAGAGATGAGCGAAGATATAGTTACCACGCTTGGACATAAACGTCCCTATGTGAACCTTGCCAAGTTGCGTGTTGATATCCTCAATGTATATACAGGCTCCACCGACGATAAGACAACCGACGACTGGGCGCAACCTGCCGCACAGATGTTGCTCTGCAAAGAATCGGCTCTCAATCGTTTCTTTGCCGACAAAGAACTGCCTTCCGATACCTGCGCCATACTGAGCCAACTCCGTACAGGAACCGATACGGAAGGTAATACCACCTACTACTATTCCTACGATATTGCTACGCTACTCACACAGCAACTCCGGCAAGAACAATATGCCGACAGTCTTCATATGGTGCTTGTCCCTGTGAGTGTCACTACTTCATCTTCGTCATCGTCGTCAAGTTCTTCCGCTATTACCCGCGTCAAACCGCAACAGACTATCTCTGCAACAGTCATCTCCAGTGCACAAAACGCAACTAACCCGATGCGCTTGGAAGTGGTATATTCCGGCTTCTAAACACGGTGTAATAACCAAAAACCGACTCTCTCATCATAGAGAAAGAAAAAAAGTTGCCGCAACTCTTGCACAATTCAAAAAGTTGCAGTACCTTTGCATCCGCTTTCGTAAGAAAGGCACTGCTTATAGCAAAGCCCGACGGAGCATGGCCTATTAGCTCAACTGAATAGAGTACCACACTACGGATGTGGGGGTTGCAGGTTTGAATCCTGCATAGGTCACCATTTCATAAAGAAAGTGAATTTTTAAGGTTGAACAAGAAATGAGGTACAAGTGATTTGTACCTCTTTCGTTTTTATATGGATAGTTGTATTGCCTCAGCCCGGAGCGGGTTATAGAATAGTCGGCAGTATGGCTACCGGTTATTTCCCGCTCAGTACCTCTATGGCTTTCCTGCTTATTTGGTCGTCACGCTCATAGAGAGGATAGAAGCCCTCGTCGTCCAAGATATTGCGTACGATATATGCATTTACTATACGGCGTATCAACTGTTCGCTTTTCTTTATTTCTGCCTTATTGGGCTCTACGCCTTTCTCTTCGCAGAAACTGACGAACTCCGGCAACCAGTTACGTTTATTAAGTTCTTTCTCCAACTCCTGCCATGTCGTATAGCGCGATAGCTCTTTCCGGTGACGGTCCGTATAGTTATACGCAAACTGATAAGTATATGCGTGATTAACCACCTGATTGTAATAAGGCGTATAGTTTGTCGTATCTGTACCGATAAATATGTCCGGCATAATACCGCCGCCCCCGTGTACTACCTTGCCGTTCTTGGTATAATACTTTGTAGTATCGGCAAACGTAATACTGTCCGCATTATAGAATTCCCCGTGTTCAAACCGTGAAAGCAGTTCTTCTGCGTATGCGTCCTTGTCGCCTAATGTATAAGGTTTCTGAATACAACGGCCAGATGGAGTATAGTAGCGTGCTACCGTCAGACGAAGAGCCGAACCGTCAGACAAAGGCATTTGTTGCTGTACCAATCCTTTGCCGAAACTGCGGCGTCCTATAATGGTAGCCCTGTCGTTATCCTGCATAGCACCTGCAAAAATCTCACTTGCAGAAGCGGAGAAGTCATCTATCAGTACAACGATAGGTACATTGCGGAAACGCCCTATGCCATTGGCTTTTGCCTCATAGCGTGGATATGAACGCCCTTCGGCATAAACAATCATATCGCCTGCCGAAAGGAACTCGTTAGCCATACGTATAGTCTGGTCCATCAGACCACCGCCGTTCTGACGGAAATCAAGAATGTAACTTGTAGCTCCTTGTGCTTTCAGATTAGCCAATGCAGCAATAAACTCCTGATAAGTAGTCTCTCCGAACTTGTTGACGATAATATGTCCGATGGTAGGCGTTGCCATAAACTGCGCTGAAACAGAATGTACCGGTATATCACCGCGTGTGATAGTGAATTCTAACAATTCGTTGCTTCCTGCACGACGGACACCAATCTTCACATTCGTTCCCTTTTCGCCTCGCAAAGTATGCATTACTTTTTCGTTGTTGATAGACTTGCCTGTAAACAAAGAATCGTCCACCGTTATAATCTTGTCACCTGCCAAAATGCCTACACCGGCACTCGGTCCGCCGGATATTACTTGTACGATATTGATGGTGTCTTGTATAATGGTAAACTGCACACCTATACCTGAGAAACTGCTCTCCAATTCCGAATTGACTAACTCCAAGTCCTCTTTCGGGATATAAGAAGAGTGCGGGTCCAATGTTTCTACTATATTGCGCATCACTTCCTCCGTAATACTGTCCACATCAATTTCATCAACGTATGAAGCACGCATATAATTGAGCAATTCGTCCACTTTCGAAGCGGTGACGGTCCGATTGCTTCGCCAATAGAACTGCTGTGCATTGGCGCGGGTGGACAGGGCGTTGCCGATAAACAAACCTGTCAGCAAGCAAACAATGGTAATGGTAGGAAAGATATATTTCTTCATAGCAACGAAAAGATTATACTATTAGATTATTCCGCTAAAAACACTACTTCTATACCGGCACGTTCGATGAGTTCTACACCCTCCATCAAGCGGTATTTCTCGCCATATACCACACGTTTGATACCGGCTTGGATAATCAGTTTGGCACATTCGATACAAGGCGACGCTGTAACATAGAGCGTTGCACCGTCCGAAGAGTTGTTCGATCGTGCTACTTTCGTTATGGCATTGGCTTCTGCATGCAATACGTAGGGTTTTGATACGTTGTTCTCGTCCTCGCAATGATTTTCAAATCCCGATGGTGTGCCGTTGTAACCGTCGGAGATAATCATTTGGTTCTTCACCAACAATGCGCCCACTTTGCGTCGTTCGCAATACGAGTTCTCTGCCCATATACGTGCCATACGCATATACAGCCGATCAACTTTCGCTTGTTTGTCCATAGTGTATAGTTTGTTTAAGTCAATTGATAGAACCTGCCTTAAGTAGTTCGTTGGCAAATGCCGATAAGTTCAGCCCGTCGAATGTACCGGACGTCATCAGTAGCAATGCCGTATGCTGATACTCTTGTTGCCGCAACGCTTCTTGCAGTTTCAGGGAATCAGTAAATACTATTACATTTTCCGTGCCAAAGGCTTCTCTTACTTGTTCTGCTGTGATAGCACTCAAATGCTTGTGCGCTATCACTTTCGGATTGAAATATACAAATGCAGTATCGGCACCTGCCATAGAGCCTTTGTATTGCGGCAGGAAATCTGCCATGAGCGAAGAGAAAGTATGCAACTCCATACATGCCACCAAACGCTTGTCGGGATATTGCTCACGTACGGCATTCACTGTGGCTTTCAGTTTCGAAGGTGAATGGGCAAAGTCCTTGAAAGCAACGCTATCTTCAGTCTCGGCTATCTTTTCCAATCGGTTGCTCGCACCGGTAAAGTCGGATAACGATTCATAGAATTGCTCCTCTGTTACACCTATCTGCTCCAATGCCAATTGCGCAGCATGCATATTCTGCAAGTTGTGCTTGCCGAATACGCTCAAAGGTATATGCTTGTCAGTAACGTAGGTCACGCCGTTTTCTATCGTATGACAGGGTGTGTCGTAGGGCAAACAAAGAATATCCTTTCTTGCCGTTTGCGCCAACTGTTGCAAATTGTCATCGCCTGCATAGTAGATATATTTGCCGTCAGGCTCTATCAACGACACAAACGTACGGAAAGTATCGACATACTGCGGGAATGTAGGGAATACATTGATATGGTCCCATGCTATTCCTGTGAGTATAGCAATATGCGGGTGATAGAGATGAAACTTTGAGCGCAAGTCAAGTGGCGAAGTCAGATACTCATCCCCTTCAAATACTGCATATTTGGCTGTATCGGAAAGCGACACCATCGTATCGAAGCCTGCTATCTGTGCACCTACCATATAGTCTGCAGCAATGCCCAATTTGCGCATTACATAGAGTATCATTGCCGTAGTGGTGGTTTTGCCATGCGAGCCGCCTACTACAATGCGCACTTTGTCTTTGGTTTGCTCGTAGAGATACTCGGGGAAAGAATAGATGCGTATGCCCAATTCTTTTGCCCGTAGCAGTTCGGGATTATCCTCACGTGCGTGCATACCTAATATAATAGCATCAATATCCGGTGTAATCAGTTCCGGATGCCAACCCATTTGCTTGGGAAATAGTCCTTTTGCTTGCAAGCGAGTGCGTGCAGGGTCGAATATTTCGTCATCGGAACCGGTTACTTCGTATCCTTGTTTGCTTGCTACCGCCAAAGCCAAGTTGTGCATAGCTGCACCGCCGATGGCTATAAAATGTATTCTCATAGATTGTGTATTACTGCGTATCTATATATTATGCAAATAAGGGATTGCTCAGCGCAACCCCTTATTCTGTCTCTCATATCAGTGTTATTTCTTTGCTGTTTTCTTTGCTTTGCGGCGGTCTTGCGCTTTGCAGATGTCGTAAGCAATAGGCGAAGCAATAAAGATAGAAGAAAGAGTACCGATTACTACACCCATCATTAAGGCGAATACGAAACCACGGATGGTTTCACCGCCGAATATGAAGATAGCCAACAATACTACAAACGTTGACATAGAGGTTGAGAACGTACGGCTCAATGTCTGGTTGATAGAGTTGTTCATGTTGTCCATCAGTTCGCGTGCAGGATATAAGGTACGGTTTTCACGGATACGGTCGAAGATAACCACTTTATCGTTGATAGAGTAACCGATGATAGTCAGAATAGCTGCTATAAACGATTGGTCGATTTCCATAGAGAATGGCATTATCTTCCAAAGGATGGCATACAGACCTAGGATGATGATAGTATCGTGAGCCAAAGCCGTGATAGCACCTACCGAATAGGCAAAGTTGCGGAAACGAACCAAGATATAGAGGAAGATGATAATCAAGGCAGCGATAATAGCCCAAACGGCAGAAGTCTTGATATCGTCAGCGATACTCGGACCTACTTTCTGACTTTGCATAATACCGATGTTTTCGTCCACTTGTGTAGAGAGGAACTGTTCCGGTGTTACGTCTTCAGCCAAGAAAGGTTTGCAGCCTTCGTAGATGAGTGTTTCAATCTGTTCGTCCAATTCTTCGCCGCTCTCATGGATACGATAGTTGGTAGAGATACGTACCTGGTTGTCAGCACCGATAGTGATAACGTTGAGCGAGTAGGTTTCGTCGTCAACCAAAGTGGCTTTGAATACGTTGTCCAACGAATTTTCCAACTCTTGTGTGCTGACAGGTTCTGTGAAACGAACTACATAGTTGCGACCACCCGAGAAATCAATACCGAGATTCAAACGTCCGAATACGTATGGGTTGATACCCAAGATACCTATTACGATAAATATACCGGCTATAATATAAGTAACCTTGCGGGCATTGATGAAATTCAGGTGAGTATTGCGGAACCAGTTTGCCGTTACTTTGGTAGTAAATGCCAATTGTTTTGCATTGTCTTTCTTAGCATAGTCTTCGAGCAAGAGACGAGTGATGAACACTGCCGTCATGAATGAAGAAATGATACCGATCATATAAGTGATGGCAAAACCACGGATAGGTCCGGTACCGAATACAGCCAATACAACACCTGTCAAGAAACTGGTAACGTTTGAGTCAACAATAGCAGAAATAGCACCACCGAAACCGTCTTGGATAGCTTTGCGCAAGTTCTTGCCTGCAATCAGTTCCTCGCGGATACGCTCATAGATAAGCACATTGGCATCCACTGCCATACCCATTGTCAATACAATACCTGCGATACCCGGCAAAGTCAATACAGATCCGAACGATGCCAAAATACCAAGCAAGAGGAATACGTTGATAAGCAATGCTGCATCGGCAATCAGACCCGGAATCAAGCCGTAGTAGAAAATCATGTACAAGAGTACCAAGCAGAAAGCAATGATAAAGCTAATCAAACCTGCGTGGATAGCTTCTTGTCCCAACGAAGGACCAACCACATCTTCTTGGATAATGCGGGCAGGAGCAGGCATTTTACCGGACTTCAATGTGTTAGCCAAGTCCTTTGCTTCTTCTACGGTGAAGTTACCTGTAATCTGCGAGTTGCCACCGGTAATCTCGTTTTGTACGGTCGGGAACGAATATACATAGCCGTCCAATACGATAGCGATTGATTTGCCAATATTGTCTTTCGTGATGCGAGCCCAACTCTTGGCACCCTCTGCATTCATTTCCATGGAAACGGTTGCGTAGGCACTGGTTTGAGAGAAGTCGGCACGTGCATCGGTAATCACATCGCCTTCCAATGAAGCGCGACCGTCACGGTTCACCATCTTCAAAGCAACGAGTTGATACATCGTCTCAGCCTCATCGATAGGTTTCACTGTCCAGCAGAGTTTCAAGTCGCGTGGTAAAAGGCTCTTTGCCTGTTGCGAAGCGAACAAGGCATTTACTTTGGCAGTATCAGCATAGTGTACGGTACCTACCACCGGACCACGGAAAGCACGACCTGTTTGGTCAACACTCGGATTCAATACATAGAACAAGGGGTTCTGTTTCTTGTAGTTCTCCAAAGCTTTTGCATTGTCGGCTTCAGTTTCGGCGGTAGAATCGATAGAGGCTACCAAACCTTCGATGTCCGAAACTTCTGCTGTTTCAGCCTGAGCAGTTTCAGCAGCAACTTCTTCGGTTGCGGTTTCGTTGAGTGCATTGGCTTCTGCGATAGCACGGTTGAGTTGCATCAACTGAGGCAGTATTTCGTTCATCTCGTAGGTTTCCCAGAATTCGAGATTGGCAGTACCTTGCAAAAGTTTACGTACACGTTCGGGTTCTTTGATACCCGGCAACTCAATCAGGATACGACCTGCTTGTTCCAGTTTCTGGATATTAGGCTGTACTACACCGAAACGGTCAATACGTGTACGGAGTACGTTGAATGAGTTGTTGATTGCACCTTCCACTTCTTCGCGTATCACTTTCTCTACTTCAGCGTTGGTAGAATTGAGTGTTACTTTGTCTTTCAACTCGAAGGTGGAGAATACCGAAGCCAACTGAGCGTTCGGGTCAAGCTCCTTGTAGGATTCGATAAAGAGTGTTACGAAGTCGGTTTGAGATGATTTTTGCTTCTGCTGTGCCAATTCCATGGCTTGGGTAAAGTTGGCAGAAGTGTTGTAGCCGGATAGAGCTTTCAAGATGTCGGGGACTGACACTTCGAGGGTAACGTTCATACCACCCTTCAAGTCAAGACCGAGGTTGATTTCTTTTTCGCGGCATTCTTTCAGCGTATAACCCAACCATACTTTCTGAGCAGCTACAGAATCCAGGTACTGATACTCAAGATTCTTGTCGCTATTGGCGTACTCTGCTGCTTTTTTGTTGTAATGATTGGTTACAAAGCTGAACGAGAGATAAAAGGCGCATACCAATGCAAGGCACACAGCCAGAAAACGAACAAGTCCTTTGTTTTGCATTTTATTATTGTTTTAATATTAGTATTCCAATGCTTTTCCGCATAAATAGTGTGCAAAGGTACGATTATTTTTTTGATTAAGCAATAATAGGCATAATAACTCAGCAAAAAAGTGTATAAAGTAATGTATTTTTAGCAAAAAGACCGAGTAAACCAAGCCATGATTGAGGTGATGAAGAGATGAGGAGAGGTGAATGGCAGGAAGAATCGTAGCATTATCCCAAATCAAAGCAAATAGGGCTTAACGGGCAGGAATGCCATATACCATTCTATCCCATTCGGTACACTTTTTCAACTTCTTTTAAGCCTTTGACTTATAAGTTGACATTATATTTCTTGTGGAGCTGGAGGGAGTCGAACCCTCGTCCAAACAAGGAACCAATACGCTTTCTACATGCTTATCCCAGCTTTGGTTTTCGTACGTCGGCAAGACCTGAGCCACCAACCGGCGTCTTAGCTTCTTTAGATTTCGGCAAGTTATCGAAGCCGAACTTGCCTATCCTCGATATTTCCGCACCTCCTGTTCGACACGCCTCGGGGAAAAAGGGCAGTCGGGAGATGTCTCGTTTCAGCACCTTGTGCCGAAATAAAGCCTATCTACTATACTTCGATCAGGCAGCGAGAGCGTAAGATGTTTCGCCAGTTAAATTGTTTTCGAATCAAGATTAGCGAGCCGTATTCGCAGTGCTCGGCATGCTTACATACCTGTTCTACCTGCTGTCAAAACCAAACAGCCCCAAAACAGAGTGTAATTTCGGTGTCCTCTCGGCAGAGGACACTTGTTCTGTTGCAAAAAGTGTGCAAAGATACTGCTTTTCCTTGAATTACGCAAACAGCATATCTTCTTTTTGTCGGGACAATCCGATGCGGAAGATATGCTGTAAGGTTTATGATGTGATGCGCTTAGAGCGCAGCGAGGTTCTTTTCGTTGAGGAGATTCTTGCCTTCCGGTGTATAAGCGTAAGCAATACGGTCGGCGTAGAATTTCTCTACCTTGCCGCGTACAATCTTCATCGTAGAGTTGACCATGTGGTTCTGTTCTGTAAAAGCTTCGGGTAGCACAGCCACAGCTGCCGGCAACCAGCGCTCCGGGAAAATACCCTCGTTGGCTCCGCCTTTGCGATAAGAATCGATTTCCGCCTGTATCTTTTTGAGCATGGCAATCTTGCCCTCTTGCGTCTCCGGGGCTAACTTCTGCGACTCGGCATATTGCTTCAGGTTCTCTTTGTTGGGTACAATGAGTACGATGGTATATGGGTCTTGGTTGTTGTGGAGCACCACTTGCTCAATGTATTTCGAGCCGTCGGTCAAACCGTCCTCAAATCCTTCAGGACTGTATTTCTCGCCATCGGAAGAGATAAGCAACGATTTGAAACGCCCTGTTACATACAAAAAGTCGGGATGGTCGGCAGGTATGTATCCCATATCGCCCGTATGCAGCCAACCGTCTTTTATCGTCTCTGCCGTTGCGGTAGGGTTCTTCCAATAGCCTGCCATCACGTTCTCACCCCGTATGACAATCTCGCCTTTCGTACCGTGTGGCAAGGCATTGCCTTCCTCATCACAAATCTTGATATCCAACGGCTTTACGACACGTCCTGACGAACCGAAGATACAATGTCCGGGAGCGTTGGCGCAGATGATAGGAGTGGCTTCGGACAAACCATAGCCTTGGAACATCGGGATACCTACAGCGTAGAAGAAGCGTTGCAGTTCGATATCGAGAAGCGCACCGCCGCCTACGAAGAACTTCATGCGTCCGCCCAGTCCTTGGCGCACATTCTTGAAGATAATCTTGTCGAAGAGTGCCAAAAGCGGTTTCTTCCATATTTGGGTGATACCGCCTTGGTTGTAGTATTCTTTGTTGTAGGAAATAGCCATGTTGAGGGCGAAGTTGAAGAGCTTTTCTACCGTTTTTCCTTTTTTCTGTACTCCGGATTCAATATTCTTGCGGAAGTTGCGTGCCAAAGCCGGTACAGAGAGCATTACGTGCGGGCGCAGTTCTGCGATAGCCATCGGCACGTTCTTCAGTGTAGCCAAAGCAGTCTTGCCGAGTGGTACTGTTGCGATACTGCCACCGTAAGACATCATCGTATAGAAGCCTGCCACGTGCGCAAAGCAGTGGTCGAGCGGCAAGATGATAAGCATCACATCGTCCACATCGATACCAATAACAGAGTGAGCCTGTTCCACATTGGCGGTATAGTTACGGTGCGTGAGCAGAATGCCTTTCGGATCGGCAGTAGTACCGGATGTATAACTGATGTTAGCGTAGTCGTCAGGTCCGATAGAGCAGTAGCGTGCTTCAAACTCAGCGGCATGTTCTTGAAGGAACTTGTCGCCCAAGGCTTGCACTTCGCCGATATAAATCTCTTTCTCCTCATATGCTGCTTGTTCATCGAATACGATGACCTTTTCGATATTGGGTAGTCCTGCAATGATGCTGCGAATCTTGGGGAGTTGCGAGCCCGACACCATTACGAAGCGTGAGTCGGAGTGCTGCAAACGGAAGATGAGGTCATTGCTCTCTTCGAGTTTGATAGAGAGAGGCACATTGACGCCTCCGGCATACAGAATACCCAATTCGCCTATCACCCATAGATTGCGTCCTTCGGAGAGTAGTGCCATACGGTCGCCCTTCTGCAAGCCCAATTGCATCAAGCCAGCACCGATACGGTATGCTTCCAAGCGGGTTTGTTCGAAGGTGGTTTCTATCCACTGATTGTTTACTTTTTCACGCAAGAAAGTGTGCGTTGCGAATTCGCGTGTGTATTTTTCGACAAAGTCGATAATAGTAATACGTTCTGTCATAGGTGTTTATCGTTTTAGTGTTTGCGGTTCTCCGTGAGGATAACGGCAAAGCGTTAATGTTTGCTGTTTGCAGTGTGCAGTTCTTTACGGGCTGTCGCACAGAGTGCAAAGGTACGCTTTTATTTTTATTTGTCAAAATAAGGCGGTATGGCAGGGTGTTGTCCGAGGGCAATATCCGGCCAATATCGGTATGCTATCCCTAAAGTATCCTTAAAGTATCCCTAAAGGAAACGGATGGTGATGAAGGCTGCGTGAAAGCGCGATGCGGGCAAGACGAAATGTGCCTCGTTGCTACATCGCATCGCTGTGGATTCAAGACGATGTACAAATCGTCTCTACACTTCGTAGTTTTGGAAAAGAAAGTCGTTGTAGGGGTAGCGTTCGACATGGATAGCCTTGATGCGTTCGTACATGAGTTGCTTGAGCGCTTCGATATTGTCTTTGTTCTTGGCTGAGATGAAGATACAGTCTTTCCCTTCCATACGGTTCATCCATGTGTGCTGCAGTTCTTCGAGCGACATGTTCTCACGTGTCATCGGCGTAAGATCGTCCGCCTCTTTGGGTTGATAGCGGAATGCATCAATCTTGTTGAATACCACGATCTCGGGAATGGCAGTATTGCTATTGGTAGTTTTGCCCTGTTTGTTCTGCCAAGGCATAGGTTCGGACTGCTTTTTCTCTTGCGAGACGGCTGCCGGTGTGGGCGCCGTTATCTCGTTGACAGTCTGTTCGACGACCTGGTATTGTTCTTCGAAATTAGGGTGCGAAATATCAACGACATGTATGAGCAGGTCAGCTTCGCGCACCTCATCGAGGGTGGATTTGAACGACTCTACCAAATGGTGGGGCAGTTTGCGGATAAAACCTACGGTGTCGGAGAGCAGGAAGGGCAGATTGTTGATGGTGACTTTGCGCACGGTGGTATCGAGGGTAGCGAAGAGTTTGTTCTCTGCAAAGACATCGGATTTGCTCAGCAGGTTCATCAGTGTGGATTTGCCCACATTGGTATAGCCTACCAAAGCGACACGCACCATCTTCCCGCGGTTCTGCCGCTGTGTTGCCATCTGCCGGTCGATTTTCTTCAGTTCCTCTCTGAGCAAGGCGATACGCGTCTTGATAATACGTTTGTCCGCCTCTATCTGCGTCTCGCCCATACCACGCGAGGTGGTGCCGCCGCCCCGTTGCCGGTCAAGGTGCGACCACATACGGGTCAGTCGGGGCAACATGTATTGCAAGTGAGCCATCTCCACTTGTGTTTTGGCGTAGGAAGTCTGCGCCCTGAGGAGGAATATCTCCAAGATAAGGATGGTACGGTCCATGATGCGCACGGGTATATGCCGGGCCTTCTTGCCGTCAGGGGTGCTTTCTGCCTGCTTGTTGAGCTCCCGTTCCAAGTTGCGGATTTGCCGTGGCGAGAGTTCATCGTCGAAAATCACCACCCAATCGCTGTGTTCTGCTTCCGGCTGTGCTTGTTGCTCTTGGATATATTGGCGTATCTCTGCAAGTTTTCCTTCTCCCACATAGAAGTTGGAGTTGGGTTGGTCGAGCCGCTGCACGAAACGGCGGATTGGCTGTATGTTGTCGGTATCGGCTAAGAAAGCCAACTCGTCCAAATATTCGTTGGTGCGCTCCTCGGGTTGTGCGGGTGTAATGAGTCCCACCAACAACGCCCGTGTCGTATAATCAGTTTTGTTGTCCACGATATAAATATTAACTGTTAATTATCCACTATTAACTATCAATGTGCTTCCAACCAGTTCTCCCCGATGCCGCATTCGGCAATGAGCGGTACGGTCAGTTGTACGGCACTTTGCATTTCTCTGACGACAATCTCACGCACTTGCTCTACCTCGTTTGCCGGTACATTGAAGTTGAGTTCGTCGTGCACTTGCATAATCATCTGTGTTTGCAGATGCGCTTTCTGCAATGCCTTATAAATACGCACCATGGCTATCTTGATAATGTCTGCCGCCGTACCTTGTATCGGGGCGTTCACGGCATTGCGTTCGGCAAACCCGCGTACCACAGAGTTGTGCGAATTGATGTCCGGCAGATAGCGTTTGCGCCCGAACAGGGTTTCTACATATCCCGTCTTGCGTGCCTTTTCTTTGGCTTGTTCAATAAATTGTATCACGCCGGGGAAAGCGGCAAAATAGTCATCGATGAGCTGTTTTGCTTCCTGTCGTGATGCGCCAAGTTGCTGCGAAAGTCCGAATGCCGATATGCCGTAGATAATGCCGAAATTGGCGGTCTTGGCTTTGCGGCGCATATCTTTGTCCACTTTCTCGATAGGTACGCCGAATATCTTGGCAGCTGTTGCGGCATGGATATCTTGTCCTTCTTTGAAGGCGGTCAGCAGATGTTCGTCCTGACTGAAATGTGCCATCAGACGGAGCTCTATTTGTGAATAGTCGGCAGAGAGGAAAAGACAGCCTTCGTCAGGTATTACAGCCCGACGGATGACTTTTCCTTCTTCGCTTCGGATAGGCAGGTTCTGCAAATTCGGATTGCTCGATGAGAGACGTCCCGTCACGGCAACAGTCTGATTGTAAGTGGTATGTATCTTCCCCGTTTGCGGATTGATGAGTTCGGGCAGGGCGTCGATATAGGTGCTGAGCAGTTTCTTTTTGGCTCTGTAGTCGAGTATCTTTCTTACAATCGGGTGGGTGTCGGTGAGCGAGAGCAGTATCTCCTCGGAGGTTACATATTGTCCGTTCTTTGTTTTCTTCGCCTTCGGGTCAAGCCTGAGCACGCCGAACAGGATATCTCCCACTTGTTTGGGCGAATTGATGTTGAAGGGCTGTCCTGCCATGGCTTGTATCTCTTCTTCCAAACGGCTGAGTTGCGCCGTCATCAGTACCGAATCTTCTTTGAGCACGTTTTTGTCGAATCTTACACCGGCTTCTTCCATGCTCGCCAGTACTTCTACCAGCGGCATTTCAATGTTGGTAAAGAGTTGTTCTACACCGGCTTTCTGCAAGTCTTGCCGGAGTATGGGGTATAGTTGCAACGTTGCTGCCAAACGCTTGTCTATGGCTTTCCCGGTGGATTGGTGCAGATATATTTCACTCAGATAATCAATGTCGTGCGCCAAGTCCGGCTGAATCAGATAGTGGCAAACTGCAGTGTCGAAAAGCTTGCCCCGCAAAGCAATATCATAATGCGTAAGCATGCGAATTACCTGTTTCAGGTCAAACCCTGTTTTCTCAATCGCTGCATCTTCTAACAAAGCCTTCACCTCACTGTTTATCGGCGAATGATATACAGCTTCCGGCGTTGTCGCCAAGTATATCTCTTCACCTTGTACTGCGATGGCTAATTGTTGCCCTGCAGACACCGTGGGCACTCCTGTGGCAATGCTTGTGTTCATTGGAGTCAGAGGCTGCATTTCCTCCACACCGGAGAACAAATCCAATGTCTGCGTAGTTGCCGATGGCTTGGTTGCTACGGGTTGCTTTGGCGTTTCCGTCTGCGAGAAAAGGTCGGGTGCGGCGGTGGCTGTAGTTTCATTTCCGTTGCTATACCTCTTCAGCAGCGAACGGAATTCCAATTCTATGAATACAGGCTGCAGGCGGGCTATATCTGTCTCTTTTTTAAGTAATGCTGACGCATCAAACTGAATAGGTACATCGGTCCGGATGGTTGCTAAGAATTTCGAGAACCGTATCTGTTCCGCCTGTGTTTCTATCTTTTGACGAAGTGCACCCTTGAGTTGGTCGGTATGCGCCAGCAGGTTGTCGATACTGCCGAACTCTTGCAGCAGTTTCACTGCCGTCTTTTCTCCCACACCCGTACAGCCGGGGATGTTGTCCGATGAGTCGCCCATTAAGCCCAACAGGTCAATCACTTGCTCTTGTCGCTCAATGCCGTACTTTGCGCATACCTCTTCTGGACCCATGTTTTCGAATCCTCCCGAATGGCGCGGACGGTACATGTGTATATGATTGGAAACCAACTGACCGTAGTCTTTGTCGGGTGTTGCCATCAGTACATCGAACCCCTCTTTTTCCGCCTGCTTGGCAAGTGTTCCGATTACGTCGTCAGCCTCGAATCCTGCTACTTCCAAGATGGGTATATTCATCGCCGACAATATGTCTTTGATGTAAGGTATTGCCACACGGATATCTTCGGGCGTCTCTTCCCGCTGTGCCTTGTATTGTTCGAATGCCTCATGTCGGAAAGTCTTGCCTTTCGGGTCGAAAGCCACACCCACATGGCTCGGGTCTGCCCGTTTCATAAGGTCTTCCAATGTAATGACAAACCCGAAGATAGCCGACGTATTCAACCCTTTGGAGTTGATACGCGGATTGCGGATGAAGGCGTAGTATGCCCTGTATATCATGGCATAAGCATCAATGAGAAGAAGGCGTTGCATAAGAAATCAAATTTAGTTACCCAAGTGCAAAGATACGGATTTGTTCGCACATAACCAACTTGTATCGCTTTTTCTGTATGTTGGCTGTGCAAAATCGCCTTACAGCGGGTGTTGCTCATAGTAGCGGCAATAGGGCTGCAAACCGCATTCCTGGCATTTGGGTTTGCGCGCCGTGCAAACATACCGTCCGTGCAGAATCAGCCAATGGTGCGCCTTCGGAATAAGTTCCTTCGGGATATGTTTCACTAATTGCTTCTCTGTCTGGAGCGGATTTTTGCTGTTCGTCGTCAGTCCGATGCGCTCCGAAATACGGAACACGTGCGTATCTACTGCCATCGTCGGTTGGTTGAATACCACCGAACATACTACATTGGCAGTCTTCCGTCCCACACCCGGTAGCGTCTGCAAATCATCGATGTTGTCTGGTATCTGACCGCCGAAATGTTCCGTCAGCCTTTGTGCCGTACCCACCAGATGTTCCGCCTTGCTGTTGGGGTACGACACCGATTTGATGTACTCTAATACTTCGTCTTTGCTGCTCGCTGCCATCACTTCCGCTGTCGGGAAAGCGGCAAATAGCGCCGGCGTTACCGTGTTCACACGTTTGTCTGTGCATTGTGCCGAAAGTATTACGGCGACCAACAGCTGGAACGGATTTTCGTAATGCAGTTCCGTTTCCGCCACCGGCATATGTTGCTCGAACCATGCTAATACCGAAGCATATCGTTGCGAAATGGTCATAATCGGTTGTTTTATTGGTTTTCTTCTTTGGCAATGGTATAGGCGCGTGAGAGCATTGCCAACAGCCCTGCCGCCTGTTTCGCCGTCCGTTCTGTATCTTCGCTGATAGCCGCTTTCTCCTGTCTGAGGTTCATCATGCAATAGAGGAACACGAAGCACATCTCCAAGTCCGATATGGTCGGGTCGCTCGATTTGCTCTTCAGGATGGTGAGCGCGGGCTGTAGCTGGTAATACTTCGCTTTGTATTCCACCCCTTCAGCTGTTTGTAAAAGCGATAGATGAATGTCTTCTAAGTCAATCAGTGCGTTTTTCACCAGCTGTATATGTCCCTTTTGCAGACAGCCCTCACGGCGCATCATGTCAATGAGCGATTCATACCACTCGTATTCTGCTTTCCTTTGCTCCACTGTCAGGTTCATACCTGCAATCAGTTGCGTATCAATCTTTTCGATATCGGCATCGAAGGCACGGATAATGTCTTCCACTCTCCACATATAGAGCAGATATTCCGCCATGTTCTTCTGTTTCAATTCGTGTGCTGCAAACATACTGATAACTCTTTATTCGTCCCAATCCTCGTTGCTCGAAAAGAACTCTTCGATATCCCGGCGGTCCTTTTTCGTGGGGCGTCCTGTACCTCTGTCGCGCCCTGTCTTTCCGGCCAATTGTGCAAGTTCCAATATCTCCAGCTGGTCGGGCGTTGTGATGTCCTGCATATATTCCGGCACCAACTTTGCTCCCAAGCGGTTCTCGCTCAGTTGCAGTACCTTGTACGTATAGGTAATCGGATTTTTCCTTACGGTAAACACATCGCCGACACGCAGCGTTCTCGATGGCTTCAGTTCTACGCCGCCGAGCTGCACACGCCCTTTCTTGCAAGCTTCTGCCGCCAACGAGCGGGTCTTGTATAAGCGCATGGCAAACAAGTATTTATCTACCCGTTCCTCCATATCATTTGCCGTTATACAGATTCATTGTCCTGTCGATACCTTGCAGACAGAACGAAGTGATAATGTCATCGCATATCTTCAGGCGTTCCGGAAAAGCTTTCTCTTCTTCCTCTGTCCAACTGCCGAGCACATAGTTCACTTGCGCCCCGTGCACAAAATCGTTGCCTATACCGAAGCGCAAACGCGCATATTGCTGTGTCATAAGGCACGACTGGATGTTTTTCAGCCCGTTGTGACCGCCGTCCGACCCTTGTTTGCGCATACGCAGTGTGCCGAAGGGGAGTGCCAGATCATCCACGATAACAAACAGATTCTCAACGGGAATATTCTCCTTTTGTAGCCAATAGCGGACTGCCGTGCCCGATAGGTTCATGTATGTGCTGGGTTTGAGCAGCACTATTTCCGCATTCTTCAGACGCCCTTTGGCGGTGAAACCGTAGCGGCCGTCTTGAAAAACGAATCCGTGTGCATCGGCAAATGCGTCCACTATACGGAAACCGATATTGTGGCGCGTATGTTCATACTCTGAGCCGATATTGCCCAAGCCTGCAATCAGATATTTCATAACTTTCTTCTATGCTCTTTTTATACCAATAACGAGTGGAACATTGTCCACTCGTTGTTCTGACCTTTCCTTCGATTGTAGTGAACGAAGCAAATGGTTACGTTCTAAGATGTCCGCTCTCGGCTGTGCGGTTATTTCTTGCCGGCAGGAGCTGCTTGTGCAGATGCACGGGTAGCTTTCACTTGTACAACCACTTGGTTCTTGGCATTGGCGAGTTCCAGGTTGTCGAAGTGCAATTGGCCGACCGACAATTTCTTGCCCAATCCCAATTCCGTAACGTCAATCGTCATACGGTCGGGGAAGTTTGTATAGATACCGCGTACTTTGAGTTTGCGCATCTCAAGCGACAACTTGCCACCGGCTTTCACACCTTCTGCGTGACCTGTCAGTTGGATAGGAATGTTTACAACGACGGGCTTCTCTTCGGTGACTTCCAAGAAGTCGATGTGGAAGATTTGTTCTGTTACGGGGTGGAATTGCAACTCTTTTACGATAGCTTTGCAGTTCTTTTCGCCGACCGTAAGATCAACAATCAGTGTGTCGGGGGTGTAAATCAGTTTGCGTACATCGCCCGTTGTCACCGTGAATGTTACGTTTTCGCCGTTGCCGTACAGGTTGCAAGGAATCAGATCTTGCTGACGGAGGGTCTTGGCGGCTTTCTTGCCGTACTCGTTGCGCAGAGTACCTTTCAGTTCAAATGTTTTCATTGTCTTGTTTGTGTTACTAATTTCGAGCAGAGTTGGTTTCGTGGTGATGCTGCTCTACTTACCATCACACTGGCTCTTTCTCTCGTCGGATGTCCTGCCTTTCTCCGTCAGGAATGCTTGCTGCTTTTCAGTGAGCTGTCCTTTCCGGAGTGGGGAGTGGGTCCGTTTCGCGATGCGGAGCTTTTTTAAGAAGAAAGCCTAACGCATGTCAGGCTTTTCCTTTGTTGTCTAACCTGGAATCGAACCAAGATCTTCAGAACCAAAATCTGACGTAATAGCCTTTATACCATTAGACAATGCCATCTTCCATTGAAAGCGGCTGCAAAGGTACTACAAATTTTCTAACTGTGCAACACTTTGAGCAAAAAAATCTTTCCTACCCTCATTTCCCCTCCTGTAGAGACGGGGCGTGCCCCGTCTAAATTGTCCGCCAATGCTGTGTAACGCTGCGATTAGGACTTGTCCGATTGCGTCTGAATTGTCCGCCAACGTCCTGTCGGTGTCCATTCATTCTGTTTGCCGATTGGTGCGCTGTCGGGGTGTGGGCGTCTCGCCCGCAGTACAATGAAACGCTGCTTTTGCCCGACAATGAGATATTAACTATCAATTATTCACTATTCACGTTCCTACCGTTATTTGGTGATTACTTGGTGATTCAGCTACCCATTAGCACCCTCTGTCAAACCGCCGTGCTATCGTTATTTGGTTATTATTTGGTTATTATTTGGTTGTTATTTGGTTATTCAGCTACCCATGCGCTACCGATAAGCACTCCTCGTGCCATCTTTACAGCTACTCTGAGATATTAACTATTAATTATTAACTATTAACTAAGCCCCCGTCGTGCTACCGACTCCTGTAGCACATCCCTACCACACCCGTAGCATTATGGGACATCCATGGAGCTTCCATGGGCTTTTTATATCCGTTGTGCGGGCTTCAATAATGCTTTCCATATTACCTTCTATATACCTTCTATATGCCTTTCTGTGACCATATTGCACACAAAAAGAGAGCGCACTCTCATGCGCTCTCTTCTGTATATTGTCTTTGCCTGAGTCTTAGAGAATAACCTTGGCAGCTTTGTCGCCGATGCGTACAATCAACGCTTGGTTCTTAGGCATACCGTTGATTGTCATTTCACCCTTGGCAGTAGCGAAATAGAGCAACTGACCGCTTACGCTATATACTTGTACAGGAGCGTCTGCATTCAGCATGATAGCACCATCTGCTACACGGATGTTCATTGCTTCTACATCTTCCAAAGCATCTGTTACATTAATAAAATCAGCAACCTCGCCAGAATAATCGAGAGTAAAGATAGGAAGTATGGCATCTTTGATAGTGTAAAGTACATTGTCTGCACCGGTGTAGTTAACGTTGATCTTATACACGCCGCATTGGGTATATCCCTCATAATAGTCTGACATATCTATAGTCTGCATCCATGTGAGTTCCAATGTTAAATCAGTGTAGTCAACAAGAGTGGTATCTGTTCCTGCAATAGTGTAGAGTGCTGTATATTCAGCATCAAAGTTCTTCCAAGTACCGGCAATCTGAGTTGTGCTTTCATTGAAGAAATCAAGATACATGATAAAGCTGGCACCTAATCCTTCTTCATCGCTATCGTCCATAAGGATTTGCCAATCTGTACCGAAATAGTTAGCTTCAGCATACTCGGGAACTAATTCTTTGGTAGTTGGGTCATCACCGCCTTCGTTACCGCCGCCTTCGCCATCGGTTACTACGATAATTTCCATAATATGGATTTGCCCTGCTTTGGTATTTTCGCTACCCAATGTGGCTTTTTCGCCTACGGTGAACACTACTTTGTTAACACCTTCGTTTGTCCATGTTGCAGTCCAATCAGGATTACCTGTTACGGTTACTTCACCTGCATCAGAAGTCATAGTGGTGAGTCGTTTACCATTGGTGGCACTGTTTAGTTTCAAAGTGACACTGGTGATTTTGTTGGTTCCGGCATCAATGGTCAGTGTGGCATCAGCATAAATACGTAGTGTTTTTACACCTTCAAAAGTATTAATAGCGTTGTTAGTACTACTGCTTGGGGCTTTTGCAGGAGTAACAGTTACACCTGACTTGGTCATTGCAGACGTAGAAAGATCGGCACTGCCGAATGTTACAGTAGCTGCGTTAACAGCAACAACTGCCATTAATGCTGCAAACAAAGAAGTAATTTTCTTCATAAACAAATAAGTTTTTGGGTTGATATTATTGTTGTTTAGTATAAACTTTTTTGTACGAATAGCCATACTGATACCTTTTGCGCTGCAAAGATACTTATAATCTGCAAAATATGCAAGAGAAAAGATAGTTAATTCTTTATCACTTTTGCTGTATATTGTTTCTCTCCGCTCTGCAAGCGCAACAGATACAATCCGTTCTGCAACCCCGACAGACTGATTTCCTGTACATTGTACTCGCGTTTTACTGTCTGTCCGCTCAGGTTATATACCTCTACATCTGCCGCCTGCTCGATATACACTTTGTCATGCGTTGCTGTCGGATAAACCCTGATACCCGTTTCCGTTACGCTGATATTCGGTATATCGGTACTGAAATCATACGAATCGGGTATCTGTGGCAACTCGTAGTGGCGTCCTGTGAAGATGCGTACTTCGCCGGGGGCAAGTGTTTGTATGCCCGTAGTAACCATAGTGTTTTGCAGATAGTCCCACCAACTGCCGTCCGGCAAACGCAATGTGTTGCTTTGTGTCGGAGAGAAGTTGCCCACTACGAATATCGCATCTTTGCCCGTACCCCAGGTAATGCTCTTGATAACGGTACCGGCATTGAGGTTCGCTGCCACAGGGTCACCGCTGAATATTTCCGGTGCTAAATGTGTACGCAGGTGTATTATTTGTGCCACTTTCTGATACTGCTGCATACGCAGTCCTTTTTGTAACCAACCTAATTTCTCGGGCTGTTCTTTCTTCGAAGTACGGTTGTTGCTACTGATACTCAAACTGCCGGCAGTGGAGTTGATACTGTAGTCGTATCCCAATTCGTTCCATTGCCATATCATTTGCGGACCGTTCAGTAGCACATTGAATGCCATTGTCAGCGGTACACGGCTCAGTCGTGCTGTCTCGTCGTTCTTGATAGACTCCACACCGTTCACTTTGGCTTGGTAGTAGTTGCGCTCTTCGTCGTGGCTCTCGCAATAAGTCACATACCCGTCCCGGTTCGCATCCGTAAACGCATCACCGCTTGACTTGCCCATTGCCGCTTGCGAATAGTTGCCGTTGATATTGTGCCAGCACATCATGCCGTTGCGTATCAGTTCCGGACGTTGTGTGCCCATGCTGCCGCCCCAATGCTCTAAGATAAAGTACGCATCTTCGCTCACTGCTCTTACGCCCTCGTTGTAATAGTGTTTGATGTTGTTCATCAGATTGTTGCAGTTCTCTCCGCAGAAGCCGTGCGAAAGGTCCATACGGTATCCGTCCACCTTGAACTCTGTGAGCCAGTACCGTAGTACACGGGTAAACATCTTGCGGGTTTCCTCAAAGTCATGGTTCCAGTCTTCATACACATTGTCGCTATGTGGCGCAGTGGCGTTGAACCATGGGTTTTGTGCCAGTTCACTGCCGTAAGGGTAGAGCTTGTTGAGTGGGTTTTGTCCGGTAGCGTGATTGAATACCATATCCATTATCACTGCCATACCTCTTTGATGGCATTCGTCAATAAAGGTTTTTATCTGCTCTTCCGTGCCGTATGCTTTGTCGGGAGCGAAATATTGTGCAGGCGAATAGCCCCAGTTATAGTTGCCGTCGAATTCGCATATGGGCATCAGTTCGATAGCGTTCACACCCAAATTCTGCAGGTAGTCCAAACGGCGGCGCACTCCTTCTATCGAGCGTTCCGGTGTATAGTCATATACCCACATTTCGTAGATGACGAGATTGTTTTTGTTCGGGCGTTTGAAATTGAGTGTTGCCTCGCTCCATTGGAACGGCTTGCGGTTGGTCTGCATAATCGATACAAAGCCGTCACCCTTTGTAGGATAGCGTTTGAGTGTCGGGTCAAGCTGACGGGGTTCATACTGGTCGTCTGGATGGAGGTGCTTATGGGCGTATGCGTCCGATATCTTCTTCATCTGACCGTCGGAGCGGATTACCCAATACTGGTAAGCATACTCTTGCCCGGGTGCCAGATTGTTGATATCCAACCAGAAGTAGTTGCCGTCTCTGTACATCTGATAGTCGGTAGAGATGGTCCAGTTGTTGAAATCGCCTACTACATATACTGCTTTCGCAGGGGCGGTTTTGCTGGCGGCATACGTTACCAGTGTCACATGCGTAAGGTCTTCTTTGTCGTAATATACGCCCATTTCCTGTTTGTCTTGCGGACGGCTCTTCTCCTCTGTAGCGCGCATTACCGATATGTTGATTGTTGCGCTTTTCTGCTCTGTGGCGGTCTTGGCATTGCAAACCACTTTATAGTCTCCTTGTTTGTCGAAAAGGTGCGAATAGTTGAGCGTTGTCCCTTGGGCAGTAGCAGCCTCTGTTTCGTTTATCAAGAGTTGCATATAGGCTTCCTCTGAGGCTTGTACGGTGAATGCCACTGTTTCGCCTGCCGATACCAATTGGTCGTTACTCGGTTGTGCAAACTTGAGTGTCAAGCCTGCTTCCACCAACTCTACGAATATATCTCCGCCGGCGGTGGTTTTGCCTTCTAATGTACCGTTCGGACCATCGTTGAACACAAATGCCATTTGCAATATCTCTTCACTCTCCGGACAGCCGTAATAGGTATAGATATTCGGTATGCGGAGTTCCCAGTTCTGTCCGGCTTTGGTCATCTTGTATTTGGGGTCAGTACCGCGCCAGGTAGGTGTAGCGTATTTCCAGTCGGATGGAGAGGATGATTTGGCTGTAATGAGTCCTGTATGGGCATAACAGGCTTTGGCGTTTGCCATTCCTTTGTTGCCTTCCTGGGGATTGAACGTAATCACTATTTCTCCCTTGTAGCCTTTCTGTATGAAAGCCGGAGTGGTTGTCACTTGTGCAAAGACGCTTATGCACCAGATTGTCAGAAGTGTAAAAATGGTATATCTTTTCATGATGTTATATAGGGTATATTCTCAGTTATTCAGTTAGGACTCCTCATCTCCTCATCTCCTCAATCAATAATCGGCTACAAAGATACAACATATTTCCTGAATACTGAAATCGCACTCTTCTGCCGGTGCAAAATTGTAAATCGGAAATTGTAAATGGGGTGTAGCCCTGTAAATCGTTAAATGGTCCGATTGTCCGATTGCAAAAGTGTCCGTTTGTTAAGAAAAAGATTACGTATCTTAAGAAAACGACACTTTTTACCTGTGTTATTTGCTCTAAACGATGATTTGTCTTAATTTTGCGACACTTTTATGGGGATGGAGAGAACAACAGACAGTGTGAATAATGGTATATATTCCCCGAAAGTGAACAACGATGAAAAAATACTATGTTTGTTTGATAATAGCGTTGTGTTGCACCGGAACAATTCCGGCGGTTACGATTACTCCTTATCAGGGAACGGTTGTTGCCGGTTCTCGTTACGCATACGCTTTGCCTGCCGCTTCTTTTGCTGCTGCTCCTCCTTCGGTGGCGGCGGCTTCTCCTGATAATATGAGAATGGCAACGCGATCTGTGTTCAACGCTTCTGCAACACCGGCAATGTCAACAGCTTTGCCTTCGGTGTCTGTTCCGTTTTGTTCAAGTAATATTCGTCCAGCCGTTGTTCCGCAAGTGCGAACAAGATGTCTGCAGTTAGGCTATGCGGCGGCTGTTGCATATACGGATGTACAGTCTCTTAATCCTTTACAACGCCGTGGTGCACCTCCCACTTCAGGTAGTGCTTTTGATACATGGTTGCAGTCGGTCGGACAAGGTGCTTTGGTAAATACGGATAACGGGATAGGGTATTACGATATGAATCTGTTGTATGACCTTTGGCTGAACAATCCTTCTCACGGTGATATGCCCGGCACATGGGACGCGTTCTTGGATTGGTTCAATAACAATAGCAATGTACGTGTTCCCCTCACTGATACTCCTTTGTTTATGTTGCTGTTAATGGGCTGTTATATGGCTTATGCGGTTAATCATAAAAAAACTTCTAAAAACAAACCGTCATGAAAAAATCCTTACTTCTTACTTCTATACTGTTATTAACTTCTCTCTCCTTTGCTCAGACAACATGGGATAAACAAGGAGACGGTATAAACAAGAATGGTATCTACTATGCTCTCTACGAAGATGATGTACAGAGTGCTACTTGCCAAGCATGGGATATAATAATTTGCACTTATAAATATTCTATTCCCGGTGATTATTTAAGTTTCCAATCAAAAAAAGCAAGAATGAGTATTAACGGTAATATCTATGTGGAGGCGGAAGGACAACAAGCTATCGCTCCTTTCTCGGTAAGAACTGATTATAATTCATATTACGGAACAGTATCACCTGCAGCACGAAACTTGGTGTTCAAGGCAAAGAATGGTTCATTGAATCGTTATATCCGCTATGTCCACCTTACGATGGCGTCTTACCTCAATACTCCTTCGGTTGGAGAACTGATATTTACCAGTGCAGAGGTGGATTCTCCTGCTGAGCAGCAGTCATTCACTTTTGATTGGTGTCATACAGGTACGGTATCGGTCAGCTATTCGGGCAGTAGTGCTTTTATTGTGGAACAAAACAGTTATAACACCGTTGGGCAATATGGTACTACTACGGTCAAGATCAGTTGCATGCACACTGTGCCGGGCAACCACGAGGGTACGGTCACAATCACCGACGGTACACATACATATACTGTAAAACTGAAAGGCTCTACGTATAAGCATACGCCTACCATATCATGGCAAGATAACTTGTCGCCTATGCAAGTAGGGACTACGTACACCAATCCTGCCCGTGTTTCCAACGAAGGACAACTAGCGTATTCTTCTTCCGATGAAAGCATAGTCCGTGTGGAAACCAACGGCTTTAATACTCTCTTGACTGCTGTTGCCCCCGGTACGGCTGTTATTACAGCCAACTATGCCGGTGATACAAAATGGGAAGCGGCTTCCGCTACGGTTGACATTGCCGTTACCGCCTTGAAGGCACAATATATTGCTTGGTCACAATCGTTCTTGCGTTTGACTACCGAGTCGGAAGATATGCTGCTGCAAGCCCTGTCTGTTGCTACCGAAACGGGTGAGCCAACCGGCTTGCCCGTTACATACACATCTTCTGATTCTAATGTCGCAACAATACAAACCGGTGCCGACGGACAACAATATCTTCATATAGTGGCTGCCGGTAGTGCTGTACTTACAGCTTCTTGTAAGGGCAACGCCGACTTTGCTCCCGCCGAAGACTTTCAGGTTTCTGCAGTTGTCCGTGCCCCTTCCGAAGGCTGCAATCCGTTAGTGTACGGGCAAACAGAAACCAAACAATTGTTCACTATAGAGAAAGGACCTGAAATTGCTTTAAGCGGAGAACCGGGAGAGATTACGTTTACCGCACAGAATAGGAAATGGGGACTGGTATCTGCTTCGGGGAATTTGGTTTTGTCGCAAAAGGTAAACAATGAATGGCAGGAAGTCTGGCGTGACCCGTTGGAAGAGAACAAGTTCAATACTTATGGTCCTATCAGTTTGGACAGGAATGCAACACATATACAATTCAGTGTGCCGACAGGCGGTACTTGTTATCACGACTATGCCAATGTTGAAGTCACTTTGGCGAAGTATCTCGAGACGGGTAGTGACAACCTTTCCTTTGAAGCCGTTGTAGGAACCGCTATGCAACAGTCTGTCGATGTCAACTATTCCAATATACCCGATATCCTCTTGGTGGATATAATAGGAGACGATAAAGATGCTTTCAGTGTTACATCGACAGAAATAGGATCTGACTGTGGCGACAAAGGGACTGCCTCTGTTATTGTGTCTTTCCAACCCAAGAGAGAAGGTACGCATACTGCTACTTTGCGTATTGCAGACAGCAAGCAGAAGATGATGAAAGAAGTGACACTTGCAGCCAATGCACCGCATACCGAAGCGCCTAAACAAGAGTGGATGATGCTCATGCCGCGCCAAAACGACTTGGGTGGCGATATTGCTTACGTACCGTCCAATCTTGAGCAGCAACGCTTGGTATATATATTAGACGGTGACAACTATGCCAACCTCAATGTATCGACAGGCGAAGCCGTTAGTTTTGCCAAAGAAGAGAACATTCTGCTTCCTATCGAGGCAGACCGCTGGCGCACCATTGTGCCGCCGTTTGATGTACATAGTACCTATATCGTCGAACTGATTCCTGAAAAAGAACTTCCTGCCGGTCGTGCAGCGGCAATAGCAGTGCAACAGGAAGCCAACCGGCAACTTTATCTATGGTTGGCAGAGCAAATGGCAATGGCTAATCAAACTGCTGCGGACTCGCGTACTTTCATCGGACTGATAGAAGAGTATCTTGACAAGTGGTGCAACGAACAACAATACAGCCGTACCGATGTCGGTGTGTGGAGCTTGGAGCAATACAACGGTAAGAACAGTTGGTCGTCTAACTATTTTGCCTATAAAGCCGGTATATGGAAACTGAGTCTGACGGAAGATACTTCTTCTGATTTTGACTCTGATTGGGCAGTGGAAGAGTCTGACTCTCCGCTTCTGAGCAAAGGACAAGTGTATGCCCTCAACTTCCCTTATTGTGTGAATTGCGACCCTGCAACAAGCGATGAGTACGACTATTGGTCGGGCAAATGTCTGCTTTTGCACGGTAACGGCGGACAACAGATAGAGGGTGCTGCTGTACACCAATCCATTCAGGACAAGGCAAGTACGCTGTCGCCTAATCAAGTATTGTTCACCGGCAACCATACGTTGTCTGCTATGCCGATAGAGGCAGGAAAGGCATATCTGCACCAAACAGACCCGACAAAAGAGTACTATGATTATTATGTGCGGCAAGAATCGGCTGTTCAGCTTCCTCCGCTCACTTCCGTACTCTTTGCCAATCCCGCTGATGTGGCAGGACGTACCTTGAGGGCTGTATCGCGCCGGGGACAAGCATACTACGACAAAGCCCCCGATGTCACTACCGGTTTGCCCGCTATCGCCAATGGTGCGGATGTACTTGCCATTGTCCGGCAAGGCGGTGTGCTCCTGCAAGCCAAAGAGGAAACGGCGGTTGTTCTTTATTCCGCTTCGGGTATGCTTGTCTGGAAAGGTACTGTCGGTAATACGCAGCAATTCGTTCCGCTTACGCATACGGGGCTTTATCTCTTGCAGACACCTGCACATACGCAGAAGATAGTTTGCCGTTAGGATAACGAAGCCCGAACAACGGGCAGAAACCGCATTGCCCGATAGCAGAAAACGAGGTGCACACCGTCTCTATATTTGTACGCTATCCCTAAAGTATCCCTAAAGTATTCCTAAAGGAAATGATAGGAGAAGAATGCTGCACGAAAGCGCCGCTTACAGCGTATGACAGCCCGCTTAAACGGATGTCGCTTGCCCGGCAGATGCGGTGGCTTTTTCTTCTGCAGTCTTGTCTTCGGCAGCTTGGAGCAGTTCGACATGCAGATTGCGGTGGAGTTTCTTCATATCGAAATAACCGACAACCGCGATAACGAGCGAACCAAACAGATCGAGCATCAAATCCTGCATGGTATCGCGTAGTGCCTCATGCCCTTCGAGCGGTACGGAGGTGTCGAAAGTGCCCGTGCCTACAAGGAACTGCTGCGAATTGAGTCCGAAGAGCCCGTCGGTGATGAACTCTATGATTTCCCAAAGTGCACCCAGCGCCAAAGCGAAACAAACTACCCAAACAGATACGAAGAGAGGACTGTATTTGACAGCGTTGCCCTGTATGCGGTTGAAGACATTGATAAGTCCGTATCCGACAATACCAAGCATCACGCCGGAAATGCCGTGCAGCAAATCGTCCCACCAAGGGAAACGTCCATAGAAATTAACCACATCCCCCAATATGAGTGCCGAAAAGGCAAAACTGACGAAGAGCGTTTCCATTAGCGGGGTCAGTTGCCGGTGAGAGAGACGTTTGATAAAGCCCGGCAGACAAATTACAATCATCATCAGTGCGACTTCGAAAGTCGAAAAGGCTATACGGCTGTAGGCTGCATCGTCGTCGATATAGAACAACGATACCACACCTCCGGCAAAGAGCACGGTGCACAGAATGAATATCACTCTGGAAAATACGGGTAACTTCTTAAATATCATATCTTGTAAGTGAATTAGGAGTTTCTTGTTATTCTGCTGAAGGTTTGCATTCTTTTCCGACTATATCCAGCAACAGGGCTATAATGTCGTTGCAGCAGTTCGGATAGGAGTTGCGGCGTTGTGCTTCCGTCATACGCAGACGATAGGCGGCATCATCGCAAAGGCGCAATGCGACAGCGGCTTGCTGTGCCGGGTCTAACGAACTGTAGGACATATTGTGATAGTGGAAGAACCTGGCGTTCTTGTCTTCCAATCCCGGAATAGGGGCTGTATGAACGAGCGGTATCTGCTTGAGTACGGCTTCTGTGCCGGTTATTCCTCCGGGCTTGGAGAAGAGCACATCCGAGGCGTCCATTATGAGTGACACTTTGTCGGTGTAGCCTATGGCATGGAGATTGGCATAGCCGGCGTATTCTTCGGCAAGGGCAGCCAGTTGATTTTCGTTGCGTCCGCAGATACAGAGCACTTTGTCGTCGGGGCGTATGAGTTCCAACAGACAACTGACGAGTCCGTCCATGTTGCCGAATCCCATTGAGCCTCCCATTATCATGAACCAGCGAGCAGAAACGTCGCTGCTCTTCCACCCGAATTCTTCTTCGAGTATGCGACGGGCATACTGTTTGTCCTGACGGCTGCAGAACTTGGTTGCGTCCACGGGAATGCCGAGCGGAACAATCTTTTCACGAGGGATACCTCTTTCTGCAAACTCCTCTACCAAATCTTCGTGTGCAATGACGTATTTGTCAAGCTCTGTTTCCGTCAAGAAGGGGATACAGGTATAGTCGGTCATCACAAAGACGGTCGGCACAGCGATTTTTGCTTTCAGCTTAAGGGCGGTAAGCGCTTCTGCCGGAAAGAGGTGTACACATACCACAGCATCGTAACCGCCGTCTATTATCAGGTCGTAGAGTTGCTTAGTATATATCTTGTTGGCGGCATATACGGGCGACTTGAAATAGGTATCCATGTTGCTGACCGCCTCACCCAATTTATATGCGTGTTCGAAAAGGGAACTCTTGGTGGAATATACATAAGCATCGGAAACGTTCTTGGATGCGACCGGGCTCATAAGGGCAATAGTATCCTGCACTTCGCAATCAATCCCCTGTGATTTCATTGCTGCTTTGAGGGAGTATGCACTGGAATTATGCCCTTCTCCCGTATTGCAAGAAAGAATCAGTATCTTCATTGTGTTCTGTGTTTGCGGTTTATGTATTGAGGTCGGGTATTTGTTCCTCAACGTAAAGTACACAAAGACACCCGACTTCGCATTGTGTCAGTGAAAATCGGGTGTTAGTGCCTACGCTGTTGCTTTCCCGTTTTGTTTGGCGGAGAGAGAGGGATTCGAACCCCCGGAACCTCTCAGTTCAACGGTTTTCAAGACCGCCGCAATCGACCACTCTGCCATCTCTCCATCATCACTTGTTGCCCAACGCAACCGATGATATTGTCGGTTTTCGGGAAAGCGAGTGCAAAAGTACACCAAGTTTTTCACATACGCAAGAGGACGGGCAAAAAAGTTAAGGCTTTTCTTGCCAGTCGCCGTTCTCTTTGATCAATTCTATGAGTGCTTCAACGGCTTCTTCCTCAGGGATATTCTTGCGGATACACTCTTTCTTCTTATAGAGACTGATGCGTCCGCGTCCTGCTCCCACATAGCCGTAGTCGGCATCCGCCATCTCGCCCGGACCGTTGACAATACAGCCCATGATACCTATCTTCAAGCCTTTGAGATGGGATGTTGCGGCTTTGACAGCGGCAATGGTGGTTTCGATATCGAACAAGGTACGTCCGCACGAAGGGCAGGATATGTATTCCGTTTTGTAGAGTTTGAGCCGGGCAGCCTGCAAGATATCCAATGCCAGGCGGTCGCATTGTTCCCCGGAGAAATGCGGGTTGCGGATAATAAGATTGGCGTTGCGTGTATCGAAAAGTACCTTACCCAAATCAGCTGCTGCGTGGAGGGCAAAGGAAGCCCAATCGGTGTCTTCGTCAGAGTGGTAGTGAACCGCCTCGTCAATATAGCATTGTACGGCACTGTAGCGGGGGCTGTCAGGCTGCTCGAAATAATCCGCCAAGGCGCGTGCCACCGGCAGTTCGGCTTCGGGTGCTTCGGAGAGCGATACGCGGATAGTGTCGCCTATGCCGTCGGCGAGCAAGGCACCGAT
This sequence comes from Bacteroidales bacterium, assembly GCA_022783865.1. Lineage (GTDB taxonomy): Bacteria > Bacteroidota > Bacteroidia > Bacteroidales > Paludibacteraceae > Colicola. The sequence continues at coordinate 39,872 of JALFYY010000019.1, forward strand.
ACCTACGGCGGACTTGATTCTTCCGTCTTCGCCGTCACCAGCTTCGGTTACGCCCAAATGCAGAGGGAAAGCCATGTGCTCTTGTTCCATCTGCTTCACCAGGAGCCGCACTGTTTCCACCATGATACCCGTATTGGACGCTTTGATAGAGATAACGACATTGAGAAAGTTTTCTTCGGTGCAGACACGCAAAAACTCCATGCACGATTCGACCATACCGGCGGGCGTATCGCCATAGCGCGACATGATACGGTCGGACAATGAACCATGGTTTACGCCGATACGGAGTGCCGTGTGGTGCTCTTTACAAATATTGAGCAGGGTAGTGAATCGTTGTCTGAGACGCAGGAGTTCGGCTTGGTATTCCGGATCGGTGTATTCGATATGCACAAACTTGCGTGCAGGGTCGATATAGTTACCCGGGTTGATGCGTACTTTCTCCACTGTTTGTGCTGCAAGGTCGGCTACGGCAGCGTTGAAATGGACATCAGCGACGAGGGGTACATCGGTAGTGCGGCGCAATTGCGCATGTATGAGCGCCAGACTCTCCACTTCGCGTTTGCCTTGGGTAGTGAAACGTATGAGGTCGCTTCCCGCTTCGGCAATACGCAAGGCTTGGCGGACACTGCCGTCAATATCGTTGGTATCGGTGTTCGCCATGCTCTGTATGCGGACAGGGTAGGCTGATCCGATAGGCAGGTTGCCCACAAGGGTGGTGGTAGTGGGGCGCCGGTGATAGGTGAATTGTATCTGTTTCATTGTAATTATTGTGTAACGGAAGGATTATTGCAGGAACTTTTCTTTATAAAGGAGCATACCAATATTAAGACCTATATTCCAATTGTTGCGCGGCATGGAGTACCAGTTGCCGTATAGGGAGACTGCTCCCCTGTTGAAAGTATAGACCATTGAGAGTTCCGCCATAAAGCGCAGATCCTGAAACCAGTCGGAATAGTAGGCTGTATAATTGGGTGCGCAACGCAGGCTTTTAACAGGTGCAAAGATATAGCCTTCGCCCCGTATTTGCCAGTTGTCGGTAATGAGTGCAATGGGTTTGATACCGGCAGCCAGATACTGGTTGGCACTGAAAGAACTGTTGTAGATAGCTTTGCTATGGAGTGTTGGTGTATATTGCGGTGCTTGCAGCATGGTTGCCATATAGTTGTCGCCCAGCGGACGGAATGACCACATTGCTTCCGCCTCCGCTCCGAGTGAGAAATGGCGAGCCAGCCGGAAATATCCGTCGTAGTGAGCGGCGGCTTGGAACCATAGTTGGAACCGGTTGTTGGTAATGGCGGATGCTTCTCCGCGTATGATAGTGGAACTCCATCCGAAAGGCATCTGTGCGGTAACGGACCAGCGTTGTCCTTCAGAAGGGAAAAGCTGGTGATTGAGCGTGTTGCCTTTGAGGCGGAGTGAGAGATTGAAAAGCTTGTACTTGCTGATATTCTCTATTGTATCGAGGAACGACTGAAGGTTGTTCTGCATATAGGAATCGCGCAGTCTGCCAAAGCCAAAACCTACCTCACCCCTGGCTTTCATGGAGAGCGGGAATCCGGCAGAAATACGGCCGTAGATCTCTTGCTGATAGAAATTCATACGGCGGTTGCGTAGTACAAAGAGCTCGTTGTCTTCGTAGAAATCGAATTCGTGTGCGACAACTTCCGCTTTGAGATAGAAGTTGGGTAGCAGATCGAAGCGTGTGCCTACGGAACCAGCCATATAGGTGTGTCCCAATTGTACGTCCAACCAAGCGGAAACCGGAATGCGGTACAGGTTCTGGAAACTGACACCGAGGTATGCTTGTGTAGGAGAAGAAGTGGAAATGTTGCCTCCAATCATGAATTTCCATTGGTCACTGGTCGTGATGTCCAACTGCAGGCGATAGCCTTGCAATTGCCGGTCGTAGATAGCGTGAGGAACCACTTCGGCTATCATATTGTCGGAAATCAGTTTGTAGTAGTTGGTGCGGAAGTCGTCGTAGGTGAAGGAGTCGCGTTCGCCTTTGAAGATGCTGCGCAGATAGTGTTGTTGCGCTTCGCTGACTCCGGTGAACTCCACGTCTTTGAATATGAGTTCGGGAATGCGTTGTTGGAATGCTTGTCTGGCTTGGTCGAGTTCTTGTCTTGTCCGGCGTTGTTTGACGGCCGCTTTGATTTCTTCGATATGTACCATGGTTGAATCGTATCCCAACTGGACTAATTTGGCAACTTGGGAGAAATCCATGCTGTTGATATGCTCCCAGCGAAAGTTGAGCAAGAGTCCGTCTTCGACAGAATAGTCGGTATCGTGCACAATCATCTTCTCCAAGATGGCAAAGAGGTCGCGTTTGTCGGGGCGTCCTGTATTGTAACTGACGTTGCTGCCGATAATATAGGCAGGGCGGAAATCCTGTTGCGCCACGTCAACGGGGAAGTTGTTGTAGATTCCGCCGTCGTAGAGCAATGTGCCTTCGTATTCGACGGGTCGGAAGATGAATGGGAACGACATCGATGCGCGTACGGCATCGCCCAAGTCGCCGCTGCGGAAGACGTAGGCACGCTTTTCGTAGATATCGGATGCAACACAGCGGAAGGGAATCATAAGGTTGTCGAAATCTCCCTGAGCGGCAGCGCAAATGCCGTCGAAGAGTTCCATTACCGCCAAGTTCATCTGTTGCGGGTTGTTGATTTGCGTGGGCAGGAAATAGGGCGTGAATGTCCAACGGCTTTTGTCGGGTCGGCTCGGGTCTTTCTTGGTTGTAAAGCTCATCGAGGTGCGTGAATCGGGGACCTCTATGGTGGCTTGCTGCATACGTGCGGAGATATTAAAGACGGAGGGGGTCGGGTCTGCCTGACGGTAATAATATCGATAGGCGGTAGGTATCTCGCCCGTTTGCCATTGGCGGAACGTGTCAGAAGCGAAGAAAACAATCATCTCTTCCACCGACATACCGCCCGCATAGAGTCCGCCCACGATGGCACCCATCGAAGTACCGGCGACATAGTCGATAGGGATATTGTTCTCTTCCAATGCCTTGATTACACCTATGTGTGTAAGCCCTCGTGCCGATCCTCCGCTCAGCACCAAAGCCACTCCGCCTTTGCTTTGTTGTTTTTTGGATTGCTGACGAGATGCCGATAGCAATGCATTACTATACAGGAACAGCAGTACAAAGGTCAGCATCAGTGCCTTATGTGAACTTCGCAAGTAAAACATACCGGTATCATCAGTTAGGGGTGACAAAGGTACAAAAGGTTCTTGAAACAGCCAATAATCTTTCATCCTCCTACTCAATAAAAATAGCAAAAAGTATGCCTGAAAAGAACAGCTGGTAATTAATAATTAAAAGTTATTATCTCATTATTGGGGTATCAGTGTTGCTGATTGGGCATATGGATAGCACGATAAGTGCTTGAAAGCAAAGCAATAGCATATGAATCACCCAGTAATCACCCAGTAATCACCCAGTTATCACCCAGTAATAGAAGGCAGGTGATTGCTATATGATCCGAAGAAGGTATTGTCCTGTATTCATAATACATACAACATCATCGGGCGGCAAAGGCACAATTTGCCGGTATATGTTTTTTTTCGTACCTTTGCCAGACAATCAAACCAAGTGTTTCGTATGATGAAAATAGTGTTTGCGACCAACAACGCCCATAAACTGGAAGAGGCACGGCAGATATTGGGCAAGCGTGTGGAAACAGTGTCGCTACGGGATATCGGTTGCACCGATGACATAGCGGAAACAGCAACGACGCTTGCCGGTAACTCAGAACTGAAAGCCCGCTATATCTACGACAAGTACGGGTTGGACTGTTTTGCCGACGATACGGGCATGGAGGTAGAGGCGTTAGAAGGTGCCCCCGGCGTATATTCGGCACGCTATGCAGGCGAACCGCAAGACTTTGCACGGAACCGGCAGAAAGTACTGAGGGAAATGGAAGGGAAAGAGAACAGGAAAGCATGTTTCCGCACAGTGATTACATTGCTTATCGGCGGGGAAATGCACCAGTTTGAAGGCCGTGTCGATGGCTTTATTACCCGTGAAGAACACGGTACGGGTGGCTTCGGCTATGACTCTATCTTCCGTCCGGAAGGCTATGAGGTTACTTTTGCCGAACTGACGGCAGAAGAAAAGAACAGGATATCGCATAGAGGAAGAGCGATAGAAAAACTATGTGCTTACTTAAACAGTTAATAGTTAATAATTAATAGTTAATATCTCATTATCGGGTACTAATCATTATTAACAGTTAATCCATTATAACACTTAAGACGCGATCGGACAAGTCCTAATTGCGTCTCTACATGGCAGAACGGAAAAACAACAAAGATATTATTGAATTATGAAACAATACATTTATCTTATCATCCTTTTGGTTTGCCCTGTGTGGGCGCAGGCGCAGTTGCCGATGAACGGATGGCAAACACATTTCTCCTATAACGATGTGACGCAGATAGAGCAGAGCCCCGACAAAATATACGCAGTGAGCGGGAACGCCCTTTTTTCGGTGGACAAAGAGGACGGGAATATCCAAACTTACAGCAAGTTGACGGGATTGAACGGAAATACGGTCTCTGCCATCAAATATATGCCCGAAGAGCAAATGCTCATTATTTTCTATCGGGACGGCAATATCGATCTGATGGACCAACAGGAGCGCGTGAGCAATATTCCTGACTTATACAATACGCAAAGCAGCATTAACAAAGAGGTGAATGCAGTTGCGGTGCAGGGTGAGACAGCGTATATGGCTATGGATTTCGGTGTTGTCGCATTGAATGTGAAACGGGAAGAGATAGCCGATACATACTATATCGGTGCTGACGCTCAGGCTGTAGATGTGTTGGCGATAGATGTGATGAACGACACGATTTATGCCGCCTCTGCCCGACATGTCTATTGCGCTTCGATAAAGAGCAATATGGTGGATTATGCGAACTGGGAAAGCCTTGCGCAGTTGCCCGGCAGTAAGGCGATAAGCGATTTGGCTTGTTTCGGCAATCGTCTGTATCTGGTATGCGACAGTACGCTTTTCCGGCAAGACGGCGATGTTTGGCAACCGCTGTTGACAGACCAAAAGGTAATTGCCTTGGATGCAGCCGATGAGAAACTGTTCGCTATGACGACAGAAGGCACATGGGTGTATCACCTTGACGGTGCAGCACCTACATACCTGGACTTGTTCTACAATTCGCTGGATATGGCGTACGAGACGGGACGGCAATTGTATTGGTTTGCGGCACGTGGACGCGGTGTAGGGCAATACTCAGTGGAGCAGAACGCACGCAACGAGTTCCGTCCCGACGGACCTATGAGTAATATTCCTTATCGTTTGCGCTTCCAAAACGGACGGCTCTTTATGCTGCAAGGCGGATATATGGCTGTCTTTTATGAAAGAGACGGAGCAGTGGCGTTTTACGAGGACGGACAATGGACGAACTATTACCAATACTATTTCAGAGATGACAGCCGCATAGGGCGTTATACGCAGGATTATGTGGACGTGGCGGTGGATCCTGCCGACAAAACCCACTTCTTCGTAGCATCGTTCGGCTACGGGCTGATAGAATTCAGAGGGGATGAGTATTACAAGCGTTATATGCCGGACAACAGTCCGCTTCAGACGATGATAACTACGCAACCGGAAAAATATACCTGGGTGGAAGGTATGGTATATGACAAAGAAGGCAATCTGTGGATGCTCAATTATACCAACCAAGGGGTGAAGGTGCTTCAGGCAAACGGAGAGTGGGCGGTTATCTCCAATGCGGCTACGAACAACCTGCCGCGTACGAAGGACTTGCTTATTGACAACCAAAACACAAACAGGAAAATCATTATACGTACTTATAAGGGTGAGAACAACGGTCCGGGTATCGGCATATTCGATGACAACGGTACGATAGACAATCAAAGAGACGACCGTGCCGCTACGCATACGAGATTCACCGACAACTTCGGCAATACGGTGGACTACGAAATATTGTATAGTGCCGCTCAGGATTTGGACGGCGGACTATGGGTGGGTACGAACAACGGTGTCATCTATTTCGACAATCCTGCCAACCTGTTGGAAAGCAATGCCTGCCGTCGGCTGACGATAGCACGAACCGACGGGAGCGGGCTCGCCGACTATCTGTTCAACGAAGAGCATGTGACCGCTGTGGCTGTGGACGGAGCCAACCGTGTGTGGTTCGGAACACGTACATCGGGAGTATATCTGATGTCGTTCTCCGATATGAACAATCCGGAAGAGATATATCACTTTACGGTGGACAATTCGGCTTTGCTCTCGAACGAGATACTGTCGATTGCCATTAATCCCAATTCGGGAGAAGTGTTTATAGGGACGAGCAACGGTTTGGTTTCGTTCCAGAGTGACGCTGCCGAAGCCAAAGAGGACTATTCGTCGGCATATGCTTATCCTAATCCTGTACGGCAGGATTTCCAAGGGGTTATTACAATCGCGGGATTGATGGAGAACTCCGTTGTGAAGATAACGGACAACGCAGGAAACTTGGTATGCGAGACCCGCTCGAACGGAGGAGTTGCCGTATGGGACGGAAAAGATACAAAAGGGCGCAGAGTGCGTACGGGAGTGTATATGGCTATGTGCTTGTCGGCTGAAACACAGCAACATACTTTGGTGAAGATACTTATTATCAACTAACCGGAAAGACAGGACTGATGAAAACCGTACGTGACAATTGCTTTGACTTTCTGCGTTTCCTGTTTGCCTTTGTGGTGGTGATACGCCATCTGACAGACATCACCGGCGTTGAACCGCTGCAATGTCTGGCGCCGTATTTCCAAACATATATTTCGGTGACGGGTTTCTTTGTGATATCCGGTTTTCTGATTACGCAGAGTTATATGCGCAGCACGGTGAAACAGTATTTCGTGAAACGGGCAAAACGGTTGCTACCTGCCTATCTCCTTATTGTTTCCGTATCAGCCGTCGGGCTCTCGGCTTTGAGCAGCCTGTCTTTGCACGACTATTTCTGCAGCAGCGGACTATGGCAATACTTGGGTGCACAGCTGACTTTCCTCAACTTTCTGCATCCTTGTCTGCCGGGTGTGTTTGAGTCGGATGTGTTCGATTGTTCGGTGAACCCTGCTTTGTGGACGCTCAAGATAGAGGTGGCGTTCTATATCTGCGTGCCGCTGATAGTGTGGCTGCTTGGCAAGACGAAACGCAAATGGGCGGTACTGGCAGTGATATATGTGCTGTCGGTATGCTACAGGAACGGTTTGCATTGGTACGCCAATCTGACAGACCGGCATTCGTTTGTGGTATTGGCACGGCAACTGCCCGGTTTCCTTTCGTACTTCTCTGCGGGAATGCTGTGTTACTTCTATAAAGATTGGTTTCTTGCCCATAAGAACCGACTGATACTTCCTGCACTGGCGGTATTCTTGGCAGAACGATACTTTGATGTGGAGTGGCTTATGCCTTTGGCATTCGGAGTGACAGTGATCTGGACGGCTTACTCATTGCCTTGGCTCAACAATTTTGCGAAGGCGGGAGATATATCGTACGGTATCTATATCTACCACGCACCACTTATCAAAACGGCATATACGTTAGGCTTGTTCAGTGTGATGAACGCTTGGGCGGCTTCGGCAGTGATTATACTGACCGTTGTGGTGCTGGGACTGCTGTCGTGGCACCTGCTGGAGAAACCTATTCTTGCCCGAAAATAGAGATTTTCCGGTTGCCGGGCGGAGATACCGTGTATGTGGCGGAGGGTTTTTAGACGCTATCGGACAAGTCCTAATCGCGTCTCTACAATTGTAGTATTGTTTTTTTAGACGGGGCACGCCCCGTCTCTACATTGGTAGAGGCGGTGGTTACTTGCCGATGAGGCGGAGGAAATAGTCGCGTTGGTCTTTGTCGGAGAAGTCACCGGTGAAGTGAGAGGTGACCGTCAGTGTGCCGGGCTTCTGCACTCCGCGCATCTCCATACAAAGATGCTGAGCCTCTATTACCACCATTACTCCGCGTGCGTTAAGCCCGTTTTGTATGCAATGGCAAATCTCGGAAGTCAATTGTTCCTGTACCTGCAAACGGCGGGCATAGGTTTCGACTACCCGTGCTATCTTGCTCAGACCCGTAATAAGTACGTCGGGCAGATACGCCACATGCACTTTGCCGAAGAAGGGCATGAGATGGTGCTCGCAAAGGGAATAAAACTCGATGTCTTTGACAATCACCATCTGTTTGCAGTCGGCTCTGAAGAGAGCGCTTTGCAATATCTCTTTCGGGTTCTCCCGGTAACCTTTGGTGAGAAACTGAAAGGCTTCGCCTACCCGTTGGGGGGTGCGTTGCAATCCTTCGCGTTCAGGATTTTCTCCTATAATTTCCAATATGGCTTCCACGTGGGAAGCTATCTGTCCGGTTAATGCTTCAGAGGGATGAAATGCTTGCAAATCCATAGTAATGTCAGCAGGTATGTAAGTTGTTTATTGTATAATCTGTATTTGGTCGCGCACCACGTAGGTGTCTCCCTGCAAGGAGGGCAAGAGACGGACTACCTCATCGCGCAACTGTTGCGCTTCCGCTTGTGTACGGAAGTTACCTAATCTCACTTTCCAGAACGGGGGATTGTAGAGGACATAGGTCTCTACGCCTAAGCCGCTCTCCTGGATGAGTTTCTCGATGCGGAAAGCTTCGGCTTTGGCAGTCTGTTGGCGGTTGCCGGAATAGACTTGGACACGGTAGCCTTGCTGTTGCACAGCTTCCCGCTCGATGCCCTCTATCTTGTCGTTGAGCAGTCGGGTGATGGCAGAGTCTTGTATAACAACGACATTGTCAGCCATCTTTTGGAACAGTTCAGGCTGCGGGAACGTGTTGTTTTCAGGCTGGGTAACTGCAATACTGTCGCCGGCTGCGAGAGGGGCAATGCCAACGAAGAGCAGGAGCAATATGTTGATACAGGTTTGTTTCATAAGGCGTATCAGTATCTGAAGGAACTGCCACCGACGAACTCACGCAACAATGACGTAGGCGGAATCTCACGTTCGGATACGCTTACGAAATAGCGAAGGAACTTGAGAAGGCGGTATGCTTCGGTATATTCCTCACAGTGTTTGGGTACTTCGGAGAGGATAGGCTCGGCGTGACGCTTGAGTACCGCCAGTTCGAAGAGCAAGGCGGAGTTGAACATCGCATCGGCATTTTCCTGATAAGGATATATCCATTTCTCCTCACCGCGTTGTACACTGGCGCTTCGGGCGATGGTTTCGCGGGCGGAATAGTTGCGGTAGCGATAGTCGCGCACAATACGGCGTAGCAGCCGGATATCGGTAGTGGGTATCCAGTTGTGGTTGTCGAGATTGACAGTGGTAAGTGCGGATACGTAGATGCGGAAAGTCACCTCTTTGGGGATATTGGGTATCAATGCGGGATTGAGTGCATGAATACCTTCGAGGATGATGATATTGTCTTTCTCTATTTTGAGTTTTTTGCCGGTATAGTAGCGTTTGCCGTCCTCGAAGTTGAAGGTAGGCACATCAATCTCCTTGCCTTCGAGCAGGTCGGAGAGTTGCTGACGGAAAAGCGGAAGGTCGAGAGCGTTAATGTCTTCGAAATCCCAGTTGCCGTTTTCGTCACGCGGTGTATCCTCACGGTTGACGAAATAGTTGTCCATACTGATGACAACGGGCGTGATACCGTTCACACGGAGCTGGATACTGAGTCGCTTGGAGAAAGTGGTCTTACCGGAAGAACTCGGTCCGGATATCAATATGAATTTGGGGCGTCCTCCTTCGCGGTTGGCTATGGTATCGGCAATCTGAGAGACTTTCTTTTCGTGGAGTGCCTCGGAGAGTTTGATGATGTCGAAGGTTTGGTTGTTCTTGCATGCGATATTGAAATCAGCTACATTGTTGATGTGCATGAGATGGTTCCAACTGATGTATTCGTTGAAGATGCTGAACATCTTTTCCTGCAAGACCGCTTCTTCGAGCACCACAGGGTTTTTGCGGTTGGGAACACGCAGCAGCATACCGTCGAAATAGGGTTCGAGGTCGAAGATGGAAAGGTATCCGGTGTGCGGCATGAGTACTTCGGTATAGTAATCGATGTAGTCTCCTATGCTGAAGTAGCGGCTATATGGCTCACCCAGCGTGTCGAAGAGGTTCACTTCTCCGTCGGTGCGAGTATGAAAGAGTTCCATCACTTCGGAGGTGCGCCGTTCTTCGTTTTTGATGGGGCGTTTTTGGGCAATGATAAACTGTATCCGCTCTTTGATAGCCGCTATCATGTCGCGTGTTACGTTGACGCGTTCGGTTTGCTTGTTCTCTTCGTTGTGTTGCTGAAGGGTGCAGTAGTAGCCCTTTGAGATAGGGTGTTCGATACGCAAATCGTAGGCAGGATAAAGCTCACGGATGGCGCAGGACAACACCATGCAGAGCGTACGTACATAACAACGCATACCGCTCGGACAACTTGCGTCGATGAACTCTATGTCTTTCGGACGGAAAATGTAGAAGTTCAGGTCCTCCACCTTGTAGTTGACCCTTGCCGCCACCACCTGATAAGGCAACTGAATATTGAGCATCTTGTACACATCGAGCAGCGAACTGCCACGGGGAATATCGTAATACTGCTGCGTATTCTTGCAGAAGATAGTGACGGAACTTGACATAAACTATTATTTGGTTGGTTGTTATGCTTGGACTGTATTGCTTATGAGGCAAGATAAGTAATACTCTGCAAAGGTACGGAATATTGCTGAGATATGCAAGAGGAAGCGATTAGCAGTTAATAATTAATAGTAAGAGTTAATATTGCATTGACGGACAAAAGTACGGCTAATACCGCATTGCGGGAGAGGACAGCACAAGTGCTCCTATACCCGACAATATTTTCCATTCTCCATTTATACACATTCATCAGACATTCATACAAAACCAACGATGAAGTCAGCAAGATATCTCAGTCGGGACACACGAATATTACTTATATGTTACGTGTATCCTCCGTATATATTACGTATATGTTACGTAAAAGACAGGTAGATAACATTTATGGTTACGCTATCCCTAAGGTATCCCTAAAGTATCCCTAAAGGAAAGAGAAGAAGATGATAGCAACGAGAAAGCAAGATGCGGGCGAGAGCACACGAGTGCTCCTGCGCACCGATAGTATTGCCGAATATTTTAGAGGGGGTTGACAGGGGTTTTAGACGGGGCACGCCCCGTCTCTACATGGCACTATGCGGGCTTTTGGAAACGGATTTGGCAGAATGGAAAGATAATTGTATCTTTGCAGTCGGTGCAGTGTGCGCTGTTGCGGCAACTATCGACAAGGCTCACAAGACGCTGCATAAACGGGAAAACCAGCCTGCGCAGAGCGGATTGGAGACGGGCAATGCGGCTTGCAACACTCTACGGCACAGAACGACCTACTACTGCGTTAGGTCGTTATAGCCTTCGAGGTAGCTGCACCTTTCGGAATGCAAACATTGCATTGGTTTGCATTCCGAGGATATTTAGACGCGATAATCGCGTCTCTACAGGGGAATGGTAGGCATTTTAGACGGGGCACGCCCCGTCTCTACAAGGGGATTGTATTGGAACGGATGATAACAAATATAGAAAAACATACTAACTAAACATTATGAAACGACTTTGTGTATGGGTTGCCCTCGCAGCGGCTACCATCAGCCTTACGGCACAGACAACCGACGAAAGAGTATTGCTCACCATCGACGGAGAGCCCTCGACCGTGTCGGAATTTATGTACATCTATCAGAAGAATAACCAAGAAGCACAGATCGACCAAAAGTCCATCGACGAATACTTGGAACTCTTCATCAACTTCAAGCTCAAAGTGAAAGCCGCCGAAGAACAGGGTATTGATACTACTGCCGCTTTCCTCAAAGAACTTGCCGGTTATCGCAGCCAATCGACCCCCAAATATATGGTTGACCCTGTGTCGGAAGAAGCTGTGGTGCAGGAAGTGTATGGCAGAATGCTCAACGACCGCAGGGTGAGTCATATCGCCATCCGCTGTCCGATGAATGCCACACAAGACGAGGAAATAGAGGCACGCCGCAAGATAGAACTGGCACACGCCCGTGTGACTACCGGCATAGAGAAAACCGTGCGCAAGAACAAAAAGGTGATGACACCCGTTGAGGACTTCAACACGGTGGCAGTAGAGATGTCGGACGATCCGCAAGCGGCGCAAAACCAAGGCCGCATCGGCTGGGTGCGCCCGTTCCGCTTTGTCTTCCCGTTTGAGGAGGCTGCCTACAATACCAAGGTCGGGGAAGTGAGCGGGATATTCCGTACTCCTTTCGGCTTCCATATCCTCAAGGTGGAAGAAGAGATTCCGCACCGTGAGATCCATGCTTCGCATATCATGAAGATGACCCCCGGTAACGACGAGGAAGTGGCTGCCAAAGCCAAGACGGCTATCGATTCGATTTACGCTCTTGCCAAGGCAGGCGAAGATTTTGCGGCATTGGCTATTGCCAATTCCGATGACCGCGGCTCGGCACAACGCGGCGGTGACTTAGGCTGGTTCGGCAGGGGACAGATGGTTCCCGAATTTGAGAACGCCGCTTTTGCTCTGGCTATGGAAGGCGAAATCGCGGAGCCTGTGAAGTCGAACTACGGTTGGCACATCATCAAATTCCACGATGCGCGCGGTACAGCGGATCTGGCTGATATCCGTGAGGAAGTGATGAAGAATATCCGCCGTTCGGACTATCAGAAACTCATCAACGAAGGATTTTTGAACAAACTGAAAGCAGAATATGACTTTGCAGAAAACAAGGAAGCAATGGCGCCTTTCTATGTTCTGATTGCAGAACATGCGGTGGGTGACTCGGCATTCGTAGCCGCAGCACAGGGCTTGCAGGATGTGATGTTCACGTTTGCCGGTCAGGAACGCACACAAGCCGACTTCCTCGGTTATATCCAAACGAACGGATTTTCGCAGCAACAGACCCAAAAGGGCATATTGGAGGAGAAGTACGCTTATTTCGTGGAGAAAGAACTGCGTGCATACGAAGACAGCCAGTTGGAGAACAAATACCCCGAACTGAAGAACCTCATCACCGAATACCACGACGGCATTCTCTTGTTTGAGGTATCGCTCCGTGAGGTTTGGGAAAAGGCAGGCTCGGATACGGCAGGCATCACCGCCTACTTCAACGAACACAAGAAAGAGTACACATGGGATGCTCCCCGCTATAAGGGCTACCTGATCCGTGCGAAGGACAAAGCCAGCATGAAGGCTGCCAAGCAGATTGTCCGCAATGCCGACCCCGATTCGGTGATTTCGTATGTCAACAAGCGTATCAATGTCGATTCGGTACAGTATGTTATCGTGGAGAAAGGACTTTGGAAACAGGGCGACCGTCCTGCGGTGGACAAATACGCATTCAAAGCAGGCGACTACCAGCCCACAGAGGAATATCCCTTGGTAACCGTGGCAGGTAAAAAACTGAAAGCACCTGAGGAATATACCGACGAGCGCGGCAAGGTGACTTCGGCTTATCAGGACTATCTGGAGAAAGAGTGGATTGCGCGTCTGAGAAAAGAGCACAAGGTAGAGGTGAACAAGGAAGTGTTGGAGAGTCTGAAACAATAATGCCGGTTTGAAGCGGAGATATTTCATATTGTCACTCGTCATCATTGTACTGCTGAACATGGCAGTACAATGGTGGTTCTTCCGGTGGGATATGACGACCGACAGGCGTTACTCGGTATCGGAAGCCACACAAACGATGCTACGCTCGTTGGACAAGCCCGTCAGCGTGACCCTCTATCTGGACGGCAGTCTGAATGCGGGTTTCCTGCGCCTGAGAAACGCCATGACGGAACTACTGGACGAGTTGGGCGTGTATGCCGATATAGCGTATAAGACGACGGACCCGCAGCAGCTCACCGAAAAGCAACAACAGGCTTTGCAGCAGTCGCTCCTGCAGAAAGGCTATCGCCCGACCGCCATTTACGAAACGGACAAGGACGGACGGCAGTTGCAGACGATTGTGTATCCGTATGCTTTGGTGGAATATGACGGACGGACGGCGTATCTGAACCTGTTGCAGAACAACCGCCAGAACTCGGGTGCCGAGAACCTGAACCATTCGATAGAGGCATTGGAATACACTTTTGCCGAAGGCTTGGCGACATTGGCACAGAAGGAGCGCTACAAGGTGGCGTTTTTAGAGGGGCACGGCGAACTGCCGGAACAATCGACTATGGATTTGCAGACGGCTCTGGCGCAGTATTTCGACATCTACCGGGGGGCTATTACGACGGCAGGCGACTGCCTGGACGCTTTCAGGGTAGTGATAGTTGCCGACCCGCAAGAGCCGTTTACGGACGAAGAGAAATATGTACTCGACCAATACCTGATGCGCGGCGGAAGAATACTCTGGGTGATGAACGGAGTGCGTTTTTCGGAGAACGTACTGACGGACGAGGGCTATACGCCGGTGATTCCGCTTGACTTGAACCTGACCGACATGCTGTTCCGCTATGGTATCCGCATCAATCCCCGATTGGTGCAAGATGTGCAATGTCTGCCTATTCCGGTGGATATATCAACGGGCGGCGAGCCTCAGTACCAGCCTATGCCATGGTACTACGCCCCTTTGCTGCTGACTTCCTACGGGAGCCCGATAACCCGTAATCTGATGCAGGTGAGCGCAACGTTCGCTTCGGACTTGGAGTTTGTGGGCGACGGAGAAGGACAGGAGCGTGAAGTGCTGTTGGCGACGAGCAACGCCTCACGGCTGATCGGTACGCCGGCGGAAGTGAACCTGTCGGATCTGCATGCCGACCTGCAGCTTTTCCAATGGGGATATGTGCCGGTGGGCGCAAGTATCAGGGGCGTATTCCCTTCGCTCTATGCGCACCTGGCGAAGCCTGAAGCCGTGCAGGACGAACGGACAACGGCAACATCATCGGCGGAGACGAAACAGGTGTTTGTAGCAGCCGGATCGGCGATACGCAACGAGTGGCAGAACGGACAACCCTTGCCGCTGGGGTACGACCGTTATTCGAAAGTGCAGTTCGGCAACAGAGACTTCTTTGTGAATGCGGTGCTCTATTTGAGTGATGATACGGGCATTATCAGTCTCCGCCAGAAGACGATGCGTCTGCGTATGCTGAACGACAAAGCCGTGCGCCAAAAGCGTGCGGTGTATCAGGCTGTCAGCATAGGGCTGCCCTTGCTATTGTTGGCTGTTGCAGGTGCGGTAGTAGTATTGATCCGTAAAAAGAAATATCAGTCATGAAAATGCGTGTGCTGTTGATTCATATATTGCTCTGCTGTTGTCTGTGGACGCAAGCCGCCGGGAAGGTGACAAACCATGAGTTGCGCCGGGATTATCTGCAGTGGGCAACAAGGATAGCCGATTCGCAGATGCGGCACAATCCGGAATTGTGGATGGCAGACTTCGTGAAGAAACCGAAGTGGGACTATACGCAAGGGCTGGTGGCAAAAGCCATGCTGCAAGCCTACGAAACCACGGACGATACGGCATATCTCGGTTACGTGAAGCAGTTTGCCGACTATTTTGTAGGTTCGGACGGGAGTATCCGTACCTACAAGTTGGATACCTATAATATAGACCGTGTGAACGGGGGCAATTTCCTGTACGACCTCTATCGTTACTACCCTGAGGAGCGGTTCTTGCAGGCTATCGAACTGCTCAGGAGCCAGTTGCTCACGCAGCCCCGCACGGAAGAGGGCGGCTTTTGGCACAAGAAGATCTATCCTCATCAGATGTGGCTCGACGGCTTGTATATGGGAGAGGTGTTTTATGCCCGCTATGCGGCGACTACAGGCGACTATGCGCTTTTTGACGACATAGTGAACCAGTTCATGGTGGTGGACAAGCATACAATGGACGCCAAGACAGGGCTGAATTATCACGGTTGGGACGAATCGAAAGAGCAGGCTTGGGCAGACCCCTGTACAGGCTGTTCGCCTAATTTCTGGAGCCGGTCGATAGGCTGGTATGTAATGGCATTGTGCGACGTGCTGGAATATATGCCGTCTTCTCACCCGAAGCGGGCAGAGTTGCAGGCGATTCTCGAGCGTGTGTGCAAGAGTCTGATGCGTTTTCAGGACAAGCGGACCGGTATGTGGTATCAGGTGACGAACTATCCGAAACGTACGGGTAACTATCTGGAATCGACCGCATCGGCGATGTTCTGCTACGCAATGGCGAAGGGGGCAAGGTTGGGCTATCTGGACGAGAGCTATCTGACGGTTGCCCGCAATACGTTCCGAGGTATGACAGAACAGGTGGTGCGAGCCAATGCGGACGGTACGGTGTCGTTGACGCAATGTTGCGCCGTGGCAGGCTTGGGCGGCAAGCCTTATCGCGACGGAACGTATGCATACTATGTCGGCGAAACCGTCCGTGACGACGACCCGAAGGGCATAGGACCTTTCCTGATGGCTGCTATCGAGTTGTCGAAGTCGGCAGCAGATTTCGTAGTGGCGCAAGACGGTACGGGTGATTTCCGTACGATACAGGCGGCAATAGACGCCGTGCCGGCTTATAGGAAAGAGCGCACGGTAATCCGCATCAAACCGGGCATCTACAGGGAGCGCATCATTATTCCGGCTTGCAAACAATTGGTTTCGTTGGTGGGCGACGATGCCGAAAGATGTGTTATCACCTACGGGAATGCCGCCCGGACTATAGGTGTGTTTGGCGAAATGTTAGGCACATCGGGCAGTGCAACGTTCTATACTGAGGCGGACGACCTCTATATGGAGAACCTGACAATAGAGAATGCGGCAGGCGAAGGAAAGCAGATCGGGCAAGCCGTGGCGGCACACGTGAGCGGCGACAGAGCAGTGTTTTTCCGTTGCCGTTTCTTGGGCAATCAGGATACGCTGTTTACCTATGCCGAAGGCAGCAGGCAGTACTATAAGGAATGCTATATCGAAGGTACGACCGACTTTGTTTTCGGTTGGTCGGCAGCCGTTTTCAACCGCTGTACCCTCCATAGCAAAAAGAACTCGTACATCACTGCCGCCAGCACCCCTCGTAGCCAATCCGTCGGGTATGTGTTTCTCGATTGCACGCTGACGGCTGCCGAAGGGGTTGACAGTGTTTATTTGGGGCGTCCTTGGCGGGAGTATGCCAAAACGGTGTTCATCGGGTGCAGGATGGGCGGACATATCCGTGCGGAAGGATGGCACAATTGGCATAAACCTCAGGCGGAGCATACCGCTTTCTATGCCGAATACGGCAACCAAGGCGAAGGTGCGCCGACAGACAAGCGTGCCGGTTGGGCAAAACAGCTGACTGCGGAGCAGGCGGCAGATTATACACCGCAGCAACTACTGAAAGGAACGGACGGATGGAATCCGGAACATATACGAATCTATTATCTCAGAAAATGACTATGAAACGAATCTATACACTATTGTTTTCTGTCTGCTTTGTACTGACGCTTCAGGCGCAATGCGACGACTGCCCGATTGATACGGTGCGCGGACAGGCACTGTACCGCTATACCGTCAAACAGGGCGAAGGCTTATACCGTATCAGCAAGAACTTCGGCGTGTCGCAGGAGGATATTATCCGCTATAACAAAGAACTCCAGACGCAAGGACTCCGCCTGGGGCAAGTGCTGCGTATCCCTGTGGTAGAACGGATTGATTCTTCTTTGTATATTGTGCATGAGATTCTGCCCAAGCAGACGCTCTACGGCATTAGCAAACAATACGGTGTGCGCATTGCTCAACTGCAGCAGCTCAATCCTGAAATATCCAAGAATATGCCCATAGGCGGACGGTTGCTCATCGGTCTGAAAGAGAATGTGAAAGTGCCTGCCGTGCCTTCCGAAGCGCCTCAGCAAGTACGACAAGAGGTTGCGCCTGCGCCTGCTACCGCCGTGCGGAAGGATACGCCCATAGCGCAGGTGACCATCGTAGAGCCGCTTGCCGACTCGCTGTTTGTGCCGACAGAGAATAAACTATCGGAACCTGTCCGCATTGCATATCTATTGCCTTTTATGACCAATACGCTCAAGCGTACACCGCAAATCGACCGCTTTGTGGAGTTCTACGAGGGCGCACTCTTGGCGGTTGATGAAAAGCAGTCGAAACAGAGGCAATTCGAAATCTATGCCTACGACACGGAGAAGAGCGACCTGCGGATAGAGCAGATACTCTCCCGCCCCGAAATGCAACGGCTGGACGCTATCGTAGGTCCCGCCTACCCTTCGCAGGTGAATATCGTGGCGGCATTCGCAGATTCGATGCACATTCCGGTGATAGTGCCGTTTACGCCCAAGGTGGCAAACCTCAGCCGTCACCCGTATCTGCTGCAGTTCAATCCTACCGAGGAGCGGGAAGCGCAGACTTTTGCCTCTTGCTTGCAGGCAAAGGGTGATTCGGTGCAATGCCTTTGGGTGAGCGATACCGACGAGTTCGCTTCGTCGGAACTGCAACTTGTTTGTCACGAACTGAGCCGTCACCGTGTGCCTTGCCGGAATATCACGACGGGCATTTTGGCTAATGACTCTTTGCCGTTCTTCCTCTCGCAGGACAAAGAGAATATCCTTATCGTCAACACGAACCGCTTTGCCGATATCATTGCTTTGATGCCCAAACTGGAGATTTATCAGGGCAGATACAGCCTCAGCGTCCTTTCGCGCTATGCCTGGACCGAGCAGCTCAGTGTGCCTGCCTATTATGTATCGGTGTTCAACCGTCCGCACCTTATCGATTTGAGCCGCTTGGCGTATAATACCAAGCGCAGTTATTATTTCCGGCACGAAGTGACAACCGACACGCCCCGCTACGATTGGTTGGGCTACGACCTCACGCAATATCTCATGCAGGTTCTCTCCGCCGATCCGTCGCTTACGTGGCAAGAGCGTATCGAAAGCGTGAATTATAAAGGGCTGCAATCTGACTTGCAGTTCCGCCAAACCGTTCCCGGTGGCGGCTACGAAAATGTTTCTATCCAAGTGCTGACACGATGAAACGTTCTTTCTTCATATTGGTTCTTTTCTCCCTTTGTATGGGAGCAATGGCACAACCCCGCCTGCAAACCGACGAGATGTATGTGGGGGTGCACGCCGGAGTGTTGGCATCGATGGTCAATTTCACTCCCGATGTCGCCCAGTCGGCTTTGCAGCCGTTCTTGGGACCGAATGCGGGCTTTGTCTTCCGCTATAGCGGACACAAGTGTTGCGGTCTGCAGGTGGAGCTCAATTATATGCAGCGCGGATGGCATGAGACGGAGACCGGCTACCGTCGTTCTATCGACTATATAGAGCTCCCTTTCCTGGCGCATATCTATTTCGGCAAGAAGTTCCGCGGTTTCCTCAATCTCGGTCCGCAGATAGGTTATGCTTTGCACGAACAGCATACGCATCTCCCTGATACTTCCGCTCCGCAATACCTCTCTTTGGACAGCCGTTTCGATTGGGGTGTGGCAGGCGGATTGGGTATGCTCTATCGCAGCAAGGCGGGCGTATGGCAGTTGGAGGCACGCTTCAACTACAGTTTCGGTGACCTCTTCGCCAATCATAAGGCAGACTATTTCGGCACTTCCAATCCGATGTGCCTTTCGCTCAATCTGGCATGGCTGTGGCAGGTTCACTAAGCAGCAATCACCTCTTATGGATATTCTCCGCAAAGAACTCAATGCTATCTACGAGGCGCAGCACCTCAACCCGGCTACGCTCGACCGTCAAGCCGTTGCCGGGGCGCAGCGTTTGCTTGCCGACTGGGTCAGGGTCAGCAATGCATGCATGGTGCTCACCGACGCCTCAGCAGACAGTGCATGCCTCTTTACCGGCCATCTCGGACAACTCTTGGGACTGACGCTGTCTGCCTTTGGTCAAACCGCCCGTGTGGCAGCCGGCAAAGTCTCTTTCCCGGAATACAGGAACAAAGTCGCCATCCTCTCAAAGTAGCGACGATGTGTATATCGCCTCAGACAACATGGCAATGATAGTAGCGATGGTGTGTATATCGCCTCAGACAACGTGCCGATGATCCGTCTGTCGCCTTGCTTTCATGCAGCCCTCAACTAATATGCTTTCCTTTAGGGATACTTTAGGGATACCTTAGGGATAGCCTATGGATATATGCCTCCGGTAAACGGCTGAATAAATGCACCAAAGCCACACTCCTTGCGAAGTGTGGCTTTGTTCTTTTGGAATACGGAAATGCCCGTGAACTTAGGTTTAGGCTGTTCTCGTTTGTTTCCGTTTCCTTTGTCTTGTCTGCTGATTAGAGTGCAGGACCTGCAGCAACCAATGCCTTGCCGGCTTCGTTGCCTTCGTATTTCTTGAAGTTTTTGATGAAGCGGCTTGCCAAGTCTTTTGCTTTCTCTTCCCATTGGGCAGCGTCAGCATAAGTATCGCGGGGATCCAGGATGTTGGGATCTACGCCGGGCAATGCGGTAGGAACTTCGAAATTGAAGTAAGGAATGGTCTTGGTAGGTGCTGTCAGAATCGAACCGTCCAAGATGGCATCGATGATACCGCGTGTATCGCGGATAGAGATACGTTTGCCTGTTCCGTTCCAGCCGGTATTGACCAAATAAGCCTTTGCACCGCTCTTCTCCATTTTCTTTACCAGCTCTTCGGCATATTTGGTCGGGTGCAATTCCAGGAATGCCTGACCGAAACATGCGGAGAACGTTGGAGTAGGTTCGGTGATACCGCGCTCCGTACCTGCCAGTTTGGCGGTGAAACCGGAGAGGAAGTAATATTTCGTTTGCTCCGGAGTAAGGATACTTACAGGGGGCAATACGCCGAATGCGTCAGCCGAAAGGAAGATAACGTTCTTGGCAGCAGGACCGTGAGAGATGGGTTTCACAATCTTCTCGATATGATGGATAGGATACGAAACACGGGTGTTTTCCGTTACGCTCTTGTCGGTGAAGTCAATCTTGCCTTCTGCGTCAACGGTTACGTTCTCAAGCAAAGCGTCGCGACGGATAGCATTATAGATATCAGGCTCCGACTCTTTGTCCAAGTTGATGACTTTTGCATAGCATCCGCCTTCGAAGTTGAATACGCCGTTATCGTCCCAGCCGTGCTCGTCGTCACCGATGAGCAGACGTTTCGGATCGGTAGAAAGGGTAGTCTTGCCTGTTCCCGACAGACCGAAGAAGATAGCGGTGTTCTCGCCGTTCATATCGGTATTGGCAGAGCAGTGCATAGCTGCTATACCCTTCAGGGGCAGGTAGTAGTTCATCATCGAGAACATACCTTTTTTCATCTCGCCGCCGTACCATGTGTTGATGATTACTTGCTCGCGGCTGGTGATGTTGAATACAACGGCTGTCTCGGAGTTCAAGCCCAGCTCTTTGTAGTTCTCTACTTTGGCTTGCGAAGCGTTGTAAACCACAAAGTCAGGTTCGAAGTTCTCCAACTCTTCTTCCGACGGACGGATAAACATGTTCTTTACAAAGTGTGCTTGCCATGCCACTTCCATGATGAAGCGGACAGACATACGTGTATCGGCGTTGGCACCGCAGAAGCCGTCCACTACATAAAGTTTCTTGTTCGACAACTCTTTTTGTGCAATCTCTTTTACGCTCTTCCAAGTAGCTTCCGATGCAGGTTTGTTGTCGTTTTTGTATTCCTCGGAGGTCCACCATACGGTGTCTTTGGAGTTCTCGTCCATTACGATGAACTTGTCTTTGGGTGAACGGCCAGTATATACACCGGTCATTACGTTCACTGCTCCGAGTTCGGTTTCTTGTCCTTTGCTGAAACCGGTCAAACCTTCTTTGGTTTCTTCTGCGAAGAGTACTTCGTACGAGGGGTTGTGTAGGATCTCGGTTGTACCGAAGATGCCGTACTTGGTTAAATCTAATTGTTTCATAATACTATAATGTTTGTTTATGTTTATATTTGTTTCGTCTTTTGTACCTTGTTCTTTTGTCCAATCGTTAAATTGTCCGATTGTCAAATCAAATACGCCCTTCTTAAGGCACTACAAAAGTAGTGCAAAATATTCAAATACGCAACCCGATTAAAGATTTATTTCTGTATTTATTTCTTTTGCAATGTTTATCTGTCACTTACACTCCGATTTTTGCTATTCTAAGATGTCAAAAATGAAAAAGTTACCCAAAAATATGCTAAATAACATATTTTTTCGGCAGAACTCTTGCACGTTTCAAAAATATGCCCTACCTTTGCACCGTGTTTTTCATGGTATTAGATTTAAGGTTAAGTAAAGATTGGGTTGTCGGGATGACAACCTTTCTTTTTTCTTCCTGATATGCTTTTCCAATTCGCAAATAAATACTATCTTTGCAAAGTATCTTACTAAAAAACATTGTGCTATGGCAAAACATATCATATATCAGCTTCTCCCTCGTACTTTTACCAACTATTGCGATACTTGTGTGCCCAATGGCACTATCGAACAGAACGGTTGCGGCAAGTTCAACTATATTACTGCCAAAGCCTTGCGAGAGATTCGCCGTTTGGGTGCCACTCACGTGTGGTACACCGGTATTATCGAGCATGCCACCACTACCGACTATTCCGCCTACGGTATTGCTACCGACCATCCCGCTGTCGTCAAGGGACGTGCAGGCTCGCCCTATGCTGTCAAAGACTACTACGATGTTGACCCCGATCTGGCGGAAGACGTGCCTAACCGTATGCGGGAGTTCGAGCAATTGGTAGCACGGACGCACAAAGCAGGACTGCAAGTCATTATCGATTTCGTACCTAACCATGTGGCACGGCAATACAAGTCCGATGCCAAGCCTGCCGGTGTGCACGACTTGGGCGAAACCGACCATCCTGAATGGGCTTTCTCCCCTTTGAACAATTTCTACTATCTGCCCGCTGAACCTTTTGCGCCCCAATTCGATGCCGGAGGCTACGAGGAGGTTCCCGCCAAGGTGACCGGCAACGATTGTTTCTCTGCTCATCCTTCGCGCAGCGATTGGTATGAAACCGTCAAACTCAACTATGGCGTCTTCTATCAGGGCGGTATGGAAAAGCAGTTCTCGCCTGTCCCTGATACGTGGCACAAGATGCTGCATATCCTGATGTTTTGGGCGCAGAAAGGCGTGGATGCATTCCGTTGCGATATGGCGGAAATGGTGCCTGTCGAGTTCTGGGGCTGGGCTGTCCCGCAAGTCAAAGCCGTTTTTCCTTATATAGAGTTTATTGCGGAGATATACAATCCCGATGCCTATCGCTCCTATCTGTACGACGGACATTTCGATTACCTCTACGACAAAGTGGGGATGTACGACTATATGCGGGGCGTGATGAGCCGGGGCGATTCCATTGAGGGGATAACGCGCCAATGGCAGGCGGTGGACGATATCCGTTCGCACATGCTCTATTTCTTGGAGAACCACGACGAACAACGTATTGCTTCGGGCTTCTTCTGCGGCATCGGTATCTATGTACAGCCCGCTATGATTATTCTTGCCTGCTTGGGCGATAATCCGCTGATGATCTATGCCGGACAGGAACTGGGCGAACTCGGTATGGACTCCGAAGGCTATTCGGGGGTTGACGGACGCACCACTATCTTCGATTATTGGGGTGTCAAGTCGTTGCAGGCATGGGCGAACAAGGGGAAGTTCGACGGCAAACAGCTCACGCCCGACCAACGTGAACTCCGCGCTTTCTATCAGAAAGTGCTGCAGATAGCCACTTCCGAAAAGGCAATCACCCATGGCAGGATGTTCGATTTGGAATATGCACAGGCAGAGGGCTTCAACAAACACGAAGACTATGCTTTCCTGCGCAAGCACGGCAACGAACTGCTGCTCATTGCCGTCAACTTCGATGCTTATGCCGCTGATATGAAAATCCGTATCCCGCAGGCTGCTTTCGACTATCTGCAACTGCCCTGTCTGGAGCATATTGTTTGGACTGACCTCATCACCGGTGATACCTGCGGACACGACGCTTTGCAGCCCGACCTGCCTCTGGCACTCCGTGTGCCGGCATGGAAAGGTGTTATACTGAAACTCAATTTGCCCAAGTAATCTGCGCTTATGAAACATATCTTTCAATTGATTCGCTGGCAGAATCTGCTTTTCACGGCAGTTATCATGCTTCTGATGGAATATATGGTAGCCGCTCCTTTGCTCCGGCAATGGGTGTTGCTGCCCGGCTGGATCTTTTGTCTGCTGCTGTTTGCCGTGGTGGCGATAGCGGCAGGCGGCTATGCTGTCAACGACTATTTCGATGTCCGTATCGATGCTGTCAACCGCCCCGGGCGTATGCTCGTCACGCGCACACTCACCAAGCAGACTGCCATGCTCTGCCACCAGGTGCTGACCGGATTGGGAGCAGTGGCAGGTATAGCGGCGGCTATAGTGTTGCGCAGTTGGTCCTTGGGACTGATTTTCTTGTTTGTTCCGGGCTTGCTCTGGTTCTATTCGGCGTCCTATAAGCGGCAGTTTGTGGTGGGTAACCTCATTGTGGCTTTTGTGGCGGCGTTGGTGCCGCTTGTGGTGGCTGTTGCCAATGCCGCCTATCTCAATCTGCGTTTTGCGGATTTGCTGGGTTATACCACGGTGGTGCGTGACCTCTATCTGTGGATAGGCGGCTTTGCGCTCTTTGCTTTCCTTACTACACTCATTCGGGAGATACTCAAAGATATGCAGGACCAGGAAGGCGACCGCGAATTGGAGTGCCATACGTTGCCTATTCGTTTGGGAGACAAGTGGACGAAACTGGTAGTGGTGTCATTGATACTGCTTACTTGCGGTTTGCTCTGCTGGTTGGTGTTCGGGGTGATGCCTTTCCCGCATACGTGGAGCAGTTATTCGGTGCGTTATCTCACTTTCGGCTTGCTCATTCCTTTTGCATGCGAACTGTATCTGGTGCTGACGGCGCGCATCTCGTCCGACTATCGATTTGCCCAAGGCTTGATGAAGTTCATCATGGGGGTAGGCGTGCTTTTCAGCGTGATTGTATTCATTTATCTGTAGCGGACTATGAACCTTATTCTGGGAAGCCGGTCGCCCCGCCGTCGTGAACTCTTGGCAGGATTGGATGTGCCTTTCGAGGTTGTCGATATCGATTGCGACGAGTCGTTTCCGGCTGTTTTGCAGGCAGGCGATATTCCGGCGTATATTGCCCGCCGGAAAGCGGAGGCATACTTTCCGCAGTTGCAGGCCGGCGATGTCTTGCTCACGGCGGATACTATCGTATGGGTGGATGGCAGGATGCTCGGCAAACCGCACGATGCAGCCGATGCCCGACGGATGCTCCGCCTTTTGTCCGGCAAGACGCATCAGGTCTTTACGGCGGTTTGTCTGACCACTTTGGAACGGCAGGAGACGGTTGTCGATACGACGGATGTCACTTTCAAGCAGCTGACCGATGCGGAGATAGATTATTATATTGACTGCTATCGTCCTTTCGACAAAGCCGGTGCCTATGGCATACAGGAGTGGATAGGCTACGTGGGTGTCACTGCTGTCAGCGGCTCGTACTTCAACGTCATGGGCTTCCCCGTCCACCGTGTCGCTGCATTGCTGCAACCTTTTTCCTGTCCCCGTTAAAGCCCGCAAAAAAAGAAAAAACGTCAAATCATGTAGAGACGGGGCGTGCCCCGTCTAAAAAGTCAAATCGTGAAATTGTCAAATTGTGAAATCGTCAAATCCTTCGGGGCTGTGGGCGTCCTCGCCCGCAATAAAAAAGAAAAAACGCCTACTCATGTAGAGACGGGGCGTGCCCCGTCTAAAAAGTCAAATGGTGAAATTCGTCAAATTTGCATATCTCCAAACAAATCAGTATCTTTGTAGGCTGTAATAGTATAGCAGGCATAGTAATTTGATACGGTATGGCAAATAAATATGAGATAAGAAATAGTACTGCTGAGTTTTTAACTTTCATTGCTGCAGGAAAGGAAGACGGCATACAAGTTCTTTATAAAGGAGAAACCATTTGGGCTACCCAAAAGGCAATGGCATGTCTTTTCGACTGTTCCTCTGATAACATCAGCCTGCATCTGAAAAACATTTTCAAATCAGGAGAACTCATCCAAGAAGCAGTTACCGAGATTTTCTCGGTAACTACTTCCGGCGGAAAGACGGCATGAAACTTTTTCAAGTTTAATTTTGGAGAATTGCGCAAAAAAATGTAATTTTGTATATTATTATGGAGAATACATATTTTTCTATGTTATCACAAAAGAATGCACCTGTAAAGGTCAGTATATTAGACTTATTGCATAAAATGCAAAAATTAGAGAACGGAGGAACAATCAATACTGTAAGAGGAAAGGGAAAATAACTATGCCATACAAAACTACTCTCATAAATAACCGCCGCTATCTTGGCAACAAATATCGTCTCTTGCCCTTTATAATGCAAGTAGTGAACGAGCATTGCCAAGATGTACAAATTGTTGCCGATCTCTTTGCAGGCACAGGTGCAGTTTCGTCTGCTTTCCAAGACCGACAAATCATTACCAATGACATACTCTATAGCAACTACATTAGCAATTTAGCATGGTTTAGTCCGCAAGAATATAACGAGCAAAAAATTGTAGAACTCATTGAAAGCTACAACCGCAAGCAAGTCCGCACAGACAACTATATGTCTGAAAAATTTGCAGATACATTTTTCAGTCGTCAGGATTGTCGCAAGATTGGCTCTATCCGTGAAGACATCGAACGCCGTTTCCGCCGCCACGAAATCAATGAACGTGAAAGAGCATTATTAATCACCTCATTACTTTACGCCATAGATAAAATAGCCAAGACTTGCGGACATTATGATGCATACCGCAAGGGCGTAGAGTTTGACCAACACCTCGAACTATCAGTACCACAGGCAAGCCACAATAACAATCCACACAATCAATGCTATAACCAAGACATCAACGCCCTTGCACCACAGGTGTATGCCGACCTTGTGTACCTTGACCCACCCTACAATTCACGACAGTATTGTGATGCCTACCATGTGCTTGAGAATGTGGCTCGTTGGGAACAGCCCGAAGTGTTTGGTATGGCTCGCAAAATGGATCGCACCGCCCTCAAAAGTGCTTATTGCACCAAAGAGGCAACCAAAGCCTTTGCCAACCTCATCGAAAACCTCAATGCACATTATATTCTCTTGTCTTACAATAATATGGAGAACAAAGGCAACGACCGCTCTAATGCTAAACTTACCGATAAAGACATTATGCGCATACTCACAGACAAAGGTACAGTACAAGTCTTTGAAGAAGGCTACAAAGCATTTACTACAGGCAAATCATATATACAAGACAACGCAGAGCGCTTATTTTTATGTATTTGTGATTAGTTATGACTCAATCTCCACTCAATTACACAGGTGGCAAATTCAGGCTACTGCCTCAAATACGACCACTTTTCCCACAAAATATTAACACTTTTGTGGATTTGTTTTGCGGAGGTGGAGATGTAGGCACCAATATACAATGTAACTATGTTCATTTTAATGATAAAGACCCTAATGTTATAGGTATTCTCAACGCTTTCAAACAATTGCCAAAAGAAGAAACATTGCACATCATCAATGATACGATAAATCACTACCATTTATCCAATGTAAGTGCCAATGGATATACTTACTATAATTGCGAAAGCGGCAAAGGGGTTGGCGAATACAACAGAGAACCATTTACACGATTACGAAATGACTTTAACCAATTAGAGCGCAGAGATTATCATTATTATATATTGCTCTATGTGTTAGTGATTTATAGTTTCAATAACCAAATTCGCTTTAACCGGAACGGCAAATTTAATCTACCTGTTGGAAAGCGTGATTTCAACGAGAAAATGCAATTAAAATTAAATGCTTTTATTGACAGACTGCAAGAGATTGATTGCGACTTTTCAAGCGTGGATTTCAGAGAAATACAAATAAATGCGCTTAGTGCAAATGATTTTGTGTATGTCGACCCTCCATATTTGATAACTTGCGCAACTTACAACGAACAAGGCGGTTGGACTGATGATTTGGAACACGCTTTGTGTCAGTATTTAGATGAGTTGCACATTCACAATATACGCTTTGCGTTGTCTAATGTTTTGACAAGTAAAGGCAAGGCAAATAATATATTGCAAGATTGGCTCAATAGCAATCCACAATATATTTGCCACCACTTAAATTATGATTATTCAAATTCAAGTTACCAAACCTCTGACCGTATATCGGGCAGTGATGAGGTACTTATAACAAATTATTGATATGGAAATAGGACGAAATCAAGTGTTTAATCTGTGGGACACCAATGGTCGCAGACACGATGTGATAAACGCTATCGAAATATATTTGCGTATTTTACAAGAACTAAATGTTCAATACCCTAACGAAAATTGGGAGGCTTATCCTAATAGTACATTGCAATATAGATTCTACAAAGCTGCAATCGAAGCATCACCCGATGTGTTCCAAAGTCATAATGGTTTTGACAACTTTGAGCAGTATATATCAGATAATTACGATGCTTTTGCAGCTAAGGTTCTGCAATTAAGTAACCAACTGCGAAACGAACTTGACACGAATATCGAACAAAGGGCAAGACATTACACGAGCAACCTTGTAAGGCTTGGTTTTGCAGATAAAGATAGGAATATATCAAGCACAGGGAAGGATTTACTTAATGGCTCAATTCAACGAGATAAATTAGAAGAACTTCTGCCCATAACCGATACCAACTTAATTTTATTTAGACAATTACTCAAACTTCGTATATACACAAGACCAGATGTTGGTGACAGTCGTTTTTTCTACTCGCCTTGTTTAATGGCGTTATACCTTCTATTAAATAATGATAGTGTGGATGTTAACTATTTTAGGCACCAAATACAGGGTATATCTCCATATTGGCAAGAACAAATTAACCTAATAGATAACAACAATGTGGACTTGGTAAATCTAATTACAGCAGATACTATTATTCCACCATTATTTATGTACAATGCAAAAATATCCAACGCAGACTTTGCAACACATATTAGAAATAGAAAGAGTACTACAACAATTCCAATTTATTATGCTTTTTATTCTGCCTTATATGATTATGTACAAAGCCCTACAGAAGGAAGTTATATTGTTTTAAGAAAAATACTTTTAGGTAAAGATAAAACTAAAATAGAAAAAGCATTCGGATATGGCTCAGAAGTATTGAAATGCGGCAGCAATGCAAGACCATACGCTCACGAAAGGTTTATAGAAGAAAATACAGGTAACGCACTACTAACAAATGAAATAAATACAGAACTTTATAAGAGATATAGTGTTTCCAAATACCTTGACACAGCAAGAGAGTATTCCGACACAACAATTCGTATGTTAGGTGCAACGGGCTTATTCCAGTTTTCAAAGCCACTTGTTGAACTTTCACACAAAGAATTGTTCAATGTGATTCTTTCCCACTATGAATTGGAACAAGCAATTTGCGGGGTCGTTACTCAACAAGAATATGAGCAACAAGAAACAGACTTTTACAAGGAAATATCTCTTGTAGATATTCTCAAATTTGATGCTCAAGCAGTGAATAGAATATTGGACGATTTGCATATCTCTTATGGTGCAACAACAGATATTCGTTCGGCATTGGTTGAGGAAAATCGGCAGAAACTTGAATTACACATACAAGAAAAGTATCCGCAAGATAAAATTGTGGAATTATTGAGGATGGTTTCCAACCGCCAAAACGACCAGAGCATAAAACAGTATGTGAACGAAGATGCAACAGTACCAACAATATATGAGTTTATTATTGCGATAGCATGGTACTATATTTCTGGCAGGAAAATCTCAGTATATGATAGTTTGAATCTTACATTGAACGGAGATTTAGAACCAGTTATTCACGCAGGAGGTGGCGCAGGTGATATTGTGGTAAAATATACAGACAAGATAGTTATGTTAGAAGCAACCTTGATGAACACAGCTGCGCAAAAGCGAGGGGAGTGGGAACCGGTTTTGCGCCATGCTATCAATCTAACAGCAGAATCATATCCGCAAAGGGTATTTACTTTGTTTGTTGCAGATACATTGGATTATAACACAATAAACATTTGGCGTGCAGTTGCAGCAGTAACTCTTGAATCAAGTGCAACAGGCGAAAAGACAGAGCATGTTATAATAATGCCATTTACCAACGAACACTTGTGCCGCTTTATAGAAAATAGTATCAGCGATGACAGAATTATTGCAGCCATAGATAAATCTTATGATGAAATAAAAGCCAACTTTGATGATACATGGCACGATAAAATTCTTGCTACACTCTAAATGAGTAATTATTATCATATAAACGATGATTTCTCACTTATTCAAGGAGATACAATGCAAGAATTGCCCCAACTTACGGGGCAATTCGATATGATATTTGCCGATCCACCTTATTTCCTGTCAGGAGGTGGCAGGACCATACGAGGCAAACGAATTGTTGCGGTCAATAAAGGCAATTGGGACGCTGTGCGCACCGATGAGGAAAAAGATGAGTTTAATTACAAGTGGTTATCACTTTGTCGCAATCTTCTTAAACCCAACGGTACGATTTGGATATGTGGCACTTTCCATAATATCTATTCCGTTGAACGCTGTTTGAATAAATTAGGTTACAAACTACTTAATGTTATTACATGGCAAAAGACAGACCCACCACCATCACTTACAGGCACACGCTTCAACTTTGCTTCTGAGTATATCATTTGGGCAGCAAAATCTCCACAAAGCAAGTATTTTCTTGATTTCAAGAAGATGACAGAAATCAATGGCGGCAAACAAATGCCCGATGTATGG
Organism: Bacteroidales bacterium; assembly: GCA_022783865.1. GTDB lineage: Bacteria > Bacteroidota > Bacteroidia > Bacteroidales > Paludibacteraceae > Colicola. The sequence continues at coordinate 70,607 of JALFYY010000019.1, forward strand.
CAAATACCATCCGTTGGTCTATGGGAAAAACGCTGTGGCAAGCACCCTACACAAAAAACCTTGCGCCTATTGTACAGAATAATCCTTGCTTGCACACACGAAGGTGATACTATCCTCGACCCCTTTGCAGGCTCTTGTACCACAGGCATTGCCGCCAATCTCCTTAATCGCAAATTCATTGGCATTGACCAATCCGAAGAATACTTGCAACTTGGCATAAAACGCAAACAAGAGATTACGGATAAAGCCATTGCCGAAAAAATGTTACGCAAGATGTCCGAACTCAACAAAGAAGATTTTGTGTTGGTTAATCATGCAGACAAGCAAACACGCCTTTTGATGATAAAAAAAGGTATTTGCTATTTGCGTGCAGGGGATAGCAAAGGTTCGTTGCAAGTAACACCTGGCTTTGAGCGTATGAAATATGTGTTGTTGCACACTAATGGCGATGACTGCCAATTCTTCAAGTTAGACAAAACAGGTACCTTTCAAATATGGTCCAAGGAAACGCTTGAGGAACATGGTTTCAACCCCGAACACGCAAAATATTATATTGTTGTGCGTTTCAACCACATGCCAGAAGATTTCAAGTATTTGCCTCGTATTAAGCAAAAACTCAACACCTACCGCGCCAAAATTATCCCCTTATCTGAATTTATGGGACTAAAGTAATGAAGAATAAAAAGAAAAATAGAAACAAAGGGACACCTCAACACGATGTTTGGTACTATCTAAAAATTAGCATAGTATTAGTGGCACTATCTCCTATAAATTCTACAAAATGGTTATAGGAAACCGTCTTGTGAAACAAGTGAATGCAATGCTTGCAGATATAGTTGATATATAAACTTTTAAGACATCTAAATTCTCCATGATGGAACATAATCAGTATCAACATAACTACTACATCGCTCATACGATGAGGCTTGTCGCGATGAGGTTTACCATCGTTAATACTATTTTTCTTGACAAAATTGCTAAAAACTTTGCTAAACTCATTCATAATAAAGAAAATTTTAGTAATTTTGCAATCGGTTATTTACATATGTAGTGGTTTTTGTTTTCTTTATTTTTTTTGTTTATACTACAAAGATACAAAATTCACTGCAGAAAGACCTATTACATTTATTTTCAACTGATTGCTTATATCCTTATATTGAAATATTGAACTTACGTTAAAGAAGAAATATACTATTAATTGACAAACAACTATAAACAAATGACTTGGAAATTTTGGAAAAAATCTTGTACTGAAAATTCTGTAGAGGATGATAAACAAACGTGAGTTCGAAATAAGGAACTAAAAGAGACACAATTGTTTACAATTTTCCTCAAAAATGATATTGAGTGAAGGTTTCTTTGGGAAGTAGCAATAGGCAGCAATGGCAGCAAATGTATTGGTAAAGAAATTGGCAATAC
>JALFYY010000009.1 GCA_022783865.1 Bacteroidales bacterium
TCCTTGCTCCATCATCCGACTGTGCTACCGTTATTTGGTGATTATTTGGTGATTACTTGGTGATTATTTGGTGATTCAGCTCCCCATACGCTACCGATAAGCACTCCTCGTGCCATCTTTACAGCTACTCTGAGATATTAATTATTAACTATAACTAAGCCCCGTTGTGCTTTCAACTCCCGTAGCATCCCTGTAGCACTACGTAAGATCCATGGGATATACAGGATACATATAGGATAATGCTTTGTAGAGACGCGATTAGGACTTGTCCGATCGCGTCTAACAAATCTGCGATTTATTGCGTCTAACAAATCTGCAATTTATTGTGTCTGGTTAATCTGCAATGTCTATGAAATACGGAGCGTGCTCCGTCTAACAAGTCAAATCGTAAATCGGGCATTGCCCTATAAAACGTGTAAAAGGTCGCATTCACTGCGACCTTTATACTATCAAGGTATTAGTCTGTTTTGATTTAAGGTACAAAAAAGATTGTGTTGTTTCTTTGATTACGCTTGCAAAGTAACTGCTTTTTTTTGACATTCACAATAGCAGTTTATATGTTATGCAACATAGTTTCTGGATATGTTTTTGCCTTTTATAAGGCTGAAAAGCAGTGTCAAAATATCTCTGTTGTGCTCTCAAAACGACGTCAAACACGGCTTTCTGTCGGCTCCAGAATACAATTAAAACCTCTCTAATTCAACAACTTCCAAGTCGCGTACCTGAGAGCCATCGATTACTAACCGAAGCAATGTCTGCACCGTTTGCCAACCTTGTTTGCCCGCTGCACCCGGATTGAGGGTCAAGAAGCGGTAATGCGAGTCATATTGCACTTTCAGGATATGACTGTGCCCGCATACGAACAAATCAATCCGCTTATGCGAATCCTCTTTTTGCTCATGGGCACTATCCTGCGAGCCTTCCTCTGATTGTGTCTGTAGGCTTTCTCGGAACATGGGCAACAACCAAGGATTGTATTTCCCCGGATAGCCGCCGATATGTGTCATCAGTACATTCACGTCCTCTACTCTGAACCGATAGAATTCACTCAGCGAATATCTCACATCCCCGCTGTCGCAATTACCGAATACGGCACGGGTCGGTTTGAATTCTCTGAGTTTTTGCAGCACTTCCGCAGTGCCTATATCGCCTGCATGCCATATCTCGTCCACGTCTTTGAAATGCTCGAATATCCGCCTGTCCAAATATCCGTGTGTGTCCGATAAGATGCCTATTCGCTTCATACGCTCTGTTACTTCATTTTCCGGATGCTCAGCAGTACGAACACGGCACTTATTGATAAGAAATACACCACATCCCGCAGGTCAATCACGCCCCTTGAGATGGATTTGTAATGTTCGTTCAGTCCTATCCACTGCAATGCGTTTACTGCTTTTCCTTGCGTAAAAAGCGAACTCAACAGGTCAAACCCGAAGAAGAGAACAAAACACAATGTTGCTCCCACGATGAATGCCACAATCTGACTTCTCGTCAGCGATGATGCCCAAATGCCGATAGCGCAGAATGCCGCCGAAAGAAACAGCAGTCCCAAAAACGCTCCGAAGAATGCGCCTGAATCGAGGTTGCCTCGTGGTTCTGCCAACTGATATACCAATATATAATGTATCAGGCAGGGTAGTTGTGCCATTGCCACCAATGTCCATGCTGCCAAATATTTGCCCATGACGATTCGTCCGACCGGAATAGGCTTTGTACGTAGCAAATTCCATGTCCCGGTCTGTTTTTCCTCGGCAAAGAGCCGCATCGTAATGGCGGGACAGAGCATCATAAAGAACCAGGGACTCAGACGGAACAATCCGTCTGCTTGTGCATAACCCGAATCAGGTATATTGTATTCGCCCGGAATTACCCACAGAAACAGACTGACAGCCAGCAGGTAAAGTCCGATGACGATATATCCCACCGGTGTGGAAAAATAGTATCTGAGTTCTTTTTTGTAAATGGCAAACATGGTTTTTCCTCTAATTGTTCGCAAAGATACTTCTTTTTGCCGATATACAAAAATATCTGTTCTCATATCTTGCCCGATGGCGTTTGCCGGTGTGCAGGAGCATTCGTGCTGTTCTGCCTGAAAATAATTGTAGAGACGGAGCGTGCTCCGTCTAACAAGTCAATCGTCAAATCGCAATAATTGTCAAATTATATGATTGTCAAATACGTTTGTCCCGATAATGCAATATTAATTATTAACTATTAATTATTAATTATTAATTATTAACTGATTTACTCTATTTTGCATAACCGCAAAATTGTTGTATCTTTGCGAACGAATCCTACGCCGTTTCTGTTTTATCAGAAAATGGGGTGGTGGGGTTTGGTTTGCCGATGCAATCTGTTAATACGTAGTTGCATAGGATCGACATATTGAATAGGGCGTTTATTGACGCTTTGTTGTTGACACACGAAAGCTTCGGAACCTTTTCCAGACAAGTCAAAAGCAAAGTAACAATAGATGCCTACGGGTATGATTTTTATCGTGCTGTATTCTTGCGGTGCGTTGTCATATCGGCGTAGGTTTCATTGTTGTTTATTGACTTGTCGGTTTTGCGAAGGCCTCGTGTGTGATAAGCAGCAATGGGGTCTACGTTCTTTTTTGTATGTCCTTTGGTGTGATAAAGGATAATATTATGACAACTAATCTCTTATGTTTTCTTCGTCGGAGCAGCTTTTGCCTGTTCTTTTTGTGGGTGTGCTCTTTTGCCTATGCTGATCATGCACCATTGCCATTGGAATTGCGTCCTAATCCTGTCCAACAAACGGATTCGGATGCGATACGTCGTCGGAAGGAACGGATAAAACAAATCAAGCAAAGCACACAAGAGTCGTTGCAAAATGCCAACCGTGAGCGTATTGCGAACGCAAATCGTCGTGCTTTTCGTTCCATATTCTATTTTGTGTCCATACTCATACTGTTTGCTCAGAGGTGGATGAAGAAATATAAAAATAAATTGCAAGCAGATACGGCTGAAGACGACTTGTCGCAGAATGCTCCACAAAAGCAGTACGGGTGTACCGAAGAAATGCCTGTGGTGGACTGGACATAGGCAGTTTGGGTATGCGTTCGCGATGGGTGCTGAAGATGTTGTTTGCTGTTATAATTGTTGCAATAGGAGTCTCATCGGTTGTAGTGTGCAGTAAAGAGTTGTTGACTTGTTATAACATTTGGCAACCGATGATAGAGCAGGGCTTTGATCCGAAAACCTTACTGCTGAAAGATTTGATACTGAATATTGTAGAACTGCTTGTGGGCATAGCAATCTTGGTTGCGGGTATAGTGTTTTTCGTCAGAATAATGAAACAGCATCAATCCACCATCGAAGAAGATATGGACGATAACACTGAAAACTAAGCAAATCATGGATGATGACACAGAAAACGAAGCAAATAAGCGATAAGATATGAATATCCATATTTTGAAATATAGTCTGCCCCAGCCCTGTGTAGAGACGTGTACATCGTCTAAAAGTATGATACCGCTCGGTGTAGAGACGGGGCGTGCCCCGTCTGAGGAATTGCCTAACGGTGTAACTGCCTAACTGAATAATTGAAATATTGTAGAGATGCTGATTGTAGTATTGTAGAGACGCGATTCATCGCGTCTAAGATATTAACTATTGACTATTAACTATCAACTGTTTATACGTGTTTATGAAAATTCATATTGGTAAAGAAATCCGTGCGGAGTTGCGTCGCCAAGGCACATCTGTACTATGGTTGGCAACTGAGTTGCACATGCAACGCCCCAATGTCTATCGCATTTTCCAATCCCCCTCTTGCGATACGGACTTGTTGCTTCGCTTGTCCTGCATCTTGCATACCGATTTCTTCCTCCTGTTGTCTCGTTGTATCAAAGATGATACATGTATACCTAAAATCCGCAAGCAATCTCAATGGCAATCTCAATTGCAGTAAAGAGCTTGAACACTATGCATCATGATAGTATGAGCGTGAATTTTGTCCGATTTGTGCATACCTTCCCCTTACCCCACGATGCGACTTGAGGTAATACGCAGATTCTAACCGGAAAGAAAGGATTCTTATCCGAATTCTGTTTTGAAGGGTTTTGCATAAGCTCGGTTCTCTGTGTAGATATTCAGCACGTATTGCCTTGCAGTCATGATCCACTTGGCAGGTACGGAGA
>JALFYY010000029.1 GCA_022783865.1 Bacteroidales bacterium
TTATTTGGTTGTTCAGTTACCTTTATGTAACCAATAAGCATACGTACGGCTACTAACTCCCATAGCAATCTCTCCATCAAGTATCTCCTGCATATAACTTTTCGCTGTTCCCCTGCAGTTCTCTGTGTTACGATATGATAACCCAAGCAGGGGAGTATCACTCACCGAAACAATCTTTGTCATACCAATCCGACATTTATCAGGAATCCGATATTTCGTATCAATCTACAGAAACCGCAAAAATATTCAATTCTCATGCAATCTACCATATTCACATATGTAAATGGTTCAAATACGAAGAAAAATGTTCACGCATATAAAGTTCACATTTGGCAAAATGGGTATAATTCACAAACCAAAGCAACGTAATATCCACAAAAAGCAAACAATCCAATCTTGCTAATATTCACAAATCACAATAGAGCAACAATGCTGAAATCCTTCCGTTTCTTCACTAAAATTTACGCCTATTTGTACGCATAAAATATCGAATATCAACGTTTACGATAAATATCTAAACCAATATTGTAGCATAATCGTCTTAAAGCCTGTCTGAAAATTGAAAATGCGCATTTCAAGGTGGATATTATTACGTAATCGATTGTTTATAAATAAACAACAATATAAATATAAAGTAATCTCGTTAATACTAAACCGTTTGACTATTATCGTTTTGCAATTTCTGTACTACTCTTCACACATTTCTATATATTTCACAAGTGAAAAATAGACACACGGTTCTGTGTTTATATGTATAATTTGTGAATGTGAAATAATTTCCATATCTTTGCATGTCGTTTCACATTTCTATCGCTCTGTTTTAGGGTGTCGAATAGCGGCATAAATATGTAAACACTACTATCATGACGGAAAAAGAACGTTTGGAAAAGATTATGGAAACTGAAGGCATGAATGCCCGTCAGTTTGCCACTGAGATAGGTGTACAAAGCAGTACCATCTCTAATATCATGGGTGATCGCAATCGCCCCAGTCTCGAAGTCCTGCAAAAGGTACTGAATCGTTTTCGTACAATTTCATCAGACTGGCTTATTTTGGGTGTCGGTTCGATGTATCGCCAAAAAATCGATTCTCAGCAACCCACTCTATTCGAAGAAAAACCGCTTGAGCAAGACGGTTCTTATCTTCCTCTGACTCAACCGGTGGAAATTCCTGCCCCTTCTAATGCGAATAAGCACGCTCTTCAGGAACCCGTTGTTCAGACTAAACTCATAGCAAAAAAGGTGCAAAAAGTCGTTATCTTCTACGAAGACGGTACATTTGAGGAAATCATTAAATAAAGAAACAATAATGAGGCGTATTTTTATTATAGATTGGATAGCTGTTCCTTTGTTTTTTCTTACAGCATTTACAGGGATTAATTTGCATGTTGCCGGACATGGAGGTTGTCATGGAGAATGTCATAATTGGGCTGTATTTCATATTGTGGTTAGTTTGTTGTTCTTTATAATTGTCATGTTTCATATTGCTGCTCATTGGGGTTGGTACAAAGGACTTGTCGTAAACGGAATGGGACGTAAAAGCAAACTGACGCTATTGTTGTCGATTGTATTTTTGCTTTTATCCGCTACGGGAATTGTTTTACTTTTTGTCCACGGATTAAGATGCTCCATTGGATGGATTCATTATATTATAGGGATTGCAACAACTATGATAGCTGTTGCCCATATTGCCAAACGAATACCTATCTTGTATAAATCCATAAAGAAATAAACGATTGTTCGTGGCAACTATCACAATTTCTGAAATAGGTGTGATAAGAATACCTGAAAATAGTAAGTTCGCTATAAAAACAGATAATCCTGCTATTCTATATAAAATAGCAGGATTATCTTTAATAATTATTCGTTGTTTATTCTTCTATTGCTGCTTGTGCTGCTGCCAAACGTGCGATAGGAACGCGGAATGGCGAACAAGAAGCATAGTTCATACCGATGCGGGCGCAGAACTTGACGGAAGAAGGCTCTCCACCGTGTTCACCGCAAATACCGGTACGCAATCCCGGACGAACGGCACGGCCTTTCTCTACTGCCATTTTTACCAATTGTCCGACGCCGTTTTGGTCTAACACTTGGAAAGGATCGACTTTCAGAATCTTCTTCTCCAAGTAAGCCGGCAAGAACGAAGCGATATCGTCACGGCTATAACCGAAAGTCATTTGCGTAAGGTCGTTCGTACCGAACGAGAAGTATTGTGCTTCTGTTGCAATACGGTCAGCGGTCAATGCGGCACGTGGAATCTCAATCATAGTACCGATTTCGTATTCCACTTCAATACCGTACTCTGCAAATACCTCGGCAGCAACCTTTTGGATAATTTCCTTCTGTTGTGTGAACTCATACAGGATACCAATCAGAGGCACCATGATTTCAGGCATAGGATTTTTGCCTTCCTTCTTCAATTCGCAAGCAGCAGAAAGGATAGCACGGGTCTGCATGGCAGTAATCTCAGGGAATGTAATACCCAAACGGCAACCACGGTGACCCAACATCGGGTTGTTTTCTGCCAACGAAGCAACACGGCGTTGAATGTATTCGACAGAAACACCCATCTCTTGTGCCATTACTTCTTGTCCTTTCAAATCGTGTGGTACAAACTCATGCAATGGAGGATCAAGCAAACGGATATTAACAGGACAACCGTCCATGGCTTCCAAGATACCCTTGAAGTCGGCTTTCTGATAGGGCAACAATTTGGCAAGTGCCTTTTCGCGTCCTTCTACTGTCTCGGCAAGAATCATTTCGCGCATGGCGATAATCTTCTGATCCTCGAAGAACATGTGTTCCGTACGGGTCAAACCGATACCTTTGGCACCGAATGCACGGGCCACTTGTGCATCATGAGGAGTATCAGCGTTGGTACGAACCTGCAGTTGGGTATATTTGTCGCAAAGGTCCATCAAGGCTTTGAAATCGCCTGAGAGTTCAGCAGCACGGGTTGGAATTTCGCCTGCATAAACCTGACCGGTAGAACCGTTCAACGATATATAATCTCCTTCCTTATAGGTAACGCCTTCTATCTCAACCGTCTTGGTCTTGTAGTTAACATTGATGGCACCTGCACCGCTGACACAGCATTTGCCCATACCGCGGGCAACTACGGCAGCGTGACTCGTCATACCACCGCGAGCGGTCAAGATACCTTCGGCTGCTGACATACCGGCCAAGTCTTCCGGACTGGTTTCAATACGGACCATGATTACACGGTGACCATCGTTGTGCCACTCTTGTGCATCGTCTGCATGGAATACGATTTGTCCGCAAGCAGCACCCGGAGAAGCGGGCAAACCTTGGGTAATCACTTTGGCTCTCTTCAGTTCTGTTTTGTCGAATACAGGGTGAAGCAGTTCGTCCAACTTCTGGGGCTCGCAGCGAAGTACTGCTGTTTTCTCGTCGATGAGACCTTCGCGGACTAAGTCCATTGCAATCTTCACCATAGCTGTACCTGTACGCTTTCCGTTACGGGTTTGCAGGAACCAGAGTTTGCCTTCTTGCACGGTGAACTCCATATCTTGCATATCACGATAGTGGTTCTCCAATTTCTCTTGTATAGCGTTCAGTTCCTTGAATATTTCGGGCATAGCCTCTTCCATCGAAGGATATTTGGCTGCACGTTCTTCCTCGGAAATGCCTTGCAGATGAGCCCAACGGCGTGAACCTTCCACTGTGATTTGTTGTGGCGTACGAATACCGGCTACAACGTCTTCACCTTGTGCATTGACAAGATACTCACCATTGAAGATATTCTCACCTGTTGCAGCATCACGGCTGAAGCAAACACCCGTTGCAGAGGTCTCGCCCATATTGCCGAATACCATTGCCATTACCGATACGGCAGTTCCCCATTCGTCAGGAATACCTTCCATCTTACGATAGAGAATAGCACGCTCGTTCATCCAAGAGCGGAATACGGCGCAAATAGCACCCCAAAGTTGCTCCATTGGGTCGGTCGGGAAATCCTTGCCGGTCTGATCCTTGATGGCTGTTTTGAAGCGGGCTACCAAGAGTTTCAGCTCGTCAACGTTCAAGTCTTTGTCCAGCTTGACGCCACGTATCTCTTTTACTTCCTCAATAATAGCTTCAAATGGGTCAATATCTTCTTTATTGACAGGTTTCATACCCAATACAACGTCGCCGTACATCTGTACGAAACGGCGGTACGAGTCGTAAACAAAGTGAGGATTATTGGTTTTCTTCACCATCCCTTCAGCTACTTTGTCGTTCAAACCGAGGTTCAAAATGGTATCCATCATACCCGGCATTGATGCACGTGCGCCCGAGCGAACACTCACGAGCAGAGGATTGGACGGATCACCGAACTTGCAGTTCATCAGGTTTTCTACATGCTTTACGGCAGCAGTAACTTCGGGAGTAAGAATCTCAACGATTCGTTCTTGACCGATTTCGTAGTACTCGTTACATACATCGGTAGTAATGGTGAATCCCGGAGGAACAGGTACACCTATCAAGTTCATTTCAGCGCAGTTTGCGCCTTTACCGCCCAAGACTTCACGCATCTGGGCATTACCTTCTGCTTGTCCGTTGCCGAAGGTATAAACTCTTTTTTTGTTGTCCATTGTAGAGTGGAATATTAAGTTGTTATTATTTGTCTTCAAGTACAAGTAGTTATGGAATTGACAAAAACATTCCTTTTAGGGGTGCAAAGATAATACTTTTTTCTTGAATAAACAATATCGTCTGAAAGAAACAATAAAGCCTATACTCAGAGGGATAGGCTCTTAATGTTATTGATTCTTTAATCGGGCTTCATACTTATCAATGGCTTTGCTCATCAGTTGACGCCCTAAATCGATGATTTCCTGTGCCTTGTCAAATGCAAAAGTGGGGTATTGGTTCATAGGCATTTCTGCTAAAATATCTGCTGGCACAAACTGTGTCATTGCCACCGTATTGTGCTGGATCATCATATCTGTCATACGCATTAAGAGAGATATATAATTGATAGAATCTGATATATTGTCTGCCTCGTCGTCATCAAAGAAATGCTCGTCAATAAAGTTATGTACCACCGGTGGCAAATCTTTCAAAAACTTAGGCATATGCCGTTGTTTGGGTTGCTCTGGTTCCAAACTGTCCGGTGCACTGATATTCATACCGACCAATATGTCGCCTTCAGTCCTATGTACACGGTTCAGCGGAAAGGCATTCAGTATTCCGCCGTCTATCAAGAGCATGTCGTCTTTCTTCACCGGACGGAAGAACATCGGAATGGATACCGAAGCCCTGACGCCTTCAAACAAACTGCCTGATTCGATTACAACCTCTTTGTTACGAATAATATCGCTGGCTACAAGGCTGACCGGGATAGGCAAATCTTCTATTTGGCAATCGTCCACTATTTCCTGGAAAGCTTCCATAATCTTGTCGCCCTTCACCAAATAGTGCTTGCTCAGCGAGAAATCACCCAACGACAGTATTTTCTGCTTGTCAAGCGACAAAAACCATTCTTTGGCTTCTTGCAACTTGCCGGTTGCATATACTCCTGCTATCAACGAGCCTGCCGAACAGCCTGCAATAGACGTAATCTCGTATCCGCGGCTTTCCAGTTCTTCTATCGCACCGATATGCGCCATACCTCGTGCTCCTCCGCTTGCCAATACCAAAGCAACTTTTTTCCTATTCATACTTTGTAGTTATTTTGATGACAAAGATATAGTTTTCTTTCGATATGTGCAAGAGGATGTCTGTACATATCAGTTATATTCAGTTCCTCAGTTCATCTTATGATCCAAATACCCGTGAGCCGGCAAGAGTGGGTGATTAGTGGGTTATTAGTAGGTGATTCAGCCGATATCAAGCCGACATCTGAAATAGGAATATGGTAGGAAGATAGAACAAAGACTTATTAACCTGAATTCGTCTAAATCATGTTAAATATAATAACCGCAGCAAACAATTTCGCTGCGGTTATTATATCATTCATTTGAATCGTTATTCTTTTGGATCCACTCGTAGTGCCAAGACGATTTGAACGCGTACGGCTTTGCCGCTGTTTTCTCCTGGTTGCCATTGCTTGTCGGTTGTTTTTATCAGACGGACAACTTCATTATCTACCGCTGTATCACCGCAAGACCTTAATACTTTCACATCGCCGACAGAGCCGTCTTTTTCAATAACAACGCTACAAATCACACGACCGCTTTCTTTCGGATGAATTTGTAGATGCTCGCTTACATAATTGGTGCATGCTTGCAAACCGCCTTCTTCTTTGAATTCAGGCATTTTTGAGGTGCGTTGATAAATTACATCATCTGCATAAACATGCGAATAAAAAGGCATACCCATCATCATAACGAGGGTAACAAACGAAATTAAAAGAGTTCTTTTCATATAAAAGCAGGAATTAATTAATTAATTAATCATGCTCTACAAATAAAGCAGGCAATTTGCCTGCTCTATTTTGTATATTACCGCTTTGGACTGATACGATTCTGAAAAGTATTGTTTATTTCTTCAATAGTGCGAAATCAATCACTTCCTGAATATCATTCACATAATGGAAAGTAAGTCCTTTCAGATAGATGGGTTGTATTTCCTCAATGTCTTTCCTGTTGTCGCTGCATAAGATGATATCCGTAATGCCTGCACGTTTGGCAGCCAAGATTTTCTCTTTGATACCTCCAACCGGCAGTACTTTGCCGCGAAGCGTCATCTCACCGGTCATTGCCAGACGTTCGCGCACATGTCTTCCTGTAAAAGCAGATACCAAAGCCGTAGTCATAGTGATACCGGCAGAAGGACCGTCTTTTGGAATTGCGCCTTCCGGAACATGCAAATGCACAGCCGTAGTATCCAGCTTCTTCTTGTCAATTCCGAATTGGGCAGCATGTGCTTTTATATAACCCAATGCGATGGTTGCCGATTCTTTCATCACATCGCCCAGGTTGCCGGTTAATGTCAACGACGGGGCTTTTGCCTGAGAAAGGGAAGTTTCAATGAAAAGTATCTCACCACCCACTTCGGTCCACGCCAAACCGGTCACCACACCTACGTATTTGTTGTTCTCGTACATATCGCGTGTATAGCGGGGCTTGCCCAAATATGTTTCCAAATCTTCCGGTGTAACCGTTACATTATAAGGCTGTTCTGTAGCAATACGCAAAACCGCTTTTCGTACAATGGCAGCTATCTGGCGGTCTAATTCCCGAACGCCCGACTCACGGGTATAATGATCAATGAGCAAGTTCAGTACTTGTTTGCTGAATTTCAGTTGTGACGACTTGATACCATGATTTTCCAATTGCTTGGGTACCAAATGGCGTTTGGCTATTTCCACTTTCTCTTCCTGCAGATAACCGGTCATATTGATGAGCTCCATACGGTCGAGTAGTGGACGCGGAATCGTCGAAAGCGTATTGGCAGTCGCAATAAAAAGCACTTTGCTCAGGTCGTAGTCCAAATCCAAGAAATTATCGTGGAAAGTGGCATTCTGCTCCGGATCCAACACCTCTAACAATGCCGAAGTGGGGTCACCGTGATAGTCGGACGACAATTTGTCTATTTCGTCCAATACGAATACCGGATTTGACGACTTGACTTTCAGCAAGTTCTGAATAATCCTACCGGGCATTGCGCCTATATAGGTACGCCGGTGACCGCGTATTTCCGACTCGTCGTGCAGTCCTCCCAATGAGATACGGGCGTATTTCCGTCCCAATGCTGTAGCGATAGAGCGTCCCAACGATGTTTTGCCCACACCGGGAGCACCATACAGACAGATAATAGGGGATTTCAAATCACCTTTCATCTTCAAAACTGAAAGATATTCCAAAATACGTTCTTTCACTTTATCCATGCCATAGTGGTCGTGGTTCAGTACTTTCTCGGCATTCTTGATATCAAAGTTGTCTTCTGTATATTCGCCCCATGGCAAGTTGAGCATTGTCTCCAAATAGTTCTGCTGAATCGAATAGTCAGGCGAGTGAGTAGGGGTGCGCTCCAATTTCTTTAGTTCTTTTTCAAAAGCCTCTTGTGTCTCTGCCTGCCAATGTTTCTGTTTGGCACGTTCACGCATTTCGTTCACTGTTTGCTCGGCAGTGTCACCCAGTTCTTTCTGAATGGTTTGAATCTGCTGTTGCAAAAAGTACTCACGCTGTTGTTTGTCGATATCTTCACGGGCTTTTTCTTGTATAGAACGCTTGATGTCAATCATTTGTGACTCCTTATTAAGGAGCTCCAACAGTTGCATGGCACGGTTTTCCAGCTTTTCTTGTTGCAAAAGAGCTTGCTTGTCACTGATGGCGAGATTGAAATTAACGCAGATATAGTTCACCAACGAAGGGGGATTGTCTATGTTTTTCAGCGCAAATCCTGCTTCGGGAGGAATGTTCTCTGTCTGCTTTAATATGTTGATTGCCAAGTCTTTCAAGTTGGCAACAATCGCCATGAATTGTTTGTCGCTGCGTTTGGGGAATACTTCAGGAATAACTAATACTTTGGCTTTCAGATAGGGAGTTCTGCCTACGATTTCATCTACCATAATGCGCTCCAAACCTTCCAAAATAACAGTTTTAGAGCCGTCAGGTAAATCGAATATACGAACCACACGTGCAGCAGTACCAAGAGGGTAGATATCTTCCCCTTTAGGTTCTTGCACCTCGGCATCTTTCTGACAGCAAACTGCTATGGGCTTGTCATTATCGAAAGCTGAATGCACCAATTTCAGCGACTTGGGCCGTGCCACCGTTACGGGCAACAATACTCCGGGAAAGAGTACCATATTGCGCAGTGGGAGCAAACCGAGCACGTCGCCGTCATTGATTTTCTGTTTCTGCTGCCGGTCGTTATTTTCAATGATAGGTATTATCTCAGTACCTTCTACATTATTATCGTTTGCAACTAAATCAAAATCGTATGCCATCATAATATTACAATTTACTCTGTTCTTACTAAATGGTCTTATCAGTGTATGCCTTATTAGTAATCTTATCTTTCTGTCAAAATGTCATATTCTATGCCATTTTTACAGCCAATCTATGTTTCCTATCATCATATACTGATAAAACACCATTTTTCGCTCATGTCTCATATATGTCTCAAATCCCGTGCCAGAAGAAATACACAATCTATCTATCTATCTATCTATCTATCTATCTATCTATCTATCTATCTATCTATCTATCTATCTATCTATCTATCTATCTATCTATCTATCTATCTATCTATCTATCTATCTATCTATCTATCTATCTATCTATCT
>JALFYY010000026.1 GCA_022783865.1 Bacteroidales bacterium
CTTGACTTTCCTCCTCGTAGTTTTCGGCTGGATTATCTTCCGTGCTACGGGTATGAAAACGCTCACTGCATGGATAACAGGCATCTTCTCACCATCGTTATTCTCTATTCCGTGGCTGATGAATAGAGCATATTACATACCTCTTGCTATTTCTATTGTTTTGATGTTAGCGGTAGAATGGATAAATCGTAACCGGGAGCATGGTTTGTATTTACTTCCGAATAACAGATGGTTGCGATTACTTATTTACTATGCCATCTTTGCTATGATGTTCTTTTATACAGGTGAAAATCAAACATTCATATATTTTCAATTCTAAGCTATGCGACGTTTTCTTATCAAGACATTGATATATGCTCTTCCTATTATAGTACCTATATTAATATTTAGGATATTCATTTTGTCGCATATACCAAGCGGTTCAGGAGATTTATCACGATTGGGCTATATTCCGTTTGCTGATGACTATAATATTCCAAGTCCGGCTTTTGAAAAAGAGCCGAAGATTGATATGCAAGATGTATGGCTATCTGATAGAGATAGCAGTATTTTTATTTTCGGTGACTCGTTTTCCCAACAACAAAATGGATATTTATTTTATTTATCGAACTATACTGCCAAAGATGTATATGCATTTACAACGATAACGGGGAACCCGTTTGCAAATTTTCTTTCTTATACACATCAATTGCCCTCTATAGTGATTATTGAAACGGTAGAGAGGGTCTTGATTCATCGTTTGAAAGAAGTTGACTATGCTTCGCTTGCGACAAAAGACGACTCTGTACGCAATGTTGGTGCTTCATCGGAAGACAAGACATCCAAGATGACTATTTTACAGCATACTCAATTATGGATTAAACGAAAATTAGGTTTGTCCGGCTATGGGTCTCCTGTTAATAATGCTATATTGGAAAAAAAGTTGTTTTCCTGTAAAGCGAAAGAAGACAAACTGTATTTTTACAAGTCAGATATAAATACTTATTCTCAATCGGATATTGATTTGGCTGCATTAAAATTAGATAGTCTTTTTGCTTATGCTGATTCACTCCATATAAATCTTTATGTGTTAATTGCAGAGGATAAATATGACCTTTATCAATCTTATATAGTTGATAATCAGTATCCAAAACAAGATGTGTTGGAGAAATTGATTCCTGTTTGTCAGCGTCCGCAAATCATTAACAGCAAAGATACACTCTCACAAATGGCAACAGCTGGTGTGAAAGATATATATTGGTGTCATGATACCCATTGGAGTCCGATTGGTGCGGAAGCGGTTGCTGTTCAATTAATTAACAGTATCAATCAACAGCAATAACCATTCGTTTGTTCTATTTGTTTTTCAAAAAATAGCAGGCAACGAAGTTCGGAGCATAAATCAAAGCCGATTTTCACTTATAAAAGCCCGCCTCTTTATTCTCTGTAAGGGGTGCGCGAGAGGTGCGCAAGGGGTGCTGTGGAAATACAATATGAAAGGTATGTAATCTTGTTTTTATGTGACTGCAAAGGTAGAAAAAAGTTTTTGTTTGCCATTCCCAAAAGTTCGGGAATGAAAACGACAGGAAATGTATTATCTTTGCAGGCGAAAATAATGAGTTTTCCGATGTTGACGGATACGCGCGAGATACCCGCTCAATAATATGAAAGGATAGCAGTAGATAGATTCTGACAACATTCTTATCCTTTTTGCGTGGATATACCTTGTATATCACAAATTATTTGTATCTTTGCACTTTGTTATTATGTAATAATTTGCGGAAGAACCGCTACCGAATATAAAGGCAAAAAAGTATGTTTGATAACCTATCCGAAAGATTAGAGCGTTCGTTCAAGATACTGAAAGGTGAAGGACGCATTACCGAAATCAACGTGGCAGAAACGATGAAGGACATCCGCAAAGCCCTTCTCGAAGCCGATGTTAACTATAAGACAGCCAAAACTTTTACTGATAGTGTAAAAGAAAAAGCCTTAGGTCAGAACGTATTGGGGACTATCCGCCCCGGGCAATTACTCGTTAAGATAACGCACGACGAACTGGCTGATTTGATGGGAGCAGAAGCGGCAGAAGTAAACTTGAAAGGCTCGCCTGCTATTGTTCTGTTATCCGGTTTGCAAGGTTCCGGTAAGACCACTTTTGCCGGCAAGTTTGCCAACTACCTCAAAACGAAGAAGAACAAGAAAGTGATGTTGGTGGCGTGCGATGTCTATCGTCCTGCTGCTATTGAGCAAATCCGGGTATTGGGCGAACAAATAGGTGTGGATGTATTCACCGAAGAAACAGAAGCCAATCCCGTTAAGAAAGCTCAAAAAGCCATTGAGAAAGCCCGTGTCTATGGCTACGATGTAGTCATTGTCGATACGGCAGGCCGTTTGGCTGTAGATGAACAAATGATGCAGGAGATTGCCGCTATCAAAGAAGCAATCCGTCCGTCGGAAACCTTGTTCGTAGTCGATTCGATGACCGGTCAGGACGCCGTGAATACTGCCAAAGAGTTCAACGACCGCCTTGATTTCGACGGTGTGGTACTCACCAAATTAGACGGTGATGCCCGTGGCGGTGCAGCGCTTTCTATCCGCTCTGTTGTACAAAAGCCGATTAAGTTCATTTCTACCGGTGAAAAGATGGAAGCCATCGATGTTTTCCATCCTTCACGTATGGCAGACCGTATCCTGGGTATGGGCGATGTGGTCAGCTTGGTGGAACGTGCGCAAGAGCAATACGATGAAGAAGAAGCCCGTCGCATTACCAAGAAATTGGCGCATAATCAGTTTGATTTCAATGACTTCCGCTCGCAGTTGCAGCAAATCAAGAAGATGGGTAATATGAAAGACCTTATGGGTATGATACCGGGAATGGACAAGGCGCTCAAAGGTGTGGAAATATCCGATGACGCTTTCAAGCCTATCGAAGCGATTATCAACTCTATGACACCCGAAGAACGTGCCAATCCATCTCTGTTGAACGGCTCACGCAAACAACGTATTGCCAAAGGTAGCGGTACGACCATCGTTGAACTCAACCGTTTCCTCAAACAGTTTGAGCAAACAAGCAAGATGATGCGGATGGTAACAAAAAACCGCGGTAAGAAAATGCATAGATAAAGCGCCAATGATATTGATTGACGGAAAACATATTGCCCAAACCATTCGTGCGGAACTGCGTCAGGAAGTACAATCGCTTCTTGCCAAAGGACAGCGTGCGCCCCATCTGACGGTAGTTATTGTAGGTCATAATCCTGCATCGGAAACGTATGTCGCCAGCAAACTGAAAGCCTGCCAAGAAATAGGTATTGCTACCACCCGTCTGGCTTTTGAAGACGACATTACAACCGATGAACTGTTGCAACATATCCATCGTCTGAATCAAGACAAAACCGTTGACGGTTTTATGGTGCAGCTTCCTTTGCCTGAACATATTGACGAGCAACAGATTGTTTCAGCTATTGACTATCGGAAAGATGTTGACGGGCTTCACCCTGAGAATGTAGGCCGTACGCTGATGGGATTGCCTTCTATCGTTCCGGCTACGCCACGCGGCATACGCGAATTGCTTCGCCGTTATGATATCCCGACGGCAGGAAAGCATATTGTGGTAGTCGGACGGAGCAATATCGTGGGTAAGCCGATGGCTATGCTGCTTTTGCAAAAGGGAGACAACGGTGATGCTACCGTGACCGTTTGCCATAGCCGGACGCACAACTTGAAAGAAATATGCCTGACGGCTGATATTATTGTTGTAGCAACAGGACAACCAGGATTACTCAAAGCGGATATGGTGCGAAAAGGAGTTGTGATAATCGACGTCGGGTGTTCTCGAGTAGAAGACAGCAGTGCACCACGTGGCTATCGTGTCTGTGGTGATGTTGATTTTGAGCAGGTTGCACCACTTTGCTCCTACATAACACCGGTTCCCGGTGGCGTCGGGCCGATGACGATTATATCGCTATTGCAAAATACTTTGCAGGCTTATTATAGCCATCGCCAATAGTGTCTGAAGCCGGAAACATACACCTAATACTTTGTTCGTATGCATAGATTGTTTCTTATTCTTACCATTCTGACGACCTACTCAAAAGGTACTTACCACACTGAATGTACAGTGCCGGTAGCTGCATCGCAGACAGTGACCAATCAGATGATCGACCGGTTGATATACGAGTTTCAGACCAATCCCGATACATTGTTCACTTGGGCTTTTATGGGAATGGGGCAACAAGGCAACGAAGATAAAGATGCCATTGTATTGGTGCTGAACGATATTGTGTATATTCCCGAACAAAACTATAGCCGCCTTTTGATGGATATTGTGGTACCGAAGTTCCGAAGATTCCGTGATGTGGAATTGGAAAGCATAGTGACTGATGTTTTTGAAGGACCGGTTCGGCATGTGAGAGTGGATATCTATTATGCCGGAAACATTCTGAAAGAAGCCTATGGCAATTTCTATGTCACTCCTATTGATGATAATAATTGTACACTGAGCATTGATATAAATGTGCGGTTCGGATGGTTCTTCAATATCTTTGTAAGCAAAAAAGTGTATAAGAACGTGATAGAGTGGCGCGTCAATACCTTTATGGAGAACCTGCAGGAAATGGCGGAAACAGGAAAAGTAAGCAATAAGAATCCTGATATACTGGAAAGCGAAAAAATACATTGACATTATATGAATATATTAGATAAGATCGACGGACTACAAGCCAAGTTCCACGAAGTGGGACTCTTGATAACCGACCCTGCGGTGATTGCCGACCAAGCACGCTACATACGTTTGAACAAAGAGTATCACGATTTGGAACGCGTATTGCAGTCAGCAGAACAATACCGGAAGACTTTGGCAAACTTGGAGGACGCCAAACAAGTCTATTACAATGAGCAAGAGCCGGAACTGAGGGAGATGGCAAAAGCGGAAATCGATGAATTGGAGCCGCTTATACCGAAATTGGAAGAAGAGGTGCGTATCATGCTTTTGCCCCAAGACAAAGAAGACAGCAAGAATGTGGTAATGGAAATACGTGGTGGAACGGGTGGTGACGAAGCCTCGCTTTTTGCTGGCGATTTGTTCCGTATGTACACCAAGTATTTTGAGCTGAAAGGTTGGAAATACACGGTTTCATCGTTCTCCGAAGGCGCAGTAGGCGGTTACAAAGAAATCATCTTCAACGTGACCGGCACAGACGTATATGGCACACTGAAATACGAATCGGGGGTACATCGTGTACAACGCGTTCCTGCAACAGAGACGCAAGGGCGTGTACATACTTCAGCTGCTACGGTAGCCGTATTGCCGGAAGCCGATGAGTTTGAAGTGGAAATCAACGAAGGAGAAATCAAATGGGAAACATTCCGTTCGGGTGGAGCAGGCGGACAAAATGTAAACAAGGTGGAATCGGGCGTGCGTTTGCGTTATATGTGGAAGAACCCCAATACAGGTACGGTAGAAGAGATACTGATTGAATGTACCGAAACACGCGACCAGCCGAAAAACAAAGAAAGGGCACTCTCCCGCTTGCGTACGCAAATCTACGACAAAGAACATCAGAAGTATATCGACGACATAGCCCGTCGCCGTAAAACAATGGTTTCTACAGGTGACCGAAGTGCCAAAATACGTACGTACAATTATCCACAGGGCCGTATTACCGACCATCGTATAGGATATACCATTTACAACTTGCAAGCCTTTATGGACGGCGAAATCCAAGGTGTAATCGACCAGTTGCAAATAGCCGAAAATGCCGAGCGACTGAAAGAAGCCGACTTATAACACAACAAAAATTTGTAGTCAGACAATACAATCATTATCAAGAGATTATGTATTTGTTTTATACACCGGATATACTGACCTCGCATGTTCTCTCCGAAGAAGAGTCGCAACATTGTGTACGGGTACTTCGCTATACGCGTGGCGATGAAATCTTGCTCACCGACGGAAAAGGAAACACCTACACCGCACGCATAACCAATCCGCACCCCAAGCATTGTGAGTTTGAGGTTCTGACGCAAGAGAAGCAACAGAAAGCGCACGATTTCTATTTGCATATTGCCATTGCACCGACCAAGAATATCGAGCGGATGGAATGGATGGTGGAGAAATGTACAGAAATAGGAGTGGACGAAATCACTCCGCTTTTATGCCGCTTCTCGGAACGCAAACAGATACGAACCGACCGCTTGGAAAAGATAGTGCTCAGTGCTGCAAAACAATCGCTTACGCCTTATCTGCCCAAGTTGAACGAACTGACGGATTACGACACTTTTGTCCGTCAAGCAACGGAAGAAACCAAGTTTATTGCCCATTGCTACAAAGAGGAGAAACGAGATTTGAAAGATGAAATCAAACGAGGCAAATCCGTTTTGGTGCTGATTGGTCCGGAGGGCGATTTCTCCGAGCAGGAAGTAGAAGAAGCCTTGGCGTTAGGCTTCGTTCCCGTGAGTTTGGGAAACAGCCGTTTACGCACGGAAACAGCCGGTGTAGTGGCATGCCACACGGCTGTATTGATGAATGCCTGATAATTGTGAATAGATGAGATATTATATTAGTATAGCAGCATTGTTGCTTTCTGTAGTTGTAATGGCGCAAACCGACCTGACGGCTCCCGATTTGCATCGTACCACCTATATATCTCCTTACTATTTTGGTCCGAATGCTTTTCCGGTACCGGATATGTCCGATGGTACGGTTAGTGCCGATTTGCGCCTTGAGCTGGCGGGTGACTACTATTTGGGATTTCAGAAAGACCAAACAGCCGACTTGTTCCTTCGTTTGAATGTTCCTTTGTTTACGGATAGAGTGAATCTGTCGCTTTGGATGCCGGTAGTGGAAGGATATTGGAATACTCTGGAACGGCAGCGTACTTGCCGTTTGCAAGATACTGTCAGAATGACGGGGTACGAGTTTGGCGATGTGTATGTCAGCACTGATATACAGGTCCTGAAACAAAAGAAATACTTGCCCGATTTCGTACTGCGTGCTGCCATTAAATCGGCTTCAGGAGGAGGCTGGCCGAATGCGCGGAACTACGATTGCCCTGGTTACTTTTTCGATGGTACATTGGCAAAGTCCATATACTTTAAGCACGGTTTCTTCCAAGAATTGCGTTTTGCCGGTTCTGCGGGATTCTTGTGCTGGCAAACTGACAACGGACGGCAAAACGATGCAGTGATGTATGGTGCCCAACTGAAGCTGTTGACGAGCTGTTTCTCTTTGGCACAAGTGTTCACGGGTTACGTGGGTTGGGAAAACAATCCGTCGCCCGTGAAAGATGCACACGATCGGCCTATGACGCTGAAAACCAATATCATGGGATATATCAAGAATTGGGAAATCCTGTTCACTTATCAATACGGCATAAAAGATTATCCTTTTCATCAGTTCCGTTTAGGCGTGGCATACAAATGGGATATGCTTTCGGCTATTGAAGCATACAAACAGAAAAAGACAAATCATTAATATTCATCATCATAAGAAATACACTATGGCAGACGACAAAAAGATTATTTTCTCGATGGTAGGGGTAAGCAAATCATTTACACCCCAAAAGAAAGTGCTCAGCGATATCTATCTGAGTTTCTTCTATGGCGCAAAGATCGGTATCATCGGTTTGAACGGATCAGGTAAATCCACTTTGCTCAAGATTATCGCAGGTGTGGACAAAAACTACCAAGGCGATGTGGTTTTCTCACCCGGATATTCGGTTGGGTATTTGGAACAAGAGCCTAAACTTGACCCGGAAAAAACAGTGAAAGAAGTGGTGCAGGAAGGCGTTCAACCCGTAGTGGATATGTTGGCGGAATTCGATGCCATCAATATGGCATTTGCCGAACCGGATGCCGATTTCGACAAACTGCTTGCACGGCAAGGCGAATTGCAGGAATTGCTCGACCATGCCGATGCATGGAATTTGGACAACAAACTGGAACGTGCCATGGACGCACTCCGTTGTCCGGACGAAGATGCTTTGGTGAAGAACCTGTCAGGAGGTGAGCGACGCCGTGTGGCACTCTGCCGCCTGCTATTGCAACAGCCTGACATATTGCTTCTTGACGAGCCTACCAACCATTTGGACGCTGAGTCGGTGGAATGGTTGGAACAGCATTTGCAACAATATGCCGGAACAGTGATTGCCGTAACGCACGACCGTTATTTCCTCGACCATGTGGCAGGTTGGATATTGGAATTGGACCGTGGAGAGGGCATTCCTTGGAAAGGTAACTATTCTTCTTGGTTGGAGCAAAAGACAGCCCGTATGGCAATGGAAGAAAAGCAAGCTTCGAAGCGCCGTAAGACTTTGGAGCGTGAATTGGAATGGGTGCGTATGGCACCTAAGGCACGACAAGCCAAAGGAAAAGCGCGTCTGGCAGCTTACGACAAGATGATGAACGAAGAGCAGAAAGAGAGGGAAGAGAAGCTGGAAATCTTTATTCCGAACGGTCCTCGCCTGGGTAACAAAGTTATCAATGCAGAAGGCGTGAGCAAAGCTTTTGGTGAGAAGATATTGTTTGAGGACTTGAACTTTATGTTGCCACCCAACGGCATTGTGGGAATTATCGGTCCGAATGGTGCCGGCAAAACCACCTTGTTCCGCATGATAATGGGCATGGAGAAAGCCGACAAAGGTACGTTCTCGGTGGGTGATACGGTGAAGATTGGTTATGTTGACCAAGTGCACTCCAATATCGACCCTGAAAAGACGGTGTACGAAACTATCAGCAACGGAACGGAATTTATCCGTGTAGGCGGCAGGGAAATCAATGCCCGTGCATATTTGAGCCGCTTCAACTTTACGGGATCTGACCAGGAAAAGAAGTGCGGAGTATTATCAGGCGGAGAGCGTAACCGCCTGCATTTGGCACTGACGTTGAAATCGGAAGCCAACGTGCTCTTGTTGGACGAGCCTACCAACGATATCGATGTGAACACCCTTCGTGCGTTGGAAGAAGGCTTGGAGAACTTTGCCGGTTGTGCCGTGGTGATTAGTCACGACCGTTGGTTCTTGGACCGTATTTGCACCCATATTATTGCTTATGAGGGCGATAGCAAAGTGTTTGTTTTCGAGGGCAGTTATTCAGAATACGAAGCCAATAAACGAATGCGATTGGGCGAAGATGCAATGGAACCGAAACGTATCCGCTATAAGAAACTGATGGTGTGATGTCGGGCAGAAAAATTGAGGAACTATGAATTGGAAATTTCTAATTCAGTTCCTCAGTTCCTCAACTGCCACTACTCAATTAGGCAAAAAAACTAAAATTGACACTACCGTAATTGCGATGCTCAAGGAAATGCGGATGGGCGGAGAAATCCTGTTTGGCGGAATGCTCTAATACAAAAATGCCATCTTCTTTTAAGAGTTCTTTCCCGAAGACAAGGTCAGGCAGGGTAGGGAGCAAATCCAAATCATAGGGCGGATCGGCATAGATAAAATCAAATTGCAAGCGGCAAGCACCCAAGTATTTGAAAACATCACCCCGAATAAGCATGAGATTGTTGATACCCAATTCGCGTTTGGTGGAAATGATAAAGTTCTGTTGCGTCATGGCTTTCTCCACGGCAATTACTTCTTTGGCACCACGCGAAATACACTCAAGACTGATACTGCCTGTTCCGGCAAAAAGGTCGAGTACATCAATTTCTTCGAACGAAATGCGGTTGTTCAGCAGGTTGAAAAGCGATTCTTTGGCGAAGTCGGTTGTAGGTCGGGCGGTAATGTTCTTCGGCGGATTGAAACGCCGTCCTTTGTATTTTCCGGATATGATACGCATAGTGTTTAGAGGCGGTTTGCAGTGATAATAATAAGGTATTCTTTGAGTAGCGAAAGCCAATCGGCGGGATATTCTCCATACAGATAAACAGGTGTGCCAATCTGTAAATCCAATTGCGTCAGAGCATTGAGCATATAATAGAGCACATCGGTTGACGAGGCAATATCGTAAACCATAGCGTGTTGCAATTGCTTGTTTTTGACGGCAATCCACACCATACTTTGCTCCGTGAGATATGCCATGGCAAAGCTCACATCGGCAATCTGCTCTGAGAGTTCGAGAAGATGACAAACTGCATGTTGCCGGTTCTGCTCGTCGGCTTCGTAGAGACAAACGCAACCATAGAGCGGAATAGCTTCGGCGGTAATATGCTGATTGTGCGGAATATGTTCACGCAAGAAATTGAGCCACAAATCGTTGTCTTCCTCCCGATAGAGTTGTTCGGGCACAAGAGTAAAATGGGGCGTAAGAGAAAAGAGCCCGCCATGCTTGACGAACTCTTTTTCTGTATGGTGTTGTCCACTCATCATCGTAATCGGTCAGCCGGCACACTGCCTTTTGCTCACCCGAGCGGATTATTCCCAGTTACCGGCGTTGTTGTTAGGACCATCTATCGAACCTACTTTCAAACCGGGGAAACGGTCTAACTTTTGCTCTTTGTCGATAAGGTTGACGCGCTCTTGTGCATTGAGGTCACCCAAATAAGTATCGTAGTGGGCGGATATCATGAAAAGAGGCACTTTGATACCGTTTTTGTCGGTGTAAGTATTGTTTACTTCAGCCGCAAATTTCACATTGTCGGTATAAGGAATGTAAATAATCTTTTCGATGTTCTCCTCGGTGTAGGTATCTTTGTAAAGCGATTGAATCATATTGGTATAAACCGTATCACGGCGGAAACCTTGCAAGCCGTTTTGTTTCACTTCACGGTCGTTCGCCCAGATATATGCATACAACTCGTCGTTGTCTGTTGTTTTGAGTTTGCGTTCAGCACGTTTTTTGGCAGCGTTGATGATGCGGATGGCCTTTTTCTCTGTCATACCGGCTTCCAACTGTGCATCGGTAAGTGCACCTTCTTTCAATACTTCTTTCTTCGGAGCGGTTTTGAGGAAAAGAACAAGCGAATCCAAATCGGCAGTAAAATAGCCCTTTTGACTACGGAACTCAACTTCGGCAGTACGCAAAGCGATAAGGTTCTTTACGACATCTGCTTCACGCTTGGTTCTTGTTTCTTCAAAGTTGATAGGAATAACCACACTCAAAACACAAAGTGTTGCCATAAAAAGGCTGGCTATTGTCAGTAAAATACGAACTGTGACTTTCATTGTTTATTATGGTATTTTGTTAATATTCGTTTTTCGATAACGCCTGCAAAGTTACGAATAAAATTCGATACTTCCTATATCCGGGTACAGAAAAAATCATTTTCTTTCCGACAGAGGTGCAAAATAGTTTGAGCAGAAAGCCTTTTACGATGTCAGGAAGCGATAGTTTTGGAAATAATGGCTCTGTATTTGCAAAATAGCACGCTTTTTGTTACCTTTGCCCTTGAATAAAAATACATACAACTATGGAAGGGATACTCAATCGGTTAAACGAGCAGTTTCATATCAGTTTTACGGACGAGCAGCGTGCTTTACTATTGGGATTGCCGTACTCTGAGGAGCAAAAGCAAGTGTTGCAGGAGGTGATTGATGTGGCGGTGTCTGAGATAGGGCTGAATCATATTACGGTGGAAAGTATTTTGCTCAAAGAGGCTGCAGAAAGTGAGGTTGCTGCTGTTTTCGATGTGCAGGTGACGACTATTATACAAGGATTGAAGCGTGTGGACGAACTCTACAAGGTGAATACTTCGCTGGAAACCGAGAACTTCCGCAAACTCTTGTTGGCTCTGGCTGAAGACATCCGTGTAGTACTGATTATCATTGCCGAAAGGGTAGCGCTGATGCGCCGTTTGAATAAGCAGGAGGACTCTGAACGGCGGCAACAGATTGCCCGCGAGACCTCTTTCCTATACGCTCCGTTGGCACACCGTTTGGGACTTTATACCATCAAAACCGAGCTGGAGGATCTGTCGCTCAAGTTCACGGAATACGATGTTTATAAGAGCATTGCCCATACGCTGAACGAAACGAAAAAACACCGTGATGCCTATATTGCCGCCTTTATTGCGCCTCTGAAAACGCAATTGGAGCAGATGGGATTCCGCTTTTCGATAAAAGGCCGTACCAAGTCGATTCATTCTATCTATCAGAAGATGAAAAAGCAGAATACCACTATCGACCATATCTACGACCTGTTTGCCATCCGTATTATCTTGGATTCGGCTCCGGAGAAAGAGAAAGCCGAGTGCTGGCAGGTCTATTCGGTGATTGCCGATTTGTATCAGCCTAATCCCAAGCGCTTGCGTGACTGGCTGAGTATCCCCAAATCAAACGGATATGAGAGTCTGCATACCACCGTTTTAGGACCGGAAAACAAGTGGGTGGAGGTGCAGATACGTACCCGTCGGATGGACGAGGTGGCGGAAAAAGGTGTAGCTGCCCACTGGAAATACAAAGGCGGTCAGAGCGAAGCCGGAATGGACGAATTCTTGAAAGGGGTGCGTGAGATGCTCGAAAGCGACACTGTCGAATCGAAAGATGCTATCGATGATTTCCGCTTGAACTTCTACGACCAGGAAGTGTTTGCTTTTACACCGAACGGCGATTTGCACAAGTTGCCGAAAGGAGCAACCGTACTTGATTTTGCATTTGCTATCCATTCCGGTTTGGGTTGCCGTTGCGTCGGTGGCAAGATTGGAAGCAGGAATGTTCCGATGAAGCATATTTTGCACAACGGCGACCAGGTGGAAATTCTCTCGTCGCCTACCCAGCGTCCGTCACGCGCCTGGCTCTCGTTTGTATGCACTTCAAAAGCGAAAAACAAGATTCGGCAAGCCCTGAAAGAATTGGAATTCAAAGATGCAGCCGAGGGAAAAGAGCTGTTGGAGCGCCGTTTCAAGAACTGGAAACTGGACAACGACGAAGGCAAAATCAGTCAGATTGCCAACAAGTTAGGCTATAAGTCGGTCAACAATTTCTACCAGGCGCTCTCGCAGGGCAGAGAAGATATTTTGCATGTCCGTGAGGTATATCAGGATATGTTCTGCAAAGAGCCTGCTGCCGAAGCACCTGCGGTTGTGTCTGCCGAAAACTATGTAGCGCCGGTGAGCAACAATAGTATCGGTGCACAAGACGAATTGGTGATCGATCAGAACCTGAAGAATGTGGATTACAAGTTGGCGAAGTGTTGCAATCCAATCTATGGAGATGAGATTTTCGGCTTTGTTAGCATCAGCAACGGC
The DNA here is from genome assembly GCA_022783865.1 of Bacteroidales bacterium. Taxonomy (GTDB): domain Bacteria; phylum Bacteroidota; class Bacteroidia; order Bacteroidales; family Paludibacteraceae; genus Colicola. Next base: position 13,115 of record JALFYY010000026.1, read on the forward strand.
ATCAAAATCCACCGCAAAGACTGCCCGAATGCCCCCCAGTTGAAAGAACAATACGGCTATCGCATTGTGCCGGCACGATGGAGCGGAAAAGCGCAAGGGCAGTATTATCCTATCACTTTGCAGGTGGTGGGCAACGACGATATCGGTATCGTGACGAACATCACTTCGCTCATCAATAAAGAGAGCGGAGTATTGCTCCGCACCATCTCTATCGATTCGCACGATGGACTTTTCGAGGGACATATCACATTGCTGGTAAGCGACTTGGCGCAATTGGAACAGATCAAGCACAAGATTACCACTGTGAAAGGCGTGAAGCATATTCATCGTGTGTAAGAGCTGAATACTTGCCGGGTGTGAAATACCCTTGTCATACCATTCCCATACCATTCCCGTACCATTCCCGTACGATTGCCGTACCATTGCTGTATGATAAAGCACCCTTCGAGCAGGCTCTCAGCTTCCGTCCCCGTACAATTGCCGTACAATTCCCGTACAATTGCCGTACAATTAAGCACCCCTTGCCGAGATATGACTAAACCTTGACTAAACCTGAAAAAGGTTGACTCGATTCCCGGAAAAGAATCTTAAAAACGTTAATCGTTGACTGTTCATCTACAAAGGTTGACTCCGCTCCATGAATGTTAATATCTGCAAGTGGTTGATATATTCCGTATGGTAAACCTGATTTCTGATATATGCGCAACCGTTTCGGGAAAAAGTAGTATGAAAAACAGGCTGATTTCGGGAAAAAGTCGGACAAAATAGGGTGTATTTTCGGGAGTTATTCCGACAAAATGCAGGCACTTTCGGGAAAAAGTCGGACAAAACAGAGTGCGTTTTCAGAAATTCCATCGACTCGCACAACAGACATTTCAAAGAGCAAAAGAAAACCCCTGTCGTTTTCGACAGGGGGAAAAGAAAGGTTCTTTATTTCTTCTTCGAGGCTCTTTTATCCTACTTGTTTCGGATGGCATCGATAACGGCTTGCCAAACTGCTTTATGGTACAATCAGTTTTTGCACAGCGTTTCCTATCTGCACAAGATATACACCTGCATTAGGCAATGTAATATCACGCACCTGACCGGCATAGAGTTGTGCACCTGTAGCACTGTAAAGATTCATATTTTCTTCTTCGTGTCCGGCTATACACAATCTGTTACCTGCTATGCTGACACCTTCTATAACCGCTATATTCTCCACGCCATCGCCTTCAGCGGCAAAATATGCCACCAAATCCATCTCTTCGTCCACCCACACGGTACGTGGATTTTCCGTATTGCCGTCGCTCCATTCTTTGAAACGGTAGCCTCCGGCAGGAACAGCTTTGATAACGGCAGTAGGGTCGTCGCATGTAGGTTTCTGCGTAACAGACACTTTGCCTTTGGTGACGTCTTCCGTTACGGCACTAAACGAGAGTACAGCCTCTTGCCAGTTGGTGAATTGGTTCCAATATTGCGCTGCCTTATAGTAGTTTTGCGATTCACACGGAACGGTAAGCATCACTGTGGTGGAGACATTGTTGAATGTATTCGATTGTATCATCGGCGGTAAAACCGCTTTTACCTCCATCGTCAGCAATGCCGTACAATTATAGAAAGCATAGTCTCCAATGCTCGTTACGCTGTTGCCAATCGTAACAGAGGTAAGACCCGTGCAATATCTGAAAGCATTGCTTCCAATGCTTACTACACGATAAGATTGATTTTCATAAGTAACAAATTTAGGAATAACAATAGTAGTAGGAAGGTCGCGTATATACCCGGCTACCATTGCACAATAATTTCCGTCCGAATAATAAACATCATAATACAGAACTCCAATCTGATGAACTTTTGCAAAAACACCGGTTGCCGACAAAAGGGCAAACAGCAATGTAAATAACTTTGTTTTCATATTAATTAGTTTATTTATTGATTAATTATTGTTTTATTTCTATTAAGTATTTTGCCAAAGCAGCATCCACATTCTTTTGCGCTTCGACAATATCCCAACATGGGGACGGATAGACAATAGCAGACAATTTGAAATTGTCGTCGTTATTAACATTGGCATGGTGGACACTGTCAAGACTATTCAGCCATGTTTGCAGACTATCTTTCATATCCACCGATATACCGTTGAACCACACTTTAATGTAAGGTCCGATGCCCTCATGGGGCTGGCAAATTTCTGTTTTGAAAGGTTTCATACTATATTTAATCATGTTGGTTTTCATCTCTGCGATTAGCATAGTAATGCCAAATCTGTGTTGCCAAAGCAGGAATGGCAGTTTCGTTATTATTTGCAAACAAGTTATGCAAATCTATTGTTCTTTGAACAATCGGATTGTCTTGTAAAACATTGTTCACGAAATCAACAGTCAAATGCTGTTGGATAAATGCACGAGTCTGTGCACGTGCTAAATGCGGTGGCATAATTTTCTCCCTGATACGTGTCGGGCGCAACTTTTAGTTGGTGAATCAAGCGGTTCCGACCTGACCCGTATATATACAAAAAAAGCATGGAACCCTATCTTTGCTTATTCTCTACTATTAGGCTCTGGTAAACCCTTTCCCGAGAATAAGCAATAACGTCCACGCCGAATATGTATAACCGCCATAAGAACGTGGCACGATATAACAGACCCAGAGGACATTTATTGCACCTCTTGTTTCGGGGGAAGAAATTTACCAGATTTCAATAGTACCCAAACAAGCGTCAATAAACGCCTTATTATGTCTCCGGAAATGCTTGCTCCACATAGCAACAAACATTGCCGGCAGCAACCCACCCCACGATATATGCCCGATGAGCACAACCGACATAATCCCGCGGCGTGTCGCACAAAACAGCATGCTGAAGCATATACAACAGACAAGCCGGTAGTAAATAAAAAATATTGTTGACCAACAAAGGTTTATTGTAACAGAAATACCATTCTGTCGGAGGTGTGGGCGTCTTGGCTCCATTCGTCAAATTGTAAAATTGTCAGATTGTCAAATTATTTGTATCTTTGCACGTTGAAACGATGATGGACCTTCCTTCCATATTATTGACGCAAGCGGTAGAGCAGTTTGCTTCGTTGCCGGGTGTGGGTAAAAAAACGGCATTGCGTTTGGTATTGCACCTGTTGCGACAAAGCGAGCAGGATGTGACGCGTTTTGCCGATTCGCTCACCACTTTGCGACGGGAGATACACTATTGCCGTGTGTGTCACAACATTTCCGATACGGAGATTTGTCCGATTTGCAGCAGTAACAGACGTGACAAACAGACCATCTGCGTGGTGGAAAACATTCAGGATGTGATGTCGATAGAGAACACAGGGCAATACAACGGTGTTTACCATGTATTGGGCGGAATCATTTCGCCCATGGACGGTATCGGACCGAAAGATATCGAAATTGATTCGTTGATAGAGCGCATCGAACCCGAACAGATACACGAAGTTATTCTCGCTTTGCCTACTACGATGGAAGGCGACACAACCAACTTCTATATCTATCGCCGTTTGCAACCAACCGGTGTCAGGGTGTCGCAGATAGCCCGTGGCATCGCTTTCGGCAACGAATTGGAATATACGGATGAAATCACCTTGGGACGTAGTATTGTGAATCGCACTCCTTTTGTGGGATAGCACCTACGGCATAAAAAACAACAGATTATGAAAAAGAAAATTCTGAGTCGGCTCAATGGTGTGTACTACACCCTGTTCGTCTTGATGATTTTGGTGGCAACTTTGCTTTGGTATTTGTTTATGCACGGGCAATTGGTGTCGTTTGCTCCGCAAAGCACTGTAGGGCAAGTGGTTCAATACATTGTGATTGCCTATGTGATTGCGAGTATTCCTACGGCATTGTATCTCTTCAAGCGTTTGTGCCAGAAAATCAGTGCTTACGAAGACGGGCAGAAATATGCGCTCTATCTCAAATGGGGTATTGTTCGGATGATTGTTATCGGCATAGGTATGATATTGGGCGTAGCAGCATTCTATCTGTTGCAAGGCTACCAATCTATGATTTGGTGCGCTGCCATTGCCGCCATCGGATTGTTCTTCTGCAAACCCAACGAAAGGAAGATAGAACTCGATTTGCTGCCGGACGATATGCAGCAATAACGCCTTAATAATGACACGGATATGACTATTGCAGTAGATTTCGACGGTACGATAGTGACGCACGACTATCCCCGTATTGGCAAGCCCGTTCCGTTTGCTATTGAGACCTTGCTCCGTCTCCAGCAGACCGACCGGCACAACTTGATATTGTGGACGGCACGCGAAGGAAAACTCCTTGAGGAGGCAGTGGAGTATTGTCGCCAACGGGGGTTGGAGTTTTATGCGGTAAATGCTAATTATCCTGAAGAAACCGAAGCCGATGGCGGTCCGCGCAAATTGGTGGCAGACCTCTATATTGACGACCGCAATCTGGGTGGTTTGCCCGATTGGGGCATTATCTATCAGATGATTAGCACGGGCAAATATAATCGTCCTATCCCGCAGTCGCCTGTTATGGAAACACCCAAAGTATCGTTGTTCAAACGTCTGTTCGGAAAATAGTAAATGCGAATTGTCAGTTATGTTGCACAACACCCATATTCGTTTGCGCAAGGTTGAACCTCAGGATGTGCCTTTTCTCTATATCGTAGAGAACGATACGGCGCAATGGAACGAAACAGACGTACATAATCCTCTGTCGCAGAAAGACTTGCACGATTATATCGAAAGTTCTACAGGCGATATCTATCGTGACGGACAGTTGCGCCTTATCATCGAAAACTCAGATGGAACGACACTCGGTGTAGCCGACTTGTTCGATTTGGATATACGCAATTCAAAAGCCGCTTTGGGCTTGTACGTATTGCCCGAATGGCGCAGCAAAAGAGTTGCTTTTCAGGCGGTTGAGTTGTTGGAAGAATATGCTTTTTCGTTTCTCCGTTTGCACCAGCTTTATGCCGTTATATCGGTCAGAAATGCCTCTTGTATGCATTTGTTCGAACAGTTGGGATATCGGCATACGGCAACACTTATGCAATGGGTGAACAATAGCGATGCTGCCGTATGGCAAAAATTTGATACGGATAATACACTATAAATACATTATATGATGGACGTTAAATCAATCTATACGGCTGCAGCAAATCGGTACGAGCGTGCGTCCGACCTCTATGTGCGATGTGGCAGAAGTGGGGTATTGCTACCCAAACTGAGTCTTGGATTTTGGCATAATTTTGGTGATGAAGCTCCTTATGAACGTAGTCGTGCCATTACGCATTACGCTTTCGATCATGGTATTACGCATTTTGACCTTGCCAATAACTACGGTCCTCCATACGGAACGGCGGAAGAGACTTTCGGACGATTGATGGACGACGATTTCCGTCCGTATCGTGACGAACTCTTTATTTCCACCAAGGCGGGGTATAATATGTGGGAAGGTCCTTACGGCGAATGGGGATCGAGAAAGTATCTTATTTCGAGTCTTGACCAAAGTCTCAGGCGCATGCATTTGGACTATGTGGACCTGTTTTATTCACACCGGTTTGACCCCTTGACGCCGGTGGAAGAAACTTTGCAAGCCTTGGTTGATATTGTGCGTGCGGGCAAAGCACTCTATGTGGGTATTTCCAATTGGCCCCTGGAACCGTTGAAATTTGCAGAGCAATATCTGCGTGAACGCGACGTACCGTTGCTTATTTATCAAGGTAAGCTGAACCTGCTCAATCGTGAGCCTATCGATGAAGGCATTATGGATTTCTGCCATGAGAAGGGTATAGGCTTTATTGCTTTCTCTCCATTGGCACAAGGCTTACTGACCGACCGCTATGTAAATGGTATTCCGTCAGATTCCCGTATGGCGAAAGAGAAGTTTTTGCGCTCTGAAAACCTTACTGCTCAGATGCTCGATTATATTCACGAACTCCATGCCAAAGCCGTAGCCAACGGCAGAACCACCGCGCAAGAAGCTCTTTCATGGGTATTGGAACAAAAGGGAACAACCTCTGTGTTGGTGGGCGTGAGCAGTGTTGCACAGTTGGAAGACAATCTGCGCACAGTCTTATAACAATCAATAAAATAACCAACAAAAAAAGCCATCCTCTGTTATGAGGGTGGCTTCTCTTATATAATGTGATATTATAAAGCGTTATACTATCTTTGCCGCTTGCAGTTTCTCACGAATCTTGATATAGATGGCGGTTTCTTTTTTGGCAAAAGCGGTTTTTACGTAGCCCATTCCTATTCCCACCTTGGTGGTAGGAAGCATAATACCGCTTGTTACGTTGCCTATCACATTGCCTTCCGCATCACAGATTTCATATCCGTTTCGGGGAATGGCACGTTCCTGCATTTCGAAATGCACCAGTTTGCGTTGTACGCCTTCGGCTTTCTGACGGAGCAGGAAATCTTTGTCTATAAAGTCTTTGGCATCGAACTTGGTAATCCAACCCAATCCTGCTTCCAATGGGGAAGTAGTGTCATCGATGTCGTGGCCATACAGACAATACCATTTCTCCAAACGCAAACTGTCGCGAGCCCCCAAACCGATGGGAGCCAAACCGAACGGTTTGCCTACTTCGAAAAGAGCGTCCCAAATTTGTTGTGCATGTTCTTTCGGGAAATAGAGTTCGAAGCCACCTGCACCGGTGTAACCCGTATTGCTCAAAATCACGCCTTGTACACCGGCAAACGACCATTCACGGAAACTGTAATACGGAATAGCACTCAAATCGGCATCAGTGAGAAGTTGCAATAATTCAGTCGCTTTCGGACCTTGAACTGCCAATTGGGCATAGCGGTCAGAAGCGTTTTCGAGGTTCACTCCGAAAGTATTGTGCTCGTTCACCCAAGCCCAGTCTTTATCGATATTGCCGGCATTGACTACCATCAGATATTTGGTGGTGGAGTACTTGTAGATAATCAGGTCGTCCACTATACCGCCTTTGCCGTTGGGCATACAGGTATATTGTGCTTTGCCTGCTTCAAGTTTGCTCACATCGTTGGTGGTTATATATTGCAAAAAGTCGAGTGCACGCTCGCCTTTTACCCAAAACTCGCCCATGTGACTCACATCGAACACACCTACGCCGTTGCGTACAATGGTGTGTTCCTGATTGATACCGGTAGGGTATTGAATCGGCATATTGAATCCGGCAAAATCTGCCATTTTGGCTCCCAACGCTATGTGGGTATCTGTGAAGGGTGTTTGTTTTAACATAGTTCTATGATTTTAAGGATTACTTCAAAGGCTTTCTGCATGCTTTGTACAGGCAGATATTCGAAACGGCTGTGGAAATTCTCGCCTCCTGCAAAAATATTGGGGCAGGGCAGTCCTTCAAACGAAAGGCGTGCACCGTCCGTACCACCACGGATAGGCTTCACTTCGGGTGTAACACCCACTGCTTTCATTGCCTCTTTGGCAAGGTCAATAACATGCATTACGGGTTCAATCTTCTCCCGCATATTGTAGTATTGGTCGCGAAGTTCGATTGTTGCAGTTCCATCGCCGTATTCGCGGTTAATTTTGCGTGCCAAATGTTCCATTTCGAGTTTGCGGGCTTCGAAACGGTGACGGTCATGGTCACGGATGATATAAGTCAGAACGGTTTCTTCCACCGTGCCTTGCATACCTACAAGGTGGTAAAACCCTTCATAATCCTGCGTATGCTCGGGTGTTTCCATACGGGGCAAAAGGGTAGTGAATTGAGCGGCAATACGCATGGAGTTGATCATTTTGTGATAACCATAACCCGGGTGTACATTCACACCTTTGACAGTTACTTTGCAAGCTGCTGCATTGAAGTTCTCAAATTCAAGTTCTCCAACGGCACCGCCGTCCATCGTATAGGCAAAATCGCAACCGAATGCAGGAACATCGAAATGGTCGGCACCCTGTCCGATTTCCTCGTCGGGCGTGAAACCGATACGCACTTTGCCATGCTTGATTTCGGGGTGTTGGAGCAGATATTCCATAGCGGTAACAATCTCGGCAATACCTGCCTTGTCGTCGGCACCAAGGAGGGTTTTACCGTTAGTGACGATGATATCCTGCCCCGTATAATTCAGTATTTCGGGATACTTTTCTGTTTCGAGCAGGATGCCTTCTTCAGCATTAAGCAGAATGTCGCTACCATTGTAGTTCTCTACAATATGCGGTTTAACGTGCTTGCCGCTTGCATCGGGCGATGTATCCATATGGGCAATAAAACCGATAACGGGTTTCTCTGCATCGCAGTTGGCAGGCAGCGTTGCCATCAGATAGCCGTTTCCGTCGAGCGTCACATCCTGCATGCCTATTTCGATAAGTTCCTGCTGCAGATAGCGGGCAAACTCCATTTGACCGGGCGTAGAAGGGTTAAAACCCGTGTTTTCGTCTGAAGTAGTGTCGAACGACACGTATTTCAAAAATCGATTGGTGATATCCATATTCTATTTGACAATTTGACTATTTTACAATACAATATTCATTCGTTCTTTTTGGTCGGCGGCAAATGCCAGAATGTTGTCAGTTACACACTCGCACATATCCAATCGTCCATCAATCGTTCCGGTGCCGATATGTGGCGAAAGCACTACATTATCAAGTGTTTTCAGTTCGGGCGAAATCTGCGGTTCGTGTTCATATACATCCAATGCCGCACCGGCTATCGTGCCGTTTCTGAGGGCGTTGATGAGGGCTTTTTCCGAAACATGCGCTCCTCGGGCAGTATTAATAAGCAATGCAGTAGGTTTCATCATTGCCAATTCTTTCTCACCGATAAGATAATGGGTTTGTGGTGTATAAGGAAGATTGAGCGATACGAAATCTGCCGTCTGCAAAAGTTCATCTTGCGATACGTACTGCGCACCGTATTGCTTTTCGATGGCTTCGGGCAAACGGTGACGGTTGTGATAGATGATTGTCATACCGCATGCAACGGCTCTTTTTGCCAACGACTGACCGATATTGCCCATACCGATAATCCCCAAGGTTTTGCCATAGAGGCTCACCCCCAGGTTGTTCATCACGCCAAAACGGACGTCATCGGTCTGTCGCATTTTGCGGTCCAATTCGGCAGTGCGATGCGCCAAAGTAAACATGAGAGCAAGCGTGTGTTCTGCTGTCGGTTCGATAACAGGACCGGGAGTATTGGTCACTGTTATGCCGTGTTCACGGGCATAATCGAGGTCGATATTGTTGAAACCGACACCGAAATTGGCAACCAGTTTGAGTTGTGGTGCCATCTGCAGCAACTCACTGTCCACTGCAAAATCGAATGTGCTAATCAATACATCGGCATTGGCAAGCTGCGTACGCAACTCTTCTTTCGAGGCATACGGCATAGCAGGCAACCAGAGGTTGTGCTCATGGAGACGGGCAAAACCTTCGCGGGGGAGATATGTGGTACTGACGATTCGCATAAATTCGTGCTACAAAGGTAATAATTATTTATGACTTATGCATTATCTTTTTCTTTATCGGTTCGTTTTTAGGCAATAATGCCTCCTCCGATGAGTCTGTCATCCTGATACACAACCAACGATTGTCCGGGTGTAACGCCCCAAACGGGCTTTTCAAAACAGAGACGAAGCTTTCCGGTTCCAATGTCGGTTATGTCCATCCGGGCAGGTACAGCAGGCGATTTGTAGCGTATGCGTGCCGTAACGGGTATATCTGTCGTGCCGAAATGTTTTTGCAATCCTTCCGTATCCCGCAAACGTGCCTCAGTGGCTTTTACTTCGTGTGTAAACAATTCATCGTTTTCGCCCAAAGTCACTTCGTTTTTTTCGGCATTGATATGCGTGACATATTTCGGTGCACCCAAAGCAATGCCCAACCCTTTGCGCTGACCGATGGTGTAATTGCAAAAACCGGTGTGCTGCCCGAGTATTTTGCCTGCTGCATCTACATAATTGCCCCCTGCAATGCAAACGCCTTGCTCTTGCAAGAAACCACGATAATCATTATCAGGAACGAAACAAATCTCCTGACTCTCGGTCTTTTTGGATAGTGCCTCAAAGCCGTGGTTAAATGCGATTTGTCTTACTTCCGGTTTCGTAAGTCCCCCCAACGGAAAGATGGTGCGACGCAGATTTTCTTCTGTCAACATCCAAAGAAAATAGGTTTGGTCTTTGTGCGTATCCACGGCATTGCGCAAATAATAATGCCCTTCATACTCGGCTATACGTGCATAGTGTCCTGTGGCAATGCGTTCACAACCAAACTCATCGGCAGCACGCAAGAGTGCGCCCCATTTGATATGCGAATTGCATAGTACACACGGGTTGGGCGTACGGCCGTGCGAATATTCATCCACAAAATTGGCAATGACGTGTTCACGGAAAGTCTGCCTAAAATCCAAGATATGGTGCTCAAAGCCTAAGGTTTCAGCCAATCGCTTGGCTTCCATAATACTGTCAATGGAACAACAACCTTTCTCTTTGGCAAGACACGACTCACGTATCGAATCGAAAGTGCGGAAAGTAACGCCTATCAATTCGTAGCCCTGCTCCAAAAGAAGCATTGCCGAAACAGCAGAATCAATTCCGCCCGACATAGCCATCAGAATACGAGAAGACATACTAATTTTACAATTTGACAATTATACAATTTGACGACTTTCAATAGAATAGTCTTGTTGATTCTCCATTAATGTCCACTAATAAATCATTAATTGATTTGACAATTTGGCGATTATACGATTGGAACAAAGATGATTTACAACTTCACATCTCCTCAGTTCTTCAGTTACTCAATGATTCCGGTTCCTCAACCAATCACCGTTTCCCTTAATATCTCGCTCACCGTAGGGTGGGGGAAAACCACCTGACGAAACTCGGGTAAAGTATATCCCATACGCACGGCAAACGAAGCGGCAGCCACAAATTCCGAACACGGATTGCCTATCATTTGTACGCCCAAGATAGTCTGGTTCTTCCGGTCAACCACCACCTTGCAAAGTCCCGTTTCGCCTTCGTTCTCTGCCACGAAACGACCGGAAAAAGTCATCGGCAGACGATGAATATCACATTCGATAGGCAATACGCAATCTTTGCCTTGCAAATCGGCTTCTGACAATCCCACTACGGCAATCTCAGGATTGGTATAGACTACCGACGGAATGGCGTTATAAGCAATGCGTTGCAACGGAACTTGTTTGAGCATTCGTCCCACAGCCACTTCAGCTTGACGGGAAGCCACATGCGCAAGCAGAATCTTGCCCGTCACATCACCGGCAGCATATACGTTCTGCAGGTTGGTTTGCATAAACTCATTCACCTTGATGGCACCTCGTTCTATCTCAATGGGAAGGGCATCGATACCTTGCAGATTCGCCCGGCGACCCACTGCAACAAGTATTCGGTCTGCTTCCAACTCCCCCGGTTGATTATCAGCCGTTTGGTAGATAATCCGGTTGCCTTCGATGGCTTGCACCTTGGTGGAACAGAGGAACTGCACACCTTGTTTTTGGTATTTCTCACGGAGTAGGGTGCGCACCTCGCTATCGATATTCGGCAGAATATCCGGCATGGCTTCAACCACGGTCACCTGTATGCCCAATTCCATATAGAGGGTGGCAAACTCCATACCGATAACGCCACCGCCGACAATGGCAATAGATGCCGGTAATTCTTTGGCAGCCAATGCGTCAGTAGAGTTCCATACGGCAGGATTGTTCTCAATGCCGGGTATAGGCGGAACGAAGTTTTGGGAACCTGTACAGATGAGCAAACGCTCGGCTCCGTAAGTTTCGCCATTGGCTTCGAGCGTAATCTGATTTTCAGAATAAGCCGTAACGTTAGCGGCAAACGGAACCAACGTGCAATCTTTTACCTGACTCTTGATGCCGGCAGCCAACTTGCGGATGATTTTTGTTTTGCGCTGTTGAATCTTCTGAAAATCAAACTGCACATCGGTAGCAGTCACGCCATATTTGCCGGCATGGCAGGCATTGTGATATTGTTTGGCACTATAAAGCAGTGTTTTGGTAGGAATACAACCCACATTCAAACAAGTACCGCCGATGGCGTCCTGCTCGAAGAGTACAACATTCATTCCTGCTTTCGAAGCGAGTGCAGCAGCGGTATATCCTGCAGGTCCTGCACCCATAATGGCTAAATTATACATATATTTGACGATTTGACAATTTTACAATTTGACGACTCTCCATCGAATAGTCTTTTTGATTCTCCATTAATATCCACTAATAAACCATTAATTGATTTGACAATTTTACAATTTGACGATTGAAGCAAGGAGCAAAGAATATTTATAGTTCCTCAATAAAAGAAATATGCTGTCGGGATGTGGGAGCACTCGTGCGGTCCTCGCCCGCAAAAATCATCTCCTCAATTAGGGCTCTGCCCGATCAGTTCTTCAATTCCTAACTAAAAATATTCTCACCGCTTGTCGTACCATCTCCACGCAAGGGCGTTTTTTGTAATAAGTTTCGGTGCGTTCTTCGGGTTGAGCGGTATTTTCGGGCTTTTTGAGTCCGAGGAGTTCTGCACAAATAAGCGAACCGTTTTCCTCTTTGAATTGTGCGGCAAGGGCTTGCACGCGTTCATAGTTATGCTTTTTGCCTTGTGTATCGTGCGGGGTAGTGGAGCCAGATTGCAAGCCTTCTAAAATGAACATACCGCAGGCAGCGCCACAAGTCTGTCGCATCCTGCCGATACCGCCTCCAAACGAAGCGGCAATGCGGAGTGCGGTTTGTTCATCAATCCCATAGATATCGGCACAAGCGGCAACCACCGATTGGGCACAATTGAACCCGTTGCGAAACAATTCTTCCGCCTTGTTTTGCCGGGCTAATATCTCATCGTTAGTCATATCCTGAAATGTTTTTCGTAATTCTGTGCAAAGATAAGAAAAAGTTGTGGAATACAAAATAGAGTTAGACAATCACGTTAACAATCTGACAGTGGAAGATGATGCCCTGCATTCCATAACGTTGTACTTACATTCTATTCATCTCCATACCTCCTCATCTTCTCATCTCCTCATCTTATGAATCAGATACCTACGAGCCTGCAAGAGTGGGTGATTAGTGGGTGATTAGTAGGTGATTCAGCTGATATTATGTGTATCTCACTTTGGAGGAGAGATAGTTACAACAGAACTTGTGGATAAGGTCTATGAGAAAGATATTATTAGTCCTTTTTCTTCCAAGTGTGAATAGCAACTATAATACCCCAAAGCAGTGCAAGTGCCATTCCAATCCACCAAATAAGACCCAAATAAGGTTCTGCACTTGTGCCACACAACATTAAAACTAATGTAAAAAAATAGAAGAACCCAAAAAGGAGCAACTCTCCTAAATTGAATAATATGGCTATTATTATTGCTTTAATCATGCTGCAAAGGTAATAACAATAAATAATATATACAAGAAATTCAACAAATAAAAAACACTAGGCAGGTAACGATATGTATATTCATATTGAGTGACAGAATCCCATACGAGCAAGTTCGGATAAAAGCGAGACGGGACAAAGCCCCGTCTCGCAATGATGATTGTTTTAATTGGACACATTATCAATATAATAGCATAAGTACCAAGCAATGCATTATTCGTTATAGACTTGGGCAAAGATGTAGCCACGAAGCGTTTTGTAGCGATTGTTGCCCGATTTGATAACAGCCTTCCATTCTTCAATGTACTGTTTCAAACGAGCGGGATCGTGCATGATTTGCATGGTAGCAGCAGTAGCACGCTTGAAGTGTTCCTGTTGCTCGAACTGTCCATCGGAAAGCGATTGTTTACGAGTACGGCTTCGGTCGCGTCCGTACAAATAAGGTTGACCATACCTCATGCTAAAAACAGTGTCACACTCTCTGACCGGTTTACTGCCGTTGCAGCATATTCATCAGCAAGCGTGTAGTGCGTCCATTGCCATCTACCCAAGGATGGATAGTAACCAACCGGAAATGGGCTTCGAAACTCAAGCGATAGCAGGCTGCGATATCGGTTCTATCAACCACCGCTAAAGCTTGATTTAGCCATGTACAGAAGTCGGCAATTGCACATGACACTTTCCTGAACGACAAATAACTATGCCCTCCTATGCCGGCACTTATATTACACAGACGTAGTTCGCCTTTAGAAGAATCGAAATTGCCACCCAAAGTAGAATATTCCGAGCCGGTACGCCGCATCACTCTGGCAGCAAGTTCGCACAAAAACGAACTGTATAAGGTTCGTTTTTTTTATCCATTCAAAACCGAAGAGGTAGGCATTTTTCTAATCTACATTCATCAGCTGTTCCACAAGTGTTCTGCCCCGAGCAGCAATGCCTTCATCGAAAAGCAGTTGATTCTCAACTTCGGTAACTGTGGACCCCTCAATAGCAGTGGAATGCGTGATAAGCGAATAGAGATAGAATTTGTCGTAGTCCATCTGCTGCTCAATCCCCGAATTGGTGTATCGGAAGATGATATCGCTAAGCCGTTTGTCTAACTCTTTCATGTTTTTTCATGCGGTTTTTGTTTGCATTGACACAGATAGCGGTAATTTATGAGATATGCAAGAGAAAGAAAAAAATTGAGCGGGCGGAGCCCTAATTTGAACAACTGAGAAAGCATACAGAGATAATGACCGGCGAATCCGACAAGAGTACTTACATTTTCCTTTTTTTTGTAGGCGGACACACACAGATGATTTGACAATTGGACAATTTCATAATTTGACGATTAGCAATGAGAGAAATATGCCACCGGAAATAGCATTAATATTTTTTAATAACAACCACAAAAGAGTCTTTTCTCGGGAGCAAAAACAGGCTGTTTTGGGGCAATTTTGACCGTCTTTTGGAATGCATTCCTGTTCATTCGTTGTTCATTCGTTGTTCATTGCCTGTTCAAAGATCCATTGCAAGTCAATAGCAATCGGCTACCACAATGCTTTTTTATCTTTTTTATATTAGGTGGATAATGGAGTCAGGAATAAGGACAAAAGAACGAGCTACTATTTGAGGAATTACTTAGTTGTGAAGATGCGGAGTTGAAGAGATGAGAAAGTAGAGCGTTGGAACATTTAGCTGAAAAAATGGAACTTTAGGCGACCAAAACGGAAATAGAGCAAAAGGTTTGCTTATTTGGTACATTATTTGTACCTTTGCAAATTGAAAAATTTGTGGTATGCAGAGGCAGGAAAGCAGTAGTAAATAATAGGCGAAACGTACTATGAAAAACAATCAGCCATTGTCCGGACTACCACAGACCACAATAATAAAAACTCATTCAATTAGAATAAACAAATACAATAAGATATGAATACATCACTTCAAGAACTCACCGACAAAATCTATGCGGAAGGAGTAGAAAAAGGTAAAGCAGAGGCACAACAAATTATTGCCGAAGCCGAGCGCAAAGCCGCAGAAATTGTTGCCAACGCCGAAAAGCAAGCACAAACAACTCTCGCTGCCGCAGGACAAAAAGCCTCAGAACTGGACAAAAACACCCGTTCGGAATTGCGCTTGTTTGCACAGCAATCGGTTGACGCTATCAAAACCGAAGTAACCAACCTGCTCACTTCGCGTCTGGCAGAAGATTCCGTAAAAGCAGCTACAGCCGACAAGGCTTTCATGCAGAAAATCATCGCAGATCTTGCCGCTCAATTGGCAAAAGAGGGTAGTGTGGTCATCGACACCCAACAGGCTGCCGAACTTACCCGATACTTCGAAGCCAATGCCAAAGGTTTGCTCGACAAAGGTGTTACTATCAACCAAGTAAACGGCATCAAAACAGACTTTACCATCGCACCTGCCAAAGGCGGCTACAAACTGACTTTCGGTGAAAAAGAGTTCGAGGAGTATTTCAAAGAATTCTTGCGTCCCCAGTTGGTAGAGATGCTGTTTTGACAGGAGTCAGGAGTAAAGACAAAGGAGCCAGGACAAAGGACAGAATACAATTTGAGAAACTGAAGAATTGAAGAATTATGCGGGCGAGGACGCCCACATCCCGACATAGGGGCGCAGCAAATTGCTATTCTGACAACAACTCCACCACTCAACCGGACGTGGCACACTGCGTCTCTCAATGAAATAACTACTAAATAACTGACATTGCAAATGTTATATAACTATTTATTAGCCGGCTTGGACGAACTCTCGCTCAATCAGAAGCAGCGCCTTTCGCTCGATGATTTGCTTGCGCTTATGCGTGAACAACTCACACAACGCGATGCAGCTTTGCTCGATTTGCTCCTTATGACCAAAGACGATGCTGTCATCTCCGGCATTTTGGAGGAAAATCCGGATTTGCAAGAAGAGACTTCGCTTTCGGAAGACGATTTACGCACGCAGTTGCTCTACGAATACGGTATGCGATGCCGAAACGGCTTTGTTCGCAACTGGTTCGAGTTCAATCTGAACCTTAACAATGTGCTGGCAGCCACCATTTGCCGCAAACACGGCTTCGATATTCAAAAGGCTGTGATAGGCAACAACGAAGTTGCACAACAATTGCGCAAGAACTCGTCGGCACGAGATTTCGGTTTGGCAGGCATCTTGCCCGAGTTGAACGATATAATGCGTCTGGCTGCTATTGACAATCTGCTTGAACGGGAACGGCATATTGATGCTTTGCGCTGGCAATGGACAGAAGAACACACCATCTTCCACAATTTCGAAATAGAGAACGTATTGACCTACTATCTGCAAGCCGCCATGTTGCACCGCTGGGATAGTCTGAGTCGTGAAGAAGGCGAACAGGTATTCCGCCAACTGCTTATGGACTTGAAAAAAGGTATAAAGTTTTGATCAGGACAAAGGACTAATTACTATAAGCAATTTTTCAGTTGTTGCTATGCCAGATTAGGTCTTTCAAAAAAGAAAAAGAAAAATAAACACTAACAAGATATGACACAAGGAAAAGTTAAAGGTATCATCTCCAACCTCGTTATTGTAGGGGTGGACGGACCTGTATCACAAAACGAAATCTGCTATATTCTGTTGGGCGACACACGCTTGATGGCGGAAGTCATCAAAGTGATTGGCGACAATGTGTATGTGCAGGTATTTGAATCAACCCGTGGACTGAAAGTGGGTGACTCTGTGGAGTTCACAGGTCACATGCTCGAAGTAACCCTCGGTCCCGGCTTGCTCTCACGCAACTACGACGGTTTGCAGAACGACCTCGACAAACTGACAGGCGTATTCCTCAAACGCGGTGAATACAATTTCCCGTTGGACGAAGAAAAACTATGGCAATTCAAACCGCTTGCCACAGCAGGTGACGAGGTAGAGGCAGCTTCGTGGTTAGGTGAAGTGGACGAAAACCACCAACCGCACAAAATCATGGTTCCTTTTGTAATGGAAGGTGCTTACACCGTGAAATCTGTTGTGCCGGCAGGGGAGTACCGCATCAATGATACGATTGCCGTTATCACCGACAAAGACGGAGTTGACCACAATATCACCATGGTACAACGCTGGCCCGTAAAGAAAGCCATCACGGCATATCAGTCGAAACCCCGTCCTTTCAAATTGCTGGAAACGGGTGTTCGAACCATCGACACTGCCAACCCGATTGTAGAAGGCGGTACGGGCTTTATTCCCGGTCCTTTCGGTACGGGCAAAACAGTACTCCAGCATGCTATCAGTAAACAAGCTGAAGCAGATATCGTAATCATTGCTGCCTGTGGTGAGCGTGCCAACGAGGTAGTGGAAATCTTCAAAGAGTTCCCCGAATTGGAAGACCCGCACACCGGACGCAAACTGATGGAGCGTACCATCATCATTGCCAACACTTCTAATATGCCTGTTGCCAGCCGTGAAGCATCGGTTTATACGGCTATGACCATTGCAGAATACTATCGTTCGATGGGGTTGCGCGTGCTTTTGATGGCCGACTCCACTTCCCGTTGGGCACAAGCACTTCGTGAGATGTCGAACCGTTTGGAAGAATTGCCAGGTCAGGATGCTTTCCCTATGGACCTTTCCGCTATCATCGGTGCTTTCTACGCCCGTGCAGGATATGTCTATCTCAAAAACGGCGAGCCCGGTAGTATTACCTTTATCGGTACTGTTTCGCCTGCCGGTGGTAACCTCAAAGAACCGGTTACCGAAGGTACGAAAAAGGCTGCCCGTTGTTTCTACGCATTGGAACAGAACCGTGCCGACCGCAAGCGATATCCGGCTGTAAACCCGATAGATTCGTATTCGAAATATCTTGAATATCCCGAGTTTGAAGAGTATATCACTAACCGCATCAACGGCGAGTGGATCAGCAAAGTCAACGAGATGAAGACCCTTCTGCAACGCGGCAAAGAGATTCAGGAGCAAATCAACATCTTGGGTGACGACGGTGTACCCGTTGATTATCACGAGAATTTCTGGAAATCGGAGGTCATCGATTTCGTTATTCTCCAACAAGATGCATTCGATAAAATTGACTCTGTTTGTCCTTTGGAGCGCCAGGAGTACATGCTCGATTTGGTGATGGACATCTGTCGCCACGACTACGATTTCGACAATTTCCTGGACGTAACAGACTACTTCAAACTCGTCATCAACTACTGCAAACAGATGAACTACAGTGAGTTCCACTCCGAGCAGTTCAACGAATATGAAAACAAACTCAAAGCCCTCCTCCAAGAGAAGCAAATTAAAAAGTAAACGACTATGGCAAAAGCATTTCAAAAGATTTATACCAAAATTACGGCTATCACCAAAGCCACTTGCTCGCTGAAAGCCGAAGGAGTGGGCAACGACGAACTCGCTACCGTCAATGGTAAATTGGCTCAGGTAGTGAAAATCATGGGTGACGAAATCACATTGCAGGTATTCGAAGGTACCGAAGGTATTCCTACCGATGCCGAAGTGGTTTTCTTGGGCAAAGCACCTTCACTCAAAGTGAGTGACCAACTTGCAGGCCGTTTCTTCAATGCCTACGGCGACCCTATCGATGGCGGACCGGCTATCGAAGGCAAAGAAGTAGAAATCGGCGGTCCCTCGGTGAACCCCGTTCGTCGTCAACAGCCGTCAGAACTGATTGCAACCGGTATCGCCGGTATTGACCTTAACAATACACTCGTTTCCGGACAAAAGATTCCTTTCTTCGCCGACCCCGACCAGCCTTACAACCAAGTGATGGCAAATGTGGCTCTGCGCGCACAAGCCGATAAGATTATTTTAGGCGGTATGGGACTGACCAACGACGACTATCTTTATTTCAAAAACGTATTCAACAACGCCGGTGTGCTTGACCGTATCGTCTCTTTCGTCAATACGACAGAAAATCCGCCTGTTGAACGTTTGTTGATACCGGATATGGCACTCACGGCAGCAGAGTATTTTGCAGTAGAGAAGAATCAGAAAGTCCTTGTGCTGCTTACCGATATGACGCTCTATGCCGATGCGCTCGCTATCGTGAGCAACCGTATGGACCAGATTCCTTCCAAAGACTCCATGCCGGGTTCGCTCTATTCCGATTTGGCTAAGATCTACGAGAAAGCCGTGCAGTTCCCTGCAGGTGGTTCTATCACTATCATTGCCGTAACTACTTTGTCGGGAGGCGATATTACGCACGCTATTCCTGATAATACGGGTTATATCACCGAAGGTCAGTTGTACCTCCGTCGTGACTCCGATATCGGTAAAGTTATTGTCGATCCGTTCCGTTCACTCTCTCGTCTGAAACAATTGGTTGCCGGCAAAAAGACACGCGAAGATCATCCGCAAGTCATGAATGCCGCTGTTCGACTCTATGCCGATGCCGCCAATGCCAAAACCAAGTTGGAGAACGGTTTCGATTTGACCGACTACGACAATCGTTGCCTGGCGTTTGCCAAGGACTATTCCGATAAGATTTTGGCAATCGATGTCAATATCAATACCACCCAAATGCTCGACGTAGCTTGGCAACTCTTTGCCAAACACTTCAAGCCCGAAGAGGTGAATATCAAACAAGCCCTTGTTGACCAATACTGGGACAAAGCATAAATAGTATGGCTATTGCATTTCAATATAACAAAACCTCGTTGCAGGCACTCGACAAGAATCTGAAACTTCGTCAGCGTGCTTTGCCGACTCTTAAAAACAAAGAGTCGGCACTCCGAATGGAGGTTAAAAAGGCGAAAGACGAGATTCTGCGGCTTGATCAGGAAGTGGAGCAACGCATTGCGGCTTACGACCAAATGCTCAGTCTTTGGGGTGAGTTTGACACCTCTCTATTAAAAGTGGAAGATGTCAGAATGAGTATCCGGAAGATTGCCGGTGTGCGCATTCCCGTTCTCGACGAGGTGGTGTATTCTACTAAGGAATTCAGCATTTTTTCATCGCCAAAATGGTTTGCCGACGGCTTTACGCAACTCAAAGAATTGGCACAAGTCGGTATAGAACAAGAGTTTTGCCGTCAGAAACTTCAACTCTTGGAGTATGCCCGTAAGAAATCCACGCAGAAGGTCAACCTTTTCGAGAAAGTGCAGATTCCGGGTTACGAAGATGCCATCCGCAAAATCAAACGCTTTATGGAAGACGAAGAAAACCTCTCCAAGTCTTCTCAAAAGATAGTGAAAAGCAAACGCGAACGCGAAGCCGCATCAGAAGCTTAATAGAAACAGAACATCTAAAACTTTAGAGTAGATGATAACTAAAATGAAGAAATATACCTTCCTGGTCTTTCATCGGGACTATGAGCAATTTCTCCTCCGTTTGCGGGAGGCAGGAATGGTGCATATTTCCCAAAAAGCGGAAGGCATAACTGATAATCAATTACTCAACGGGCAAATTGCGCTTTGTCAACGCATTGATAAAACTGTCAATGCTGTAGAAACTTATCTTCCCGAAGATGCTCATCCTTTGCAGGAAAAGGCGCTTGAAGGCAATGAGTTGACCGGTTTGCTCAATGCTTTTGATGCCTTGCAAGCAGAAAAAGCGCAATTGGAGCAATCTATTTCGGCTACAGAAAAAGAGGCGCAACGCATGCAGGTTTGGGGTGAATTCTCTTCCGAACGACTCTCTCAGTTGCAAACAGCCGGCTATCACCTCCGCTATTTCGTAGTGGACAGCGGTAAATACAATGCCGAATGGGAGCAACTCTACCACGCTTTCAGAGTGGCGGAGCAGGGTAGTAAAGTCTATTTCCTGACCGTCAACCCGTCAAACGAGGAGTTTGCTATTGATGCCGAAGAAATCAAACTCAACGGGCACAATTGCATCCAACTCCAAAACGACGTGGAAGCACTGCGCGGACTCCTGGTAGCCAAGAATGCTGATTTGCAGAAATACGCTTTGGCGAATTTGCTCACATTGAAAGCAGCGTCTAAATCTACGCAGGAAGCTATCGATTGGCAATGTGTGGAACTCAATACCGAGTCTGTGGCTGACGATTCGCTCAAACTCTTGGAAGGCTTTTGTCCCGAAGAACAATCCGCTGAATTGAAAAAGATGCTCGAGGCGGAAACCGTTTATTATCTCGAAGAAGAACCTGCTCAAACCGATGCGACACCTATCAAGTTGCGCAACAATTTCTTTGCACGGCTTTTCGAACCGATTACCCGCTTGTATTCACTTCCGAACTACTGCGAGATTGATCCGACAGCATTCTTCGCACCATTCTTCATGCTGTTCTTTGGCTTGTGTTTGGGCGATGGAGGATATGGTTTACTGATTCTTTTGGCAGGTATCATCCTCTTGATTAAGAAACCTAACTTCAAGAATTGGGGCTGGTTGGCAGTCTTTATGGGATGTTCTACGATGATTGTGGGTATTCTTACGGGCATGTTCTTTGGTATCGAATTGGAGAAAGTAGCATTCCTCAAACCTGTAAAAGAGTACTTTATCACCGATAATAACTTCAAGGCAGCCTGCCACGGCTATAGCCCGATGATGGTTTTTGCCATTGCCATAGGTATCTTCCAAGTGCTGTTCGCTATGGGCTTCAAGGTGGCTAAAATCACTTTGCAGAAAGGTTTCAAGTATGCGGCATACGATTGTGCATGGCTTGTCTTCCTCGTTTCGTGCCTTGTGATGTTTGTTCCCGCTTTGTTGGGATTCACCTTGCCGCTTTGGGGTACGTACGCACTCTATGGCTTGATGGGACTTTGTGCTCTGCTCATATTGTTCTATTCCAATCCTGACCGTAAGTTCCTGGTACTCAATATCGGCAGTGGATTGTGGGGTACCTATAATATGGTATCCGGTCTGTTGGGCGATATCCTGAGTTATATCCGTCTGTTCGCTTTGGGCTTGGCAGGCGGTATCTTGGGCAACGTGTTCAATCAGTTGGCAATGCAAGTAGGTAGCGGAATGCCGGCTTGGATAGGATGGTTGCCTATGGTGCTCATTATGGTCTTCGGTCACGGACTTAACTTCGCCCTCTCGTTCATCAGTGCGGTGGTTCACCCCTTGCGTCTGACTTTCGTGGAGTTCTATAAGAACGCCGGATTCGAAGGCGGTGGATTGGAATACAAACCCTTTAAGAAATAAATAATAATATAAATAATAAAAACTTCAAACTATTATGACATTCAATTTAGTTCTCGCCTATATTGGCGTAGCCCTGATGGTGGGTCTGTCAGGTATTGGTAGTATTTATGGATTGACCATCTGCGGTAATACTGTGGTGGGTGCACTCAAAAAACGTCCGGAAGCAATGGGTACTTACATCCTTTTGTCGGCTTTGCCTTCTACACAAGGTATCTATGGCTTTGTCGGTTATTTCTTGCTGCAAGGTTTCCTGACGCCTGAAATGACGGCTTTGCAAGCTGCTGCTGTATTTGGAGCTGGTTTGGCTTTGGGTTTTGTAGGATTGTTCTCTGCCATCCGTCAAGGTCAAGTTTGTGCCAATGGTGTTGCCGCTACAGGTGCCGGTCACAATGTTACTGCCGGTACGATGATTATGGCTGCTTTCCCTGAATTCTACGCAATTCTTGCCCTCTTGGTGTTGATTCTCATCAGCGGTACAATCTAATCAGTAGTAAATCCTTACTACATACAGAGCGGATTTCGACTCATCATCGGAATCCGTTCTTTTTACCTGCACCTGACCTCTGTCTCGCTCTCACTTGCCTTGCATCTATCTGTCACGTACTTTCCAATTACGGCAAAAACACGGCAAAAGGACGGCAAAAACACGGCAAAAGCATATCACATCCGTATGCTTTCGTGCTGACTTTGTGCACCCTTTGTCATTCTGCTGATTTTATATACGCATATTTTTGCGTCATTCCGGATGTTCTTTCGCAAGACAACTATCGTATCATAAAACAAGTAGAAGGAGAGTGAAGTGCACTCTATGTGTTCGGCATTGGCGGTATGAGCAAAAAAGCGGTCACAACCAACGCTTTAAGCGAAATGTATAAGAATGCCGACTTGCAAGGTAACCAGCAAATCATCAATATTACCACCACGCAATCCATTGAAAACTGGGTACTTGTTGCATCTCGCTACAAAGTCATCGCCCGTGGATATGTAATCGAGTTCTTGCCTTCCAACGGGCAATAAGCCCCGACTTGTGCATTCAAAAGTAATACAAAGGCAAATCTCTAACAGAGTTTTGCCTTTCTTATTATGGAAAAAACAAGGTATATGCTTGACTAATTCAAATAATTGTTGTATTTTTGCACTCATATTAGTACAATATTAAGTCTGCTTTTATCGTATTGTTGTCTATCATCGTATGATAATGATTAAATCTTTGATTGTCATTTGTTTGATAGCTTCCGGTAATGGCAATAATTCATATAAATAGAATGAAAGCATACGTTTTTCCCGGTCAAGGAGCACAGTTTGTGGGTATGGGCAAAGACCTCTACGATTCGCAATTTGTGGCTAAAGATATGTTTGAAAAGGCGAACGACATTCTCGGTTTTCGCATTACGGATATCATGTTCAATGGTACGCCCGAAGATTTGAAGCAAACTAGTGTCACACAGCCTGCCGTATTTCTCCATTCGGTCATTGCCGAAAAAGTATTGTCCCAAACGGCTCCGGATATGGTGGCAGGGCATTCTTTGGGCGAATATAGCGCATTGGTGGCATGTGGTGCATTGGCATTCGAAGATGCATTGGTGTTGGTTTCAAAGCGGGCTCAAGCCATGCAAAAAGCTTGTGAACTCCAGCCATCCACTATGGCTGCCATTATCGGTTTGTCCGATGATACGGTCAATGAGATTTGCGACCAAATAAAGGGTAGTATTGTAGTGGCAGCCAACTATAATTGCCCCGGACAGATAGTTATCTCCGGTTCTGTAGAAGGCATTAACGAGGCATGCGAGCGTTTCAAAGAAGCCGGTGCCAAACGGGCATTGCGACTGAATGTGGGTGGTGCATTTCATTCCCCGTTGATGCAACCTGCTGCCGAAGAATTAAGCGAAGCTATTATGGCTACTGCATTCCAAACGCCTGCTTGTCCTATCTATCAGAATGTCAATGCGTATCCGCAAACAGATCCGGAAGCAATACGCCAAAACCTGATGGCACAACTCATGGCACCAGTGCGATGGACACAAACCGTTAAAAACATGATTCTCGATGGTGCTACCGAATTCTGTGAGTTTGGTCCGGGCGATGTACTGAAAGGACTTATCCGCAAAATCGACCCGAATGTCGAAGTGGGGTAGTATCCTCCGATAAGGTAACCATCAGTAAATAAATAACGAAACAGATTGTTTGAACAATAGAATATGTACAGAACGAATACTTGTGGAGAACTCCGTCTCTCCGATGTTAACAAAACGGTAACTCTTGCCGGCTGGGTACAGCGTATCCGCAAAATGGGAGGTATGACATTCGTTGATTTGCGAGACCGTTACGGTATTACGCAGTTGGCATTCAACCAAGAAACCAATGCCGATATGTTTGAGCAAGCCAATCGCTTGGGACGTGAATATGTCTTGCAGGCAACGGGTGTTGTGCGCGAACGTTATTCAAAGAACGCCCAATTGCCTACGGGTGAAATCGAGATTGAGGTTTCTGCTCTCCATATCTTGAATGCGGCAGTTACGCCTCCTTTCACTATCGAAGACGAAACCGATGGTGGCGACGACTTGCGAATGAAGTATCGTTATCTCGATTTGCGCCGCCAGTGTGTACGTGCCAATCTCGAATTGCGTCACAAGATGGCATTCGAAGTACGTCGTTATCTCGATGAACATGGCTTCCTTGAAGTGGAAACACCGGTGTTGGTCAATTCTACGCCCGAAGGTGCACGCGACTTTGTTGTGCCTTCCCGTATGAATCCCGGTCAGTTCTATGCTTTGCCACAGAGTCCGCAGATTCTCAAGCAATTACTTATGGTTTCCGGTTTCGACCGTTACTTCCAGATAGTCAAGTGCTTCCGCGACGAAGACTTGCGTGCTGATCGTCAACCCGAGTTTACACAAATCGA
Source organism: Bacteroidales bacterium (assembly GCA_022783865.1). Classification (GTDB taxonomy): domain Bacteria; phylum Bacteroidota; class Bacteroidia; order Bacteroidales; family Paludibacteraceae; genus Colicola. The sequence goes on from JALFYY010000026.1 coordinate 38,408, forward strand.
CTGTGAGATGTCGTTCGTTGAGCAGGAAGATGTTCTGAATATGTTCGAAGGCATGTCACGCCATCTGTTCAAGGTAATCAAAGGCATCGATTTGCCTAAGTTGCCTCGTATGACATGGCAAGATGCCATGAAGTACTATGGTTCCGACAAACCCGACACTCGTTTCGATATGCGGTTTGTCGAATTGATGGATGTCCTCAAAGGCTATGGTTTCTCCGTATTTGACAATGCTGCTTATATTGGAGGTATTTGTGCCAAAGGGGCAGCATCCTATACACGCAAGCAAATCGACCAACTCACTGAGTTTGTCAAACGTCCGCAGATTGGTGCCAAAGGCTTGGTTTATGCCCGTATCGAAGCCGATGGAACGGTGAAATCGTCTGTTGACAAGTTCTATACGCAAGAAGTTTTGCAACAACTGAAAGCGGCATTCGAAGCGGAGGCAGGCGACTTGATTCTCATTCTCAGTGGCGACGATGCTATGAAAACGCGCAAGCAACTTTGCGAGCTCCGTTTGGAGATGGGTAACCAACTCGGTTTGCGTGATAAGAACAAGTACAGTTGCCTTTGGGTGATTGATTTCCCGATGTACGAATGGTCGGAAGAGGAAGGTCGTTTGATGGCTATGCACCATCCGTTCACTGCTCCCAAACCCGAAGATATTCCTTTGTTGGATACCGATCCTGCAAGTGTTCGTGCCAATGCTTATGATATGGTAATCAATGGAGTAGAGGTCGGCGGTGGTAGTATTCGTATCCACGATGCCGGCTTGCAGCAGAAGGTATTCGAGATTTTGGGCTTCACGCCTGAAAAGGCACAGCAGAAGTTCGGTTTCTTGATGAATGCGTTCAAGTACGGAGCACCTCCTCATGGTGGTTTGGCTTATGGTCTCGACCGCTTCGTATCACTTTTCGCTGGTTTGGATTCCATCCGCGATTGTATTGCGTTCCCCAAAAACAATCAGGGACGCGATGTAATGCTTGGTGCTCCCGGCATTATCGACCAAAGCCAGTTGGACGAATTGGATTTGATTGTCAAAACCAAAGACGCTGATAAATAAAGAAATAAGATATATCTTGTTGTTTTTTTACTTAAGCGTCCTACAAGATATTCCTATTGTTTTATAGATGAAAGTTTGTGTCAGCCGATACTATTGTGTATCATCTCTGACACAAACTTTTATTTCGATAAGGGTGCCTTAATTGTACAGCAATGCAGGTTCTATTGAGTACCTAATTTATTCTATGAGTTTCACGCAATGCCGGTCAAAATTACGCCATAGGCAGATTGAGATATAATTCACATTATGTAAAATAATAATAATAACGATATGTGTACTCTTTTTAGAGTATATGAGATAGATAGATAGATAGATAGATAGATAGATAGATAGATAGATAGATAGATAGATAGATAGATAGATAGATAGATAGATAGATAGATAGATAGATAGATAGATAGATAGATAGATAGATAGATAGATAGATAGAT
>JALFYY010000014.1 GCA_022783865.1 Bacteroidales bacterium
CCCCCCCCCCCCCCCCCCCCCCCCCCCCCCCCCCCCCCCCCCCCCCCCCCCCCCCCCCCCCCCCCCCCCCCCCCCCCCCCCCCCCCCCCCCCCCTACGGGAGTTGGTAGCACAACGGGGACTTAGTTAATTAATAGTTAATAATTAATAGTTAATATTGCATTATCGGATGAATGTACGCCTTTGGGCGTATGCGGGCGGGGACGCCCACACCGACAATCGTATTTGACAATCAGACAATTTGACGATTTACAATTTACCATTTAGGCCTAATTTGTAGGAGAAAGTGGTAGAAAGATACAGACTTTGGTAATCCTTGTAAGGATAGTGTGCCAATCATGGGAACTTACTATAACAAAACAAAGCAACGGCTGTTGTGCCATTGCTTTGTTGCAGTTGCGGTATGTTATCTTGTTATTCTGCCTCCTGAGCCTCTTCAGGGAAAGCCTGGATAGGAGCAGCCAGTTCGTTGGCTTTCTCTTGTGCCTGCTCTGCCACAGCCGAAGACTCAACTTGCGTTGCACCGGCATTCTTGTGCATACCTACGGCAAATACCGACAAGAGAACAATAATAGCAATCAGCGTCCAAGTGGCTTTCTCCAAGAAATCGGTGGTCTTGCGAACACCCATCACCTGATTACCGCTGTTAAATCCTGCAGCCAAACCTCCGCCTTTGGAGTTCTGTACGAGTACCAAAAGGGTCAACAGCACTGCTGCGATAACAATAAGAATCGTAAATAAAATATACATAATTGGTTGTGTTTATTAGTTTCGTTACTGATTTGAGTCGCCGTGCGCCTGCTGCAAACTGAGCGCTTTTTCCAGAAACTCTATTTGGACTGCAAAGTAACTACTTTTTTTTGGATTACGCAAATTTAATTGACGCAATACTGCAATAGCCGCCTCATATTCTCTGTTGGCGATATGCCGCCGCACCTGTTCTTCGGATATTTCTTCCTTTTTTTCAGGCTGCGGCTTAGGAGTTTTACGCTCTTGTTGCAGCAATCCCAAACGTGCTTGTCTGAATCGCCGAGCCAGTTCTTCGAACGATTCACCCGTGGTCCGGCTCATCTGCTCCAACCGCTCCACCAAACTGAAATAGTCGTTGCCCGCCATACTGGCATTGCGAATCACTTGCTTGGGGTGCAAAAGGAAATACAGCTCCCGCCGGTCTCCCGCATAGAGTGCCGATTGAGGCAAACAGGCGGCAAATGCAGTGTCGTGCGATTTATGCAAAGCTTTGAGCAACAGCATACGGGCAGAAGCACAATAAGGCGCATAACCCAACAAAGCCCTGAGGTCGGCAATATCCTGCGTATCCACCGTTTCGGGGCTCTCCAATAGTGATATGTAGTCATCAAGCGTCATACTTTACCACTTGGCGACGGTATCGTTGTAGATATTCTCGGCAATCTCCTGAATCATCGTATTGCAAAGTTCTTCCTGCACATCGTTCAACATACGTGACGAATCGAAAGTCTGGAAAGCCGAATAAGTCTTCTCAAAACTCTCTTCGGGTGCCACATTGTTCGTAAAGCGCACTTTGATGGTGAGCGTCAGTTTGGTTTCTGCAGAATAGGAGTCGGCGGCAATCGCCATAGGCGTAAGCTGGTAGTTGGTTATCTCCCCTTCCAACTCGAGGTCGCCTCCACGCCGCAAAATCTGCAAACGGGTCTGACGGCTGTAGATATCGCGTATACCCTCACTCAGGCTGTTCGACAACGGAGGATAGACCAATGTCGCATTGTTCGGGAAATCGGCAATGGAAATGCTTTTTGTTTTGCTATAATCGATACTCGCCCCGTTGAATTTATAGGAAATAAGGCAACTTGGCATCAGCAAGAATATCAATAGTACACAACTATGTTTCATAGATAAATTTGACAATTTCACGATTTTACAATTTGACAATTATTCAGTTCTTCAGCTCCTCAACTCCTCAAACATTACAGCCCGTACTCTTTGATTTTGCGATACAGCGTGCGTTCCGACATACCTATCTCCTGACTTGCCGCTTTGCGGTTATTCTGATTGCGCTGCAATGCCTTGCGAATCATCTCCTTCTCCATTTCCTGCATGGTGCTCATACCCTCATCGTTGGTTACTTCTTCCACCTGCTGATATTGGTCATGGTCCGCTGCACGGCTGTTGTCCGTGCCCGGTGTAATCCATGCACTGTGCTCTGTCTGCGATGTGATGAGCGGTTGCTTGTGTTCTGGTTCGTGTCCTTGCTGCATCTGAGTGACGATACCCTTCAGTTCATTGATTTCGTTGCGCATATCGAAGAGCAACTTGTAGAGCAGTTCCCTTTCGTTGGAGAACCGGTGCTGTTCTTGCTGGTGCTGCTCCGGGATAGCCAGAGTCCGCCGGTATTCCTCTTGCGGAAGATAGTGATGCAATATCTCAGGCGTTATCTCACGACTCTGTTCCAATACACATATCTGCTCGGCAATGTTCTTCAATTGACGGATATTGCCACGGAAATAGTAGTTCATCAGCAGTTGCTTGGCGTCTTCGGTCAAGCGAACCGGCGGCATCTTGTAACGCTCCGTACAATCCGCAGCAAACTTGCGGAAAAGCACGGGAATATCCTCTTTGCGCTCACGCAGCGCTGGCACTTGGATTGTGATGGTGCTCAGGCGATAATACAAGTCCTCACGGAAACGGTTGTTGGCAATGGCTTCCTGCATATCCATGTTCGTGGCTGCCACCACGCGCACATCGGTTTTTTGCGGTTGCGACGAACCTACACGGATAAACTCGCCCGTCTCCAACACACGCAGCAAACGTACCTGTGTTTCCAATGGCAGTTCGCCCACTTCGTCCAAAAAGATAGTGCCGCCGTCGGCTTCTTCGAAATAGCCTTTGTGGTCGGTCAAAGCACCGGTAAAAGCCCCTTTCACGTGACCGAACAGTTCGCTGTCGATAGTTCCGTTGGGGATAGCACCACAGTTGATGGCTATATATTTGGCATGTTTGCGTGCGCTATACGCATGCACAATCTGCGGAAAATGCTCTTTTCCGACACCGCTCTCTCCTACTACCAGAATCGAATAGTCGGTGGGCGCCACCTGATAGGCACGTTCTATCGCACGGTTCAGTCCCTCGGCATTACCGATAATGTTGAATCGTTGCTTAATCTCTAATAACTTGCTGCCGTCTATCATATTATCATCACGTTCTATTATATCAGCCACAAAAGTACAAAACAAATCTCATTTCTGCAAGCCCCGAAGCGCAGAACTGTGTTTTTGGCTCATAAACACACCGTGGTTGGTAGCATCTTCTGTGCCAAATACTGCTCACATAATCGCTCTGCCAAATTGTCACACACATATACTTTGGCAAACTATTTGCCCTGATATAGGCAAACAAAACATACAGAATATGGCAAAGGACAAAGATAACAAAGTTGAAGAAACTATCAATCAAGAGATTGACGCACAGACAACAGAACAACCCGTATCGGAAGAAACTGAAGAAACGGCTGCCCAACCAAACCAAGAAGCCGACAAGATAGCCGAGTTAGAACAGCAATGTGCCGATTTGGCAGACAAGAACTTGCGGATGATGGCAGAGTTCGACAACTACCGTCGGCGCACCAACAAAGAGAAACTCGACCTCATGAAGACAGCTGGCGAAGGCATCTTCCGTGACATATTGCCGCTTATCGATGATTTCGAACGTGCCAAAGCAGCTATGCAACAGACCGACGACATTAACTCCATAAGAGAAGGCATCAACTTGATATACAGCAAGTTCATTTCATTCCTCGAAAAGAACGATGTGCGTCCTATCGATACTGAGAATGCCACTTTTGATACAGAGTTCCACGAAGCCATCACCACCATTCCCGCACCTGCAGAAGAACTGAAAGGCAAGGTAATCGACTGCACCCAAAAGGGCTACACCTTAGGCGAGAAAGTGATCCGCTACGCCAAGGTGGTAGTGGGCGACTAATCGCATTCAGCAGCCGCAACTATCGGTTATAACACAAGCAATTACACATACAACTATGGATAAAAGAGATTACTACGAGGTACTGGGCGTCGAAAAGACCGCCACAGCCGATGAGATAAAGAAAGCTTACCGCAAAAAAGCCATACAATATCACCCCGATAAAAACCCGGGTGACAAAGAAGCGGAAGAGAAATTCAAAGAAGCTGCCGAAGCCTACGAAGTATTGTCCGACCCGCAAAAGCGGCAACGATACGACCAATTCGGTCATGCCGGCATGTCGGGAGCAGGAGGTTTCTCCGGCGGAGGCATGTCGATGGAAGATATCTTCTCTCAGTTCGGAGATATCTTCGGCGGCAGCGGTTTCGGCAGTTTCTTTGGCGGCTTTGCAGGCAACAGAGGCTCGCAGCAACGTGTACTGCGCGGTACGGATTTGCGCGTAAAAGTGAAACTCACCTTGGAGGAAATCCTGACCGGTGTAGAAAAGAAGATAAAAGTAAAGAAACTCGTTCCGTGCTCCGTATGTAAAGGTACGGGCTCGCAAGACGGCAATGTAGAAACTTGCCCCACTTGCCATGGTACGGGCCGCATCACCAAGTCGCAACGCACCATCTTAGGTATGATGCAGACACAGGAAGCATGCCCCGAATGCCACGGTGAAGGCAAGATTATCAAGAACAAATGTCCGCATTGCAATGGCGAAGGCGTAGAGCGTGCCGATGATATCATCAGCATCAATATTCCTGCCGGCGTAATGGACGGTATGCAACTCACCATATCCGGCAAAGGCAATGCCGCACCGCACAACGGAGTGAACGGCGATCTGTACGTGCTGATAGAAGAAGCACCGCATCCCGACTTCATACGCGACGGCAGCAATCTGATATACAACATGTTGCTTTCCGTTCCGACCGCCACCTTGGGGGCACAAGTCGAAGTACCTACACTGACGGGCAAAGTGAAAGTGAAGATTGATCCGGGTACGCAGCCCGGCAAGGTATTGCGTCTGCGTGGCAAAGGTCTGCCTGAAATCGACCAATACGGACGCTCCTACGGCACAGGCGATTTGCTCATCAACATCGGCGTCTATATCCCTGAACACCTGAGCAAAGAAGAAAAACAGATGATGGAGAAGTTGGCTGACTCCGACAATGTCCGTCCAGGTGCTGCCGACACAAAGAACTTCTTCAAGAACCTGTTCAAATAATCATTGTAGAGACGGGGACCGTCTGAGGAGATGAGAAGATGAGGAGATGTAGAGACGGGGCGTGCCCCGTCTAACAAAAAGTCCGACAATGCAAAAAAGAGATGATGTAGTGTACATCGTCTCTTTTTCATCTTCATTTCATCTCAAATACTTTTCTTTAGGGATACTTTATGGATACCTTAGGGATAGCCTGGCGATATACCGCCTTTCTCCGCCTGTTTGACTTTCCAAAATAAAGTTGTACCTTTGCACTTGACTTTTCTGACTTTCCTATGAAGCGACACTGCCTCCTGCTTATCCTCTGTCTGACGCTTGGTTGCACGCTTGCGGCACAAGACAAACCCCGTTTCCTCTACAACGTGGACTTTGCCACATGGTTCGACAACCGGGAATATCAGCGGCCGTTGCAGATACCGCAGACTTTGTTTTCGTTCCGCCTGTCGCCCGAGATAGGAGTCGGTTTGAGCGACCGGCAAGGAGGTTCGCATCGCTTGATAGCAGGCGTACATTATACGCAGCCTTTGGGAGGCAATTGGAAAGAGGTGCATTTCCATCCCACTGCCTTCTACCAATATCAGTACAAAGGCTTCACCATGAACATCGGAGCTGTACCTTATAAGCACTTTATCCGTCAGTTGCCCGACTTCTTGCGCTACGATTCTGTTGCCTATGCCCATCCGAACATACAGGGTGCTTTGCTGCAATATTCGTCCCGGCACGGCTATGTCGAAGCCATGTGCGACTGGCGGGGAATGCAGTCGCCTACCCGACGGGAGATGTTCCGCATCACTTTCGACGGCGAATACAGTTATCAAGGCTTCTTCCGTTATTTTGCAGGCGGTGTGGCGCAACTCAATCACAAAGCCAACCATGGTGCACCCACTCCGCGTGAAGGAGTGTGCGACGATATCTACGCTTCGCCCAATATCGGTATCGACTTTGCTGCACCTACGCCTTTGGATACCATCTGTCTTCGTGCTTCATATATCTATGGTTATCAGCGTTTCCGACCCGACAATCTGGTATATCAGCCGCAAGGATTTATGTTGGAGTTCATGCTCCGTTGGCGTTTCTTGGGATTGAAGAACACATTCTATGTAGGAGACAACCTGATGCCGCTCTATGGTATGTTCGGGGCGGACTTGAATCAGGGTGACCCGTTCTATCAGTCGCCTTTGTACAACCGCACCGACCTCTTTATCTATATTGTACGCAAAGGTTTCGTCAATTGCTATTTCTCGTGGAATATGCATTATGCCGCTGGTACCCGCCTGCAGAACCAGCAGCAGCTTATCGTCCTTTTCAGTTTGGACGGATTGAAGAAAGAGCAACGCCTCCGCGGACTGTTCGACAAATAAACACTTACTGTTTACAGAGCACAACCTGTTTAAGTATAATTTGTAGAGACGATGTGTACATCGTCTCTTTGTTCAATACTATTGTTATACAATGCTGTCGGATAGTGGAAACACTTGCACTGTTCACGCCTGCAATGTTTGTCAGTACGCCACTATCCCTCCCGCATTACAGTAAGGCATACAGGTTAATGATTCATTAATGGCAATTAATGGAGAACCTATCCTTTGCCCGTATGGTATATTCAGAAGCGGTAACCTACAGCAATGGAGATGATGCGGGAGCCTATTTGCGTCCCTGCAGCGGAGCCGAACAGACCGCCCAATTCGGTTGCACCGAACCAGTGTTCACCGCGGTCTTCGTAGGAGCGGAACAGATCTGTGAGGTTGTCACCCACACCGATACGGAACTCGTTCCGGCAATCAGGCAGTGTTCCGGCGGCTTCTTGCGCCTTGAGAGTGGTTGTTGCGCCGCATATGACGACAAACAACATAAGGGACATTGATTTTTTCCTAATACAAATGTTTTATAATGAGTCTATATCATAATACCAACGATTGACGCAGCAAAGGCAATGCTATTATGTAAATTACACCATATCGGGTATATATTTTTGTATCTCACATAGTATTATATCCTATCGGGTATAGTTGATAGCTTAGAGAACTAAGTTGCTTTGTTGCTTCCGTTTGGTACCCCTTGCGCACCCCTCACAGGGGTCATACAGGGTTTGTACAAGGTCTATAAGGAACTATTGAATAAAAGTCGGTATTACATCCTTTGCAAACTTGCGCCCGGGAAGTAATGTGCCAAAATTTGTTGGTAAGTATAGCCCCTCTCTGCCATCACGGCGGCACCAATCTGGCATAAGCCCACACCATGTCCCCAACCGGCACCAATCAATATAAAGTCCTGATTGTCGTTTCTATCCACCACAAAAGCCGAACTATACAAGTGCGAGTGCGAGAGCCATTTGCGTATCTCCAACTCCTTGCCGATAACCATACGGTGCTTGGTGCCGACGATTTCCAGTTCCACCAAACGGGCGGACGGACCACGGCGCACCGGACGCAGATCCAGAACCGTACCGAAATCTATACCGCTGCGGCAGCGCACTAATTCGCTCAGTTCCTGCTGTGTATATTGTACACGCCAGCGATAGAAATCGGTAGTCTCTTGGTCGTAATTGTTCAGCACTTGCGACAGAATACGCTTGTCGCTTGTGTTGCAGAAGGCATCCGGTGCAGTGCGGATCCATTGCTCCGCCTGCGCCTCATCAGTGAGATCGGGCAACGGTGTTCCTGTCTCGGCATCACGCACGGCTTGCAGATACGGGTGCGTCTCGTCCGCCCAACAATTGTCAAAGAGCTCGGTAGCACCGCCGCAGGACTTGTAGAAACGGGCGTCGCAAATCTTGCCGCCGTAGGTCAGCACCTCGCCCCATGTGGCTTCTATCGCCTTGCGGACATTGTCGGACGTCTGACGCGTAATACCCTGATAACGCTGACAATGGTCATCGGCACAGACATCGAAATGCGTATGTGCGTCACGCTCGTACCATGTGATATGCTCCGTATCTGTCGGTTGCGCCTTGTGCGAAGGCTGCGCCGGCAATCCGCTCGGGTTGAGGATAGGACGGAGCACCCAACTGCGGGAAATCACCGCATGCGCTTTCAACAGTTCGATATGACTCGTGGCACTCATCTCCGACGAAATGACGCTCGTCAGGTAGTCTTCCACACCTAAGAGATTAATAGCAGTTACTTTACCGTCTTCCACTATCAAGCGCAAGTCGCCTGCAAACGTCTGGTCTTCCTTGCGCTCCCAATGGAAATGCACTCCGATAGTAACGCCCTGCAAGGTGAAACGCCCGCCGCCTCGGAAGATGATTTCATCGTATTCTTTTCCGCCGAACAGCACTTTGCCGTTCCTGACGGAAACGGTTTGTTCGCCCTCAAAAGTCTGTCCTTCAAAAGTATAGGGCGTGTGCAAACAAAAACAGACAGTAGGCTCCGAATAGATACCTACAGATAGTGGATGTTGGTTATTCATGGTTACAATTCTCTTATGGATTGGGTTAATAGTTGTGTATCATGCTGATTAAGCGATACTTCCAAGATAATGTCGCGCAAGCGTTCTGCCGTCAGCCGTTCGTAACTCTCTATGCTCGACACGATGGCAATACCGCTCATCTCCACCGCACCCGGCGAGATAAGTATCTGCTCCTCACCTTCGGCAAAGAAACAGGCGGGGCGCGACTCTTCCCGCAACAAAACAAGGGTATAATACTGCTCTGCTGCCCACCAACTGACGATGTTCATGCGTGGTTCCCATTCGTCCGTATGTACGGAGGCAAGACTGCAAATGCGCTCAAAGTAGGTTTGCATGGCTTCCGCCTTGTCGGAAACCAACAAGTACCCCCCACACACATACTTGGTAATCAGACTAATGCGTATATCCTTATTCTGCCAAAGCAGTTCCTGCCCTTTGCCCTCGCTGCACATCGTTTGCATGGGCAATGAGCCCATAGGTACTGCCTGAAAGTGCATGTGGTCGGGAGCAGAGGCACCGCAAGTCGGTCCGTTGTAGAATAGCATATAAGTAGGCAATGCTTTAGCTAAGGCCAGCATGTCGGCATAATGCGGTGCAATGGCTTGCCGCTGATGCTCTGCATACGACAAAGTAAAGTGCTGGTTGAAAATAGGATAAGGATTCACCCGGATAAGATACTCCTTGCCCTGAGGTGCCGTCCACGCAGTAGTGAGTTGGTGCTCTTCCAACCCTGCAGGACAAAGGAAACAGGTTCTGTTTGCCAAAGTCTCGGCATCCACCTTTGCCATCACCGACCTCACACGGGCAGGGTTATAGAAAAGCCGGGCTGGAAAGTCTTCTATATCAAAGTCTTTCACCAGCACCTCTGTCAGTGCCTTATAATTGACAAATGCTCTCCCACGGGCGACCAACTCATGAGAGAACATTTGTTCTATACGCTCAGCAAGAAGCATTTGTTTATTTCTTCTTGTTCATTTGGATACGGGCTTTGAGTTCCCATGTACGGATACGGTCCTTATAGAGGTTGTTCCGGTTCATGGCATCGATGTCGCAGTTGGCATCGGAATTGTCGTCCCAACGGCGGCAGTTATATACCACATCGTAGATACGTCCGATCTGATACTCACGGCTCACACGGAGTCCCACCGCATAGTCTTCGCCGTACTTCGTAGTCGGGAAGTTGATGGTGCGGAGCATAGGTGTATAGAAAGCACGGGGAGCACCCAAACCATTGATACGCAATGCGTTGTTTCGTCCGTTGTCGGGTGTCCATTCTCTGTGGTCGATTACTCCCGGAGGCAGTATATTGCCGTCGAAATCGGTCATGCGATACGTACCTACCACCATAGCGCAGTCTTGTTCATGGAAAGCATCGATGAACTTCTGCACTGTGTTTTCGTCGAAATATGTATCGTCGGAGTCCAGCTGAATGGCAAAGCGTCCGCATTGGGGATGATGGAGTGCCACATTCCAGTTGCCGCCGATAGCGTGCCAACTCTTGTCTTGGGCAATATAAATAAGGTTGTCGTGACCTTCTGCCACAATCTCTTTTATGATGTCCACCGAACCGTCTTCCGAGTTGTCGTCCACCACGATGACATTGTATTTGTAAGGTGCTTTCACCACTTGGCTCAATGCACTGCGGATAGCTGTTCCGATAGTGCGCACACGGTTCTTGCAGGGAATCACCACCGATGCCTCATATTCGAAACCGCCGCCTTGCAAATCAATGTCTTTGAAGCCCGGAGCCAGATAGCCGCCTATGTCTTTCAGGTGCTGTGTACAAGCCTGTTCCATCTCAATCTGCACACCGCGGTTCTTCGGATCTACATAGTCGAACAGTTTCTCGCCCGACTTGCGGTTGTCGAGCTCTACATCGTAATAAAGGAACTCGTTGATATGCTCCAACGTCCCCTTTTGCGACACTTTCAAGCGCAAATCATACAACCCGGCATACAGATAATCCACATCCATACGAGCCACAGCCTCACGCAATGCCGAAGTGCGGTAGAACAGCACCGAACCGAAATCGAAGTCATCGCGCAAAGCACCCGTTTGATAGTCGATTACGGGAGCTTGGGTCGATACGTCGCCCACCTTGTTGAAGTGGTCGGAATACACCATGGCTGCCTCGCTGTCTTCCATCAGAGCCTCCATGCGCTCCAAAGCGAAGAGTACGAAACTCAGCGTCGTATATTTGGTATAAATCAATGTATAAGGAGTGTCTGCATGCTCGGCGATAAAGCGCATGTTGGCAGTAGTGCGGATGTCGCCTTGCAGAAAATACACTTCGTTCACAAGTTCCTGATGTTTAAGGTTTGCCACCGTCTGAGCCACTTGTGCTTCCGACTCAAAAGGGATAAAGCAATTGATGTTCTTCATTATATTAATGTGTTTTGGTGTTTACAGAATATGGTATTGTACAAATGCCTCGATAGCCTCATAGTTAGCCAGACCCAGTTGCGCATACAGTTCGGCTGTGGCGTGGTTGCGGTCTTCGGCACGTTGCCAGAACAGACGCTCGTCGTTGCCCATGAAGGGTGCACTCTCCATCTGCGACTGGTGTTTCAGTATCGTGTTGCGTTTGAAGCGCAACTCTTCGGGCGACATCGGAACAGCCATCTCAATCAGATCAACTTCCCATTCCATCCATGCACCGCGATACATCCATATACGGCAGTCGTGCAGCCATTTCTCGGTATCTTTCAGTTCGTCGATGGCTGCCAGTACGGCGTCCAGACAAACCTTGTGCGTCCCGTGCGGGTCGGCAAGGTCGCCTGCCACGAACATCTCGTCGGGTTTTATTTCGAGCAGGAGTTGCTTCACAATGTCAATATCCTTCTGCGACAAATCGCCTTTCTTGATAGTACCGGTCTCATAGAACGGCAGGTTCAGGAAGTGGATATGCGAAGTCGGCAGACCCATATGGCGGCAGGCGGCAGTGGCTTCACCACGACGAATCAATGCCTTCAGGTCCAATATCTCCCGCGTATCCTGGTCACCCACTTTCTCCTTGAAAATGAAGTTGGTATATTCCTCATACTTGTCCGCAATCACCTTGTTGTCAGGCTCGTGCAGTTTCGCAAAGCCCTTCATGAAATCCATGAAGCGTACCACTTCGTCATCACACACGGCTATGCAGCCCGAAGTCTCGTAAGCGATATGCACATCGTGTCCTTGTTTGATTAGGCGGGCAAACGTACCACCCATCGAAATGACGTCATCATCGGGGTGCGGAGAGAAGATAAGCACTTTCTTCGGATACGGATTGGCACGCTCCGGACGGTTGCTGTCGTCGGCATTGGGTTTGCCGCCGGGCCAACCGGTGATAGTATGCTGCAGGTCGTTGAATATCTTGATATTGCAGTTGTAAGCGGACCCGTATAGGGTAATCAGTTCGCTCAGTCCGTATTCGTTATAGTCTTTGTTTGTGAGTTTCAAGATGGGTTTGCCGGTCTGTTGGCACAGCCATACGATGGCACGCCGTGTCAGTTGGTCGTCCCATTCGCAAGAGGTAAGCAACCAAGGCTGGTTGATTCGCGTCAGTTTGCCTGCTGCCGAAAGGTCGATTACCACTTGTGCATTGTTGTGCAACTGGATTGCCGAAGCAGGGCAGGAAGTCTCGGCCTTATGCTCAACGGCGGTGCGGATTTGTGTTGCCTTGTGTTCGCCCCATGCCACCAATACTAATTGTTTCGCACGCAGTATCGTGCCGATACCCAATGTGATAGCACTCACGGGCACTTGTTCTGACGAACCGAACATACTGGCGGCATCGTTCCGTGAGATATTGTCTAATATCACCAAACGCATCTGACTGTTGAATTGTGTACCGGGCTCGTTGAAACCTATGTTTCCGCCACGACCGATACCTAACAATTGGAAATCAATGCCGCCTAACGCTTCTATCTGGCGTTCGTAGTCCGCACATGTATCCAAAACGGTCTCTTTCGGCAGAGTGCCGTCTATGGTATAGATATTCTCCTGAGGAATATCTATCTTGCTCAGGAGTTGGTCGTGCAACTGACCGAAGCAGCCTTGTGTCTTTTGCTGCAAGGGGAAATACTCATACAAGTTGAATATCACAACGTTCTTGAAACTGAGGCTTTCTTCTTTGTACAAGCGCACCAATTCATCGAAGATATCGGTCATGCTCCTGCCTGTAGCGAGCGACAGCACGGCCTTTTCGCCTTTGGCTGCTTTTGTTCTGATAACCTCGGCAATCTGACGGGCTACTGCCTGTGCGCCTTCTTTGGCTGTTTCGTAGATAGTTGTTTTCACTTGCTCCATGCGTGTTACGCGGGAGAGTTCAAACACATCGTCGGGACGGTAAAGTTTGGTTGCCACCCGACTCAATGAAATCTGTGAACTGAGATTTGTTCTCATGACTATATGTATTTAAGATAGTTTGTTGTATATGCTATAATTCTTTGTCCAATCGTCAAATACGACTATACTTGGTCAAATCGTCAAATACGACTATGCCCTGTCAAATCGTCAAGTTGTCCAATCGTCAAATATGACGGTCCTTGCTCCATTGTCAAATCGTCAAATTTAACCACGTGCAAAATTAGTCAATATATCCAATCTGTGCAACCGAAAAAAGATGTTCTATAACATATTTTTGCCACGAAAAACCGGTCAGCCGTCCTGTCATCTATTAGGGCGTCCCCGTCTCGCCTGCATAATTGTCCAATTGTGAAATTGTCAAATAGGGCTTGTCCGGTCAAATTGTGTGCGTCTCGCCCGGTCCAATTGTCAAATCCCCCGCTCTTTAATGCAATATTAACTATTAATTATTCACTATTAACTTTCCCGTTAGCATCCGTCCCCGTACCATTCCCGTACGATTCCCGTACCATTGCCGTACGATTCCCGTACCATAAAGCGTAGCATTATAGCACATCATCGTACCCCATATATACCCCTAAGCATACTTCCCCGTACAATTCCCGCACAATTGCCGTACAATTCCCGTACTATTGCCGCACTATTCCCCGTACCATCATGGCACATCATCGCACTCCGCATATACTTTCCATATCCTTTCCCCGTACCGGCACCCTGCTTTTGTCTGTGAACAGAAATATCCGTGCCGTCTCCCCTGTCAAATTGTCCGATTGTCAAATCCTCAGATCGTAAAATGGGTAAGATTATCAAGTACAACCTGTTTTTCTACATTATGCGTCAATTTTTGTACTTCCGTACCAACGAAAAGCCTTACCTTTGCATAGTGGAATTTTGCGCTGCCGTCACCCGTACAAAGCAACACTGATTCCGCTAACAATCAACGATTTATATATAAACCAATAATACTATATTATGAAGCAATTCCTTGACGATAACTTCCTGCTCCAGACCGAAACGGCGCAACGCCTTTACCACGAGCATGCGGCTAAAATGCCTATCATCGACTATCATTGTCACCTCATTCCAAAGATGGTGGCTGACGATTATCAGTTCCGTTCGCTGACCGAAATCTGGCTCGGTGGCGACCACTACAAATGGCGTGCTATGCGTACCAACGGAGTGGACGAACGCTATTGCACGGGCACCGATACCACCGACTGGGAGAAGTTCGAAAAGTGGGCGGAAACAGTGCCTTACACCATGCGTAACCCGCTCTATCATTGGACGCACCTCGAGCTCAAGACAGCTTTCGGAATCAATAAACTTCTCTCACCTGCTACGGCACGCGAGATTTACGATGAGTGCAACGCCAAGTTGGCTACCAAAGAATATACCGCACGCAACCTTATGCGTCGCTATCACGTAGAAACCGTTTGTACGACCGACGACCCTGTCGATTCGCTCGAATACCACAAACAATGCCGTGAAGACGGTTTCGAAATCAAGGTCATTCCCGCATGGCGTCCCGATAAGGCAATGGCTGTCGAGAACCCTGCTGCTTTCCGTTCGTATGTAGAGAAATTGGCGGAAGTAAGCGGTGTTACCGTTTCTCATTTCGACGATATGATTCAGGCACTCCAAGTCCGTCACGATTTCTTCGCATCGCAAGGCTGCCGTTTGAGCGACCATGGTATCGAAGAGTTCTATGCCGAAGACTATACTGCCGCAGAAATCAATGCCATTTTCGATAAGGTTTACGGCGGCACAATGCTCACCAACGAAGAGATTCGCAAGTTCAAGTCGGCAATGCTCCTTACTTTTGCCGAAATGGATTATGAATCGGGTTGGGCACAGCAGTTCCACTACGGCGCCATTCGCGATAACAATTCAAAGATGTTCAAGCTGCTTGGTCCTGACACCGGTTTCGACTCTATCGGAGAGTTCAATACCGCCAAGGCAATGTCCAAGTTCCTGGATACGCTCAATGCCAAAGGCAAACTGACAAAAACCATTCTCTACAACCTCAACCCATGCGCCAACGAAGTAATTGCTACTATGCTCGGAAACTTCCAGGACGGTACTTATCCCGGCAAGATTCAGTTCGGTTCCGGTTGGTGGTTCCTCGACCAGAAAGACGGTATGGAGAAGCAGATGACGGCTCTCTCGAATCTTGGCTTGCTGAGTCGTTTTGTCGGAATGTTGACCGACTCTCGTTCTTTCCTTTCCTATCCGCGCCACGAGTATTTCCGCCGTACGCTCTGCAACTTGCTGGGCAACGACGTAGAGAACGGACTCCTGCCCGCTTCCGAAATCGGTTTCCTCGGACAAATGGTGGAAAACATCAGTTATTACAACGCTAAAAACTACTTCAACTTCTAAGAATTGACAATTTTACCATTGGACAATAAATGAGTTTAGAAGAAGGAATAAAAGAGCGCTTTCGGCAATACTCCATTCGAATCATCAAAATGGTGGATAACATTCCTGCCAATCGTGTTTCGGCATGGGCGATAGCCAAACAGGTTGTCCGTTCCGGAACATCACCTGCGGCTAACTATCGTGCTGCGTGTATTGCCAAATCGGAAAAGGACTTCCTCAACAAACTGAAAATGGTAGAGGAGGAATTGGAAGAGACGCTCTTTTAGCTTCAACTGATGGTAGATGTGGAGATTTTTCCTAATGAGAAGTTAGCCCCATTGATTCAAGAAACTAACGAGCTACTGAATATGATTGTAAAATCGATTATATCCACACGCCGCCACCTTTCCCAACACCCTGAGTAAGGAAAGAAATCGGCATACATAAATTGTCAAATCGTAAAATCGTCAAACTGTCAAATCAAAGCAATTGTCAAATCGTAAAATCGTCAAATTGTCAAATTTATGAAGATTGTAACTTTGGGCGAGATTATGCTTCGCCTTTCTCCCGACGGCAACGACCGTTTCATTCAATCAGAATCATTCCGTATCATCCCCGGCGGTGGTGAAGCCAATGTGGCTATATCCCTTGCCAACTACGGACACGATGCCTACTTTGTAAGCAAACTGCCCAAGCACGAAATCGGGCAAATCGCAGTAAACGCACTCCGTCGTTACGGTGTCAACACACAATACATCGCCCGTGGAGGCGACCGTGTCGGACTCTATTATGCAGAGACAGGTGCTTCCATGCGCCCCAGTAAAGTCATTTACGACCGTGCACACTCCGCCATAGCGGAAGCCGATGCTGCAGACTTCGATTTCGATGCTATCATGGAGGGAGCCGACTGGTTCCACTGGTCGGGCATTACGCCTGCCATTTCCGACAAGGCTGCCTGCCTGACCCGTCTCGCTTGCGAAGCGGCAAAGCGGCACGGCGTTACCGTCAGCGTGGACCTCAATTTCCGTAAGAAACTGTGGACCAGCGAAAAGGCTATCTCTATCATGCGTCCTTTGATGCAATACGTTGATGTTTGCATTGGTAATGAAGAAGATGCAGAACTCTGTCTCGGCTTCAAACCCGATGCCGATGTCGAAGGCGGACAAACCGATGCCGCAGGCTACGAAGGTATCTTCCGTCAGATGATGCAGCAGTTCGGATTCAAATACGTTGTATCTACCTTGCGCGAGTCTTACTCTGCCACCTTCAACGGCTGGAAAGCCCTTATCTACAACGGTAAGGAATTCTATCAGTCGAAACGCTACGAGATCAATCCCATTATCGACCGTGTTGGTGGTGGCGATTCGTTCTCCGGCGGCTTGATTCACGGTTTGCTTACCAAACCCACACAAGGCGAAGCCCTTGAGTTTGCCGTAGCGGCAAGTGCCCTCAAGCACACTGTTAACGGTGATTTCAACTTGGTAAGCATCGACGAGGTGGAAGCCCTCGCCAAAGGAAACGCTAACGGACGTGTACAACGCTAAATCATTTACAAAGATGAGTAAGTTTGATAAATTGGCCGTAATGGCAAAAATCGGCACTACCGGTATGGTGCCGGTATTCTACCACAAGAATATAGAGGTATGCAAGAATGTGGTAAAAGCCTGTTATGAAGGCGGTGTGCGTGCCTTTGAGTTTACCAACCGCGGGGATTTTGCACACGAAATATTCGGAGAATTGGTCAAGTGGGCGGACAAAGAATGTCCCGAACTGGCACTCGGTATAGGCAGTGTAGTGGATGCCCCTACGGCTGCCTTGTACATCCAGTTGGGAGCCAATTTCGTAGTCGGACCGCTTTTCAACGCCGACATTGCTCCCGTATGCAACCGCCGTCTTGTTCCCTATTGCCCCGGCTGCGGTACTGTAACGGAAATCGGTAAGGCGCAGGAACTCGGTTGCGACCTCACCAAACTCTTCCCCGGTGACGTCTATGGTCCTAACATGGTGAAAGGTCTGAAAGCACCTATGCCATGGTCGAAGATTATGGTAACCGGCGGTGTAGCACCCGAAAAAGACAACTTGGAGAAATGGTTCAAAGCCGGTGTTTACTGCGTCGGTATGGGTTCCAAACTCTTCCCTAAAGAGGTAGTTGCTGCCGGCGATTGGAAGTACGTCACCGACAAATGCCGTGAGTGCCTCGATATCATTGCCGCAGTCCGCTAAAATATTAATTACTATGCAGGCGTTTCGCCTGCATAGTAATTGTAATTCGTAAATCTATAAATTGTAAATTAACATCATGTCAACACAACAAAAACTGATGACCAATTGGCGCTGGTGGCTCTGTTCGTTGCTCTTTGTCGCAACCACAGTCAACTACCTCGACCGCCAAGTGCTTTCCCTCACATGGGAAGAGTTTATCAAACCCGAATTCCATTGGACGGATGCCCACTATGGTCAGATAACCGGCTTCTTCTCCATCTTCTACGCTATCGCTTGTCTCTTTGCAGGCAAGTTCGTCGATTGGATGGGGACCAAGAAAGGCTATCTTATCGCTATCGGCGTTTGGTCGGCAGGCGCCTGCCTCCATGCCGCTTGCGGATGGGCAACCATGCACATCGAAGGCTACGAAACACTGGCAGCCATGAAAGCCGTTGAAGCAGGAAGCAATGCCGCTTTGGCTATTGCCACCACTTCGGTCTGGCTCTTCCTCCTTTGCCGTGGTATATTGGCTTTGGGTGAAGCAGGTAACTTCCCTGCAGCCATCAAGGTGACGGCAGAATATTTCCCTAAGAAGGACCGTGCATTTGCCACTTCTCTTTTCAATGCCGGAGCATCGGTAGGTGCTTTGGCTGCACCGCTTTGCATTCCGCCATTGGCGAAGCACCTCGGTTGGGAATGGGCATTCATCATTATCGGTGCTTTGGGCTTTATCTGGATGTTCTTCTGGCAGTTCATGTACGAGAAACCGGAAAAGAGCAAATACGTGAACGAAGCGGAATTGGCTTATATCCACCAGGACGATGCCGATTCTCAAGCAACCGCAACACAAGCCACCGAAGAAAAGTCGATTCCTATGCTCCAATGCTTTGGTTACAAACAGACTTGGGCATTCATTGCCGGTAAGTTCTTTACCGATGGTGTATGGTGGTTCTTCCTTTTCTGGGCACCTTCGTATTTCCAGAACCAGTTCGACGCTCCCGCTTCTTCACTGTTGGGACAAGGATTGATTTTCACGCTCTATGCCATTGTAACGGTACTCTCCATCTTTGGCGGTTATTTGCCAAAACTCTTTGTGGAGAAACGCGGAATGGAGCCTTATGCAGAACGTATGCTCTCTATGTTGCTGTTCGCCTTCTTCCCTTTGGTTGCCCTGTTGGCACAACCGTTGGGGCAGTTCTCTCCTTGGTTCCCTGCCGTACTGATTGGTTTGGCAGGTGCAGGACACCAGGCATGGTCGGCTAACCTCTTCTCCACCATTGGCGATATGTTCCCTAAGTCCACTGTTGCCACTATTACGGGTATCGGTGCCATGGCAGGAGGTATAGGCTCCATGCTCATTCAGATGTGTGCCGGTAATCTGTTCACTTATGCCGAGAATGCAGGTGCTGCTTTCAGTTTCCTTGGTTTCGAAGGCAAACCTGCCGGCTACTTCATCATGTTCTGCTTCTGTGGTTTGGCTTACCTGATTGCATGGTCACTGATGAAAGCCCTCGTACCGAAGTACAAACCCGTTATTACGAAATAAACACTATTCCGTAGTACAAGCCAAACAGAACAAGAGACGTAGCACACAACAACTGCGTCTCTTGTTCTGTTTCATACTTGCCCTCTCCAATGAGCAAACAAACAGGCTATTTCTTGAGAATAATCCAGATAATAATAGGAGCACCGAAGAGTGCCGATACGGTAGAAATCGGCAACGGATAAGTAAATAGCGACGAAAGTATATCACACAACAACAGCAGATTGGCTCCCACCAAAGCGGAAGCGGGCAACGTGATACGATGGTTAGAAGTGCGGAACAAGCCCCTTGCCATATGCGGAACAGCAACACCCACAAAAGCTATCGGTCCGCAAAAAGCTGTGATAGAACCCGCCAACAGTCCGGTTGCCAACACAATCAGACGACGTGTACGGGCAATATTCACACCCAAACTACGGGCATAGTTTTCTCCTAACAACAAGCCGTTCAACGGTTTGAGCAGCACAACGGAAAGCAACATACCCAACAGGCAAACAGGCAGCAATATCTGCATTTGCGTCCATCCTACCGACGAAAGACTCCCCAAAGTCCATACAATAAAGAGTTTCAGCGCATCAGGATTGGCAAAGTTCTGCAACAAATTGACCAACGCACCGGCAATACTGCCAAACATCATACCCACAATCAGCAAAGAGACATTGTTTTTCAGTCTGTAAGAAAACGCCAACACAAGCAGCAACACCACCGAAGCCCCCGCAATAGCAGCAAAAATAGTGAGCCAACTGCTTGCTGCAAAGCCTAACAGTGTGCCTAACAGCACCACTGCCGCCACCCCCAAAGAAGCTCCGGAACTCACACCCAATATATAAGGTCCTGCCAAAGGATTGCGAAACAAAGTTTGCATCAACAGTCCCGAAACCGACAGTGACGCACCAGCCAAAAGCGCCGTAACAGCTTTAGGCAAACGCAGATTCAGCAGGATTTGCCTGAGCAATGGATCAGCAGCAGAGAAGATATCCGCAAAAGAGAAACGCACTGCACCTATACACAAGTCCAAACAGAAAAGCACAACGAGCAAGACCGACAAGCCCACAAACAAGCCCAAGTTACCTGCCACAGAAAGCGTATGCTGACGAGCGTTCATCTTTTTCATCATCATTACATAAAGAGTTGCTCACGAAGTACTTGCAGGAACTTCTCCGAAAAAAGTTCACAAGCCTCTTTGGTATAACGCACATCGGTAAACACTTGTGCCAAAGTCTGTTTCCCGTTTTCCGCAATGAATTGCCGGGACGACGGAAGTGCTTCTTTTTCAGCATAAAGGCGGTCGATATCCTGCGGCGTAAAATCAGTATAATGCTCGTGATGTACGATGGCATCAAGCGGAAGACGGTCTTGCAACTCAGGCATTTCGGCAGGATATCCCAATGTGACAGTCGTAATAGGCACTACCCTCTTTGGCAGATCCAGTACCCGGATAATATCGCCTGCATTATAGGTCGTTGTACCCAAATAGCAAAGCCCCAAGCCTTCTTTTTCAGCTATATTGGCAAAGGTCTGGGCAAAAAGACAAGTATCGATAGCCGCCCCTATGAACGACTGGAAATTATCATACCCATGCTTGGCCTGACGTGCATCGCACCAATGGCAGAAACGATTGTAGTCGGCACAAAAAGTGAGTACTACAGGGGCTTCCGTCACCATCGGCTGATTGAAATGTGCCGGTGCCAAGGCTTCTTTCTGAGCCTTATCGCGTGTTACTATCACGCTGTAAGTCTGCATATTACCCGTATTGGAAGCACGGCAGGCAGTCTCCAACATCCAGTTGAGCAACTGCTCATCAACATCTTGCTTGGTATATTGCCGTATGGTACAGCGCGATTGGAAATCCATAGACATATTTATATAGGTTTTGTTATAATACAGCGCAAAGGTACAAAATATATTGCAATTGGACAATTTGACCGGACATAGCCCTATTTCACTATTGACAATTCCTCATCCCATTGTGTCACATAACCCCTGTATAACCCTTGTATGACCCTTGCGAGGGGTGCATGAGGAGTGCGGCAGAATGCCTACTCGAAAAGCAGATACAATATAGATTTGAAATACACCGAATTGGAAGGCAATTGTTTCTACATCAAATTCCGTTAACTGACTCATTGATTTTCATTGTAATTTATTGCACAGCATTTCATTTTATTTCCGTTTGCAAATGTATAACCATTCCGTCATATTCCATTCCCAAACTTTCGGGAATGAAAACAGCAGAAAATACATTATCTTTGCAGGCGAAAATGCAAATGCGCCTGCGTTCCTACGACAGTATCATCCGATAATATATTCACGGCACTTTATACGGAAACCAACGGGAAACCGGATATTATAGAAACACAAGCAATCAGTTGCGTTGACGGATTGAGTGGATGCAGGTGCGTTTATACAAAAAAAACGGCAAGAGTTTGGATATTGCAGAAAAAGCAGTATCTTTGCAATCGGTAAATTGGCAAAGTGCAAATACACCCGTCAACATGCCACAAAACAAAATAACAAACAGAATAAACAACCAAGACAACATGTTCAAAAAGAAAGGATTGATACTACTGCTGCTTTGCTTCTCAGTATGGGGCATCAGTCAGACACGCATTACGATAGAAGACCCTGCCGAATGGGTCGCAAGCGATTTGTCGCCCTACGTGGGGCAAACCGTTACCTTTGCCACCCCCATGTATGTTTGCAACAACTACTATTACAACAGCGGGCGACTCAGTATCTCCCCCCGACGGATTTACAGCCCTACCAATCAAGCCATTCCCCTTTCGGAAGAATACGAAACCATCGTATCGCTCAACAAAGACGGCATAGTTACACTGACAGGCATCAACGGATATCACCGTATGGGTGAAAAGATTCTGAATCTGACAGTCAAAGTAAACAGCACTTCGAGCGTCAGTGCCGTCGGAACACCCGTTTTTGCGGGTAACAGTCGTGCCGACATGGAAAAAGGCGCACCATCGGTGGACATGAGAGGAAAACACCGGTTGTTGGTTTGCACTTTCAACCTGGAGTATTATCTGGTGGAGAACTTGGGAACAGACTATGGTCCGGACAATACCACAGAGTCGGACCGGCAACACACGAAGATAATGAATGCGCTGAAGAAGATTCAGGCAGACATATTCGGCTTTGTGGAAATAGAACAAGGACAAGCCGCACTGCAGAAACTGGCACAATCGCTCACTTCTGCCACCGGACGGAAATACAATTATATCGACGACGGAGGCAGTGCGTATGGCAGTTACACCAAATCGGGCTATGTGTATTGCGAAGAAACCGTTGAACCGCACGGCAATCTGCAGAACAACAATACAGGCGTGATGAACCGCAAGAAGATGCAGGGATTCAAGGAAAAAGCAACAGGCGAGGTATTTATCTTTTCGCTCAATCACTTCAAAGCCAAATCGGGCAGTGCCTCCGGTGCAGATGCCGACCAAGGTGACGGACAAGGCACTTTCAATGCTTCACGCGTGAGAGAGGCACAATCGGTAGTAAGTGCTTACAACACGGCAAAAGGATATTATCAAGACGAAGATATCCTGATCATGGGCGATTTGAACGCCTACGGAAAAGAAGACCCTATCCGAGTATTGACCGATGCCGATATGACCGATTTACACCGGTATTTCCATGCTGATTCGTCGTATTCGTATGTTTACCGCGAGACAGCCGGCTATTTGGACCATGCTCTGGCAAACAGCACTCTGTTGAAACAAGTGACCGGCATGGCGGCATATCATATCAACTCCGACGAACACGACGGATTCACCTACGACAAATCCAGCGACCAAACCATGTTCCGTTCATCTGACCACGACCCTGTTTTGGTGGGATTGGCATTGGGAGAGGACAATACGAACGATATTATCGACAGCAACTTTGAAGAATGCTACATCGAACTGCGCAACGGCCATCCTACCATCCATTATGCCAAAGACGGATATTACCGCATCTATGATGTTTCAGGCAATCTCTGTTTACAAGGACGCATCACCGATACCGACCAGACCATCGAAGAAACACTTCCGAAGGGCTTCTACATTATTCATGTATATGTAGAACAACAACAGAAGCAGTTCAAGTTGATGATACTGTAATCTGTTATACACCATGCAATTAGACCTGTTCTCAGATACAGATAACGAGCAAGAACAAATCCGTTCCCTGCGCAAGGAACTGGAGGAGATGAACTATCAGTATTACGTACTGGACCAACCTACCATCTCCGACAAAGCATTCGACGAAAAGATGCGCCGGCTACAGGATTTGGAGGCTCGTCACCCTGAAATGGCAGACCCGAAATCGCCGACACAGCATGTGGGTTCCGACCTGCAAAAAAACGGCGGCTTCGAGCAAGTGGCACATCGATATCCGATGTTGTCGCTCGCCAACACGTATTCGGAAGAAGAGGTCCACAGTTGGTACGAGCGGGTAAGAAAAGATTTGGGAACCGCACCGGAGATAGTGGCAGAACTGAAATTCGACGGATTGAGCATCTCACTTTGGTATGAGAACGGAGAATTGGTGCGGGCTGTAACACGGGGCGACGGCGTAAGAGGCGATGATGTGATACAGAACGTAAAGACTATCAAAACCATACCATGGCATATTGAGCGCACAGACATACCCGCTTCGTTTGAGATACGAGGCGAGATATTGCTGCCATGGAAGAATTTCGAACGCCTCAACCGAGAGCGTGAAGAACAGGAAGAACCGCTGTTTGCCAATCCGCGCAATGCGGCAGCAGGTACACTGAAGCTGCAGAATCCGGGCATCGTAAAAAGCAGAGGGTTGGATGCTTACCTATACTACCTGTTAGGCGAAAACCTGCCTGGCACGACACATTACGACAATCTGCAGGCTGCCCGCTCGTGGGGATTTCAGGTTTCCGATGCCATCCGCCGCTGTGCAACATTGGAAGAGGTAATGCAATTCATCGCCTATTGGGACATCGAGCGCAAGCATCTGCCCGTTGCAACAGACGGTATCGTACTGAAAGTGAACGACTTGAAGCAGCAATCCATATTAGGTTTTACCGCCAAAACGCCCCGTTGGGCGATTGCGTACAAGTTCCAAGCCGAAAAGCAACTGACTGTCTTAAAGAAAATAACTTACCAAG
This sequence comes from Bacteroidales bacterium, assembly GCA_022783865.1. GTDB lineage: Bacteria > Bacteroidota > Bacteroidia > Bacteroidales > Paludibacteraceae > Colicola. Next base: position 24,165 of record JALFYY010000014.1, read on the forward strand.
TCGGGCGCACAGGCGTTGTGACACCCGTAGCGAATTTGGAACCCGTCTTGCTTTCCGGCACAACAGTGCAACGCGCCACCTTGCACAATGCCGATTTTATTGCGCAACTGGGACTCCGCGAAGGCGACAGCGTATGGGTAGAGAAAGGCGGAGAAATCATTCCGAAGATAACCGCCGTAGAGAAACATAGCGACCTGACCGGACTACAAGCGGATTTCCGGTTTGCCACGCATTGTCCCGAATGCGGCACGCCCCTACAGCGCGACCCTGAACAAGCGGCATGGTACTGCCCCAACGAAGACGGTTGTCCACCGCAGCAAAAGGGCAAAATCGAGCATTTTGTATCACGTAAAACCATGAATATCGAAGGGTTAGGCAGCGAGACAATCGACCTGCTCTATGCGCAAGGATTGCTCCGTGATATAGCCGATATCTATGCCTTGCAGGCGGAAGACATTGCCAAGCAAGAACGGTTGGGACAGAAGTCGGCACAGAACATTCTTGAGAGCGTGGAGCAATCGAAAAAGGTGCCGTTTGCCCGCGTGCTGTTTGCCTTGGGCATCCGCTTTGTAGGCGAAACCACTGCCAAGAAACTGGCAAAAGCATTCCCCTCAATCGATCTCTTGGCAAACGCTCCGAAAGAGGCTTTGGTAATGACCGAGGATGTTGGCGAACAGATTGCAGAAAGCATCCGGCAGTACTTCACGAAAGAGAGCAACCGCACACTCATAGAACGCTTGCGCAATGATGGTTTGCAACTGACCGGAGAAAGCAACAACATACTGAAAAGCAATATTTTAACAGGCAAAAGTATAGTAATTTCCGGTACATTCAGCCGCCATAACCGTGACGAGTACAAGGCATTGATTGAAGAGAACGGAGGCAAGAATGTGGGGTCGGTTTCTGCCAAAACAAGTTTCATACTCGCAGGCGAAAACATGGGTCCCCAGAAGTTGGAGAAAGCACAGAAATTAGGCATAGCACTCGTGAGCGAAGAAGAGTTCCTACAAATGATAGAAGAAAAGATATAGCGAGTATGAGTTTAAGCAAATCATTATATAACAAACAGCTGCGCAAGCAAAAGCGACAGGCAAAGGCGTTCCCCGATTTTGCTCGGGTGAATAGCATTTTGGTGCTGTTCGAGAGCGACAAAGCAGAAGCCAATCTTGAAATTCAGAAGATACTGCGGCAACTCTTCCACGAAGGAAAGAGCGTTGAAGCAATAGGCTATCTGCCTAAAAGAGAAAGCATTACAGCCAAATCAGAGCACTATCGTATCTTCGACAAAAACGACTTTTCGCTCCTTTGGAAGCCCGACAAAGCCATTCGCAACCACCTGCAGAAACGGCATTACGATTTGCTCATCGATCTGACGCTCCGCCCTATCCTGCCCTTGCAGTATATTGCCCTCATGGCGGATGCCGGTTTCAAAACGGGACGACAGACCGAAGCGCCTTATCTGTACGACTTTATGATACAATTGCAAGGAACGGAAGACGCCCGATATCTGTATGAACAAATCAGATACTATTTGGAACTGATTAAAACCCAAGACATATGAACGACCAACTCCGGGGATTAGGCACTGCCCTCATCACTCCCTTCAAGAACGACAAAAGCATTGATTATGAGGCATTAGACCGTCTCATCGACCGACAGATAGCCGAAGGAGTGGATTATATCGTGGTGTTGGGAACCACCGGCGAGGCAGCCACTTTGACCGAAACGGAGAAAAGCGAAATACAACAGCATGTAGCGCAATATGTTTGTCATCGTGTGCCTTTGGTTTTGGGCATGGGCGGAAACAATACGGCACAATTGACAGACCGGATACGCAAGACGGATTTGAGCCCATATGCAGCCTTGTTGAGCGTTTGCCCGTTCTACAACAAACCATCGCAAGAGGGTCTGTATCAGCACTTTTGCGCCGTGGCAGAGGCATCGCCTATACCAGTCATCTTATACAACGTACCCGGTCGGACGGGCGTGAATCTTTTGCCCGAGACCGTAATGCGGATTTATGCGGCACAGCCCGGCAAAATTGCAGGCGTGAAAGAAGCATCAGGCAACGTGGCGCAAATCAAGGAGTTGATTCGCTTGGCGAAAGACAAACTATGGGTCATTTCGGGCGACGACGGCATTACAAGCGAACTGATGGAAGCCGGTGCTGCAGGACTGATTTCGGTGGCAGCCAACGCCTTCACGAGCGACTTCCGCAAGATTGTTTACAACACCGGTAACGAGGGTGCTGCGCTGCAGCAGCGTTATGCAGAACTGGTGCGTCTCTTGTTTGTCGAAGGCAATCCTGCCGGCATCAAAACCGTATTGGCGCAAATGGGTATCATCCAAAACGAACTCCGCTTGCCGTTGGTGAGCAACTCCGAGCAAGTCCGGCAAGAGATCCGTGAAGCAATGGAGTCATTGCAGTAAAACCGCTCTCCGCCATCAAGGCGAACGGACAGGCGGCAATCTCCGAGCCTGAAAGTCACAAATTTCAAGTTTGGAAGCCCCTACTTTCGCTATGGGTTTCCTTTAGGGATACTTTAGGGATACCTTAGGGATAGCTTACCCTTGGCGAAGCAAATTCGGAGAACAATGCTGTTTTCCCAAGATACATGAAATACACCGCAGCAAACTGCATAAAGGTTCAACAAACAGGTGCGCAAAAAGCAGATGTTCTGTCCGTGCAAAGATGTCTCTACGATACAAATCCACTATATAAAAAGAAAACGGAAACCATAAGATTTCCGTTTGTGAACCAGCTGGGGCTCGAACCCAGGACCCCATCCTTAAAAGGGATGTGCTCTACCTGCTGAGCTACTGATTCATCATTATTTACCCACATTTTGTTTCTCAGAAACGGCTGCAAAGGTACTGCTTATTTTTGAGATGTGCAATAGTTAGAACGATTTTTTTGCTACTTTTACTTAGAAAAACAGATATGCTACAACGATAGTATTATACTTCAACAAGTTACAAACAGCGGTTGTGCTCGATTTTTAGAGGAAGAATGATTATAAAAACACGCAAAAGAAGATTATTCCCGAGTTGACGGTCCTTATATCTCACTCAGTTCCAGCCAGCGCATTTCCTTTTCGTCAAGCAGGTTTTGCACTTCCTGATAGCGGGCGGAAAGCCGGGCAACCTCATCGGCAGTCAGTGTCTCGCCCGACAAACGCTGCTCCAATGCCTTTTTCTCGTCCTCCAACAAAGGCAATTCCTGTTCAAGCGCCTGCAACTCCTGCTGTTCCTTATACGAAAGCCGGCGGGGCTTTTTGTCATCGTTCAGTCGCGGTTTACTCTGTGACGAAGCACGCCGCTGTTCTGTCTCTTCGGAGGCAACCGCTTGGCTGTCACGTTGTTCTCTATACTGCGTATAATTGCCGGGAAAGTCCTGGATATTGCCTTGCCCGTGGAAAACAAACAGATGTTCCACCACTTTGTCCATGAAATACCTGTCGTGGCTTACCACTATCAGACACCCTTTGAACTGCCGGAGCCACTCTTCCAGAATATTCAGCGTAGGGATATCCAGATCGTTGGTTGGTTCGTCCAACACTAAGAAATTCGGATTCTGCAGCAATACCGTACATAGATACAACCGTTGGCGTTCGCCGCCCGAAAGTTTGTCGGCATAGTCGTATTGCTGCTGTGGAGAGAATAGGAAATGCTGCAGGAATTGCGATGCCGACAACCGCTTGCCATTCCCAAGGTCGATAAATTCGGCAATATCCCGCACAATATCAATCACTTTCTTGCCGGCATACTCGGGCAAACCCGCTTGGCTGTAATAACCGAACCTTACCGTTTCCCCTATGTCGAACCTGCCTTTGTCGGGCTGTTCTATTCCCAATAGCATCTTGAGGAAAGTGGATTTGCCTGTGCCGTTGTTGCCGATAATTCCCAATCGCTCATAGCGGGCAAAAGTATAGTTGAAATCCTGCAATATAATGCGGTCGCCGTAGGCTTTGCTGACCGATTTCGCTTCGAAAATCTTGCTGCCGATATAGGTCGATTGCACTTCGAGCCGCATTTGCTCATTGCGCCACGACTCCGTGGCGCGCTCTTCTATTTGTTTGAAGTTGTCGATACGGTATTGTGCCTTATGTCCTCGTGCCTGCGGCATACGGTGCATCCATTCGAGTTCCGTCCGATAGAGATTCCGGTACTTTTCGGTTTCCGCATCAAACGCTTCCATTCGTGCTGCCCGTTTGTCCAGATAATAAGCATAATTGCCGTGATACGCAAAGAGTTGCTGCTGGTCGATCTCTATAATATCCGAACACACACGGTCCAGAAAATAGCGGTCGTGCGTCACCATCAGCAAAGTAACCCCTGCACGCTGCAAACGCTTTTCGAGCCACTCCACCATATCTAAGTCAAGGTGGTTGGTAGGTTCGTCCAACAATAGCAAATCCGGCAGGTCGGCAAGCACTGCCGCCAGTGCTACCCTCTTTTGCTGTCCGCCGCTGAGTGTATGCACATTCTGCCCCAAATCCGTTATCTTCAGTTGTGTCAGCACACGGCGCATCTCTGCCCCGTCTTTGTGTTGCGCACACACATCCGCCACACTCATATCCTTGTCGAAATACGGACGCTGAGGCAGATAGCCCACACGCAAATCCTTACGGAAAGTGATTGTACCGCTGTCAGCCTCACCATTGCCGGTGAGTATATCCAAAAGAGTGGACTTTCCCGCTCCGTTACGTGCCACCAAAGCGACACGTTGCCCTTCCGCAATACCGAACGAGAGATTGCGGAACAAAACCTTGTCACCCACCGACTTGGTGAGTTGGTCCGCTTGCAGATATGGAGTCAGTACTGCCATAGTTATCGAAACACAGGCAACCGCTTCATGGCGGCGAATACAGCCCAATCGGGCAAGTGGTTGATGACGGGCACGAACAAACGGTTCAGCAGTCCGGGCATGGCCTGTTTCTTGCCTTTGAACATCTTCTTCAGGGCGATACGCGCAAACTTTTCCGGCGGAATGCTCACATTCAGCCTTACGAGCCAACGGCGCATTTCGGGCGAAAGGTTATATAATCCCGTATCTATCGCACCGGGCGTCATCACCGTCACACTCACGCCGTAAGGCTTCAGTTCATACCACAGACTCTTCGACAGATTCAGTACAAAAGCCTTCGAGGCATTGTAGCATTGGATTCCCGGCATCGACATCCATGCAGTCATTGACGCCATATTAAGGATATACCCCCGATGACGTTCACACATATCATTGCCGAACAGACGGCAGAGTTTGGTGAGTGTGAACATATGGAGCATGAGCAAGGTTTCTATCTTGCCTACAGGCACTTCTATCAGGCGTTTCATATAGAACATACCGGCATTGTTCACCAGTATATCCACCTCTATGCCGTGTTCACGGCAATACCTGTATATCTCGTCAGCGGCTTCCGCCCTGGACAAATCGGCATAGATACCCACTGCCCGCACACCGTATTCTTCAGTTATCGTTCGGGCTGCCTGCTCTATCTCAAGGGCTTGGTTGCTCACCAAGACAAGGTCGCAATGATAGTCCGATGCGAGCACCGTTGCATAGTGCAACCCCACTCCGCTGCTTGCCCCTGTTACCAATGCATACATAGCTGATTTGACAATTGGAGGATTTTACGATTCGACAAGTGTTTTATTTCTGGAACCGTCCGATTTTGCGTATCATAAAGAACACTACCCAATCCGGCAAGTGCTTCATAACGGGCAGAAACAAATGGTTCAGCACACCGGGCATATCCTGCTTCTTGCGCTTGAACATCTTCTTCAAGGCACGTTGCACCAGTTTCTCCGGCGGAATACTTACCGTCAGGTTCACTGCCAAGCGCCGCAGATTGGGAGCCAGACCATAGAGTGCCGTATCCACCGCACCGGGCGTCATTACGGTTACGCCCACGCCGTAAGGCTTGAACTCGTACCACAGGCTCTTGGAAAAATTGAGCAAGTATGCCTTGGTAGCGTTATAGCATTGGATTCCGGGCATTGCCATCCATGCCGACATCGACGACATATTCAGGATATACCCCTTTCCCCTTTTGCACATGTCTTCGCCGAACAGACGGCAGAGTTTCGTTACCGTCACCACATGGAGCATCAGCATCAGTTCTATCCTTTTCATCGAGGTTTCCACCAACGGGTTGAAGAAGAACACACCCGCATTGTTGATAAGGATATCCGGCTCAATACCGTTGTCATGGCACCATTGGTGCAACTCTTCGGCGGCGTCCTGCTTTGCCAGATCCCGATAGAGAGGAATGGTATGCACGCCGTATTTCGAAGCAATATCGTTTGCCGTCTCTGCTATCTCTTTTTCCTGATTGCTCACCAGCAACAAGTCGCACTTATACGTACGTGCCAACTCGTGGGCATACATCAGTCCGATACCGCTGCTTGCTCCTGTTACCAATGCCAACATAGGTTTGCCGTTTGCTGTATTCACCTTATTTTCCACGATGTTGCTCCTCCACGCTCTTTTGGGCTTTGGCTTCCAAGGTTGCAATCTCTTTCTTCAGACGCTTCGGAATACATTCGCCGTCACGCTCCACACACTCGTGGCATTTCATATCGAGGGTGTACATACGCCCTACGCAATAGTTCGACCTGCCGCAACCTGCGTGATAGTGCGGATTCTCCTGAACATGCTTTACGAAATCGGGATCCTTGATCAGCACGTGAGCCATCTGGAAGAGTTCGAAACCTTCGTCCATGATTTGCTGACAGTTGTCGCCCGACTGAACGCCGCCTACGTATATCAACGGCACATCGGTAATCTCCTTCTGAAAACGTTTGGCATGCTCCATGAAATAGAGTTCCTTGAAGGGTGAAGTAGGCATCATGACAGGTGCCACACCCGGGAAGTTCAATGCGGCTTTCAACCACCAGAACGATTTCATCGGCATATAGTGCGCCAGCGTCTTGTAGGGCATCGCACCACTCAATATCGTCATAGGCGAACGGCTTACCGTACCGCCGGAAAGGATAATGCCGTGCACTTTGTGCTTGGCTATTTCTTTGGCAATACGGATACCTTCCTCTATGTCGCTACCGTGCCAGCAATCGTCCCACATATTGGTTTTCACCACCACAGCCATATCGTCTTTGGCATGCGCCATCACCTCGTCCAGCACTTCGTTCATGAAGCGCACACGGTTCTCGAAACTGCCCCCGTACTCGTCGTGACGGTGATTGGTACGCGGACTGATGAATTGCGAAATCAAATAGGCATGTCCCGCATGTATTTCCACGCAGTCGAACCCTGCTTCACGGCAGAAATCCACGGCTTCGCCGAACTTCTTCACCAAGCGGTGAATCTCCTCTGTTTTCAGTCGGCGATGGATGGTAGGCGAATAAAGGTTGAATCCGTTGTCGGCACTCACGGGCATACAATGACAAGTGTAGAAGTGCGTCATATTGCCGCAGTGACCGAGCTGGATACTTGCTTTTGCGCCTTCGGCATGGATTGCATCGGTCAGTTTCTTCAAACCGGCAAGACTATCTTGCCGTACATAGAGTTGTCCGTTGAACGACACACCGCTCAGATCGACAGCGCAATAGGCTATCGTAGTCATACCGACACCGCCACGAGCCACACTCACGTGATAATCTTGCAGTTGTTGCGTAGGTGCATTGTCTTTGCACATGTTTTCAAACGCCGCAGAGCGGATAAAACGGTTACGCAACGTAATAGGTCCCAACTGATAGGGAGTAAACAGTTTCGATTCCATAGTTTTGTAATGCAGGCACGCCAAAGGCGCACCTGCCTGTATATAAGTTACTTATTATTCAGTTATTCAACTCCTCATCTTCTCATCTACTCATCTCCTCAACTTCTCAATAAACAAACGGGAAGATACGTTTCAGTTTGCGTTTGCCGAATTCTTCGGGGAACTCGTTCTCATACTTGTGATAGATACTGTTGCTGCGCGGTACGAGATTGGCAAAAGTAAACCACAAGAATACCAGTCCTGCAAACGACCATGTCAGTAGTGCAAAGCCTGCCCATTCGATAATCTCACCCAAGTAGTTGGCACTCGTAACATAGCGGTACATTCCCTTTTTCGGCAGATAGTGCTTCGTATCGCCGGGCTTGCGCAAAGTACGAATCACATGGTCGGAATGAAGATTGATAATCATTCCCGTAAAGAAAATCACCGATCCTGTTATAAACTGCCAGGATGTCAGCCACGTAATATCATAAGGACGATACAGCGGTGCCAATTCGAAGAGCCAGCGGCCTTGGATATATCCATTGATAAGGTTGAAAACTATACTCATCAGCATTATCACAATCGGCATTTTGCTGTTGCCTTTCAATAACAAAGGAAAGATGAACGAACGCTGGAAATAGTGTATCTGGAAGAAAAGGAAGAATATCCAGTATGGCAATACTGTCTTTACATCCGACTTAGCCCAAAAATAGAGCATTACCAAGAACACCGGCATCTCCATCAGCACCCATCCTACTTTATTCGGTATAACCGGTCCCCATTTATTGGAAATCATCTTACCATAGCCGGCATCTACGAAATATAATACTACAAAAACAATGAGTCCAGCCAAGGACATTATAAACAAAAGTGTGTTAAATTGCTCCATTCACATAGAATTAAAGGTTCAACATAGTGTAAATACGGACACATCATCCCGTTTACACACAAATAGGCGGCAAAGTTACGAATAATTATATACACTCACAAATTTTATGATACCCGTTTTACAAAAATACAGGACAGATATGGTGCATATCCAACCTTGCGCAGAAACACATTTGCAGCACCATTCCACCGGTAAAAGTATTCACTATAAAGCTATTGCACAGACAACACGGAAGAGGGAAAAGACGGCTGTCAATATTTACACAAAATCGAACAATTTCTGCCCGAATATATATATGAATAGCAGTAATTTTGTAGCGTGAAATTGTGTATATTGATACCACTACACATAGCAGAACAGACTATACCGACTGAAATATAATTAACTTTATAATATTAACTTTCGGCAAAGACCACATCTAAGCCGAGCAAAAACACACTTTTTATGAACAAACTAAAACTCATTGGCTTGGCTATCGCCGCCCTCTTCACAGGCAGTGCTATGGCAGCCGATTACACTTCGTTGAATTACAACGGAGAAGAAACCATCCCTACAGGATACAAATATTATGGTAAAAATACCGGAGTAGAAGATCCAAGTGCATTTACTACTCTAAATTATGAAGGACATACTGTATTTGATGTTACCGGTGGTGGTACTGGCGCATACAACAAACGCGCTATGGAATTTACTTTGACAGAAGATTGTATTGTTGATTTTGAACTATATACCGGCAATACAAACAGAACATTCCAAATCTACCAAGGTAGTACTCTGCTGACCGAAACCACCTTAGCTGCAACAAAAACACTCTACACTTTCTCTTACGAATTCAAAGGTGCTACTGCAGAAAAGCCTCTTACTTATAGTTTTACAGGAAGCGGCAGTAAAGTATATGCTGCAAAAATCACCTTTACCTCTGCAGCCCCTATCACTACTCCTATTGTTAAAGTTTATACCATTGCCGGTATAGATGCCACTATTGATGAGACTGCTAAGACTATTACAGCAGAATTACCATACGGTACTGATAAGAATACTGCTATCGAAACAGCCACCATCACATTGGGCGGCACAGCAACCTCTTCTTCTTACAACGCTGACAAAACACAACTGACAGTAACTGACGGTACGAACAATGTAACTTACACACTGAATATTACCATCGGTGCATTCAAATGCGGTGAAATCATCAACGCTACATTGACAAGCGGAAGTGCAGCAACTGTTACCGGCACAATCGGTGGTACAGCATCTGTTAGTCTCTCAAGCAGCAAGAAATTGGATAAAAACAAATACTTTGGTATCACTTTGGCTTCCGGTACTTTTATGGAAGGCGATGTAGTCAATATCAATGTAACAACCGCAGCAGGTCAAGGGTTTGTTGCCATATATGCAGACAAAGAAATGACTACACCTTTATATGTTGCAGAAGATTGGGGTGTTGCAGGAGATAATGAGTTTGTACTTTCCAAAGAAGCAACCGGACATACCTCTTTGTGGATTGCGCGTAAGGATGATATCAACAAATGGAATCCTGTACTGAACTTCATCTCTGTTACCCGCACTTGCGACAATAGCATTGTTGCTTTCACACTCGCAGGAGCAGAAGCAGTTATCGACAACGAAGCAAAGACCATCACTATCGAACTGCCTTTCGGCACAGAACTCACAGACGAAGATTGGAACAAAGCCTATACAGCCGCAGGTCCTGATGCCGCTAATGTTACCTATGGCGAAAATCACGCCACCCTTACCGTTGGCGACATCACCTACACACTCAACGTCACAATAGCCTCTGCACCCAGCAGCGATGCCACTCTCAAGAGCATCACAGTCAATGGCACTGCCATCACCTTGGAAGAAGGCAAAACCGAATATACTTTTGCATTGCCTTATAAAACAACCGAGCTTCCCATCGTTGCTGCAGAAGCCAACGATGCCAATGCCATTGTTGCCATTAGCGAAATCACTGCTACCGAACAGACAGTGACCATCACCGTTACCGCACAAGACCTGAGCAAACAGGAATACACCATTGCCATCTCCGTACTGACAGCCCCCAAAGAATTCCAACAAATCATTATGAGCAATGGCTATTCCGCATGGAGCCCCGAAGGATATGACAATATCTATGCTTACTATCTGGCAGGCACAGAGAAACCTTCTATCATAGCAGAAAAAGTTGTACTTTGCACCACCGCAACAGCCTATAAACTTAGCGAAGACGGTGCTACACTTACCGTTACGGGCGAAGACGCAACCACCAAAGACTATCCTTTTGTATGCGAAGCTGTAGCACCCGCAACCATACTGAACGAGACCATTACATTCGACGGTTCCGAATCATGGATCAAAGGCGGTTACGGCTACGATGCTACCAAAGGCTGGAAGTTCTCCAAAACCGATACTGACTATTCCCGCGAATGGAACGGAAAGACACACATCGAAATGTTCCTCCCTGCATGCGATGCCGTTATCCTTACCGGCTCTGATGTATCTGCACGAAACATCAAAGTATATATCAACGGAACAGAATTCGGTGACTTCACTACCGTTAAAAACGGAGACCTCACGCTCAATGTGAAACAAAGTGCACCATTTATGCTTACCATTGCTTCTGCGCAAACAGGTGGTGACGGTGGATTCAGTGCAGCCAAACTGGTTAAGAACGAGACTGTAGTTCCTACCGCTATCGAAATGAGCGAGATTGGTTTGGATATGACAGTAGGCGAAACATTTACGCTGACAGTTATCACCACTCCCGAAGGCGCAAGTCTGGAAGGACTCACATGGACCTCTTCCGACGAGAAATTGGCTACCGTAAAAGACGGTGTTG
>JALFYY010000002.1 GCA_022783865.1 Bacteroidales bacterium
GGTATGTAATATGCTCTATTCATCAGCCACGGAATAGAGAATAACGATGGTGAGAAGATGCCTGTTATCCATGCAGTGAGCGTTTTCATACCCGTAGCACGGAAGATAATCCAGCCGAAAACTACGAGGAGGAAAGTCAAGAGGATACGGGGGAAATCTTTCATAGTCGGGGAATCCATATATTTGCGGTTCTTGCCCAAAAGGATTAACGGCAGGAACAATATCGCATGATACGCGCCCCACAAAACAAAGGTCCAGTTGGCTCCGTGCCATAAACCGCTCACCAAGAAGATAATGAACGTGTTGCGCACTATAACCGCTTTCTTATAGGCTTCTTTGTGTTTGACGTTTGCAGGAATTTCCGGACGGCTGCCACCCAACGGGATATAGATATAATCGCGGAACCAAGTTGTCAGCGATATATGCCAACGGCGCCAAAACTCCGCTATGTCACGGCTGAAATACGGTACGTTGAAATTACGCATCAAACGGATACCGAACAACTTCGCCGTACCGATAGCGATATCAGAATAACCCGAGAAATCACCGTATATCTGGAACGTAAACAACACTGCGGCAAGCAACAGCGTACTGCCCGACTGCGTTTGCATAGAACCAAACACTTCGTTCACATAGGTGGCGCAATTGTCCGCTATCACTATCTTTTTGAACAAGCCCCACAGTATCTGACGCATACCGTCCACCGCCTGATTGTAGTCGAAACGGCGCTTTTCCAATATCTGCGGCAAAAGGTTCGTGGCACGTTCTATAGGTCCTGCCACCAATTGCGGGAAGAAACTCAAAAAAGGCAAAGAAAGCGATGATATCCTTGGTGGGTTGGATTTTGCCCTGATAAACATCGATAGAATAAGACAAGGCTTGGAACGTGTAGAAACTGATACCTACGGGAAGAACCAAGTGCAGGAGCAACCCCTCATACTGCAATCCGAGCAAACGGGAGAGTTCGGTAACGAAAAAGTCGTAGTACTTATAGACACCTAATATCCCGAGATTCAGCAATATATTCGCCCAGAGCCAGAAACGCGGCGACAAGCCTAATCTATGGTGCCGGTTTGCTTTATACAATTGCGAAGAAATACCCCCCCCCATTAGGGGATACATCTTCGCAGACAATTCCCTCTCTATTCTGTTTTGTCCGGGCAATCAAAAGACCGCTGCCCCATGAGCAGAAAGAAGTGACAGCAATCAGTATCAGAAAACGCCAACTCCACCAACCGTAGAACACATAGCTCGCTACCAGAAGAAACAAGTTCTGGAGGCGCAGTTGGTATTTACAGTTCTTTAAGGCGTAGTCGAAAACGAACCAATAGAGCAAGAACACTATCGGTAAAAATAACGCATATTCTATCGAGTTGAAGAGCATGGAGATTCTACGGGATTATTATTGCAGGCTTTGCATATACCAATCGAAAAGGCGGGAGACACCCTCTTCTATCTCAATCTTATGGTGCCAACCGAGTGAATGGAGCTTACTTACATCAATGAGTTTGCGCATCGTGCCGTCGGGTTTGGAGGAATCGAACTCCACTACCCCCTTATAGCCAACGGTTTGTACAATCAGTTCAGAGAGCTGACGAATGGTAAGTTCCTTGCCCGTTCCGACATTGATATGGCAATTGCGTATTTCACCCAAAGCAGGAATAGCACCACCCCGCCCTGTCGTGTTGTTACGGTCGGACGAACCGTCAACCGCCACCCCGCACAAAGAGGCACTATACTTCTCTATTCCTATAATATCTTTGAAACCAACATGTTCCAAGATATAAACAGAAGCATCTGCCATCTCCTCGGACCAAAGAAATTCCCGCAACGGAGTACCTGTACCCCAAAGGACCACTTTGCCGGTGTGAATACCGTATTTAGCAAGAACGGTTTGGATTTCTTCGCCGGTGTTTTTGCCCGTAACACCTTCGACAGGACGAAGGTCCAAGTCACGCCGAATGCGCTCCCAATCGTTGTTCATGAGCAAATGGCTGAGATATATCTTACGCATCATGGCAGGCATAACGTGTGAGTTCTCCAGGTGGAAATTGTCGTTCGGTCCGTACAGATTAGTGGGCATAACGGCAATATAGTCAGTTCCGTATTGGAGATTGAACGCCTCGCACATCTTCAGCCCTGCGATTTTGGCAATGGCATACGGTTCGTTGGTATATTCCAATTCGGAGGTCAGCAAAGCGTCCTCCGTCATAGGTTGTGGCGCATTCTTGGGATAAATGCAGGTAGAGCCGAGAAACAGGAGTTTTTTCACACCGTGTCGGAAACTCTCGCCGATGACGTTCTGCTGGATTTGGAGGTTCTTGTAAATGAAATCGGCACGATAGAGGGAATTTGCCATAATGCCACCGACAAAGGCAGCCGCAAGTACCACATATTCAGGCTGTTCAGTATCGAAAAAGGTTTTTACCGCCTGCGCATCCAACAAGTCAAGTTCGGCATGGGTACGCGTCAGGAGATTGGTATATCCCTTCTGCTGCAAGTTATGCAATATGGCAGAGCCCACTAAACCACGGTGCCCCGCTACGTAAATCTTCGATGTTTTTTGCATTGTAAGTATCTATAAATAAGGCAAAAACAGCCTATGATATGCTGAATCACCAAATAACAACCAAATAATAACCAAATAATCACCAAATAACGGAAGCACAGAGACAGGATAGTGAATCGTTCATCATTAATAGTTAATATCACTGCGTTGCGCCGGTATAATCGGGTTGTTTGTTGTTTGTTTATGTGTTAGACGGAGCACGCTCCGTCTCTACAATGGATTGGTTTGCTTATTGTTTGACATTCAAATCGTGCTCGACCATGAGGCGTACCAACTGCTCGAAAGAGGTCTTGGTAGGATTCCAACCGAGACGAGTTTTTGCCTTTGTCGGATCACCCAGCAACTGTTCGACTTCGGTGGGACGGAAGAAGCGCGGATCGACTTTGACGAGCACTCTGCCCTCTTCGTCGATACCCTGCTCGTTGACTCCCTCACCCTCCCACCGGAGATTGATGCCCGCATAGCGGAATGCCAATGTACAGAACTCGCGTACGGTGTGCATTTCGCCCGTAGCGATAACGAAATCTTCGGGCGTATCCTGTTGCAAAATCAACCACATACACTCTACATAATCTTTGGCATAGCCCCAATCGCGGCGTGCAGAAAGATTTCCCAAATAGAGGCAGTCCTGCAAGCCTTTCTTGATAGCAGCCACCGCAAGGGTGATTTTGCGTGTAACGAAGTTCTCGCCACGGCGTTCGGACTCGTGATTGAAGAGAATGCCGTTCACAGCGAACATTCCGTAGGCTTCGCGATAGTTCTTGGTAATCCAGAAACCGTATTGCTTGGCTACCCCATAGGGAGAACGCGGATAAAAGGGCGTAGTTTCTTTTTGCGGAATCTCCTGCACCTTGCCAAAGAGTTCTGAAGTAGATGCCTGATAGATACGGGTTTTCTTCTCCAAACCGAGCATACGGACAGCTTCGAGGAGACGGAGCGTACCCAAAGCATCGGCTTCAGCCGTGTATTCAGGGACATCGAAAGAGACTTTGACATGCGACTGTGCCGCGAGGTTGTAGATTTCGTCCGGCTGTATTTCCTGTATGATGCGGATAAGCGAAGATGAGTCGGTCATATCGCCATAATGGAGATTGACGGCACGTTTCTTTTGCATATCACGCACCCACTCCTGCAGATAGAGGTGCTCGATACGACCCGTGTTGAAAGTGGATGCCCGACGCAAAATGCCATGCACCTCGTAGCCTTTCTCTAACAAAAACTCGGCAAGGTAACTTCCGTCCTGCCCCGTAATTCCGGTAATAAGTGCAACTTTCATATTGATATACAGTCGTTTTATAATCGATATTATATTCTAATTGTTTGGTTATCTTCCTATTCCCTGATAGTCGAAACCATGTGCAGTAAGCTCTTGCCGGTCGTAGATATTGCGTCCGTCAAGCACAAGGTTGCCTCGCATGGTGCGACGGATAACCTGCCACGAGGGCATACGGAACTCTTTCCACTCGGTGATAAGCAAGAGAGCATCGGCATCGAGAACGGCATCGTAGGTGTCGGTGGCAAAATACACACTATCAAGGATTTGCGGTTCAGCAGACAAAATACGTTTCGCTTCGGTCATTGCTACGGGATCGAAAACACGGAGTTTGCAGCCCGCTTCTGCCAACAAGCGAATGAGTATCAACGAAGTAGCCTCACGCATATCGTCGGTATTGGGCTTAAAGGAGAGCCCCCACAAAGCTATGGTTTTGCCAGCAAGATTGCCGCCGAAAGCCTTCTGTAATTTATGATAAAGTACCTCCTTCTGTTTCAGATTGACGGCTTCAACGGCTTCAAGAACCGTCATCGGACAATCGTGCTCACGCCCTGTATGTACGAGCGCCTTGACATCTTTCGGGAAACATGAACCGCCGTAGCCAATGCCGGCATAAAGAAACTTATTGCCGATTCGGGCATCAGCCCCAATGCCTTTGCGCACCATATTGACATCGGCTCCCACCTGTTCACAAAGGTTGGCAATATCGTTCATGAACGAAATACGCGTCGCCAACATGGCATTGGCAGCATATTTGGTCATCTCGGCAGAAGGGATATCCATAAAGAGAACGCGGAAATTATTGAGCAGGAAAGGACGATAGAGACGCGTCATGAGTTGCTCGGCACGTTGGCTTTCAACGCCCACTACCACACGGTCGGGCGACATAAAATCTTTGATGGCATCGCCTTCTTTGAGAAACTCGGGATTGGAAGCGACATCGAAAGGAATATCCGCACCACGCTTTTGCAACTCATCAGCAATGACTTGCTTCACTATTTGTGCCGTACCCACAGGAACAGTGGATTTGGTGACAAAAAGCAGATAATGCGACATGGATTGCCCTACTGTGCGTGCCACCTCTTTGACGTACTGCAAATCGGCAGAACCGTCTTCGTCAGGCGGCGTCCCTACAGCACAGAATACGACTTCGACATCGTTGATAACACCGGACAAAGAGGTGGTAAAGTGCAGACGACCTGCCTTGCTGTTGCGCAGGAGCATATCTTCGAGACCGGGCTCGTAGATAGGTACGATACCTTTCTGCAAACCATCTATTTTCGCCTGATTGACATCCACACAAGTGACATTGATACCCATTTCGGCGAAACATGTACCCGAAACGAGACCTACGTAACCGGTTCCTACTATTGCTATATTCATGATCTGATAGTTTTATTCTTCGTCGGAATAGTAGTTATATTCATTCTTCTTTTTATGGTGAGCACCATAGCCGTAGCCGTAACCGTAACCATAGCCGTAACCATAGCCGTACCCCCCGTATCCATAACTGTAACTATAGCCTTTGCCAATGGACAGTCTTTTCTTTTCGAACGGAATATCGGAGAGTACCAACTGGATTTTATCTTTGAAATTCTCGGACAAATCTTGGAGGGTATTTTTGCAGAAGTAACGGTTGGTTATCATGCAACGGATTACGTAGAGCGTAAGATCGGTTTGTTCGATAAGCGCATAGGCATCAGGCACTAGACCAATAGGAGAAGAGTCGATAATAATAAATTCGTAGCGTTCACGCAACAGACGGAGCATTTCGGCAAGTTTATCGCTTCGGATGAGTTCTCCCGGATTAGGCGGAATAGTACCCGCCTGCATAATATCGAAATCGTAAGGCGTATCACGGAGAATAATATCGTCCAATCCGCACTCTCCGATGATATAATTGGTGACACCTTGCGTATGTTCTATACCCAATTTTTCGTAAACATTAGGTTTGCGGATATCCATATCAATCAATAAGGTCTTCTTTCCGGTCATAGCATAGAGGGCAGCCAAGTTGGTAGAAAGATAAGTCTTGCCATCACCCGACTGGGTGGAAGTAACTGTGAGGACGATACCGGTTTTGCGGCACACGATGAACTCGATACGTGTTCGGATAGTACGCAGCATTTCAGCATACGACGAGCGAGGGTTGCTCTTTGTGAGAATCGGATTCTGCGTTTTTGTATGGCGGATAGATCCAATGAGCGGGAAAGAGGACAAGCGTTCCGCCTCTTTGGGTGTGCGGATTTTATTATTCAGCAATTCGATGAGCACTACCAATACCAAGGGGATAATAAGACCGATAATAAGATAACGCATCATGGTTTTGTTGGTTTGCGAAGCGTTGGTCAGAGAAACAACACGCGCTTTATCCAACACACTGTTATCGGGAGTATTAGACGCTTTTTGGATTTCGGCTTCCGCCCGTTTTTGAAGGAAAAAAGTATAGTAGCTGTCATCGATACGATAGTTACGCTCGATGGCTACCATCTGGAGTTCTTTCTCCGGCAGATTCTGAATACCCCGCTCTACTTCGGCATAGCGGGATTGCAAATCTTTACGCTCTATATCCAAGGTAGTGCGCATTGAGTTAATTACCTCGGTGATGGCGGCTTTCACATTCTCGATGTCGGTGGTATATTTGGCATAGTACACATTCTTTTCGGAAAGTTCACTGCGTTGAATCTGCAAATCGTTGAACTGTTGCACCAAAGTCATGAGCATCGGTTCGTTCAGTCCCAAAGATGAAGGTGCAACTACTCCCCCCTGTTGTATATTGGTTTCAAGATAATTAGCCAAATAATCAAGATAGGTGGTTTTCAGACGAAGGGTGAGTTCTTGCGCATCGTAGTTTTCCATTTTCTGCATCAAGGTAGAAGCATAGGCGGAAACATCGACGAACTTGTTCTCTTTGCGGAAATTGGTCATCGCCGATTCGGAAACAGAGAGCGATTGCTGCAGAATCTCCAATTGCTGATTGATAAAACGCAAAGAATTGTCCGCCACATCATTTTTGCGATTGAGGTTATCCTGTAAATATATTTGGCAGAGTTTGTCGATAAAATCGCAATCACGTTGAGGAGTGGTACTCACCAAAGCGAGTTGGAGAACCGACGAACTCTCGGTTACGAAACTCAAACTCAAACGGGAAGAGAAATCCGATACCAAAGAGCCACGGTCACGAAAGCGGAAATAAATTTTTCCGGCATTCACCATGTGTTCGGTGGGCCAAATGGTTGCTTCAAACAAAGGTGTTTTCAATGGCTGTCCGTAGTGCGCTGTAGCCGAAAGCGGAAAATCTTCGTTGGTGGACGAGATACGGAGCGTTCCATCTTCTTCAAAGTCAACAGCAAACAAGACACCATAGATCTCCGGACGGATAGATGCGGCTTCGACTATAATCGGAGTATTGGTATAGACATTGCGTGTGCGGAAACGCCCTTGCGTGATATAGTCCACCTTCATGAACGGCAACGAATCGACAACACGGCACATCAAATCGTAACTCGAAAGGATGATAACCTGATTATTGATATTCTTATAACCGCCATCAATACCAAAACCTTGCATGAGCATTTGGGAACCGCCGTAGGTGGCACCCGATTCTTTGATGATAATGGTTCCCATCGACATATATTGCGGAATCCATTTGCGGTTTTGCAGCAAAGCCAACGCCACAAAGAGAATGATAGAAATGACGAAGATATACCAATAATGGAGAAACTTGAAGAGCCACTCCATAATGTCGAAGTTCGACTTTTCTTCTTCAAACAAAGGAGCTTGCGATGCGGGATTATTTGAAACTTGTGCCATAATTACTGATTCGGTGATTATTTCTAATAAGGTATTGCATAATTCAAGACGCTGACCAACAATGCCAACGACGATGTGATGAGCGACAAGAAACCACTATATGACGCCACTTTGTAGAAACTGCCTTTGCTGCGGGAGACGTAGATGACATCGTTGGGATAGATATAGTAGTATTTCGAGTCGATCAATGTATTGGTACGGATATCAAACTCCAATACTTCGGGATCGCCCGTTTCTTTGGGACGAATGATACGGACATGTTTGCGATCGCCCTGATTCATCAAATCGCCGGACATGGCAAGAGCCTGATAGATTGTGAGTTTATCTTTATAAATGGGGAAGACACCCGAATTGATATCACCGATGATAGTGAAAGTTTTGTTATAGAGCGAGAGTTTGATTTGCGCATCGGGAATGATTGCCCGAAAATGCGCTTGGACCGTATCTTGCGCTTGTGCGATAGTCAAACCTTCGACTTTGATGGGAGCGAGAAACGGCAAATCGATAGTACCGTCGGAATAAACACGATAAGAATTGGCATCGTTGAGCGACGACGAACTGTTGTTAGCCGCTATGGCTTTCGCAAGTGTTTCGTCCATTGTGATAAGACGGTAGATGATTTCGTCGTTGACACGGATACGATACGGCTCGTATTCAACTTTTTCATATTGCGGCAAGTTATCGCGTTCTTGGAGCAAACCCACGGCACGATGAGAATAACAGCCCGTAAGAGTGGTGAGCAACAAGATAAAGAACAAGTATTTACTTTGCAGAATCTTCATTTTTTTTGCTGTCTAAAACGGGTTGAATAATAAAGCGGTCTATCAGCGTGTAAATAAACACACCAAATGAAATTGTGGTGGCAGCTACAGAGACGGCAGCAGCAGCCGAATTGATACCGAACGCCTGGCCTTTCATTTTTTGCACATAGATTACATCGTTGGGCTCGATAAAATAGAACTCCGAATTGATGATATCTTTGGAGCGGACATCGAAAGTTTTGACGATGGTACTGTCTTCGGTCTCACGAATGATATGTACTTTGCTCCGGTCGCCAAACTCGGCGATATCATGCGCCATAGCCAAAGCCTCGAAAATAGTAACTTTCTCTTTATTGATGGCAAAACGGCCTGACGACTGTGCTCCAATCACAGAAAAATAGCGTTGTACAATCTGCACCTCAACCGAAATATTGGGCATATCGCCATGTGTGCGGAGCATACTGGCAAGTTCGTCTTCCAACAAGTGCTTCACTTCACGGGTGGTGAGCCCACGCACTTGCAGAAAGCCCAAAGTCGGAAAATTGATATTGCCATTGAGATCCACAATATAAGTATAGAGGTCTATATTGGAGTTAATATTTCCGGAACGGGCTATCTGACGGGTATTGGTCATACCGGAATTATAGAACAACGCCGTTTTCTCATCAATCGAATAGACTTGGATAAACAATCGGTCGCCCTTCTGCAATCTATAATCCTCGTATGAGAGTGTATCTCCATAGGTAGGAATCTGCCGATTGGGCTCCTGCATATAGTTCACTCTTCGGGAAGTAACGCACGAAGAGAGCGCAAAAACGACAGATAATAAGACAATTATATATTTATTTCTCATCGCAAAAACAATGCAATTCCACACAATTAACACTATACAAAAATAGCATTTGCAAAGGTACAAAAAACTCGGCACATAACAAAGAGGGAAAGAAAGATTTTTTAATTAAAAGTTAATAATTAATAGTTAATATCGCACCATCCAGATAAAGAAAGAAGAACTATTTGACGATTTTATTTTTTTTAGACAGGGCACGCCCCGTATGTACACTATGATTATTATTACGGACTGCCCCTATACGAACAAGTTCATGGAGTCACCGTTCACTCCGACCAAAAAAAAGAATGTGCCTATGTTTGGCACATTCTTTTCTGAATCTATTTATTCCGCTACAACCAGCGAATCAATACTGATTCAAGAGTTCGCTGATAGCATTATACTTAACATCATCGTTAGCACGATAGTAGAGTTGTTTGAGGATAATCATGTAGTCACGATTCTCCGGATCCAGCTCGTGAGCTTTCTCAAAGAAAGGCAACGACTTGGCAAAAGTAGCGTCCATCTCTTTGAGTTTGGCGCGATACTCTTTGTCGTTGGCAATGTTGGCTGCATCCTCGTTCATCTTAACTGCCTGGTTGTAGTAAACACGACCTTTGCCTGCTTCAGCGTCAGCCAAATCAGGATTGATTGCCAAAGCCGCATCGAAAGCCTGCAAAGCAGCGTCGTATTGCTTCATATTCTCCAAGATATTGCCTTTGATATGATAGTATTGAGCCACATTGGGTTCACGCTCGATGGCTTTGTCCAAATACTCTACGGCTACGTCCTCTTGACTTGAGAAAATATAGTAGTTAATCAAGTTCTGCAAGAACCAGGATTCTGACGGGAAACGCTCGGTAGCATCTTGGAGAACACGTACGAAATTAGCCGTATCGTTGAGCGTAAGATACTCCTGATACAAGAATTGGTTGACAGAAACAGCCTCGTAGCTCCCATCTTTCATTTGCTCCAATACTTCGATAGCTTCAGGGTGCATTTCTGCTTGAACGGCAAAGATACCTTTGTAAAAGAGATATTGCTGGTAGATAGTATCTTTCGGCATTTTCTCCTGCATTTTCGGATCTTGCATCATGGGCAGATCAGGAATACTCAAATGGAGCGAAAAAACTTCGTAAGCACGGGCAAAATCGCGTTGCTCGTTGAGATAGATACCATACTTTACCAAATCTTGCTGTGTATAGTATTCCAACATCTTGGCAGCGATATTCTTGCGAATCTTGGTATTGATCTTACCCTTTTCGTTGGGAATCTGTCCGAGTTCGTCGGCTTTCAACCAGTAGTTGTACGATTCAATCAATGCTTTACCCTTTCGCTCCTGATCGATAGTTTTACCAATCATTTGCTGGGCATTGAGGTAGTCGTTTTCCTGATAACCAATCAGACCTGCAACATACCAAGTGTCGGCAACATCTTTAGTCGTTGCGTCTTCCAAAGCCGGTTCAATGTACTGACGGGCAGCCGCAAAATCAGGATTCTCGGCAGCCAAAGCAGCATTCTTAGCCTTTTTCACATTTGCCGTTTGGGCAAAGCAATTCGCACTCATAAGTACGACTGCAAGCATAAAAATAACCTTTTTCATAATATAGCATTTTAATTATTATCAGTTGTTTCGGCAATTTCTGCTGCGCCTTCCGCAGGTTCAGCATCCTCAGCGGTTTGAACTGCATTTTCTTCATCTTTCGGAACTACACAGCCGAACGAGAGAGTATCGTTGCGCTTCTGCAGTTCGATGAGTTTGACACCCTGTGTAGCACGGCCCATCACACGGATATCGGACATTGCCATACGGATAGCCGTACCCGATTTATTGATGAGCATGAGATCCACATCGTCGGTCACAGCATCGATAGCAATGAGGTGACCGGTTTTGTCGGTGATGTTCATCGTACGTACACCCTTACCGCCACGGTTGGTGATACGATAGATAGGTTCGCCCTGTTCGTCGTCCAAAGCGGTGCGCTTGCCGTAGCCGTTTTCGGAAATCACCAAGATCGTTTCCGGCGATTGCTTTGCTACACAAACCATGCCAATGGCTTGATCTTCGGGGTCATCTTCGATATTGATGGCACGGACACCTGTAGCCGGACGACCCATGGCACGAACCGTAGTCTCGTTGAAACGAACCACTTTGCCGTTGCGACTTGCCACAAGAATTTCGGATTGTCCGTCGGTGAGTGCCACGCGGATCAGCTGGTCATCCTCACGCATTGTAATGGCAATAATACCATTGGCACGAGGACGGGAATAAGCTTCAAGACTTGTCTTCTTGATCAAACCGTTCTTGGTAGCGAATACAAGGTAGTGCGAGTTGACAAAATCGGGGTCTTCCAAACCTTTGATATTGATGAAAGCACGCACTTTGTCACCCTTCTGAATGTTGATGATATTCTGAATGGCACGACCTTTCGATTGTTTGTTGCCCTCAGGTATCTCATATACTTTGAGCCAATAGCACTGTCCGCGTTCTGTGAAGAACATCATCGTGGAGTGCATCGAAGCGGTATGGACATATTCGATAAAGTCCTCATCGCGACTGGAAGAAGCTTTGGCACCCATACCGCCACGGCTCTGCTGACGGAACTCCGTAAGCGGAGTGCGCTTGATATAGCCGAGGTGCGAAATGGTGATAACCATATCGTCGTCGGCATACATATCTTCCGGATTGAACTCAGTGGCTGCCAATACGATACGTGTGCGGCGCTCATCGGCATATTTAGCCTTGACCTCACGGAGTTCGTCTTTGATAAGTTCGTAGCGCAAATGCTCCGAATCCAAAAGTTCATTGAGGTGTGCAATCAGTTTCTCCAACTCATCATACTCTTGTTTCAACTCGTCGATACGCAAACCGGTAAGTTGCGAGAGGCGCATATCTACGATGGCTTTCGATTGGAGTTCGTCGATACTGAACCGTTCTTCCAAAGCACGTTGCGCTTCTGCCGGTGTACGGCTGGCACGAATCAGACGAACCACCTCGTCGATATTATCCACAGCGATAATCAATCCTTCCAAAATGTGGGCACGCTCTTCTGCTTTTTTCAGTTCGAAGCGGGTACGGCGCGTAACAACGTCCATACGGTGCTCCACAAAGTTGCTTACCAAATCTTTGAGATTAAGCAGACAGGGACGCCCCTTCACCAAAGCGATATTGTTGACCGAGAACGACGATTGCAATGCGGTAAACTTATAGAGTTTGTTGAGTACCACGGTGGCACTTGCATCGCGCTTCACTTCGATGATAATACGCACATCACGCTTCGATTGGTCGCTGATGCCGGAGATACCTTCTATCTTCTTTTCGTTGACCAATTCGGCAATATTTTTCACCAAATCGCTTTTTACTACGCCGTAGGGCAATTCGGTGATGACTATATGCTCACGACCATTATCCTCGGTTTCGATATCGGCTTGCGAGCGGATAACGATACGTCCACGGCCGGTTTCGTAAGCATCCCGAACACCGCCGTAACCGAAGATTGTACCGCCCGTCGGGAAATCAGGCGCTTTGATATATTCCATCAAACCTTCGATACTAATATCGGGGTTGTCGATATAAGCCACGCAACCGTCGATCACTTCGCCCAAGTTGTGGGTCGGCATATTCGTTGCCATACCTACGGCAATACCGCTGGCGCCGTTCACCAACAAGTTCGGAAAACGGGTAGGCAGTACAACGGGTTCGCGCAAAGTATCGTCGAAATTAAGCTGCATATCCACGGTATCTTTCTCGATATCGCGGAGCATCTCTTCTGCCAGTTTCGAAAGGCGTGCTTCGGTATAACGCATAGCCGCAGGACCGTCACCGTCAACCGAACCGAAGTTACCCTGTCCGTCAACCAAGGTGTAGCGCATCGCCCAAGGCTGTGCCATACGCACTAATGTACCATAAATCGAAGAGTCACCATGCGGGTGATACTTACCCATTACCTCACCGACAATACGTGCGGATTTCTTCGTCGGCTTGTCGCTCGTGTTGCCCAACTCATTCATACCGAACAGCACACGGCGGTGTACGGGCTTGAAGCCGTCACGTACATCCGGCAAGGCACGCGAAACAATCACACTCATCGAATAGTCGATATAGGATGTTCGCATTTCCTCATCGATGTTGACTCTAATAATTCTGTCGTTGTCAATCATTGTCTTTATATCGTTTATTATCTGTTAGTTTTTTTGTCCTTCGGGGCAATGTAGCAGGATCTGTGCTTGCCGGTTGCCCGAAAGGGACTGATATCGAATTAAAACGTGCAAAGATACAAGTTTTTTTTGAAATACGCAAATAATTTGCGCTCTGTCGAACGATTTTTGTTTTTTCAAGCAGTCTATCGGATATTCGGCGGAAAATCCGTTACATGGCAAATAAGACAGGTTCTCGGGGATTTGCTCAAGATTGTTTAGTCGTTAAATTGTGTAATGGTAGTGTGTATGTCGGGGTGTGCGCATCCCGAGCACAATCGCAAAATCGCAAAATCGTCAAAATCGTCAAATCGTGAAATCGTCCAAATCCGTGCAGCACTGCCGTAGCACTCACCTAGCACTCGGGTAGCACTCCCCTCGTGTCACATCGTCACTTTGTCACATCCTCTTTGTCTCTATGCCCCCTTTTTCGCACAATCACACACTTTTCCGTTTTTTTCTCCGTTTTTTTGCCCCCCTTTTCCCGAAAATCCACCCCGTTTTTGCCACAAAAATTCCCCCGATTTTGGGGAATAATAGGGGAGTATATTAATATATAATATATATAACAAAAAGCCCCTTTCTACTCTTTTCCGGTGTGACATTGTGACACTTTTCCGACCGACATCCGCATTTTGTATCATTTTGATACATTTCAAGGGGTATTTTGTATCATTTTAATACAACCCGTCTCTTCTCCACTCACTACCTTTGCAATCGTAATCGTTGCGCAACCATTACACATGTTAAACAATTCAAATCATTACAATTATGGAATTCATTGGAGTCATTCGCCAAATCGGCGAACTGCAAAATGTAGAATCTAATCACACGGGCGTAAGCATCAATTGCCGCGACGTCCTCGTCGAAACCGTCGAAGAGTACCCCCGCTCAGCCGCTTTCACGCTCAAAGGCGACAACGCACGCAACTTCGCGCTGCCCATCGGCGCACAAGTGCGCGTCTTCTTCGACCTACGAGCCTTCCCCTCACGCAACAACCCCGGACGGTTCTTCAACACCGCCAACGCATGGCGTATTCGACCATTGCTAAATATCTGATATCAAATACTAAATATCAACTATTAACTATTGTATTTCCAAATATTTATGCGTTTGGAGCGACAATCGCCACCATGGATGTTGCAAAATATATTCTACCACTTGTCCGGTATTCCGACACGAACAAGGCTGCAGCAGATAATGCTGCGCACGAATGGTACGACGCCACAGTTCGGGGTCGTTGCCGGTCAGAACCACTTTCACCTCGTCTGCCGAATCCAATACTACCCTGCTCCCCTCTTTGGGCGAACAGGTTACCCAATCGATACCCACGGGCAACGGATGTGTACCGTTGGTTTCGATGGCAATGCTCATTCCTAACCGGTGCAACGTTTCCAACAAAGGCTCGTCCACCTGCAGCGACGGCTCTCCGCCGCTGAGGACAATCATCGCATGGGAATCATGGCAAAGTTCCGCCACGGCTTTACGGATTGTTTCCGCTGTCATAGCAGTAGAACGGCTAAAATCGGTATCGCAAAACGGGCATTGCAGATTGCACCCGCTGAAGCGTACAAACACAGCAGGACGCCCCGTATGTACACCCTCGCCTTGCAGACTGTAGAAAATTTCGTTAATACGATAGGTACGCTCCATAGCCGGCTTATTCTTCGTCACGTTCGTAGATAGCCACATTGCCTTCCGACTCCTGCACGCTCACTTTGTAGCAGTTCTCCACATGGTCGCATATCCAACGGGCGATATTCTCTGCCGACGGATTGACGTCAAGCACCTCGTTGATATACCGATGGTCGAAAGTATCTTTCACCACCCGTTTGATATGGGTGAAATCGGTTACCATACCGTCTTGATTCAGTTGTCTTGCCCTGCAATAAACCATAATCACCCAGTTGTGACCGTGCAAAGCTTCGCATTTGCTTTCGTAGCTCAAACGCAGATTGTGCGCCGCCGATATTTCGATTCGTTTCTGAACGTAGTACATAAAATATCTAATATTTAATATTCTATATTCGGCTACTCCTCATAAATGGTCGTATCCTCTATTCCCGCTTCTCTGAGGGCTTCGATGCGTTCCTGACAAGTACCGCATTTGCCGCAATGGTGCTCACCGCCTTTGTAGCAGCTCCACGTTTCGGAATAGTCGATATTCAAGAGTTTGCCCCTACCGGCGATATCCGCTTTGCTAAGTTCCACGTAGGGTGTTAGCACCCGAACATGATTATAAGTACCCTCCTCTATTGCTTTGTCGATAGCACGCGAAAACGACTCACGGCAATCGGGATAGATAGCATGATCGCCATTGTGGTTCGCCAGCATGATGTATTGCAGTTGATTGCTTTCCGCCAACCCTGCTGCCACAGCGAGCATAATGCCATTGCGGAACGGAACAACGGTCGAACGCATATTCTCATCGTCGTAATTCCCCTCGGGGATGGCGTCAGCACCTTGCAATAGCGAACTGTTGAAATACTCTTTCATGAACATCAGCGGGATAACAATATGCTTGATTCCCAAGCGTTCGCAGTGCAAAGCGGCACAAGCCAGTTCTTTTGCATTGTGGTTACTGCCATAGTCGAAACTCAGGGCGATGGCAATGCGCTCACGGTATTCGTAGAGCATGGTGGTGGAATCGAGTCCGCCGGAATAAACGAGAATAGTATCTTTGGTGGTCATAAAACGTAATTATTTTTGAATGACTTCGGCAAAACGGCTCACCAAACGCTGCTGTTTGAGCAACTGGTGTTCCGCATCGGCATAGTTGGCAAAAGGATAGATACTGATGCCGCCACGCGGTGTGAAAATGCCGGTCACTTCGATATATTTCGGGTCCATCAATTGCACCAAATCATTGAGAATGATATTGATACAATCTTCGTGGAAATCGCCGTGATTGCGGAAAGAGAAAAGATAGAGTTTGAGCGATTTCGACTCTACCATCCGTTCGCGCGGAATATAGGAAATGATGATAGTAGCGAAATCCGGCTGCCCTGTCTTAGGACAAAGCGACGTAAATTCGGGGCAATGGAAAGTGACCAAATATTCGTTCTCAGGGTGTTTGTTGACAAAAGTTTCCAACATCTGAGGAGCATAATCTGTAGGATAAGCCGTCCGTTGTTCACCAAGCAGACTAACCCCTGACAATTCTTGTTCTGTACGCATTGTTTTCAGTTTTAATAATGAATAATACCGGGAGGAAAAACAATAGCTCCCTTATCGAGTGCAAAATTACAAAGAATTTCCAAAGATACAAAATGGTATTTTTATTCAGTCCGGCAAAAGACTTCATTGCAACAGATGATTTTTTGTCTGTGGTCTATTGTCCTTGCCCCTTTTGTCATCAGGCTATTTCGGCATAACAAACAAATACCAATACAGAGCGGCAACAACAGCAATTTGCAACAGTAGCGCCAAGGGCACCAAAATACGGAATTTCAAATGCTTGGTTTTGTGCCGGAAAATCCACATTCCAAGCAATGCGCCCACGCTGCCGCCCAAATAAGGCAGAAGCAAAAGCGTCCGCTCCGGAATACGACGGTCCGCCTGTTTGGCTCGCAGTTTATCTACGCCGTAGAGTACAAAAGTCAACAAATTGACTAAAACCCAACAGCCTCCTATCGTGTATAGCAGAAATCGCATCTGAGAGAGCAGCCGTCTTATTTCAGACGGTATTCCATACGTACCGTAATACGCGCTTTCTTTTCGCGGCTCGAAGTATTGAAGGTGCCACCATATGCGTATTCCTCTTCACCGGTTGCCGCCGTAATCTGAAAAACTCCCAAGCGTGCGGAAACGGCTTTTCCCAAACGGGCACCGGCATTCGAAACCACATTCTCGGCACGCAAACGGGCATCACGCGAAGCTTTTTCTATCAGTTCCAATTTCAAGTCGTTCAGTCCTGTATAATAGTAAGCGGGCGTAAACGATTCCACATTCACACCTTGGGCTATCAGTGCGGAAATCTCACGGGAAATAAGCTCCACTTTGTCCACATCAGACGAAGTAACGGTGAAAGTCTGACGGAGCGAATAGCCGGCAAAACGCGAACCCGCATAGTTGCCGCCTTGATATACACTCTCAAAGTTTTTCTCCACATTGACAAAAGAGAAAGTCACCTCGCTATCCTGCACACCTTGTTCTTTCAGGTATTTTGCCACACGATTGCGGCTTTCTTCTATCTGCCGATACCCTTGCGATTGGTTGTAATCGTCCACCAAGATACGTCCCTGCCATACAATCTGGTCCGCCATAAACACTGTTTCGCCCAAACCGGTAACAGAAACGGTGTCTTTACTACGGGAATAGTTCAAAATAGGAATGGTAAGAATAAGAACTGAGACAATAATACTGATTCCGATAATCAGCGGTCTCCAAAGATTTTTCATAGCTGATTGATTTTAAGAGCGGTAAGCGGGACTCGAACCCGTGACCCTCAGCTTGGGAAGCTGATGCTCTACCAACTGAGCTACTACCGCATTGGCTTCATTGAAATTTTCAGCGGCAAAAGTACAACAAACTTTTGATTTGCGCAAGCCTTTCCGCCACAATCTGCAATTTATGAATACAACAAGCGCACTATCCAATTGCTCAAACGCTTGGGCAGCACACGTTCCAAAAAGACAAACAAGTGATATTGCGCCCCTGCCGTATAGAGCGGTGCGGGACAACGGCGCCCCGCTATCCGCCATAATTTCAGGGCAATCGCCTTTGTGGACATCCCGTTTTGCTCGTCCCGTTCCATAGTGGCTACGGCATTTTGCAAATGAGGATAAATGTCAGTACCCTGTATGTTCTTTTCCCGTGCCTTGGTGAAACCCGATTGCACGTCGCCCGGCATCATCACCGATACCCTGATACCAAACTCCGCCACCTCGTTGCGCAACGCCAAACCGTAAGCATTGACAGCCGCTTTGCTCGCCGAATAGAAAGCCTGATACGGAATGGGCAATACGGCCGCCACCGACGACATGAGCACTATCCTTCCGCTTTCTTGTTGCCGCATATAAGGCAACACCGCCTTGACTACATTCACCGTTCCGAAGAAGTTCACACGCATCTGATGTTCCATTTCCGCAGAAGCGGTAAACTCTATCGCACCCGAAATACCGCATCCGGCATTCGAGACAAGCACATCTATCCTACCCTCTTGTCCGATGATTTGCCGGATAGCCTGCTGCACTTGCTCTTCGTCGGTAACATCGCACGGGATATGCACAATCTGTGGTGTGGATTCTCCGTGGCGCGACAGATTATATACTTTATAACCATGAGCGGCAAAGAGCTCGGCTGTTGCCTTGCCGATACCCGATGAAGCACCGGTAATGACTAAGGTTTTCATAGTTCTTCGTCAGGTACGATATTCCAAGGATTGTGCGTGATACCCGCCATTTTCTCCATACGCTGACGGGCTTCGGTGCGCATACGGTCAACCTCATCTTTACGGGAATTGGTTTTGTCGGGAAAGACAGGTTCGCCAATCGTCACGGTGAGCAACGGTTGCGACGGTTTGCCGAAAAGCTTATAAATACCGGTGCGTTCCCGATAGGTAATTACACAAGGAATAATGGGCATACCGTATTTGTATGCCATGGTAAAAGCACCTTTGCGGAACGGGCGAAGAGGTTTGTAGAAATCCCAGCGGGCTGCTTCGGGAAAAATATGGAACCACCAGCCACGCCGGTGAAATTCGTCGAAAGCGGCATTGAACTTTTTGAGTGCCGCCATGTTCTCGGGAAGCGGAATACCGCCCACCATTCTCATAAACCAATTGTCTTTTGTATTGAAATTGGCAGCGTACATCGGAATGCGCGTATGGCGGTTGGCACGCACAGCTTCCAATACTACAGGACAATCCAAGCGGTACATATGGTTCGAGATGGTGATAGCACCGTTCTTGAATTCCTTTTTGTATTTCTTCAGAATTTCCCGTCCACGGATACGCAGTCCGAAACGGATATGGTTGAGCGTAAACACCAACGGATAGAGCACTAAATTATAACCGATCCAGTTCTGTATCCTGAACGAGAGACTGTCGTCCAAATACGGATAATGTTCATCGAAAACGATATGGCGGTCGTAAACGGGCGCCACCAATCGTTCGTATGGATTGTCTTCGGGATAGTTGATACCCGTCTCGGGGATATAAACACCCTCCTCCACCGTCATTTCTTTGTAACGCTTATTTTCCATAGTAAAAATAATAACAGATTATACTTTATAAAACGGCATTCCCACTGCTGCAGCTCCTTCGCCGTCGCACTCTGTGCGATCGCCTATCATAAGTGCCTCGTGAGGCTCAACCTGAAGGATAGCCAGCATTTTCTCAAATGCCTCTTTGTTGGGTTTGAGTCCGCCCAATTCGGGAGCGGAAAAAACATAATCGAAACTCTCGGGGTCCAAACCGATGGCTTGCAGTTTCTCTTCGGCAAAACCATAATCAGAAAGTACAGCTGTCCGTATCCCCCTTTCTTTTAATTGTTTCAGAAGTTCCGGTACGAAAGGTGCAACTTCATAATGCTTTCTGAGCAAACGCAACGTGAGCGGCATATACCGCTTATAAAACCATTGCTTGGCTTTTTCTGCCCGGATGAGCCGGACATTCGCCAACCGTCTGAAAAGTTCCTTATAAAACTGCTTGGCACTCTTGAAACGCTTGCCTCTCAGTTGCTTGCGTACAATCCGTTCTGCTGCCAAATGGAGCACATACGGAAAATCACCGAAAACCAAGCGCAAGGGCAGACGGCGTTTGTCGTAGAGTGTCCCGTCGAGATCGAAAACCACACAACGGATATTCTGCAAATTCAGGTCCTCTATGCGGATAGGTGTCATCAGTCAAGGATGAGTTTTTTGAATATGGCGTGGCGCTTTTCGTCCTGCATGAGCAGATTCACTTTGAATTGTCCGTCGCGGGCACCTTGTTCCAGACTTTCTTGTTTGAAATGTTCGAAAGAGTCAGGTTGCAGACGGTGGGTTATCGGATCTTTCACCCGGAAAGAAGCGCGCTTGGCGTCATATTCCATATTGATACGTTTGAGCACTTCGTCCACTTTCTGCGTAAACGCTTCCGCATCGGCTTGTGTAACACCGCTGTCGGCAAATTCGTAGTAGAAATGATAGCACGAATTTTCCACATCGGCAAAGCCCACAAAGAACAGCACCGGCATATTCAGGTCTTTCTCTGCGGCATGTACAGCCTTGATAAAGTGGCATTCGTGCAGTTTCTCGCCCGTCATCGAAATAATACCGTTCACTTTCTGTATCAATTGCACCGTCGGTGTGTTCTCAAACGGCTGCCCCACTTCTATCAGATCGTTCATATTATACCGGTAGAGTCCGGCAAAAGTCGTCACGAACGGACAATAGCGCTTGCCCGATTGCAATTCGTTGAGTTGGTAGAAACGGGGCGTCGGATTATCCAAATCTTCGGCATCTACAAACTCATAATAGTGCATGTGCGGGAAAAGCACCGTGTCGGCAGATTTGTCCAACACCAAGCCGAAACGGCATTCCGACGAGAAATAGCCCAATTCCTGATGCAGTGTATGTTTGGGAAACCAGTCTTTGAACTTATCCACATATACTTTCGTATTGCCGTTCTTCCACGTATTGAGCAATTGCAAATCGGGCCAATAATGTTTGGGAAGCGGTGTACCGTATTTCTTCTTCAGTTTCCTCAGTTCATGCGCACGTTTGGGATTGGGCTTCAGATAAGGCGCAATGGCGGCACGGATTTCGGGTGAGATAGCCATCTCTGACCAAAGTGTACCTTTTTCGATATCCTCTATATATTGGTCGTAGAAGCGATCGGCGTTGCTCTGCATTTCGAGTATAGTACTCGGATTGGCGGTTACGAGCAACGTCACATTGTGCTCAATACCCATACGCATGATGGTATAATAGCGAGCCGTATAGTCTTTGATTTCATACACTTCCGTTGGACAAACATAGCGCTTTTTGATAAAGTCGGGACAATCCCTGCGGGTCAATCCGCTCACCGAGCCATAGATAGTGCCGTCGTCCAATTTGTTCTCTTGTACATTGCCCACAATGGCAAGAATGCTGCCCGAGAAAGCTTGGATACGGAGTTTGCTGTAGTTGTGCAGCCATAGTTTGGTCATCTTGTCATATACCGATTTCAGATAGATATCCGTAATCGGAATCCATTTGGGCTCTTTGGTCGTACCGCTCGTGGTGGCATACATCACCGGTTTGCCGGGAAAGAGCAGATTTTCTTCACCTTGTTTGTGGCGTTCCACGTATGGGCGCAAATCCTCATAATTGTTGGCCGGCACGTTCTCCTGATAGAGACGGAAGAGTTCGAAATCGCTCTTGGCTTGGAGGATTTTCTCAAAATTGTGTTCCTTGCCATAGACGGTATCTTTGGCGTAAGCAAGGATTTTGCGCAATGTAGATTCTGCACTCTTACGGGGCTTCCGGCATGCCCTCTTTAGTTTGAACAATTCGATTCCGCCCGCCCACGTAAGTGCCACGTTCGGAAATACTGACGTTTTGTAGTCTTGCTTCATAAGCAGTAGTTTTTGCCATCTTGTCCGTTAATCCTGCCCCTAAGCATTCTCCGAAAAAGACAAGACGATGGTTATCACATTTCCCCGTCACAATTCAAAACAACTCGCAAAAGTACACATATTTTCTAACATGACAAAATCCGTATGTATAATATATACGGAAAACGTTGACTACCAATCACCTCAGTAAGGAGGACGGAACAAGAACAAGGAGCAAAGACTAAATTTCTTTTGCACAACCAACTCCACAACTACTCATCTCCTCAATTACTCAACTACTCATCTCATCATCTATTCATCTCCTCAACTACTCAAATATAGTAGCAATTATTGTGTTCCTTTCCACCACCCTTTCGAGTCGCTTTTCAGTAGCCTTTGCAACTTGGATTGGCAACAGCAGTGGAGAGCGCACCACAAATGGTTTTATTACACTATGACCTCAAGGACGCTGAGATTGTCAAACAAATTGACAGAGCGATGGCAAAGGCTCAGATTCAAAAAGATATTGAAAAAAGGGTTGGCAGATACAGAAACAAAGACGGCAACTATTATCCTGTTAAATCTATTAAAGGTAATAAAGG
>JALFYY010000016.1 GCA_022783865.1 Bacteroidales bacterium
TGCGACAGTCAACTTACCGATAATATCTAATGCGTCTTTGATAGTAGGCATATCCAATTACCTCCTTCGGTGGTACTGTTTCTTACTATTATTATACGCTATTTCTCGTCAAAAATCAACCATTTGTTGTGACATAGCCTTGTAATAAAGCAGTAAAAGCAAATGCTTTATCTATTACGAAAATAGTTATATTTTAGATACTAATTATTACGGCTACAATTTATTCGAATACAATCATGGTCAACTTCCCAACCAAAGATATCACTGAGGAAGTCGGCTTTCTCTTTCCATGTGTGACTATTCCAATACCCTTTGAAGAGTTTGTCCTGCCGCATCCGTTCCTCAACATATTTACGCACTTCATTATAGTTTTTTTCTTGTGGAATACGTACCGGAGATTCTCCGTGATGATAGTGGTTGATTTGTATGCCTACACCGCCTTGTTCGACGTTGCCGATTTCGTTTTCTACCGTTTTCTGTTGTACGTAGTCACCAGCTACGTTGATGATGGTTTTTGCATTGTCGTCCATAGTGATAGAATTTATTTGGATTGGTTATTATTTTGTGCACCGATACCACCGGCAGCTACATTGTCGATATGAGTTCCCACTTGCTTGCTGCCGGCTACGTAATCGCCTTGTACGTGTACTTCTTGCGTTACTATTTTGGTATTAGAATATGACAACGCTTTTATCTTATCTTTCAGATATTGCAGAAAGAATTGTGCCATTGTGAGGACATCATCTGCCCCCAGATACCACTGCTGCGCATAAGCAATAGAGCCTTGGAAATTTTTTAATCCAGCCATTCGATTGACAGCATATGCATCCTGCGTTAATAGCGTCTGCATTGCTTCGAGTTTTGTAGGCGGATAAAGGCGGGCATTATCGGCTTCTAAATCTTTGAGGATTTGAGTCGTGCGCAACTGAATATATACATCAAAGCAGTCATTTCGCAAGCGTATAGGCAGTGTGTGAATATTCGCAATACTTTGTTCGTTTTTTTCGCCACTCATGATATATTTCCGATAACTTTCCGCCAAAAACAAGGTTTTACTAAATTCGCAAATATCGTTTGTGAGCAGTTTATGCAAATATTGACCTATTCTCATAACGAAGAAAAAATGGTCTTGATTTACGACATCACTTGTCCTGTCGTAAAGCGATTGAGACAATGCCACCATCTCCGCGGGCGTGATTTCGCTTAGGATTAATGTCAATTCGTCGAAGACCGTATTGTTATAAACCGGTTTGACGACTTTATTATTGTAAGACAAACATGTCAGGCTATGGCAAAGATAGCATACACATTCACAATCTTGTATAAAAGTATCGGTTTCTCTCTTTGAGGGAAAAATTTGCGGTGCTATTTGTTGAAACTGATGTAGGACATATATTCTATCGTCGTATAGGGCAAGTTTTACGACTAATAGATTTACCCATATCACCGATGGCAAAAAGAGTTGTGTTTGTTGTTGCATAGATAACATCTGAAGTAAACAGGGCTTCCAATCAATTTGCTTGGGCTTCATAGTGCCCTCATTGACAGATGCAAAGAGTTCTTCGATATTAGCCTTCCAAACAAAATCATCTATATTGTATGTCGGATTTTTCATCATTAGCGTATTATTTTTTCAAATGCCCAAAAGGAAGGAGCCATTCGGCAGGAGCATAACGGGTTTATATATCGTTTTCCTTAAAATTTTCCACTTGCTCCATTACTTGGCGGAAAACGTCTGTACTATATTGAGGCGGGTAGCCATTCTTTATCAAACAAACTTTGATAGCATACTTCAGTTGGCTACGTATATTCTGGTTATTGAGCCAGTCGGCAACGCTTGATTTCAAATCGATAATCTCCTTGATTTTGCGTGCTAACTTTCGGCATTCTTCATTAATGAGAATTCCGTCAATAGCCTTGTCTTCTCCATATTCGAAATTGTAGCGGTTGCGCAACATCAATAGAATGTCGTAGAACGCTTTTTCCTCAAAAGTAAGATTCAGTTTCCGGAAACTATCTCTATCTTTTTGCAACTTTTGCAGAATCTGCAAAGCCTGTTCGGTGGCATTTCTAATGATTTCATCCGATGCAGCTTCTTGTGTTTCGCCCGCTTCTTCGACACTCAGATGTTTGCGGCGTTCGTGGTATTGTTTGATGGTCTCTTCAAGCAGTTCTTTAAATTTCTTGGCTGCCGCTTGGTTGGTTTTGCCGTATTCTGTGATTTGTTTGCGCAATACCTTTGCGAGCAACTCTAATTTAGAAGCAGGCATCTGTACATCCGTCAATCTCTCGAAATACTCAGGGCTGAATATATCTTCATCTTCGCCAATCTCCAATACACTTTCGACTTTGCTATATTTCAAAGCCTCTTCCACCATAGTTGCCACCCGGCGATTCATGGTTTCTGTATCCGGCACATCGGTCCCGCTCATTTTACGAACAAATCCGGCGATTGCCATGAAACATTGCGCCAAAGCGGATTCTTCATCTGACAGATAGCCGGAAGGCTGACAGATATCGTATGCCAAGCGCATGCGTTTCACCGTTTTTAGGAAATAGGTTTTGAATGAGACTTTCTTCACTTGTTTGCCATCGTCAGATCCCAGATTGAGCCGGTTGTTTGAGCGGAATACATATTCGGCTGCCTTTGCCAGCAAGGTATAGCGCAATGCAGG
Source organism: Bacteroidales bacterium (assembly GCA_022783865.1). GTDB lineage: Bacteria > Bacteroidota > Bacteroidia > Bacteroidales > Paludibacteraceae > Colicola. The sequence continues at coordinate 2,676 of JALFYY010000016.1, forward strand.
GTCGGTTTCCAGGTTGAGGAATGGCGTCAAGTCTTCTGTCCGAAAGAGGTCTCTGATGATGGACAAATGTTCTCTGAAAACCATTGTGGCTTGCTCCACATCGTCTTCGGTAGGTGCAAAAGTGTTGCCTCCTCCGCCATAGATCTTCATCGCTTCGCGCATATTATCGCGAATACCGATATAATCGATAACCATCCCATATGCTTTGCCGGGATATTTTCTGTTTACACGGCTGATGGTCTGAATCAGCGCATGTTTTTGCAAAGGCTTGTCGTTGTACAAGTACGTCAGGCATTCCACATCAAAGCCGGTGATCCACATGTCCACCACAATCACAATGCGGAAATTGCTTTTCTCTTGTTTGAAAGCGGCATCCAATTTTTCGGAGCGTTTGTCGTTTGCCACGCCACCCAGATAGTTATACATATCCTGCGGATCGTTCTTTCCGACACTGGCTACCATAGCCATAGTTGGCATTGCAGACAGGTCTTTCAGTTCTTCCTCGGTGCATTGTATGCCTTCGGGCGCTTTGCATTCAACAAACCATTCAGGATACTTCTCTTGGAAAACAGTAAGCAACCGATACGCTATTTCGCGCTTGGAGCAAACGATCATCGCCTTTTGTATCCTGTCCGGGTCTGCTTTGCAGGCATTGACATAATGGTCGTGGATATCCACTGCCAGTCGTTCCAAGCGTTGCGGTTCACCCAAAATGACTTGCAGCGAACTCATGGCTTTTTTGCTGGCTTCGACATCTTCTTTGGTAGAACCTTCTTCGGCACAGCGTTTATAATACTCCTCTACCTGCCGGATCTTCTCTTCGTCGAAAAGAACTTTGGCAATCCGAGGGTGATATTTGATGGGTACCGTTATTTCGTCGGCTACGGCTTGGTCCATCGTATAGCGGTCAATCTCATTGCCAAAAGTCTGGTATGTTTCGGCGACAGGGGTTCCCGTAAATCCCACAAAAGTGGCATGCGGAAAGGCTTCGCGGAGCACTTTGGCATAAGGTTTCGACAGCAATGCTTTCATCTTGTTGTCCATGCCGGTTCCGCTATCTTCTTCCAACGAACTAAATCTGATTCGTTTAGCATTTTCCAGTTGGGTGCGGTGGGCTTCATCGCTGAAACAGATGATATTCGAGCGCTGGTTAATCAAGCCGACAGGGTCATCCTCTCTGTCACAAAACTTCTGAATGGTGCAAATATAGAACCCGCCACTCTCCCGGGCAGCCAGTTCCTGGCGCAATATTCTGCGGTTTGGTACCACACTCACTTCGCCCAATTCCAAGAACTCTTTGCTTTTGGTAAAGAGTTTACTCCCCTGTTTTTGCAGGTCTTCGCGGTCAACTATCATCAAGATTGTGGGAGAACCAATTTCTGCGGCACAACGCATGGAGAGTTGTCGTGCAAGGAATGCCATCGTGTAGGTTTTGCCGCATCCCGTAGCACCGAAATACGTTCCGCCTTTGCCATCACCTTCTCTTACCGAACGAATAATGCTATCACGGAGCAGTCTGGTAGCAAAGAATTGAGGATAACGGCATACGATTTCTTTTTCTTTGTCGTCGAATTCTTTGTCTTGGAAGTAAATATAGTCTCTGAATATCTCAAGAAAACGCTCCGGGCGATATACACCCCGTATCATCGTTTGCATCTCATCGAATGGTGATGTCGAAACCGTATCTTCGTTGTTGACTCTGCGCCATGCATAGAAATGTTCGTATGGTGTACGCACGGTTCCAAGGCGTGTTTTTACGCCATCGCTAATACATGCCAAAGGACAATAATGAAGCAAATGCGGTATGTCTCGCCAGTAACGGATGTTTATTTGCTCCCACGCATCGTAAATCGTTGCTTTGTCGTCTGCCGGATTTTTCAATTCTATTACGCATAAGGGCATACCATTCACATAAAGGACGATGTCGGGGCGGCGGTTCTTGGTGTAACCGTTGTTTACATATTCCACCGTCAGTTGGTTTACCACACGGAAGATGTTTTTCTCGGGAGCAGCAAAATTAATTAGTGCAATGTCGGTTACGGTACCGTCTTTTTTGGCAAAGTTGATACCGTTCACCATCCAACCATACACTTTGTGGAGGGTGGCGAAATCGGTTTCTGCTCCAACAAGGCGCACATTGTCTGCAATCTGTTGCACCTCATCGGCATCCACTCCAGTGTCGCTTTTCGTCAAAAACTCCGTCAAGTCGCTATCAATGAGAACTTCTTTTTGATTTTTACGGGCAATTTTATCGCCCGACAAATATGTCCAGTTCTCCTGTTCCAAGAATGCTATAAACGCATTCTCGAAATCGGACTCGCAGAATCTGCCGTTGTAATTTATGAGTTTACTTTTTGACATACATTCTCATGACTCTTGTTTTTAGCAATCAGTTTGAAGAAATTAATTTCTGTAATCTTTCAATTTCAGTTTCATTGACCTCATATTTCTTATAGAGATGACGTTTTAATTTCATTGACATCTTAGAAAGAATATTCTTAGGATTAATATTATGACCAAAACATACATTACAAACACACGTGCCTATTAGTGGTAATAAAGAAAACAAGTATGTGTATTGTTCCATAATATCCCAAGAATAATTATATATCAGCCAAATTATAAGAAAAAATAAAGCTATTGGTAAAATATAATAACATACATATATATACCGATTGTATCTTTTATAGGCTTTATCAGCCTTACTCTTTTTATCCTCCTCTATTTTCAAATTTTTACGTTGTGCTATCAATAACTCATTTTTTATACTATACAAATCCTCTTCAACTGCATGTTTTTCTTGCTCAACTAATCTTTTTTCTTCCTCGATAGTTTCAAGTTTTTTATGCGTCAACTCATACTCGTTACGTTTATTATCGAGCTCTCTGGTAACTATTTCTATATCACTAATAGTTAGTAAAGCCTGCTCTGTGTTTTCAGTACTTATATCTTCTGGTTTTAACACTTGAGCTCTTAAATCAACCAATGTCCTCGCGGCCACATCTTTCGAAATTGTCCCGTCAGAGAGAGATTGTTTTAAATTTTCGAATTCTTTTGAAACAGAGCCTGCTATATGAGAAGATAAAACAATTTGGGCTTTTGTGACAACATCAAATGATTTCGGATATTTATTATCACCAAAACCTTTATTCAGCTTACGCCAAATTCTGGTTGTCAGGAAATCCAAAGTAGTAACATACGGAACATATCCATTTTCTCTGAACGAAAGATCCACTTTCATTGTAGTGTTATTTCCTGTCAGCAAAATACATTCTGAACGTTCTAAACTTGTAAATTTTCTATTTTTTCTGCCTACATTGATATAATTTATAAATTCCAAACTCTGTAGAATATTTTCTTCAGGTATGTCATTTATGTTTTGTTTCAATTCATTTGCTTTTTCTTCCGTACAAATGTTATATTGCATATTATCCTTATCGCCGATAAAGATGTTATCAGACACTGTAATTGATGATTTTCTCAAAGCTTCATAGAACTGAGATTTTTTAGTTGTAACATCTGCTCCATCTTCGCAACCTGTAACAATCATATTCATTGCTGTGTTAGATGGATCCAATGTTTCTTTACCATCTGTAATTCTTTGGGCAGTGGCAAAGAACTTATTCACATTTGCTTCGACTTCCGGGAAGTATTTTAGTTTTATCACTTCTTTTGTGGCCTTTCGATTTATTTCTTTTACTAATCCGATAAAGTCATCAAATAATCTTTTGTACAACTCTCCGTTGTATCCAGCAAAATGAAAAAGCATCTCCTGCTCAAGATATATTGTAAAATCATTTTTCCAACTTCCAACCTCCGCAACATTGTCATTGTATTTTATACCAGTATATAAGACAACGCCTTCTTTTATTGTTCTTAATTGTTCTCTTATATTAGCATCATTTTGACACTCAATGATAAATGCACTAATATAATCAGCATATTTAACTTGAGTTACATCTTCGATGATGAATTCACAAAAAGATTGTACTAGTTCTTCTTTTTCAGTTGCCGACAATCTCTGCTTTGTTTTGTCCTCGATATAACAGGTAAGTTTATCAATCAATTCGTCATTATTTTCTTTTATCGCACACGTGTCGTTGTCAGTTCCTAAAACAACATCTTCTTTAAGAAAATAATTCCCATTTTCTTTTTTACAGAATTTTTTCAAAGCCGTTTCTACAACAGATTCTGGTATTGTAAAATCATATTCCCTAACCAATCGGTTTTTTATATCTGAGGCAGAAAATGAATATAAGCCATTTTTCTTTATAATCAATTTTATAAACTCTCCCAACAGAACCAATACGTCTGTCCCATCATTGTTGTACAGTTTTCTAAACAGGGCTAATGAAGCCATCATTTTTTTACCATCATCAAACATAACCATAAACTCCTATTATTTTATTAAATCGATTGTTTTTTACATTTTATAAGTTAGCGGCTCTTTGGAGCAATGCCGGACAAAGAGTTTCTATTTGTCTTCTTGCTTCTGAAGCAATTCTTTTGGCTACTTCCATACAATGGTACAAGTTTACAACAGAGTGTTGTACCTCTATTGGTGGAAGCGGAATTTGCACACGGCACAATTCTTCCCAATCGAATGTTTCCCTTGCACTACCCCAAGAGTTGAAACGGGCATATCGGTCAAACTCACTTCGACTTAGTAATAAGTACAAGTATTCCGAACGCAAGTCATTCACGTTCTTGCTACGAAATACCGTGTATATTGAGGAAATAAGAAAAGGTCTTTCATCCGAATTCAAAGCAAGAGCAATCTTATCCCCTCTTCGTGAAGTATCAGCAACATATGCAAATTCGTCAGTGTTGACGATTTTATATGAAGTCAAAGATACTCCATCCATATTTGCTTTGGTTGGTATAAAAACCTTATCTGTGCTAATTCCTCTTACATCATCCAAGGTATAAAGTTTTTCGGTATTTCGTTTATCATACTCTTCGATATATTCTCCAAGGGATTTGAGAGGATACTTGTTTTTGCAATCTACGATGAAGGCTTGGCAGGCATTGCTAAGCGGTTCGATGAGTGCTTCGTTTTGCTCGGCGAGGGATTTAAGACCATTATATGTATCAACCAATTCTTGTTGGACTTCAATCGTGGGGAGAGAGACTAATATGTCTTTAAAATCTTTCTCCAGAAGATTACCTCGAATAGAACCATCAGTATGAAACCATGCCAATCGACCAAATTCCTCTCTACTAAAAACCATTTCTAAATATTCCGGAAGAATTTTATCTCTCTTCTCGTCTTTAATATGAAACGTATAGTAAGCAGGGGAAACGGCTAAGTTTTCACGAGAGTTATTATATGCTAACGGTATTGTTACATCACGTCCTACATGCATAAGATTACAAGCATAGTAACCATATGGAACCAATTTATACTTACATATATCCACATCCGTCATGTTTGCTACAGTAGGTATAAAGCCTTTTTCTATATTTATACCACTTATTTCTATATGGTCAATGTTCCCTACACGAAAAGTTTGTTCTTCGATATAGTCTCCGAGGCGCACCCATTGTGTTTTACTCGCATTCATATCCCAATTGTTTTAATGCGTTGCGTAATGTCTCGTTATTGGATTGCTGTGATTTCAGGAGTTCGGAAACACGTTGGGCAGTCTGCGAAAGTATTTTGTCGTAATCAATATCTGAATCCCTGTCAACAAACTCTATATATCGGCTTGGCACAAGCGAGAAATCATTCTTTTCAATTTCTTTTATCCCTACCGAGCGATATAGTTCCGGCTCGGCATAATGCAATCCGTCGGTACCCTCCGACTGCCAGCAGAAATAAATGTCAGATGCGCGTTTTATCTGGTCTGCCGAAAGCCGTACTTTCTTTTTCTGCTCCCCTTTTACCGGAGTTTCGGTCCAGGTGCGCAGGTCCATAAAGAGGATTTCATGCTCACGGTTGCGCAAATTTCTACCATGGTAGCGACCGCCTTTCTTGTTTTGGTTGAGAATCCACAGTGTAACACTAATATCCGTGGTGATAAAGAGTTCGCGAGGCAAAACAATGATGGCCTCTACTTTGTCGTTTTCTATCAATTTCCGGCGGATATTCTGCGCATCGGTATCTCCCAAGGCACCATTGGCAAGCAAGAACCCCGCCACACCTGTTTGGTGCTTCAGGTGGCTCAGCATGTGAAGAATCCAAGCATAGTTGGCATTGCTTTCCGGAGGTGTATCATAGTCACTCCATCGGGCGTCATTTTTCAGATTGTCATTGTACCACCCTTTGAGATTGAAAGGCGGATTAGCCATGATATAATCAAAATAGAGACCTTTATGCAAATCGTTTGTGAAAGTGCTGTCGCTCTCAGGTCCTAAATTGTGGCTGATACCTCTCAAAGCAAGGTTCATTTTGGCAAGGCGATAGGTAGCAGCCTCTTTCTCCTGCCCATAGACATTGATTCTACTGATGTCACCTTGCTTCGACCGAACCAATTCCGCACTCTGGATAAACATACCGCCAGAGCCACAGCAAGGGTCGTAGATGGTTCCATCGAATGGCTCTATCAGACCGGCAATGAGTTGCACAATATCATGCGGCGTGTAGAACTCCCCTTCCTCCTTGGTGGCATTCACGGCAAACTCCTTCAAGAAGTATTCGTACACTCTGCCAATCAAGTCTTTTTCTTCACCAAACGCCTTGTGCGAAATTTTATTGATTTCATCTACCAGTCTCTTCATATCATTGCCTGCCAAGTTGCGCTGGGTGAAAGTACCTTCCACAAAACATCCTTTGAGACCGGGCGTGGTGGTAGCAATACTGCGCAATGCCGTATCGAGTGCGACATTCAGTCCGGGTGCCGGCGTATTGATAATGGTGCTCCATCTGGCTTCGGGAGGAAGATTGTAGGTACCGTCTGTGAACGTTGCGTCTTCAAAGAAAGCCGATACGATATTCTCATCATCAGGGTCTAATCCCTCTTTGGTTAATTGAGAGCGAAGATGCGCTACGCCATTTTCGTATTTCTCGCCGATAAAACGAAGGAATACCAAGGTGAGCATCATATCGCGCTTCTCAAAGAACGAGCCGGAGTTCTTGGCTTGGCGCAAGATGTCGCGACACTTGAACAGGATAGCCTCCAAGTTGATAGTTTCTTCTGTTTTGGTATTTGCTTTCTTTGCCATAAGTATTTATGTAGTGTTGGAGATTTTGGATAAAGACTAAATTTTCTAGTTTTAACCACCCATGTGGGTATAACTTAAATTTCATCGTCATACATACCTTCTTTACGGTCAGTATAATAATCTACTTGAACATAGTACATTATGTCTCCACCTCGACTCAAAGATTTAGTAAGCGTAATGAGTATTGGCATATAATCATACCCGTCTATAAAAGCACCGCATGCTGCGAATTTCTCATTTTGTTCGTCTGTAATCACTTTAAAATTAGAGTATTTCCGGCTATATTGTGAAATCACATTTTCATAAAACATTTTTGCCTCTTCATTACGCCATGAATAGAACGAACTTTGTAAATTAACAGAAATAAGACCTTTTCCTTGTGTGAAATAGAAAGTTACATAGTCATAAGTTATTCCACCTATTTTGACTTTATAATAATTGAGAGCATGTGAGTCAGACTCTAATAGTTTATCGGCTTTGGCTGAAATTACATTCCTAACCGTTTCTCTACTATCGCCAAACTTAACTCCCGCCACACCATACACTTTATTTTCTTCTGCATAATTCGGGTTGGATTCTGTGAGTAGTATGTGTAGTAGTGTATTGGTCGTTATTTCTGTGAGGCGACTTTCTGCAAAATAAATACAAACACAAGCGGTATCATTATGCATTGTAATAACCAACGACTTTTCATCTGTCCGTCCCCATTTGTTAAATCCTAAAGTGTCCGCATCAGCAGTCATCATAAGATAAAACATTGAACTATCCGGATATTGAAGGTTGTCATACTTGGCGTGCATCCGCTGGATAAATGGTTTGGCGTAATCCGTACACGCACTGTCACACTTTCCATAGAAGCCTAAAAACACTAAAGTGTCCATGCAATAACGTGTAACAATCGCATCGAAATCCATTTCTTCGTGTCTGCAATCACCTATATAAACAAAATTGGTAGTATCAGATGTTTCTGTCGAAAACTTTAATCCATATTCGCTGAAAGCCTTGTCAACTTCTTTACGGGAAGATACCCCAAGACGAACACCATTTATATTCGTAGGGATAGACGAGTCAGCAAAAGTGCAAACTGTAAAAAGGATTGCTCCGCATAGTGCATAAAACCGTTTCATATAATTTATGTTTTTTAGTTAACTCTTTTCCAAATCGGAAATAATACTTTTTTAATATCCTACATTAATCATTTCTATTGTTCGCAATGGTGTGTCTTTGTTTTTACTTTCTTTTCTTTCTAAAGCGGACATGCAAAGATACCACCTTTTTCTCAATAAATCAAGATGCTATACCTGATTTAGTTGCTTATTTCGAACTCACGTGATGTATTATCAATAAATTATGTAAACAATTGACAAAGGTATAAAAACAAACTGACATAACCAAATGTTTGGTAAGGAAAAGTTTTGTCGGGCAGCAAGGGTAATTAATAGTTAATAGTTAATAGTTAATATCGCATTATTGGGCAATGGACTGCATTATCGTGGAAAGGCTATTTTTTTCCGTTAATGCCCGCCAATGGAACATTAAGATTTATTGCCTTAAAGTCCGGTAATATGCCACGCCCTTATCCATGAGGGCATATGCAAATTTGCAAATTTGACAATTTCACAATTTTACGATTTGACGATTTACGGGGCAAGACCTATTTATGATTATTGCGGGCGAGGACGCCCACACTCCGACAAACGTATCGAACAAATAAGACAGGGCACGCGGCTTGCAATACTCTACGGCACAGAACGACCTGTTACTGCGTCCGGTCGGTTATAGCCTTCGAGGTCACTACGCCTTTCGGAAGGCAAACATTGCATTGGTTTGCCTTCCGAGAAGTTTACAGGCGATGGATGTAACGACGGTATAATTTCTATTATTCATTGAGGATATTTCAGACGCGATAAATCGTGTCTCTACACATGATTAGGCATTTTTTTCTTTGCGAAAAAGTTCAATAACCAAACGTGATATAATATACAACACATTGTACGAACAACTTATAGTTGTCTTTTGCCTATCGTACCACCAAACGTTCGGTGATGTTTCGGTAGAGAAATCAATATATAGCGATTCTGATTTTGTCATATCGTAGATGAATGCTAGAACGTTCACCATAGTATTGCATTTTCATACAATCTCAGTTGTTGAGGTGCAGAGATGCTCAAATAAGTTAGTAATCGAACTAAATTGTTCTCAAATATACCGCACCGTATGTTTCATCAACCTTCTTGTTCGTAGTAGTAGGAATAGTCGATGCCTTTCAGAAAGATTTCGCGGTCGTTGATGCGGTCGGTGAGCGCATTGCGTAACAGATTGCGGATTGCGGTATCGTCAATCGGACTTTGACGCATGGCTTGCAGATAGTCGTTTTTGTCTATTTTGCTCCAATCCACACACTGCTGCAAGCGTTTTTTGAAGATGAGGTCAAGCCAAATGCGTGTACTCCTGCCATTGCCTTCCCGAAAAGGATGTGCGATATTCATTTCTACATATTTGGATACTATCTCATCGAAAGTATTCTCTGGCATATGCTCTATATCGGCAAGTGTCTGCGGCAGGTACTGCGCCATAGCAAATTGGAAACCACCTTTTGCAATGTTCACCTGACGAATCTGCCCGGCAAAATCGTACAATCCACCAAAGATATAAGCATGTATTTGCTGCAAAGTCCTGACGGTTCCGGGGACTAATGTATTGAGCAAACCGCTTTCCAAAAGGTCGTATGCTTTCTTGCGGCTTTGTCCGTCAATGGTATTGTCAGAATACGTGAACCAGTCCAAGAACTCATTGGCGCGGTTGTTGGGATAATGTTTGGCAAGGAGCGTAATATCTTCCGCAGACAAAGTATCACTATTATACTTTTTGCCATCGGCAGCTACAATCTTCAGTTTGTGAGTGTCACTCACGAACTGAGGATTCTCTTGTTTCAGTTTGCGCTTGAGCCAACGCCAATAGTTGCCGGCTTTGGTATAGTCGGGCTCATCGTTGATAGCACGCACAATGTCGGTAGCGGAGAAATACCATTTGTTGTCGGTATCGCTCCAGATTGCACGCACTTCGCGGTCGTTATAGAACCGGATAGAAACTTTGCTCATTGTTCTGCTTATATCTGCTTTTTATATTTCACTAATAAGGACTGCATAATCAAATGATTGTTTTATGGGACTTTTCATAATAAGTTTATTTGAGTTAAATATCTGTATCAAACAGTCCTTTATCTTTCAGTCGTTCATCATCCAACACAAATCCTTTCACAATCATTTCTTTCAGTACCCCGGTTGCCCAGATTCGGAATTGAGTAGCTTGATAGCTATTCACGCGATACCCGACTGCTATGATAGCATCGAGGTTATAAAGCATCTGCGGACGGTTTACTGATCGTTCTCCTTCAGTTTGAACTATCCCAATTTTTCGGATAGTTGCATCTTCTTTTAATTCTCCTGACTCATATATCTGCGAAAGATGATAACCGATAGTACGTACATCTACACCATACAATTCAGACATACGACGCTGCGACATCCAAAAAGTCTCATTATTAAATATAACTTCAACACGTGCCTCTCCTTGTTTGGTTTTATACAATAAGATATTGGATGACAATGAGTTTTCCATTAGTTCCAGAGCCGGTACTTGTTGTCCGAAATATTCTTTTGCCATTTTAACCAACACCTTTTTACCATCGGCATTTTCCGCAATTATCATACACGCCATACGGGAAAGATGTATGTTTTCGACTTGTCGGAAAGTGCCGGAACCTAATCGAACCATTTCAACTATCTGGTTAAAATGGTCGTTCAAATCCATACCTTTACTCTTAGCCACCTCAATAGCTTTGCTGATAACAGAATTGAACTTCTGATAAGTGCTGTATTCCATCGCCTGATACAATTCTCTCGAAGTCCAATACTCCTTTCCGTCCTTCGTCTGTTTCTTTATCCGTTCAAAGTCGGACTGTATGGAAGATATGTTATTGTTTGCAACCATAATGTTACTTACTTTTTATCCTATATTATTGATTTTGGTTATGGATGTTTTCGGATACAAAGATACAACAAATTATTGAAAACACCTACTGTTTTAGCACTAAAAATCAATTTATTATCAAGAAATTGACAGATTTTTCTATATTGGATAGATTTATCAACTACCCCGCTTTTTATCTATTATCATGCATAAGCCGGCAAAGATAATATATTTGCTCCGGTTGTCATTCCCAGAAGTTTGGGAATGGAGATTTGATTAAAAGTTGTAGCTTTGCCGGCTGCAAAGATAATACCCTGGCATTGATTTTCATTCCGCGATTTTGCGGAATGGTGAATAAAAAAATTGTTGTACCTTTGCCGTACGGATGGTGTGCTTGTCAATGCATATTGCGGTTTGGACACTCAGGCTCCGGCTTGGAACACTGTATAAACTTCACCGGCATTTCAGCGACTTTTCGAGCTGCTTTTCTGCAGCAGACCTTGCGCAGGTATCGCGCACCCCTTGCAAGGGTTATACAAGGGTTAGAGAAGGCTTATACAAATCGTTTGTTCTCCCGTTCGCTTGCTTCACAGCGTAAGAGTGCTATGCGCTCACTATCGAAACACCGGGCTTTCTTCACCCTAAAGTATCCCTAAAGTATCCCTAAAGAAACGGACAGGAGAAGCATTGGATTTGACAATTGGACGATTTCACAATTGGACAATTTACAAGGCACGCATCGGAGGATTTGACCGGGCACGCCCTATTTCACAATGTCACAATTGGACGATTTACGATTGGACTTTTTAGACGGGGCATGCCCCGTCGCTACATGGGGTTAGCAGACTGATTGCAATGAGTTAGCGGGCAGAGAGGAAATTGAGCAGAGCCGTTTCGAACAATTCACGCTGCGGGAAATGACGGGCAAAGCCCCAACCATGACCACCGGCAGGCAACAAGAGCATTTCGGATGTGACCTTGTTCGCCGTGAGCGCCTGATAGAAACGGATGGAGTTCTCTACCGGTACTGCCCTATCATCTTGACAGGCAACCAAAAAACATGGCGGTGTATCGGCTGTGACCCAGTTTTCAGCCGACCATGCAGCCCGCTCTTCTGCCGTAGGATTATCACCCAACAACATCCGGCAAGTACCGGCATGCGTAATCAAAGCGTCCATTGAAATGACCGGATAAACAAGAATACCGAAGTCGGGGCGTGCTTCGGCACTGCCATATTGCGTGAGGAGCATGGCAGCCAAGTGACCTCCTGCCGAAAAGCCCATTACACCCATCTTCCGGGGATTGATTTTCCACTGAGAAGCATTGCTGCGCAACAACTGCATGGCACGGACGGCATCTGTAAGCGGAATATCAGCGTGCTGATTGGGCACACGATATTTGAGCACAGCAACCGCTATCCCTCTCGGAACAAAGAAATCAGCCACCTTCAACCCCTCGTTCACAACCGAAGTATAGCGATATCCGCCTCCCGGACAGACCAGCAAAAGGGGTGCATTGCCGGCATTCTTCGGCAGGTACAAGTCGATTCGCGGTTCGGACGTTTGATAAATCTCGCCAAAGTTGCCCGTATATTCATCGGTCGGCGCATAGCCGTTGCCGTTGGGTTTAGCATCGGAATAGAGATATACGGTGGTTGGCTCTACGGCATAAGCGCAAGCCATCAGGCAAGAGAAAAGGAGGATACAGAGGTTACGCATGACATTATAGATTACAGGTCAGACATCAGGCTTTTTGCTTGGGCACCACCATCTGCAAAGCCGATGGCAGCAGGTCAACAGTATAAGGTCCGCAGGCATCCACCAAGATGCCATCCGCCTCAAAAACAGTGTATTGCGAAGTCAACAGCCGGACTTGTTTGGCATTGAAATATTTAATCAGTTCCACTTCGGTGATACGTCCGTTGAAGAGTTTGGGAATCGCCTGACATATCAGTTTCATGGTCAAACGGGGCACAAACATACCCTGGAAAATGCCATCGCACGGATCGGCATCGGGATTCTGCTTGATTCCGCCGCCTGAATAGGGTCCGTTGCCGATGTTCATCGTGAACAAAGGTTCGTGGATTTCTTCGCCACCGTCAATCTGTATGCGCATCGGCACGGATTTATGGGTGAACAAGGCAGCCAAAAGCGACACGAAATAAAGAATGCTGTGGCTTCCGACATAATACTTCATCGTATGGGTTTTCTGTACGGTGCGCGCATCTATTCCGAAGCCCACTGAATTGATGAAATACTGGCGGTGCGCCTCGCCATTGCGATAGTAGGTGAGACAACCCACGTCGATGGCTTTCGGTTCGCTATCGTGGAAAAAGATGTCGAGCGATTGCTTGTAGTCGCGCGTCAAGCCCCAATACCGTCCCCAGTCGTTGCCCGTACCCCGCGGCATCAAGCCGAGACGGATTTGTGATTTGTCGGTCAGATTAGACGACATGACGCCATTTACCACTTCGGAGAATGTGCCGTCGCCCCCCAAAACAAGCAACTCGTCGTAGCCGTTCTCCACCAGTTCGCGCGCCAATTCGACGGCGTGCCCCATATACTTGGTTACCCTATACGTGAACGGCTGATGACGCTTCTTAAGCAGTTTGAACAAGTACAATCGTTGCCGGCGATATGCTTTCTTCCCTGATTTAGGATTGATGATGATTCCTAACATAACAGTTTCTTTGTTTGTTTACGTATCTCCCTCGTGAGAGACAAGCAGTATTGATATACAAGCTAGCGAACACCGTATATCGCATTATCGATCTATTCTTTTACCGGCCGCACAGTGCCAAGCACCCCGTCGGACGCCCGGATTTCAGCATGTTCTGTATCCAAATAGAATATTTTCCCTGTATCGTTGAGCCAATAGGCAGCAGGCAAAGGTTTGCCATCCGCCATTCCGCCAACAGGCAAAAAGATGTTCTGTCCGTCAGCCGGAGTGAGCAGGGCCGTAGGACCAAACCAATAGCCGAAAGAGCCGCCTACGGTATAATGGTCAGAGCGATTGCAACCGGCTACCATCTGCATTTCCGCCTCCGTAGGCAAACGCCAGCCTTTGGGCAAGGAGATTTTCGCTTTCTCATAGGTAGCTCCGAACGGTGCTTTTACATCGTCGAAGCCCAGATTGACGGGTGCGAATACTACTCCACCCAACTCAGCGGGCACGCCTCCGCTCATGCGATAGTCAGTATCCAACGGATAGGAAGCACAGACAGGGTGCTCTGTTGCGAAATCCAGGGTTATATTATAGGTATTGTTTCGTTGCAAACGTTTGCCTGGAATAGTGAAAACATGGGTTGTACCGGTAAGCGTAGCATCATCAAGCATGACTTCCATTTGGAAAGCCGCCTGAGAGAAATCTGCCGGAAAAACAGCCAATCTGATATTATCGGAGCCATACACCGAAAGGGCGGAACGCAATTCGTTATCGGAATAGGTTACGCGTGCCGCAGCACTGGAATAGTTGCACGAAGTGTGAAACATCTGTGTATCATCGGTGAGCAAACGCAAAGTGACGGAACGGACAACGGTTTGAGCAGGGCGGTTCTTCAGTTCGAACACCACTTCTGCAAAGGCAGGCTTGCAAGCAATGCGCCACTCGCCGTCTTTATTCAAAGCAGCGGTAGAGGCATAGACACCTTCGTTGCCATTTTGCACTGCATTGATGGTGAGATGAAACTCGGTGCCGTCGTAGGTATTATCGTCAGAAGCCGGATATACCACAGCCAGTTTGCCTTCGGGCAAAGTGCGTTCCATACGGCAGTTGTAGCGGTACCATCCATCACCCATATCGGCATCGTAACGGAAGATATAGTTTTGCAAATCTTCGGTATAGACTTTGGCGTCAGCTTTGTCAGGGAGTTGCAAATAGATATAGTTATCAACCGCCTTGTAGCATGAGGACATGAACAGAACAAGCCCCACAACGAGTGTAAGTTTAGTTTTCATGGTTTTGTATATTATTAGATATCAGTCTGTATATTTCTTTTTCGTCAGGGTTCCGCAAAAGGCTCAAATGCCTTTGCATCACGTCGTTATCATAACGGACAGCAGGTCCTGTCTGTGCCTTGCGAGGTGACATGGTCGCCACCTTATCCGCCGTTTGCTTAATCAGCGGCAAGAGCAAATCGAAAGGCAGATTGGTGCCGTGCAGTTGCTCTTCTGCTATAGCATACATACAGTTGGCAAAATTGTTGGCAAATACGCCTGCCAAATGCAGCCGCCCGCGACTTTCCATATCCGCCTCATACACCTTTTCCGACAAGCTATGAGCCAGCTTTGTGACGACTGTGCGGGCTTTTTCATCGCCCGCCTCAATGAGGACAGGTACTTGGCTGAAATCGACCAACTGCTCCAAGGAAAACGATTGGAAGGGATAGAGCACACCTTTATGAGGTTTGTCTTCTCCCAAAACCGACATTTCCATCGAGCCGGCAGTATGCAAATGCACCGCATCCGGCGCCATAATCTGATGCGCTATTTGCTCTAAGACATGGTCGCAAAGCGCATAAATATACACATCAGCATCGGGCAGAACCTCTTCGGTTGAAGTTGTATAAGCGCAACTGAGCAACGATGCCAGCCTCTGAGCCGATCCGATAGTGCGGCTGTATATTTGCACGATATCAAACCCCTGTTGCTTCAAGGCTTGCGACAGATTGGTAGCCAACCGCCCTGCTCCGACAAATACTATTTTTGTTTGTCCGTTCATGAACAATATCAGCGTCTTTGCTGCTTTTTGGCTTGCTCGCGCATCATGGCTTGTTGCTCACGCTGCATCTTCTCCAAACGAGCCATCAAGCCCGATTTCTTCGGGTTCTTGGCATTTTTGGCTTGCTTCTGCTCAATCTGACGGAGGATTTTCTTATCATCGATTGCCCAACGGAAGATATAGGTCTGCAGAATAGTGAAAAGCAACGATACCAGATAGTAGTAGCTCAAACCGGCTGCGTAGTCATTGAAAATGAACATGAAGAACAAGGGCATGAGATACATCATCCATTTCATGAACTTCATTTCCTGTCCGCCCGCCTGGGTTTGCATATTCAAATAGGTGTAAAGGATATTGGTAACGGTCATCAACAGACAGAAGAGCGACAAGTGATTACCAAACAAAGCGGAAATAAGAGGTATATGTGCGTCCCAACTCAAGATAGCGTCGTAGGTAGAAAGGTCATCAGCCCAGAGGAACGATTGTCCGCGCAATTCGATGGCAGTCGGGAAGAACCAGAACATCGCCATCAGTACCGGGAACTGGAACAGCATAGGCAAACACCCCGACATGGGGCTGACACCCGCTTTCTGATACAAAGCCATTGTAGCCGCCTGGCGTTCCTGCATTTTCTCGGGAGGATATTTGGCATTGATTTCGTCCAACTGCGGTTTGAGTACACGCATCTTTGCCGACGAGCGATAGGATGTAAAGGTGAAGGGGAAGATAATCAGTTTGATAACAAAGGTCATAATCAGGATGACTATACCGATATTCAAGCCCCAAGAAGTGAGCAAATCGAACATCGGAATGACCAGAATCATATTGATCCACGAGACAATCTTCCAACCCAGCGGAACCAGTTGCTTGAGGTGCAGACGTTCGTCACGCTCCACCCCTTTGTCGTAGGCCTTGAGTGTATTATAGTGGTTCGGACCCAAATAGATGCGGAAATCGGTAGAGTGTACGCCAGCAGGATCGAAACCAACTGCCGCAGACGTTTTGTATTGCTTGATATAATGCGATGCTTTCGACATTACCACGCTCTCCATTTGTGCCGATGTAAAGGCATCGTCGGCAATAAGAACCGTAGAGAAGAATTGGTCTTTGTAGGCAATCCATTGCAAACGGTTGTTTACCCGCTTGCTGTCGTTCTTGCTTTCCGACAGGTTTTCGATGTCATCGCCCTTGAACATATACTGCAAAGTAGCATAGCGTTCCTCGAATTTCCGACCGCGTTCCTGCTGGCGGATCATCTGATTCCACTGCATTTCGAGTGCCGTAACATTTTGTGCAAGAATCGTTTCCATGGCAACAGAACGAATGCTGAAGCCAATCATATAATCTGCAGGAAGAATGGTATATACGAAATCCATATAGGCTTCGGAATCGGTCAGAAGACGCATTGTGAAAGTCTGTGTACCATCGTCGGCAATTTGAACAGGTTGAGGCGTAAAGTACAGATTCTGTGTACTCAGAATACGGTTGTTGTTGGTAACAAGCGTGAAAGCAAACTGTGCCTCATCGCCCTCGAAGAGCACCAACGGATTGAGCGTATCGCCATAGGTTTTGTAGTTTTTCAGTTCGGCTTTCAGAATCCGACCACCTTTGTTGGCAAACGTGAGACGCAACAATTCGTTTTCAACAATAGTCAACGTATCTTCACCAACTGCCGCACCTGCAAAAGCGCCATATACATCTTTCACACGGGAAGCCAATTGTTCTGCCGATTGTTCGCCGGTTTGCTCTTGTGCCAAACGCTCTGCCGCACGAGCCGCTTCTTCGGCTTCTATCTCCATTTGGCGGACATAGGCAACAGAATCGCGGTAATGCTGTTGGGCAGCCAACTGCTCTTTCGACGGGCGATTGAACAAAGAAAATGCTATAATGATAGCAGCAATAAGGAAAAATCCCCAAAAAGTGTTCTTATCCATAAGTTCAGTAGTTTCTTCTATAATAATTCGTTAAACAAGGTCTAATCAGTTGGTTCTGAATACTTGTTATATGGTTTTCCATTCCGTTTGCAATACCGGATTGTTACCGGTTTTTGCCCGCTTCACACAGCTGATTCACCAACGGATGAAATCCACAAAAGCAAGTGTGCAAAATTAGCAAAAATAATCGGAATATGCAACCCCTGTATCCGTTTTCAGAAAAAAGAGAATGACACAAACAGTAATCCGTTTTGTGTCATTCCAATAGAAGGCAGGCTCTATCAACCGGACACCTGCCACAAGACAAAGCAATATGCTACAGCATTGAACTTTACATTACCGCCAAGAGGAACGCCACTGCGTAGGTAGCGAACAAGACAGAATCGAAGCGGTCCAAGAAACCGCCATGACCGGGAAGGACATTGCCTGAATCTTTGATACCCAAGGTCCGTTTGAGCAAACTCTCCATCAAATCGCCCAATGTTCCGAATACAACAATGAAGAAAGAGACAAGCAAAGCCTGCCAAGCGGTGTAGGAGAGTCCGGTAAAGCCAAAAGGATCGGCAAGAAAGACATATCCTACAGCCAGTGCAACAAGCATACCGCCTATCAATCCTTCCCACGTTTTTCCGGGAGATACACGCGGTATCATCTTGTGCCTGCCCAAGAGCGACCCCACACAATAGGCACCCGAATCGTTGAGCCAAATAATGACAAAGAGAGCGAGGAGCAACATGGGTGCTTCGTCGAAGATGAGCACCATCAAAGCAAAAGGCAAAGCCACCATCACTTGCCCGGTGAAGAGCAATCCCCAATTACGAATCGGGTTTTCGGCTTTACGAAAGAGTTCCGCTACGATGGCAACCAGCAACAGAGCAAAATAGATAAGCAATATCCAATAGGTTGAAGCAAAGACAATTGCCGTGCTGGTCATCCATGTCCACAAACCGCAAAAGAGCAATCCGGAGAGCACTACTCCACTTACAGTGAGGAACATATCGGAATGTGTGATACGATGGAACTCACGCACAGAACCCATACTCAACAGCAAGAAGACAAAACCGAAATAATAAGGTTGCAACAACAACAGACTCGTAACAACGAGTGCGACATAGAGCGTGCCGAAGATTGTGCGCTTTACAAAATTAGTCATATATCCGCTTTCGTTTAATTGATTAACAATCCATACCGCCACAGCAATGAATGACTTGTCCGGACACATAAGACGACAGGTCAGATGCCAGGAACAAAGCCACTTTTGCCACTTCTTCGGGTTGTCCTCCACGGCGCAAAGGAATCATCTTTTCCCACTGCTGACGTGCTTCTTCGGAGAGTGCGGCTGTCATATCGGTCAAGATGAAACCGGGTGCAATGGCATTGACACGAATACCACGGGGACCCAATTCTTTGGCGGTTGATTTGGTCAAACCGATAATACCCGCTTTCGAGGCGGAATAGTTGACCTGTCCGGCATTGCCCGAAACCCCCACTACCGACGACATAGAGATAATGCTACCACTGCGTTGCGCCATCATAACGGGAGTACAAGCCTGCGTAAAATTGAATACAGATTTGAGGTTGATGCGCAACACATCGTCCCACTGCTGTTCGGACATACGCAACAAGAGTCCGTCGCGCGTAATACCGGCATTGTTCACCAAAATATCTATAGTGCCGAACTCCTGTTTCACTTCTTTCACTACCCTATGCGCATCCTGAAAATCGGCGGCATCAGACTCATAGGCTTTCGCCCGTACGCCCAATGACTCGATTTCGTGCAAGGTTTGCATTGCCGCATCGTTGATAACAATATCCGTAAAAGCAATGTTGCACCCTTCCCGGGCAAAGCGCAAAGCAATACATTTGCCGATTCCACGGGCAGCTCCCGTAATCAATGCTGTTTTGTTTTCTAACAATTTTCCCATATTTCTTTCTTATGTTTGCTGTTGGTTCGATTCTTCTGTTAACCTATTCATCTTTGACAGGAAATACGCCTTGCGGCTTGCGAATGGTGTATTTTGACATCGATTGGTTGGATTCGAAGCCGATACCTGTAATAACAGAGGTTTCGCGCGTAATCCTGATGGTGGAATCGGAATAGACACGCTCGGTTTTCTGATTCCAAAAAAGCTGCGGAGTATCAAACTCTTCGCCTTCCAAATTGACAGCATGCACATTGCCGTCGAGTTCCCAGATTTGTGCCTGATCGTCGTAGTAAGCATAATCCGATTGCAAAGAGGCTTCGACATTCAAATCCATATCGAACTTCTCGAGATAGATACCTTGCGGGAACTCCCAATAAGGCGGATTGGCTTTGTCGTAAACCTCCCAGCGAACCGTTTTGATACGATAGCGCGTAATGCCGGAATCGGAAATCAAAGTAGTAACGGTATCCGCCATGAGCATAGGCATAGCAGCCCGGTCGGTGATGGCATCGACACGGGGCTTCTCGGAATGCGTACACGAAATGAGACAACAAAACATCACCGCCACGAAAGCGATGATGCTTTGTTTGATATGGTTTTGCAGTAATTGCATATATCTTTACGTTTGAGCAACCAGGATATATATACAATACCCCGGTCGGCAAGGGAGTACCGATTAACGGCAAATGGTGGTTTCACCAATCCAACCGCCAACGGTAAAGGGTTGTCCTTTTACCAAACCGGCACCGGCGTTGAAGAACATTTCTTCGGTAGTGGGGAAGTATTTGGAGTATTGGCTTATCATCCGGTTTGCTTCATCCGCTACGGCGGGGTCAACTTGTTTTGCTTTGTTGAACTTGTCGCAAGCCACCCAGAAAACTGTTTTGTTCAGCACCTCATCGTCGTAAGGTTTGGAAGCGGCATACATCAAGCCAATCAACATGTAGCAACGCCCTTGGTTAGGATTGATTTCCAACGAACGACGTGCATACTGGCGAGCGGTAGCATACTGCTTTTGCTGATAGCAATAAGCGGCATTGTTGTAGAGATAATTGGCTTTGTCTTCGTCGTTATCGCTCAACTCGAATGCCTGGTCATAGTATGCAACAGCGTCAGCGATATTGTTCTTTTTAGCACTCATAGCAGCACAACCCGCAGCAGATTCGGCAGTAGGCTGCAATTTGTGAGCAGCCTCAGCAGCAGCAAAATACACATCAGACTCGATGCATTTCACTTTCTTATAGAGCGTCATTACCTTGTTCAAGGTCTCCAAATCGCCCAAGTTTGTCTGAACGGTCTGAGCATAGAGTTCGTCCAATTTGCCGCAATCAGCCGCACCGGAAAGAGCAAAGGCATTGTCGATATTCTCTTTGTAGGTTTTGGCAGCCGCAGCATTCTTTACATTAGGTGCAGAAAGTGCATTCAAGAGGTCGGCTATCTGCTGATAGTCGGCAATATACTGCTCTGCATATTTTTCAGGATCGGCCTTGTAGAGACGGTTGGTCAATTGCGCAAATTGCCAGATAACCGACAATTTGGAACGTGTGCCCATACCGGTAACCGACTCTTTGAGCCATCCGTAAGCAGGAAGTTGCAAAGCATCTTCGGTGAAGAACTTGCAATAGTCCAACCCCTTTTCACCCAAGATATAAGCAACAGGATATTTGGGGTCGTTACCAAAGTATTCGATCCGTTTGTCGTACACTTCCATCAAACGATTTTTCAAGACCTGTTTTTCTTCTTCGGTTTTTGCCTGCGAGATTTGCCATTCAATGATGTTAGGTCCCTGGCTATAGATGGCTTTGTTCGCATTCGGGCATTGCTCATACACTCTCAACCAAGGTTCAACGGCATCTGCATACAATTTGTTTTTTGCTGCCTCATAAAAAAGGCTTACGTCTTTGGTGCACTCTTCGGTGATAACAGGCGCATCGGCATGTGCCCGGAACGGCATACCAATACAAAGCGCCACGAGTGCAACCTTTGCTACTTTTCCGGCAATCATTGCGGCAATAACATGTCTTTTGTTCATCATATCTTTATGTTTTTAGTTTATATACAGATTATAAGGTTACAGTTTGCGTTTGAAGAACCAATACTCCGTAATAGAGGCATTGATGGTGAGTTTGAGATAGTTTTCGGACAACATCTGCATGCTTCCCCGATGCCCGTATTCCAATGTCGTATTGATAACGGTAGCCACATTACGCAAAGGGAAACCGACGCCCAATGAAACAGAGAAATCTTTCGCATTGACGTTCTTCAGGTAGGAATCGGATACACTGCACCCCAAACGGAACGGCATACGCTCCACATATTTTTTGCCCATAGGATTGTGGCGGTACTCGGCACCTACGGAAATCTTCATACGGTCGCGCAAAGCATTCGGTTGACCGAAATAACGAGCCCGAGACCATTCAGTATTGGTATAGTCGGCAGCAACAAGCAAGCGGTTTGCCCAACTATAGGAAAATCCTGCAGAATAGGTCATCGGCAAATCGCATCCTCCCGAGAGGTTCTGCACCGTATCCAAGGTATTGGTTTCGATTTGCTTATACTTGCTGTTGAGTTTGGATTGTGCCTCGAAAGTACCTCCCAATACGACAGTATGGTCGCCAAAAGTATGGAAAAGTTGCATACCATAGCGGAAACGCACATCGCTCACACGGAAAGTGGAGTTTTGTATGACAGAACCCAGTTCGGATTCGCTGAAACTAACAGAACGGGTATTGCTTGTTTCACCGAACATATAATAAACATTGGCTCCGACAGCCACCCAATCCATGATATTGAACGACAAACCGCCATAAATTTGCGTAATCCCCCCCTTGCCGGAATAAGACTTGGTATAGTGATAATCGTTATTGATAGAATCGGAAAGCGCAAAATCGTACCCCACCATTGAATACGGCAACACGCCCACCGAGAGACCGATATATTTCCATATCGGCAACTGGATAGTAAGGTATTCCAGATTACCATTTGCCAGATTGCGCGCGCCGGAAGCATCACGATAGTTCGACCACATGGCACTTACACCCAAATCGAACATAAATGAAGTGCTGTCAACCACACTATAAGAGGCAGGTTGCGACGGGTTGATAACAGTGGCACGACGCATGCCTGTCCCTACTCCGCCCATGGCACGATAAGCACCCGGCACATTGTCGTTGAGTTCGCCATAGCCGAAACGGGAATAAGGCGACGAAGTATTGTTCTGCGCCTCCGCTGTTGCTACAGCAACCAACAGCATCAGAAATAATATATAATAAAAGCTATTACGCATACAGTCGGTTTTATCGTGCAAAGTTACAAAATTCTTGCCAATATAGAAAATATCGCCACGCTTTTTTCCATATCCGCACAAGAAGCACATCAAGAAAAGTTGACAAATGTATGTAATACAGCAGATTAGATCCGTTTGTGAAAATCAGCAACGTTTATGGTTTGTTGTACTCCAAAATCCGATTGAGCCCAATCAGCACCAAACTTTCTTCACAAATCACCGTCTCTGAGAGATATTCAGCCAAATACGGAGCATCGCCACCCGTCAGGACAGTGCGGAACAACTTGTGTTTTTCCTGCAATATATGCCGGTAGCCCTGCAATTCGAAAACAACCCCCTGCATAACGCCTGCCGCTATGGCATCGCGTGTATTCTTTCCGAAGAAAGGAAGCATCCGGTCTTTATCGACAGTCACCAAAGGCAGTTTGTTGGTATATTCGTGGAGAGAAACAAAACGCATGGAAATGCCCGGAGCGATGTTGCCCCCACAATAAGTATTGTGCTCATTTACAAAATCATAGGTAATAGCTGAACCGGCATCGACAACGAGCAGGTTTTCGTTTGGATAGAGATAATTTGCCCCTACGGCGGCAGCCAAGCGATCACTTCCCAAGGTTTCGGGAGAATCGTAGGCATTGACAACAGGAACAGGCGTACGGCTATTGAACACTACCATAAAACGGCTCATGCGCAGCAAAGCCTCTATCACCGAAGATTCCACAACAGCCACAGAAGAAACAATCACGTCCATCTCGGGATACTGCACAAACAATTGCTCCACATCTTTCTTGGTAAAGAAATTATACACTTTGGCAAACAGGATTTTACCATCGTCTTGGAAGACAGCTATTTTAGTCCGCGTATTGCCTTGGTCGATACAAAGATTCATCGTTCATAAGGGATTAAACAGTCTGCAAAGATACAAAAAGTCCGGTGATTACCAAAGACTATGGATACAACGATGATCCTACGTTGATATTACATGGATATTACATGGTGCTACGGGAACCGGAAACACCAAGTATGCGTGAAGTATGCGTAAGGGGTGCTGAATCACCAAATAACAACCAAATAACAACCAAATAACAACCAAATAATAACCAAATAATAACCAAATAACGGAAGCAGAGAGGTAGGGAGGTAGAACAGACTTGACAAAAAGAGACGGGGGATGCCCCGTCTCTACTCTTTTTTGAAGATGCGATAAATCGCGTTTATACTGTCATTGCCGTTTTCGGAGACAATGTGTTGTGCACTGAGACGATGCGCACATCGTCTCTACACACATTATTTGGCGTAAAGATAGCGCTTAATGCTATTCTTCGGCGTCTTTTCGAACTCCTGAACCTGCAATTCGACAGCCGCAATCTGCTCGTAGTTACCCAATTGCTTATTCACTTCCTGACGGATGACTTCCATTTGGTTAATGATATCATCATGCGAGAAGTTGGAAGCGTCGCAGGCATCACCATCGGGATAGATAAGTGCCACCAAAGCACCATTGCGCTGTACAACAAGGCTCTCAGCCACATAAGGCATATTGTTGATTTTGTCCTCAATCTCTTCGGGATAGATGTTCTGTCCGTTGGCAGAGAGGAGCATCGTTTTGGAGCGTCCTTTGATGAAGATATTGCCATCGATATCGACATAACCCAAGTCGCCAGTTTTGAGCCATCCGTCTTCGGTGAAGGAATCACGGGTGGCTTTCTCGTTCTTATAGTAGCCCGTCATGACATTGTCGCCACGCACTACGATTTCGCCGATACCGTCTTCGTTAGGCTCATCAATACGCACTTCCATACACTCAAGAATCTGTCCGCAACTGCCCTGCGCAAATTCGCTGCAATGGCGGTAGGAGATCAACGGTGCGCATTCGGTCATACCATAACCAATGGTGAAGGGGAACTTAATCTTCCGGAAGAAGGCTTCAACTTCGGCATTCATAGCAGCACCACCGATGATGATTTCTTCGAATTCACCACCGAAAACGTTCACAAGTTTGTCGTGTATCTGCTTGAGCACCACCTCGTTGAGTCCGGGTACCTGGAGCACCCAGCTTACAGGCGGTTTGGCAATCATGGGCAGAATCTGTTTGCGGTAGATTTTCTCAATAATCAGCGGCACACTGAGGATAAGGGTCGGTTTGACTTCGGCAAAAGCCGCCATCAACACTTTAGGAGTCGGCGTGCGCGTAATATAATACGTGTGTCCGCCGGCACAGGTATTTCCCAAGAAATCGAAAGCACACCCATAAGCATGCGCCAGAGGAAGGAAAGTGACCATACGGTCGCCACGATGCACCAAAGTGCCGTATTTATAACTCTTGGCGTGCATACCGTAAGCAGCATTGGAAGCCAAAGCACGCCCTGTAGTCATTACGCCCTTGGAGAAACCTGTGGTACCTGAAGTATAGTTGATGGAAGCCACTTCGTCATTGTCTTTGTAGTCGTAGCGAATACAATCCTTGTGGAAATTGTGTTTGAACTTCTCATCGAACATGGCTTGCGTCACTTCGGATGTAAGCATTTCTTTGGTAAGGCGCATACGTTCGCCTGTTTCTTCGTTCAGAACAGGCAGTGCTTCTTCGATAACCGCCAAAGGCTCAAACTTATGCAAAGAGAATACGGCACGCACCTTGCCCAATTCGTTCTCATCGAGGTGGTCCCAAATCTGGTCAGCCACAAAGAGAAGTTTGGAATCGGAATGCTTGAGGATATGGTGCATATCGTTTGCCGCAAAATCGGGCAAAACTGGAACAATAACCGCTCCGTAGGTGATGGCTGCCACATAAGATACCGCCCAATGCGAGCTGTTACGCCCAATCAACGCCACTTTGTCATTCTTCTGAATACCGCATTGTTGGAATATCAAATGCAACTTCTCTACTTGTTCTGCCACTTGGGCATAAGTCATCGTGTACTTCGTTTCGTAGTCAGTATAAGCCTCCAAATTCCAATTATGACGGAAAGAGTCTTCGAACATACGAACAAAATTGTCTTGAATCATAATTCGTTATTTTTAGTTTATAATATAATAAAGTGCCGCCGCACCTCATTCAGAAAATGGGTACGGCAGGCATTACGGTGTTTGGCTTAATGGTGATGATACTATCCACTACGAATTTGCTCACCCCGCGCCAAGGCAACGCTCCGAGGTATTCTTTGTAGTGCAACTCCACAATCTGGCTGGTGGAACGCATCAAGGAATCGGCAACGGCTTTGTCTTCAACGGAGAACTGAAACTCGTTGGACTGAATGGTATTCGAGGAGTTCTTGGAGTTATAACCCGTCTGAATCATTTTGCCCTCGTAGGTCTTGAAGACGTAGCCTTTATAGACCAGGTAGTTCAACTCTCCGGATTTGACGCCCTCTCCAAATACGAAATAGAACTTGAAGAAGAACCAACCGGCAAAAACGAGAATAACAATGCTCACAAGGCTTGTTATTACTTTTCCTTTTGTTGTCATAATACAATATTTAAGTTCAAATTGCCCGGCAAAATTACAACAAATCTGCCAAACAACCAAATTTTATCTGTTATCCAGCTCCTCCAGAAGCATGAGAAGCACTTCTTGTGCCGTGCGGTCGGTGTTCTGTTCACGCTGTTTGCCAAGGTGCAAGCACTTGGTTTTCGTGCCCTTGTCCGATGCAACGGCTATCCAGACAGTGCCCACGGGCTTTTCTTCGGTTCCGCCGCCGGGTCCTGCAACACCCGAGGTAGCCACGGCATAATCGGTATGCAATAACCGCCTCGCTCCCTGTGCCATCTGCCGCACCACAGGCTCGCTTACAGCGCCGTATCGGTCCAAATCCGCCTCGCAAACGCCCAAGACTACGGCTTTCACCCGATTGTCGTACGCCACGACAGAACCCATATAGAAAGCCGAACTGCCGGCATGTTTATTGAGCAACACAGCCACTTTGCCGCCCGTACAACTTTCCGCCGTTGAAACCGTGGCGTTCCGTTCAAGCAGTTTGCGCCCGACAAGGACTTCCAAGGGTTGGTCCTCGGTTGCTATCAAACAGTCGTTTACCAATTCCGAGAGTGCCGATATCTGCTTTTGCATTTCCGCTTCCAAAGCTGCTTTGTCTTCGGCATAACCCGACAAGCGCAAACGTATAAAGCCGTTTTTCGGAAGATAAGCCAAGTGCAAATGAGGGGGCAACGCGTCTTCCCAGTGTTCGATACGGATAGCCAATGCCGATTCCGGCAAGCCATGCACAATCAATGTTTTATGCTGTATCTCACCGGCTACGCCATAGTTTTGCAGTACGGGCAAAATCGCCGACATGGCATATTCCATTTCGTGCGGAACACCCGGCATCGACACCACAATCTTGCCGTCTTTCCGGAACAGCATAATCGGCGCTGAGCCCGCTTTGTTTTGGATAATGGTGCAGTTCTGCGGCACTTGCCATTGCGTTTCCGTCAGACGGTTCAGCACCTCGGGACGGTCCTTGTACAAACGCAAAACATTCTCTTTCACTTCTTGGTTTTCCACCAGATATGTATCGAAAAAGCGGCACAAAGTCGCCTTGGTGATATCGTCTTTCGTAGGTCCCAAACCACCGGTGAGCAGCACCAGATCCGTCTCTGCCATAGCTTCCTGCAAAGCCGATTGGATTTGCTCCGCATCATCGTGGACCGTCAGGATAGATTGCACACTAATGCCCCAGCTGTTGAGCACCTGAGCCATATAGGCGGAATTGGTATCGACCACTTGCCCGATAAGGAGTTCGTCGCCTATTGTAATGATTGTTGCTTTTTCCATTCTTCTGCTGTCAAGCACAATTCGTCGTACCATTCCTGCCCGAACCGACGTATAAGCGGTTCACGCAGAAACCGGTACAATGGTATATGCTGTTTTTTACCTAATACTCGTGCACAATGGCAAATATCCCATCGGTGATACTCCACTGCCGTAAAAGTGGGATGCTCCGAGAGCCGTATCGGATAGAGATGACACGATATCGGCTTTTTGAAGTCGATTTTGCCTGCATTATATGCCTTTTCTATCAGGCAATAGCACCAGCCGTTATGGGCGGTTCGGGCAAAAACACAATCTTTGCCGTTGACAATCTGCGTCACCCTTTCGCCCGACGGGTCGAAATACGAAAGGCCGCGTTCTTCCACCGCCTGCCGTGCCTCTTTGGTCATATCCGGGAGCAAAACGGGCAATATCGCCTGCAGTTTCTTTTCCTCTTCATCGGTCAGCGGAGCCCCCGCATCGCCTTCGATACAGCAACACCCTTTGCAACTTTCCAAATCGCAACAGAACTCTTTTTCGAGTATGTCAAGCGAAACAATGGTATCTTGGATATGAAACATAATCAGGCGTTATGAGAAAAACATATGTTCGACAAATATCTTGATTCCTATACCGATAAGTATCAACCCGCCAATGAGTTCCACATTGAGACGGAAAGTTGCTCCGAACTTGGCGCCAATCATGAACCCCGTCAGCGAGAACAGGAAACTCACCAATGCGATAATGGCTACCGCCCAAACGATGACTTCGGGTGTCGGCACGAAAATAATGCCCATCGCCAGCGCATCAATACTGGTTGCTATCGCCAGCAGAAACAATGTTCTGACAGCGAGTCCGTCATGTTCGGCATGCTGCGTTCCGGTATTATCCTCGTGAAAACTTTCCCAAATCATCTTGCCGCCGATGAGTACCAACAAAACCAAAGCAATCCAATGGTCGAACCGACTGATGATTTCCGCACAGATGCTTCCTCCCAGGAAACCTATCAAGGGCATCAAACCCTGGAAAACGCCGAAAAGGACAGCCATCAGCAACACCCTTTTCCATTCTGTTTTCCAACGGTTGCCGACAACCATTCCTTTGGTCACCGATACGGCAAAACAATCCATAGCCAAACCTATGGCTATCAATATGATTTGCAGAATACTCATCAGTGTTTGGTTCTATAGCGTGCTGAGGTTTTTCCTTTGGCGATATTGGTCAGTTTGCCTTTGACGAACTGCCGGCGGATAGGCGAAATCTTATCGGTAAACACGTTGCCTTCCAAATGGTCGTATTCGTGCTGGATAATGCGTGCGGCAAAACCGCCGAACTCCTCTTCATGTTCCTGAAAATGCTCGTCTTGATAGCGGATACGGATCTTCTCGGGCCGCACCACCGTCTCGCTGATTCCGGGCAGGGAAAGGCAACCTTCGGCATAGCAAACCGTCTCTTCGGAAGTCCCGATAATCTCCGGATTGATAAAAGCTTGTTTGAAACCGGCACATTCGGGATAATCCTCTGCCAGTTCCGTGCCGTCAACGATAAAAAGCCGTATCGACAAACCGATTTGCGGTGCTGCCAAGCCGCAGCCTTCGGCTTGCTCCAGCGTCTCGTACATATTGCTAATCAGCTCTTTCAGATTGGGATACGCAGCGTCGATATCTTCTGTTGCGCGCCGTAAAACCGGCTGTCCGTAAAGGTAAATAGGTAATATCATTTGTCTCAGAATTTATGTAGATATTTTGGGATGCAAAGTTACGGGTTCTGTTTGACTTGTGCAAATATATTGGCCCAGTTTCTCAATTACTCAACTCCTCATCTCCCAACCAGGCTCCGCCCTCTCATCTTCTCATCTCTTCATCTCTTCAGTTCCTCAACTACTCATCTCCTCAACTCTTCAACTCCTCAACTTATCACCTAAATACCCACGAGCCACCAAGAGTGGGTGATTAGTAGGTGATTAGTGGGTGATTAATGGGTGATTAATGGGTGATTAATGGGTGATTAATGGGTGATTAATGGGTGATTAGTGGGTGATTCAGCCGATACCAAGCCAACATCTGAAAAACGACTGCGGTAGGACGATAAAGCAAGACCCAAACAGCTCTCAACGCCAAACTAAAACAATATCAAAAAGTGCTGTAGTAGCCGATTACCATTGACTTGCAAGCACTTACTGAATGACGAATGAATAGGGAATAAACAAAGTTCTATGAATCCCCCGTGCGCTCCGACAGACATGAAATTATATAATAACGAACGGAGATTAATGGAGAACTCGGTAACTCATTGCGGCAAAATGAATGGATGATTGGCGGAGATTAACGGAGAATTAAAAAAAACGCTAAAACATTGTCTTATTCAGATATTTTTCGTATCTTTGCACTTTAATTAAATATCAATCAGTTATGGCAAACTACACACAGCAAAACGCAAGCGGAACACTCTATAACGCCCTCACGTCAGGCAGCAAAATCATCGGTACTATCGTTGCCGACAGCGATATTCGTATCGACGGTTTTCTCGAAGGAGAATTGCAATGCTCCGGCAAAGTGGTAATCGGTGAAAAAGGATTTGTGAAAGGCACTATCACTTGTCAAAATGCAGAAATACTGGGGAAAATCGAGGGTAAATTGGCAGTCAAAGACACTTTGGCACTGCGTTCGACATCCCATATCAAAGGCGAAATCAAAACCAATATACTCATCATTGAGCCAAACGCTGTCTTCAACGGCACTTGCTCCATGAAACAAGATGAGAAGAAATAAACGTCTTACTTTCCGTACGATACTTCTTTGAACACTCAATTCTAAAACAATCAACCACAATGGCTACTATCAAACCTTTCCGTGGCATACGTCCGCCACGCCAACTGGCTAAACAAGTTTCTTCACGCCCTTACGATGTGCTCAATTCCGAAGAAGCACGAAAAGAAGCAGAGGGCAATCCGATGTCGCTCTATCATATCATCAAACCCGAAATCGACTTCGAACCGGGTACCGATGAGCACGATCCACGTGTATACGACAAAGCCAAAGAAAATTTCGAGTTGTTCAAGCAGAAAGGCTGGTTGCAGCAAGACGCTGACGAGAAATACTATGTCTATGCACAAACCATGAACGGCAAAACGCAATACGGTTTAGTGGTGGCTGCCGCTGTCGAAGACTACATGACGGGCAAAATCAAAAAGCACGAACTCACGCGTCGAGACAAAGAAGAAGACCGCATGAAACACGTCCGTATCAACAATGCCAATATCGAACCGGTGTTCTTTGCCTATCCGCATCGCGATGACCTTGATGCTATCATTGCCAAGACCATCGCCCGGGAGCCGGAATACGATTTTGTGGCTGAATTGGACGGATTCGGACACACGTTCTGGGTAATTGACGAGCCAGAGACAATCCAAGAAATCACCCGTATTTTCAGCGAAATACCCTACCTCTATATCGCCGACGGGCATCACCGTAGTGCCGCTGCCGCCTTGGTCGGTAACGAAAAGAAACTGCAAAATCCCAACCATACCGGCAACGAAGAATACAACTATTTCTTGGCGGTATGCTTCCCTGATAACCAGCTCACTGTCATCGATTATAACCGTGTGGTAAAAGATTTGAACGGACTCACCGATGAGCAATTCCTCTCGGCCTTGGAGAAAGATTTCATCGTGGAAAAGAAAGGAACGGATATCTATAAACCTCAGCATCTGCACAATTTCAGCCTCTACCTTGCAGGTGAATGGTATTCGCTCACGGCACGCGAAGGACGCTACAACGATGCTGACCCGATTGGTGTACTTGACGTTACCGTTTCGTCCGACTTTATATTGGACAAGATACTGGGTATCAAAGATCTGCGTACCGATAAGCGTATCGATTTCGTAGGCGGTATCCGTGGATTGGGCGAACTCAAACGCCGTGTCGATTCGGGTGAAATGCGTGTAGCACTGGCGCTCTACCCTGTCAGTATGCAACAAATCATCGATATTGCCGATTCGGGCAACATCATGCCGCCCAAAACCACTTGGTTCGAACCCAAACTGCGCTCCGGACTCATCATTCATGAACTCCAATAAGCAACTGAAATATTACCTGATCTGCTTGCCGATAATAGCGCTCCTGTTATCGGCTTGCAGTGTTTCCCGGCAAATCAAGCGGGCGGACAAGAAGTTTGAAATCGGAGAGTACTACAATGCAGGCGAGATCTATCGCTCCACTTTCAAGCGGATTAAAGCCAAAGACAAACCCACCCGTGCGTATGTCGCTTTCCGGCAGGGCGAAAGCTATCGCTATATCAACAATCCCCGTGCCGAACAAGCCTACCGCAATGCCATCCGATACAAGTATCAGGATTCTATCGTCTATCTGCACTATGCACAAGTGCTTCACTATCAAGGCAAATATGCCGACGCAGAGAAGCAGTACAAAATCTATCTCGAATCGCATCCCGATGACTATGTCGCACAAGGCGGTGCTTTTGCGTGCCGACAGGTAGCCGAATGGAAAAAGCAACCGTCACGCTATCGGATTGCACCCGCCAAAGAGTTCAACCAAACGCGCACCAACAACTTTGCTCCCATGTTCGTAGGCGATTCCGAAGATGCACTCATGTTTACGAGCAATCGCACCACACAGGACAAGAAACTCAAGAAAAACAGTCCCATCACCGGACTGCCCACCCATTCGCTCTACTCCACCCGCAAAAATGCGCTCGGCAAATGGGAAGAGATAGAACCCACCGAAGGAATATCCACAGCCGAAACGGGCGAGACTACAGAAAGCGGCAATGAAGAATCTGTAAGCGAGGGCAAAAACACCACTCCGGCGGATATCGGTGTTTGCTGTTTCAGTCAGGACGGCAAAACCATGTATTTTACTTATTCCAAGCCCGTCAACGGTAGCGACCAGGGCGCCAAAATCTATCAGTCCGTCCGTGCCGGTGGTACATGGGGCGAACCGCAAGAAGTCAAGCTCTTCCCCGATAGCACCATCTCATGCGGACATCCGGCACTGTCGTTTAGTGGCGATACTTTATATTTCGTTTCCGATGCACCCGGCGGATACGGAGGAAAAGACCTTTATTTCGCAGAGTATAGTGATGGCGAATGGGTGGCTCCTACCAATCTCGGACCTCTTCTCAATACATCCGGCGACGAACTCTTCCCTACTATCCGCAAAGACGGTACGCTCTATTTCGCCTCCAACGGACACCCTGGCTATGGCGGACTGGATATCTATAAAGCCGTTCCGCAGGATACGGTTTGGCTGCTATATAATATGGGGGCACCCTTCAATACTGCCGCCGATGACTATGGTATCACTTTTGCCGGTGACACTGAAAACGGTTTCTTCTCTTCCAACAGGAATACAGGTTCCAAAAGAACCACCCGGATAAACAACGATCAAATCTATAGTTTCACCCTTCCCGAAATGGTGTTCTTGGTGAAAGGCAGCGTCACCGACAACAATGGCGAACAACTCTCCGACGCTACCCTTCGTCTCGTAGGAACCGACGGCACCAATGCCAAAGTGCAAGCCAAACGCGATGGCACCTATCAGCTCAAACTCCAACGGGGCGTCAAATATGTCATGCTCGCCACGGCACGGGGCTATCTCAATCAGAAGCAAACGCTCTCTACGATGGATCTCACCGACAGCAAAACCTACACGCAGGATTTCACCCTCGCCCCGATTTCCAAACCGGTTACCATGGACAACATCTTCTACGAATTCGCCAAATGGGACCTCACACCGGCATCGGAAGAGGGGCTCAATGCTTTGGTCAAACTGCTCAACGACAACCCGAATATCACCATCGAACTTTCTGCCCATACCGACCGTGTCGGCAATGCCGAAGCCAACCGCATTCTGAGTGAGAAACGTGCGCAGTCGGTAGTTACCTATCTTATCAACAAAGGTATCGACAAAGAACGCCTTACACCTGTAGGATATGGCAAACAGAAGCCCGTGGTTGCCGATAAAGCTCTGCACCAAAAGTATGCTTTCATTCCTGTGGAGCAGGTGTTGGACGAAACCTTTATCGACTCACTCACGCCCGAGCAGCAGGATATTTGCAACCAAATCAACCGCCGCACCGAATTCAAAGTACTGAAAACAACTTATAAACTATACTGATAACTCTACCGCCATGCAACAATATCTCGATTTATGCCGCCGTATCCTCACCGAAGGAGTACGCAAAGACGACCGCACAGGCACCGGAACAATCTCCGTTTTCGGACATCAGATGCGCTTCAATCTGGAAGAAGGTTTCCCTTTGCTCACCACCAAGAAGCTCCATCTCAAATCCATTATCCACGAACTGTTGTGGTTCTTGCAGGGCGATACCAACGTTAAATACCTGCAGGACAACGGAGTACGCATTTGGAACGAATGGGCGGACGAAAACGGCGACCTCGGACCTGTCTATGGTCACCAGTGGCGCAGTTGGCCCGATTACAACGGTGGCACTATCGACCAGATAGCGCAAGTCACCGATATGATTCGGCATAACCCCGATTCGCGCCGTCTTATCGTCAGTGCTTGGAATGTGGCGGAAGTCAACCGAATGGCACTTCCCCCTTGCCACACGCTCTTCCAGTTCTATGTGGCAAACGGGCGACTGTCGTTGCAACTCTATCAGCGCAGTGCCGATGTTTTCCTCGGTGTCCCTTTCAATATTGCGTCCTATGCGCTCTTGTTGCAGATGATGGCGCAGGTAACAGGTTTGCAGGCAGGCGATTTCGTCCATACCTTGGGCGATGCGCATATCTATCTCAATCATATAGAGCAAGTTGAGTTGCAGCTTACCCGCACTCCGCGTCCCTTGCCTGTTATGCAGATCAATCCCGATATTAAGGATATCTTCGGCTTCCGTTACGACGATTTCCAACTCCTCAACTACGACCCCCATCCCCATATCCCCGGCAAAGTCGCAGTGTGAATCGTAATCCGTAATTCGTACATCATAAATCGGGCTCTGCCCGCCCAAATTGTCCAATTGTAAAATCGTCAAATTGTCAAATAGAATATGTTATCCATCATCGTAGCCATAGCAGAAAACAACGCCATAGGGCGTCAGGGCGACTTGCTCTGTCACATGCCCGACGACTTGAAACATTTCAAACTCATCACTTCCGGCAGCACTGTCATCATGGGCAAACGCACCTGGTTTTCTTTGCCGCATCATCCCCTGCCCAACCGGCGCAATATCGTCATTACCGACATTCCGGGCGAACAGATTGAGGGGGCGGAGATGGCATATTCCATCGAAGATGCCGTCCGTCTGGCAGACCAAGACAAGGAAAATTTCATCATAGGCGGCGGCATGGTCTATCGTCAGTTCATGCCCTTGGCGGACAAACTCTATATCACGCATATCCACCATGCTTTCCCCGATGCCGACACGTTCTTCTCCGAGATTTCGCCCGACATCTGGCAACTCCTGAAAGAAGAGCACCACTCCGCCGACGACCGCAATCCCTACCCATACACCTTCGCCGAATACATCAGGAAATAGCGTCTAAAACGAAACCAACAATGCAATGTAGAGACGCGATTTATCGCGTCTAAAAGAACAATCAAATTATAGTAGAGACGGGGCGTGCCCCGCCTAAATAAAATAAGATAATGCCGTAGAGACGCGATTTATCGCGTCTAAAACAGACCCGATAATGCTGTCGTAGCGCAGGCGGCTCGCCTGCATACGCCGTAGGCGTACAATATGAATGATAATTAGCAATTGATGACCAACACTAATCCAACAATGCAATATTAATGGTCAATTAACGACAATTAATGGAGAACAACAACCCCTATGAGCGAAATCCAATATAGCGCAGATGGCAAAACACTAATCAAATGCCCAGCAGATTATCAGGGCGAATTTATTGTTCCTGATGGTGTGACAAAAATTGGGAATGATGCTTTTTGTGATTGCACCAATATCTCATCAATAATTATTCCAAATAGCGTAATAGAAATCGAACAGGGGGCTTTCCTAGGATGCACAGCACTCACATCTATTGAGATTCCAAATAGTGTAACGGAAATTGGTATTGGGGCGTTCAAAGAGTGTATATTGCTTACTGTTATTAAAATTCCGAATAGCATAACAAAAATCGCATACGCCACATTCGCATGTTGCTTATCTCTTGCTTCTATTGAAATTCCTAATAGCGTAACTATAATTGAGGGCGCTGCTTTTGCAGAATGCACATCACTGACTTCTATCGAAATACCTAATAGCGTATCGGAAATTGAAGGTGATATTTTCTATCATTGTACATCACTTTCAGCAATCAAACTTTCCAATAATATATCAGGAACTGGGGAGGGGTCTTTCGCAGGTTGTACAGCACTTACTTCTATCAAAATACCTAATAGTATAATAATCATTGGAGTTGAGGCTTTCGCCGGTTGTACAGCCCTCATATCTATTAAAATTCCTAATAGCGTAACGGACATTGGTGAGTGTGCATTCAAAGGTTGCACAGCACTATCTTCTATTGAGATGCCAAATAGTGTAACGGAAATTGCTGAAGATGCCTTCAAAGGTTGCACAGCACTTACTTCTATTGAAATTCCTAATAGCGTAACGGAAATTGGAGGCGGTGCTTTCGAAGGTTGCTCAGCTATCACATCTATTGAAATACCAAATAGTGTAACAAAAATTTATGGGCGTGCTTTCAAAGGTTGCACAGCACTCACTGCTATTGAGATTCCTAATAGTGTAACGGTAATTGGAAATAGGGCTTTCAAAGATTGTACAGCACTCAACTCTATCGAGATTCCTAATAGCGTAACAGAAATTAATGAAAGAACTTTTGATAGTTGCAAAAAACTTAGCATTATTGAAATTCCTAATAGCGTAACAGAAATTGGAGAAGGAACTTTTGCAAATATTGGTCCGCAATTGGAAATCCATGTAGCCAAAGACAATCCAGCATATTGCGATATAGAGGGTTCTTTATTTACCAAAGACCTAAGTAAGATAATACATTATCATAAACCATTAGGAACTACTGAATATGTTATACCACAAAATATACGAATCATTGATTATTCTGCTTTTGAGTGGGTACAATTAGATAAACTCGTACTCTCGGAAGGAGTAGAAACAATCGTTAATGATGCGTTTTGGTGGGCTAAAATAGCTAATATCACCCTTCCACAAACTATCAAGAAAATTGGTAATACTGCATTTAAGAACAATCAATTGCAAGAATTGCATATCCGTCAAGAAGACCCATATCAAATAGCTGTTGCAGATAATGCTTTCGAAGACACTGCCGAAAACTGCATACTCTATGTGCCCATCGGAACGGGCTATGCCTATCGCCATCACCCTGTATTTGGCAAGTTCAAAGAAATAAAGATAGAGAAATAGAACAGATAATACTATTAATGGTCAATTAACGGCAATTAATGGAGAACAAAAACCAAACAAACAGAGAACCAATAACAACATATATTATACGGAGAACCAATAGGGCTTTGCCCTGTCAACTTGTCAAATTGTAAAATCGTCAAATCCACCCATGACTCTACTCGACCTGCAAGACCTCTACGCCAACCATCCCGCCATCCGGCCTTTGGCAACAGAATTGATGCAAAAGCGCACCACCCATGCCCTCCTCGAAGGCTTGTGCGGTTCGGCGCAAGCCCTCGTTCTGTCCTCGCTTTTCCGTCGTACGGCGCGCCATCAGTTCATCCTCATGGACAATGCCGACGATGCCGCCTACCTGCTTTCCGACCTCAAACTGCTCCTTCCTGCCACCGCGCAAGGCGAAGAAAACGTCTGTTTCTTTCCCTCTTCCTATCGTATCCGCCAGCGCAAGAACGGTGCCGACGGAGCCTACGAAATAGAGCGCACTGCCACACTCAACCGCCTCACTGCCAACTCTGCCGCCTGTATTGTGGTCAGTTATCCCGAAGCCCTCTTGGAACCCGTCGTGGCGCAAAACCAATTCCGACGGCAGACTCTTCCGCTCCGCACAGGGCAGGAAATCTCTATCACCGGTCTTCAGCAAACCCTCGTCAACGGTGGTTGGACCAAGGTCGATTTCGTCTATGAGCCCGGACAATTCTCCGTCCGTGGCGGTATCGTCGATATCTTCTCTTACTCCAACGAAAACCCCTACCGAATAGATTTCTTTGGCGATGAAATAGATTCCATTCGCATCTTTGATATCGAAACACAACTCTCTAAGAGTAAAATAGATAGCATCGAAATCATTCCCGATTTCCATACCGGTGGCACCGAGGCGACCGATGATAGTATTTTCAGCTATCTTCCTGCCTCCACATGGCTCGTTTCGAGCGATTTTGCCCTTCTCCGCCACAAACTTGCCTCCTCCATAGGTAGCGACGGCAAACTTCCTGCCGGCATCTATCCCTTGCTCTCCGACGACGATACGGCACTCCCCTATTCCACTCTCGAACTCAACACCAAATCCGTCTTCCCGACCTTCGTCCGGACCAACTTCCACACCCTTCCGCAGCCCGTTTATCATAAGAACTTCGACCTGCTGGCGGAGGCGTTGCAGCAATATGCCGACGACAATTTCCACATCTGTCTCCTCTCCGACTCACAGAAGCAGATCGACCGGCTGCAAACCATTCTTGCCGAGAAAATCACCAATCTGACCGACGAGCCCCTGCTCCATGGGCGTCTCACGGGCATCAGCCAAACGCTCCATGCCGGTTTTGTCGATAGCGATCTGCACCTCTGTTGCTTCACCGACCACCAGCTCTTCGAGCGCTTCCACAAAGTCGGGCAAAAGACCGATACTGCCCGTCAGGGCAAAGTGCTCATCACCCTTAAAGAGCTGAACCAGTTGCAGATAGGCGACTATGTTGTCCACGTCGATCATGGTATCGGACGCTTTGGCGGACTCGTGCATACCACCGTCAACGGCAAACAGCAGGAGATGATCAAGCTCATTTATCGCGACAACGACATCCTCTTCGTCTCCATCCATTCGCTCCATCGTATCTCCAAATACAAAGGCAAAGAAGGCACTGCCCCCAACATCTCCAAACTCGGTTCCGGTCAGTGGGAGCGCATGAAAGAGCGCACCAAAGCCAAGGTCAAAGACATCGCGCGCGACCTTATATTGTTATATGCGCAGCGCCGTCAGGAAAAAGGCTTTGCCTACTCGCCCGATTCCTACCTCCAGCACGAACTCGAAGCCTCCTTCCTTTATGAGGACACGCCCGACCAGCAGAAGGCTACCATCGACCTCAAGCACGATATGGAGTCGCCTGTGCCTATGGACCGCCTCATTTGCGGCGATGTCGGTTTCGGCAAAACGGAAATAGCCATGCGGGCGGCTTTCAAGGCGGCAACCGATGGCAAACAGACCGCTGTCCTCGTGCCCACAACCGTCCTCGCCTTGCAGCATTACAACACCTTCCGTGAGCGTTTCCGCAATTTCCCCGTCACCGTCGAGTACCTCTCGCGTGCCAAATCCGCCAAGCAGGTCAAGGATATCCTTCAGCGTTTGGCTGAGGGCGAAATCGATATCCTCATCGGCACCCATAAGATAGTAGGCAAGTCCGTCAAATTCAAAGACTTGGGGCTGCTCATCATCGACGAGGAACAGAAGTTCGGAGTCGCCACCAAAGAACGCCTGCGCCAGCTCAAAGTCAATGTCGATACACTCACGCTCACGGCAACACCTATCCCCCGCACACTGCAGTTCTCGCTTCTTGGAGCGCGCGACCTCTCTATTATGCGGACGCCGCCGCCCAACCGCTATCCTGTTCAGACAGAGATAATTACGCCCGACGACGAAGATATCATACAAGAAGCCGTCCGCCTCGAAATCAGTCGCAACGGCCAAGTCTTCGTCATCAGCAATCTTGTCCAGAACCTGCCTGTCTTGCGCAATAAGATTCAACGCCTCGTGCCTGAGGCGCGCATCGCTATTGCACACGGACAAATGCAGCCCGAGGAGATGGAAAACGTCCTTTCCGACTTCATCAACTACGATTACGACGTCCTCGTCGCCACCTCCATCATCGAGTCCGGTGTCGATATTCCTAACGTTAACACTATCATTATCAACTCCGCACACCGCTTCGGGCTCTCCGATCTCCATCAGCTCCGTGGGCGTGTCGGGCGTTCCAACCGGAAGGCGTATTGCTATCTCTCCGCACCTTCCTCCGAGTTGCTCACGCCCGAGGCACGCCGTCGCTTGCAGGCGGTCGAGACCTTTGCCGATCTCGGGTCGGGCTTCCATATCGCCATGCAGGACCTCGATATACGTGGTGCAGGCAATATGCTCGGAGCCGAGCAGTCGGGCTTTATCGCCGACCTTGGATACGAAACCTACCAGCGTATCCTCAGCGATGCCGTTCTCGAACTCAAAGAAGAGGAGTTCCCCACGCTTTTTGCTGAAGAAAACACGGCTGCCGATGCCAACAGCCGTCCTTTGCAGTGGGTCAACGATTCGCAACTCGAGTCCGACCTTTGCATCGGCTTCCCCGAAACCTATGTCGAAAACATCTCCGAGCGAATCACGCTCTATCGCGAACTCGACGGCTTGCAGAACGAGCAGGAACTCCAAGCCTTCGAAACCCGTCTTATCGACCGTTTCGGAACTATGCCGCCCGAAGCGCAGGAGCTCCTTATGGTGGTCCGTCTGCGTTGGCAGTGTATGCGTCTCGGTATCGAGAAGGTCGTACTCAAGATGTCCCGAATGGTGCTCTACTTCCCTGCCAACTTGCAATCGCCTTACTATCAGTCCGAAGCCTTTGGCAATATCCTCACCTACATCGTCTCCAATCCCCGTCGTTGTCAGGTGCGTGAGCAGAACGGCAAACGCTCTGCCGTCATCGCCGACGTATCTTCGCTCCGTGAGGCTTACGACATTATCAACCGCCTGAGGCAACTCCCTGCCGATACCGACCAACAAAAATAATATGACCATGCCTTCATACAGATACCGTCCCCGCACTATTGCCGCACTATTGCCGCACTATTACCGCACTATTCCACGTACCATCATGGGATTTCTGTATCCTCCGCATGTCACATACATATACCCTGTATTAACCTTTTAATACCAACTGCTTATGGCACAAATTAAGTTAGACGATCCCTTTGCAGCCATCAAAGGCAAGATTAGTGGCAAACCGTCCAATGGATGCTTGACCGTTACCCGTCAAAAATGTTATGGCACAGATATTAATGGCGAACCCGTCTATGGTCCCAAAGAAACTTATGCCTATCATCTATACGAAGGCGAGTGGACCGAAGGTGCAATCAAAAACCGCCAACTCTTTCAGCAAGCGCAGAAAGAGGCGCGTGCGCAGTTGTCCGATCCCGACAGGCATGCTTATTGGCAGCAATTGTTCAACGAGCATCGTCAGATGTCCGACCGTGCCCTTGCTGCTGCCAATCCGCCGTCCAAGCGTTATTCCACCCTGCTCGGCTTCACCGTCGCCCAAATCCGCAAGCAACTCAAAAACAATCAATAAAATCTCCAATCGTAAAATTCTCTGGGGGTGTGGGCGTCCTCGCCCGCAATAATCGTAAATTGTAAATTATAAATCGTAAAAACCAACCAAACATGTCAACAAAACAAACCCTGCCTTTCATATTGTTCTTATCCGTTTTCACGTATTCTTTCGCACAGGACACCAACCCCGTCTATCAAGGTTATTCCGGCGGAATGCTTTTGCATGCCGGTTGGTTAGGCGGTTCTCAATCTTCGCAACCTTATAATCCGCAAGGCGCCACCCTTGGTATTGGAGGTGCCATACGTGTCAATCTGTGGAAGCATTTGCGTCTCGGAGGGGAAGGCTATGTATCCACTATGCCGTCCTCGATGACTGATGCCCGTAGTGTTCTGCAACAAGGCTCCTACATACGCAACGGCTGGGGCGGTTTGTTGGCGGACGCATGTTGGCGTTTGGAGAAGTTTTGGCCCTATGTAGGAGCGGGCATGGGAGGTGGTTCAAAGAAGAGTTTGTTTATTGTTGACGGCTCGCAAACCGACTGGTTGCCTGAGACGGAGAGTATTTTCAACAAGCAGACCTATTTCTACGTCTCGCCTTTTGTGGGTTTCGACTATGTCCTCACGCCGGCAATCCATCTCTCATTCAAGCTTGATTGTATGCTTTCATTTCATCGTGGTGACCTCCTCACCCCCGTCGGACCCCGCCTCTACTTCGGCTTCATGTTCTGCCACTAATCCTCCTTTGTAGAGACGGGGCGTACCCCGTCTAATAACCCCAAATAACCATGTAGAGACGGGGCGTACCCCGTCTTGTTTTTGTCGGTGCGCAGGCGTCGCGCCTGCATAATTGTCCAATTGTGAAATAGTCAAATCATCA
The DNA here is from genome assembly GCA_022783865.1 of Bacteroidales bacterium. Classification (GTDB taxonomy): domain Bacteria; phylum Bacteroidota; class Bacteroidia; order Bacteroidales; family Paludibacteraceae; genus Colicola. Next base: position 44,768 of record JALFYY010000016.1, read on the forward strand.
AATTGTGTGCGTCCCCACCCGCAATCGTAAATCGTAAACAGTAAATCGTCCAATTGTCAAATCGTCAAATCGTCCAATTGTCAAATCGTCCAATTGTCAAATTCATCTATTTCTCCCTTCCCTCAAACAAACAAGCGCAGGACTCATCCTGCGCTTGCCGTTCTCATCTCACCATCATCAGTTTCCCGCTTGCTATGCGTTTCTTGCCGTTCTGCAAGAATACGTAGTAGTAAGTCTGTGCTAAATGGTCCAGAGTGATGATTACACCGGGCGACGATAGCGATATATTGTTCAGTACGTCCGTACCCGTTGCATCCGTTACGATATCCGATATGTTCGGGTCGCACAGCGGTACGTCTTTCAACATGATACGACGCCCTTGGGCATCAAACAATGCCACTTGCACATTCTGTCGGATAGTTGCTGCCAAGAACTGGTTCGTACCCGGAATATGCTTGATAACCACGCTGTTCTCGTCCGGTGTCAACGCCGTATTGATATCCGTATAATGTACTTTTACGGTATATACCTCTTCCGTACCGTCGAGCGCCGTACAATAGATATAGGTTATTTCGCCTATCTGACCGTACGTAATCGATACTTCCGCCGTACTGTCTTGCGCCACAGCGTCGATATGCGGCATCGAAGCACCTTCGTAAAGAATATACTCATAGTCAAGCACTGCAGGGTCGAAGTCCGGTATTGTCACACCTTCGATAAGCAGGTCGCTCAATAGTGCATTGTTGTTGAGGGCTACAACTTGGCGGATAACATAGGCATTGGTTGCACCGTTGGCTGCCGTCACCATCACCATGATAGTGGCTTCGTCTTGTTGTTGTACAAGAGCGGTTGCGCTTTCGTCTGTCAAGGTGTAACTTACGGCATCCGCACCGAAGAAATCGGCAGCCGTGCTACCCGGCTCGTAGGTCACTGTATATTCCTGGATATCGGACGCAAAGCCTTCTATCGTTTCGCCGTTCACTGCCAAATCGCTCAACGTATTGATAGGCGAGAGTTCCACTGTAAAGGTAATCACATACTCGCTCGATTCCTCTCCGTTACCCGAAACAACGGTGATTGTCACCCTGTTGCCTGTCGTTTCCGTAGTCACTTCTTGCTGTTCGTCCCCGCTGATATAGCCTATTTCCGGCAATACCGTTGTACCGAAAGGCAACGTGATTTCGTATTCCGATACCATCTCTTGGAACTGCTCCATTGGTTTGCCGTCTAACGTAATGCCTTGCAAATAAGCATTGGCAGAACGCTCCACTGTGAAGTTCAGCGTATAGGTAGCCGTAGTTTTTCTGTCGGGTGCCGTCACTGTAATATGTGCCGTCCAATCCTTGATATCCAAGTTCACATGCTGCCACTCTTCGTTCCGCTCGTAGGTGATAAACGGCACTTCTTTCGTTCCGTAAGGCAGACTGATGTTGTAGTCAAGCACTTCGCCGTCGAAGTTCGGAATATCCTTTCCGCCTACCGTCAGCATCTTCAGATGTGCGTTGTCCGACAGAGCCACCGAGAAATGGATATTGTATATCTTTGTGTGTCCGTTCTCGGCAAGCACCCGTATCTGTGTAATGCCTTCCACACCGTCTGACACCACTTCTATTTGCTGGTAACGGTCGCCTGCTATATAGTCTATCTTGGGTAATTCGTCTGTACCCGTTGGCAACTGATAGAAATAGTCGGTCTGTTGTGCCGCAAATCCAGCCAGTTCATGCCCGTCAACCAATATCATTTGCAACGTGTCAACGGCAGAATATTGCAATTCATATACCAGGGTATATACATTCTTCTTGCCGCTCTGCGAAACCACCGTGAACTGATACGTTGTGAAGTTGTTCGATACCACCGTATCTGCCGTTATCGTTTGCCAGCGGTCGGCTGCATCATACGTCAATGTAGGCAACTGACGGACGCCCACCGGCATAAGGGTTGAATAATAGAAGCGGTTGGGAACGTAATTCTGTATCTCGATGCCGTCCTCGTATATCATAAGGAGTGTATCTGCATCCGACTGCAAAAAGCGGAAGTTCAGCTCGTAAGTCTTCATCGTTCCGTCTTCGGCTGTCACTACATAAAGTACCGTATTGCCTTTCCATGTTGCAGTGTAGGTCTGTGCCTGTTCTGCTTTCTGTACATCCACATTCGGAAGCGACTCCATGCCCAAGGGCAGATCGATATCGTAGGTCATTACGTTGCTGTCGTAGTCTGGCAATGCTATGCCGTTGATGAATATCATTTGCAAATCGGCGTTCGACGACTTCTCCCTCACGAAGTTCAATATATAGTCATTCGTCGTTATGCCGTCGGGGGCCGTTACACGGATTGTATCCACATCCGTGCCTTGCAACAGCGTCCATGTTTGCCCGTCGTCTGCCAGCGATACATAGATATCGGGCAACAAGGCTGCGTTTTGTGGTATGGCGATACTATAGCGCAACTGCTTCGGTATAAAGTCATCGGCATTGCTGTCAAAATCGGAGAACGGCATGTTGTTCAAACGGATGTCTTGCAAGAATGCATTGTTCGAAAGCTGTTCTTCCCACACTTCTATCACATAATCGTTATGCGTCTCGCCGTCTTGTGCCACAACATGCAATGTATATTCATTGCCTTCTGTCTTTTCTGCCGTCACCGTCTGGAACTTGTCCGTTGCACTATAGATGAAGTTGCGTTCCGCTCCGTTCACTTGTGCGGAATAGTAGAAACGGTTTGCCTCGAAGCGTTTCAAGGGCTGTCCGTTCAGTGCAATACCGTTCAGCAGCGCATTGTGTGAGGGTTCTGACTGTATAGTGAGTTCATATTGCAGTTGTGCCGTTCCGTCTTCCGAAGTCACTGTTATGTAAGTAGTACCGCCCAACAGAGCCGGCTCGACCTGTACCGTCTGAGCCTCTTGTCCCAACTGATAACCGATCGAAGGCATTTGCGGCTCTTCGGTTTTCGGGTCAGTAGTCGGAAGCACCACCGTATAAGCCAATTGTTCAGGCGTAAAGTCTGCCAACGCTGTGCCGTCCAATGTGATAGCCTGCAAGGTTGCCACCGATGAGCGTTCCGGACGGAACGTTATTATATAAGGTGTCTCACGTTCGGTTCCGTCCGCAGCAACCACTGCAATACGGCAACTGCCGTTCGCATATTCCAGACTGATAGTCTGACCGGCGTTTTCTGCCACCGCTTCTATGTCCATTATCTTGTCCGACGCTATCACATACTCACTTTGCATAGGCAGGAACTCATCATAAGCAACACCGTCTATCAGCAATCCTGCAAGGTTGCTGTTGCTTGACAGACGGGTCGGATAAACAATGGTATAAGTATGCTGCTCCGTACCCGAAACATGCCATACGAGCGAATCCGGCGTAATGACTTGTTGCACCGTATCTGTCGGATATTCTCTTGTAAAGCCTGTTAAGCCCGATACGGCTTGCTCGTAGCGATACGTGTCCTTTGCAAAACCGGCAATGTCGATATCGTCAACCGTTATAGCGGTCAGCTGTCCGGAAGTCGCTTCCTTTACAGGCTCCAAACGGATAGTATATTGTTGCTCCGTACCGTCTTGAGCGATAACCGTCACTACCCCGTTCTCTATGATAACGGTCTGATAGTCCGATTGTTTCAAGAAACTGATATAGGGCATCTCGTTCGCTGTTATCACATAGTCGGTTTGCGCGGGGTCGTATGTCAAACCCGTAGCCGCTAAACTGCGCAACGTTGCGTCAGAAGATACGGTCTCTTCAAAAGTAACGGTATAAGTCTGTGCCTCACCATATTCAGGTGTAACAGTAATGCTTACAACGTTATTCTCTTGCGTAATAGTAACCGTCTGCAAGTCGGTAGCGGGCAAAGCCGTAATATCGGGCAGCACCGTCGTACCGGCAGGCAGTGCATAAGTATAATCGAAAGTCGCCTTGTCGAAACCGGCAAGCGGTGTACCGTTAATCTCGATAGTACGAAGCGTGTTCACTGTCGAAAGCGGACGGACCACTCGCAAGGTATAATCCGTATAACTGCCGTCCTCTGCAAAGTTGCGTATCTGCGCCGTACGTACGGCATTGGCGGTTTGTTGCACTTCCTCACCCCACACTGTCTCTCGGGCTTGGTCAACCACCTCGCCGGTAAAAGCAACGGCAGGAATACCCTTGTGCTCGGCATCAGGGAAGGTATAAGTAAAAGCAGTACCGTCAAGCGTTGCCGGTTCTTCATCTATCGTCAATCCTGCCAAACGGCTGTTATACCCGAAGCGCAACCAGTCAACATAGAGTTTTGCACCTTTTGTGGCACCCGATGCTTCATTCGTCGCATCAATAGCGATATTCATACCTACTATCTGTTTGCCGCCCAAGTCGAACTCTTTTGTCTGTGTAATATATCCGCCGGTAGCATTGCCTTGCGTAACATCAAAAGCGTGTTCCTGACCCGTATTGTCAAAGAAACGATAAGCAAACAATGCCCCGTTACCTGCTTTTGAACTGTAATTGTAGTTGAATACCACCTCATCAGGCGTATTATGGAAACTGATAGAACCGTTAAAATCGTAGTGGGTTTTGTTGGCAACCGACAAACCTCCTGATAAATCACCTAAAGTTACGATAGCGGGCAAAGCACCACCTGCAGAACTCCAGTAAGTTGTCTCTAATCCTACTACCGTTTCAGATGTTCTTACCACTTCCGCACCTGTCTTGGCATCCACAAAAAGCACAGTTATTTTATCAAAGTTATCTGCCGGTACATTCCAGCCTAAAGGCATGGCACCATTGTTATATTTCGCAGTACCCCACTCTGTAAAGTCCGGATTCGGAATCACCTCATTGGGATAGTGATACCAAATATCGTAGGTATTCTCGTATCCGTCTTTTCTTACGGTTGCCTGCCAGTGCCATTGGTCATTGACAGTACGGTTGATTTCCACACCCTGCTCTGCCGTTGCCACCACTTCGGGGAAGACCAATGCCGACTCGCAATTCACAATATAAGAGTAGCGTTCGGGCGAAAAGCCTTCTACCGCATTGCCGTTCACCGTAATACCCTTCAGCACTGCCGGACACTGCTCTGCCACTTGCGGAATAACGGTATATACCACATCCGGTTCTTCCCCGCGGTTGGCATGCAGCGTAATAACGGTCGGACGGTAAAGCCCGCCTTGCTCTATAATGTATGTCTGCTCGTCGTAGTTCTTCAGACAAGCCACCGAAAAGGCTGCCGTACCGTAGGGCATCTGTGCAGTCAGCTCAAAGTGGGTTTCATCTGTCTCATTCAATGCTTTGAGGTCAACCTCTGCCCCGTTCACCAATATCTTCTGCAAACGGTTCTCTTTGTCCGACAAAGTCTTCTTAAAGGCAAAACGATACGTCAGCGTGTCCCCGTTTTCTGCCGTTACTGTCAGTTTCGTAGTGTCACTGACAGGAGCAGAAACCAATTTCACGGTCTGTTCTTTCTCTTGCTTTTCGTATGTCAGAGCAGGAACGGTATCCACCTGATACGGCAGGACAATCTCATAATCCGTTATATCCTCCTGGAACTCGAAATCGAGGTCATTGAAAACAACGCTCTCCAAATGTGTATTGCCCGATTGGTGTACAGGGAACTGAATCGTATAAACCGACTCCGTTACGCCGTCTTCTGCCATAACACGGATTTGCGTTGTCTCATTCACAGGCTTGTAATCAATTGTAATGGTCTGTCCCGCAATGGCGGAGACAGGTTGTACAACAGGAACAACCGCTGTACGCCATGCCAAAGAATCCACATAGTCAAACTTATCGGAGCGGAAGCCCGACAGCCGTTTGCCATTGAGCAAAATGTCGCTCAGCAATGCGTTGGAAGAGCTGATTTCTTTGTATTCCAATATATAAGTGTTGCTCTCTCCGTTCTCTGCTATCACAATGATTTGTTGCGACAAAGGCGAAGTAGTGGCTGCAATGGTAGCCGTACCTTGTTGTTTTATGAAACTCAGTTCGGGCAATGCCTTGCCTTTCTCTATCGTGATTTCATAGTGGAATATATGTGGGTCAAAGCCGTCTATCGCTTTGCCATCGAGCATAATGCTTTGCAATGTGGCGTCGGCATACGAAGCAATGTCAAAAACGAGATGATAAATATGCTGCGTACCGTCTTCTGCCGTCACAATCAGTTGCACTGTCTTTTCATTCACTTGTCCCTGCAGTACGGTTTGCAACGGTTCCGCTTTCTGATAAGTCACTTGCGGCAACCTGCTGCCGCTGGGCAAATGTATCGTATAGGTTGTTACCGACGGAGCAGCGGCAAACAACGATGATTCTGAAGCGGTTTGGTCGTAATCGTATTCTTCCAAAGGTTGTCCGTCGAGCCATATCTTGCTCAATGCCGTATTGGAAGAACGCTGTTTGCTGAAATATAAGGTATAGATATTCGTCTCCTTGTCATAGTTCACCAACAGACGTACCGTATCTTTGTCTTGCAGCACTGTTACCGACTGCTCCGCATTCGTTTGCTTATAGCTGACCTCGGGTAACTGACCGCTATACGTCAAGCGGTAATCAGTAGTATTGGCGTCAAAGTCAGGTATCGCTTTGCCGTCAACAAATATATTCTCCAAGAGCACTTGTGTCTGCCTTTTCCGCACAAACTGAATAACATAGGTATTGGGTGCACCTTGCTCAGGCGTTACACGGATTTGCGCTTCGCCTTCTACTGCCGGAGCTATAATGCTCACTTGCTGTCCTGCCGACTTATCTACGGTTATCTGCGGACAACTGTTGCCTTCCACTGTCACTGAATATCCCGACAGCCGTTCGCTCTCAAAGCCTTGAAGCGGTTTGCCGTCAAGATAGATCATGTTCAGGAAAGCATTCTCCGACTTCTGGATAACAAACTGCACCGTATAGGTTTTGCTGTCTCCGCTTTCGGCTGTTACACGCAACAGCTGTTGCTCATCATCGAAGATAGAAAGCACTTGCTGTGACGCTTCCGCCTTATCGTATGTCACTGCCGGAACAGTACTTACACCCTCAGGGAGCGTATAGGTATAAGCGGTGACCGACGGGTCGAAACCGGACAACGGCACACCATCCAAATATATCATATTGAGATTGGTATTGCTCGAAGTCGCCACACTGAAACGTATAACGTAAGTCTGCGAAGCCCCTTCTTGCGGACGAACCGTAATCTTGTAATCGCTTGTCAAAGAGGTAGCCGGACGCGATGTAACCGTTTGCCACTCATCGCTTTGCTCCCATGTAACAGAAGGTACGGCAGTAGTTCCTTGCGGCAAACTGACGGTATATTCCAACTGTTCCGGCGCAAAGCCTTCCAAGGGTTGACCGTCGATATATATCATCTTCAATGCGGCATTGGTGGCTTTCAGTACGGAGAAATTGATTTGATAAACCGTAGTCGAACCGTTGCCTGCCACTACCGTGATACGGGTAGTGCCGTCCAGTCCGCTTTCACGGACAGAGACCGTCTGATACTCATCGCCTTGGTCGTAAGTGATAACGGGCAAGCTTGCTGTACCGACAGGGAGTTGTACGTCATAGGTGGTTTTATCCGAAGCGAAACCCGCTAATGCCACTCCGTCAAGGTAGATATTGTTCAGATGGCTGATTTCCGACTTCAAAGTGGAGAAAACAATCTTATATACCGTCTGATTGCCGGCAGCTGCCGTAACCGTAATACGGGTGGTACCGTCGATACCGCCCTCTTCTTTCGTGATGGTCTGATAGTTGTCACCGGGTACCCATGTAATCTCGGGAAGCGAAACAGTGCCGAGCGGCAACTCGACATAGTAGGTGAGCAATTGCTCATCGAAATTAGTGATATAGCCGCCTTCTACCTGCAAATCCTTGAGATAAGAATTGGTGGATGCCGTAATCTTGAAATTGAGTTTGTACACTTTCGCCGTCGTATTGCCCGGTGTTGTAACGGCAATCTGATATTGTCCGCCGTCAATCTGCGAAGGTGCGGTATATTTGATGGTTTGTGCACCTTCGGGATAGGCTGATACGGCTTTCACCTCCGGCATAGCGGTTGTTCCCAATGGCAGTTCCACCTTATATATAGTCTGCGACGGCTGGAAACCGTTCACCGGCGTACCGTTCACCAATATATTCTGCAATGTGTTGTCCGCCAATGCCGCCACCGAAAAACGGAGCGTATAAGTGAATGTCGTTACTCCGTCGGGAGCCACCACTTTGATAGTGGATGTGCCGTTGACAGAGGTAGGAGCGGTGAGGGTAACCGTTTGCCCTTCTTCCGCTTTGGTGAAAGTAACCACCGGCACTTGGCTCGTTCCGTAGGGCAAAGCGATATCGTAAGAATTCACATAGGAATTGAAACCGTTGATAGCGGTGCCGTTCACCTGAATATCTGCCAAACGGGCATTGTCGGACGGTTTGGAGATAAAGCGTATCTTATAAGTCGTTGAAGAAGAACCGTCTTCGGCACGCACCGTAAGAATGGTAGGCTCGCCGTCAATCTGTCCTTTCTGAACAGTCAGTTCCGTATCGGACAAACGACGCCCGATGAAATTCACTTTTGTATTGCGGGAGTTGGTCAGACTACCCTCTCCACGGGTAGCATATATATCAGGTATCTGCGTTGCATTACCTACGGAATAGACTTGCTCTCCGGTATTGTCAGGGTCGAAACCTTTCCACTCTTTGTTACCGATATAGAGGTGCTGAATCTTCGAAGAGTAAATCAAACGCACATCGTCTATATAAAGCGCATTACCGTTATACAAGCCCGAATTGGCACGGAAGTTCGGATAGTTGCTTGCCGAGAAGATGATATTGCACTTCTCCGGCACATCGTTGTTCATATAATAAATAGGAACATTGATACAAGTCCATTCGTTGTATTCTTTTCTGTCACGCACCCAGCCTTCGGCAATCTGTACTGCGTTTTGCATTGTACCGCATTCGTTGCCGTCGAGTGCCTGACGGATATCGCTCTCCTCGTCTTCTTGCGATACCGAAGTACATTTGTTGTTCTTTCCTTTATACGAATTGGCTTTGGCAGTGCCCGTCCAAGCATAATACAACAAGTTGAAGTCTTCGTTCTGTGTATTACTGCCGGTACGGCGGATCCATACCTGCATCGTATCGGGGCGGTAAGTAAAGTTGATACCGCCTGTGGTTCCGGCAGTAGCTTCGCTCACCTTGGTAAGACTCTCAATATAGACCCACGGCTTGCCCAAAGCCACATATCCGGGGGCTGCTTCAGTGATACCGGCAGCACCTATTTCCTGGGTTTTCACCATCAGGCAACTGCCTGAGCGCCCTGTCTCTTTGTAGGCGAAATTGAACTTGAAACCAATCTGCGTCACATTAGACACATTCCATGAGGCAGGCTGTTCTTTGCCGTCGAAAGCAGCACCGCTCCAGTCCTCAAAATCTGCATTGGGCAGTTGTTGCGCATAGGAAACAGCGGCAAACAGGGAAACAAGCAATAAAGCAAATATACGATTTGTGTAGTTTTTCTTCATCTTATCAGTTGTTTAGTTCTATAATTCAAATGTTTATATTGTCAGTACCCGGTGACAAAACGGCTTTTGCTGCCACAGACGGGCATACCGGAATTTTCACGCTGCAAAGTTACAACATTATACCCACCCCGTAAATACCAATTGTTATGAAAAAGTTTACATTTGTTAAGATGCACAAAGTTTTTTTCACCCCATTTACGCCCCAAAACATACTTTTTTTTCAACTTGGACAAAAATTCATACCCTGCAACAAGAGCAGTTCTTCTACAACAAGAAGGCTGTCCGGCATAATGCCGGACAGCCTTCTTGTTTTCGTTGGAGCAGTGTTTATTCCGCTACCACATTACCTAATATATCATATACCACTCCTGCGTGCAGTATATATATATTGCCGTTGCGAAGCACCTTGACAGGTTGCTGTCCCGCTACTATCCTGTTGCTGACTCCATTAACTAAAGACTCCGGAAAAGGTACGTAGTTGCGTGCAGGCTTCCATCCGTCACGGAAGAAATGGATGTATGATTTCGCTTCAGCCGCTTCGTACCCGATAATGGTTTCCATCTCGTTTTCCGCTTTGCCGAAGAACTGTACTTTGTTCGATTCGGGCGAGATAACATTGCCGTCGGTGTCCATGGTGCTGTATTCGGCAAAATCATAAGGCAAGCAGTTGTTCATACCTTCGATGGTCCAGCGCTGTATCTTGCTGTCGTTGAGTCCGAACTCGCCTTTGCTCATATCGAGAGTAGTGAGCAGATATGCTACTTGCGGCTGGTCGTTCCACGAGCGGCTGAGCGATACCACAGGACACTCGGATACGATAGTACAACGGTCGAATACGTAACCCTTGTCCTGTTGTGCCGTCTGGCTGTTGTTGGCAGTGATACAATCTTGTCCTCCACCTGCTTTGGCGCGTTTCTCGCAATAGAGCAATGTGTTGTAGAAATATACCGAACCGCTGCCACAGATGAAGTCCACCGTACCGTGTATCTCACAGTCCTCAAACCAGCATTGTTGTCCGGGTTTGTTGCTGTAGTAAGTATCTTGGTACGAAAGCATGCGTACGCGATAGCATGCGGTGCGGGTGCCTTTGTCTTGCAGGCAAACAGCACGTCCGTTGTCGGCTTTGTAGTAGTCGAGTGCGTTTTGCAGCGTCAGATTTTCGAATATGTTGCCGTTGCCGGTATTGAGAATAGTGGCAGTAGTGGAAATTCCTTCATTCTTCGCATCAGGTGCATTCCTGATAATGGTGCCTTCCATCGACTCGCCTTTGATAACGATATTGTTAGCACTGACAGTGGTCAGCACTACTTCACCGAGATCATATACACCATCATGAAGCAGTACTGTGTCGCCGTCCTGCAACTGGCTGCAAACGAGCATCAACGCCGCAGCATCGCCTGCCGGAATGTCATACACATGCCCTGTCTTGTTGAGCTGATTCGCCACATTGTACACTTCTACAGAGTGTATATAGGATGTGGTGGCGAAATTGAAGTGGAGCGTATCCTGCTTCCCTTCCGGATTGGCATAGTAGAAAGAGCAAAGGGCACCGTCGGCAGTGGCTCCCTCTTCGCCTTTTTTGACAACGTGCATTACCGATACAGAGTCGCCCGCTGCATTGCGGATAATCTGATCGGATGTGTTGGTGTAGGTGCAGAGCCCTACAGAAACGTATGCTTTTGGAGATACTACAAGGGTCATTTCCTCACCGTTGTTGAATACATAACCGTGTCCCGAACCGTGTTGTTTGCCGGTGGCGGTAATCAGTTCGTGGTCTTCCGCATAGAAATATGCTTTTGTCAGGTCGTACTTGTAATGACTACCCACAACAGCAGTTTCGACAGGAGTAACCTTTGCATATAGTTTAATGTCCGTAGTGATGGTTGCCGGTGCTTTGTAGTTATCTGCTGTGTACCAACCACGGAAAGCGCTTCCCTCCGGGATAGCCGGCAGTGCTTCTTCTGTGAACATCGGTACGAAAGCTGTTCCTGGAAGAACCGACTCTTCGCCTAATTTTGTACTGTTTTGGTCAAAATAAGTTACGACCACGTTTTCTACGTATTCGCAAGCCTCTGCTTTGATGTACGGAGTGTATTGTGCGCCTTTAATAGTGAGGGTTGCAGGTTCCTCTGCATTGTAGGTCCATTCAGTTTTTCCACCATTGTGATAGCATTTAGGAGTAGTGACATCCAACTCAGCAAGCACTGTTTCTCCGTTTTTGACGATAGCTTTTACGCCATTGTTGTATTCGCAGCCGCCCAAGGTGAATTTAACAGGACCATCAACATCAAGTAGCATTTGGAAATTGTCAAGTCCGTGTGAATCATTGCGCGGTGCACCGCTCATAGAGGTTACGCCCTCAGGAACGGCAGGCAATTCCGAAATGTTCATGAAGTTAAGTTCAAAGTTCTTGAATGTACGCGGTTTGACAGCCACATTGCCATAGATAGCCAATTCTGTCATATAGGCATTGTTGCTGGCATTGAGATTGTACCAGCGCAGTTGGCAGTTGGTGCGATTGATATCCACACTGACCAATGTTCCTGCTTGGGCGCAGAAGTTCTCTTGTACTTTCACCCAGTCGGCATCACCGTCTCCCTTTACTTCCAAGCCCCATCCACGGCTTCCTCCTGTGGCGGCATGTACATAAGTAACCTTTGTTATAGAAGCCAACGCACTTGTCTCAATATACGGCGTAGCCGTTTTGGCAGCCATAGCATACCCCGCTGTGATAACCTCGGTATTGGTGAACTTGGCATTCGTCCCTGTAGATGATATTTGCGTCTCAGCAAAAGTGAAAGTCAATTCTTCATTGGACTTCTTGGTGGTTACGGTTTTGGTAGAAGCAGTGGTACTGCTTGCCACATCGTCCCAATCCTGAAAATTGGTGAAATAGATTTTCTCTTCCTTGACAGTTGGTACAACAACCGGCTCCACTTGCACAAACGGACAATACTGACCGCAATATACGATGAGTTCGGCAGCCTCGCCTTTGTAGTCGAAGGTAGCGACATTATTGGCAGGGTCGGCATCGTAGCAGGCTGCTGTTTTGTTGGGAATATCGCCCACTTTGGTACCCGCTGCTTCCACATAACCTTCCGAACCGGCGTTGATATACTGGCATCCTCCCAAAGTAATGCGAACAGGTCCTGTTGCATTGAACTTAAAAGCAAACCAGCACCATCCGTGTTGGTTTCCATGATAACTTGCCGCATTTTGAGGATAAGAAACCTGAGTGACTCCGTCCGGCAAAGCCGGTGTCGCTTGTGTAAGGTCGATAGTGAAACCCTGCACCGCCTCTCCTGCTATCATGAAGGCGGATAGCGTCATAAGCAGACAAAATAGAATTGTTTTTTTCATAATAAGTTGTTGTTATCAAATAATTAAGTTGTTTTTATCAAGTTTACTACTATGGATACTCCATCTAATAGCGAATAGATTCCGCGTACAAAGTTAGTCTAAATATTTTGAAAAAACAAACATTGCAAACTTGAAGGAATGACAAACCAAGGAATTGCCAAATTGTGCAACTGGGGAATTGAAAGTATATAGGATGGTTCATGGACAGTACATGGATGTCCCATAGAAAGCATACGGATGTCCCATAGTGCTACGGGGTTGCTACGGGCAGTGGGAGCTACGCGACGGCTTAGGGGTAGCACAAGGATAGCTGAATCACCAAGTAATCACCAAGTAATCACCAAATAATAACCAAATAATAACCAAATAATAACCAAATAACAATAGCACAGCGTATCGAACCATGGGTAAAGACAATGGACAAAGGACAAATACATATTGGCAAGTGCCCAATTTATAGAACCTGTCTAAAGAAAAAACCGATGGCACAAAATGACACCTTATTATAATAGTTTTGGCACACTATTTGTTATTGTTTTGTTTATTTGAGGAGAGGAGAAGATGAAGAGATGAGTAGATGTTGCACAACTACTCAGCTACTCAACTGCTCAACAACCACTACAGCATATAAAAACACATAACATATTATGAGTACCCCAGTTGATATTCGTGAACTCCAAGCCCGTATTGAGCGTGAGAGTTCGTTTGTAGAAGCCCTGACGATGGGCATGAACCAAATGATAGTAGGACAAAAGCATTTGGTAGAGAGTCTTTTGATCGGCTTGCTAAGCAATGGTCATATACTTTTGGAAGGTGTTCCCGGTTTGGCAAAAACGCTTGCCATCAAGACCCTTGCCGACCTTATCAAAGCAGACTTCTCCCGTATCCAGTTTACGCCCGACCTCTTGCCTGCTGACGTAATCGGTACACAAGTATATTCGCAGAAATCGGAAGAGTTCAAGGTGAAACGCGGTCCTATCTTCGCCAACTTTGTATTGGCAGACGAAATCAACCGTGCTCCTGCCAAAGTGCAGTCCGCTTTATTGGAAGCCATGCAGGAGCGCCAAGTGACCATCGGCGACGCCACATTTGGTCTGCCGGAGCCCTTCTTAGTATTGGCAACGCAGAACCCTATCGAACAGGAAGGCACCTATCCGTTGCCCGAAGCACAAACCGACCGTTTCATGCTGAAAGTCGTAATCGGTTATCCGAAGAAAGAAGAGGAACAACAGATTATCCGTCAGAACATCTCGGGCGAAAAGAAACAGGTATTGCCCATTCTTTCTACCGAAGATATCGAGAAAGCACGCACTATCGTACAAGAGGTGTATATGGATGAGAAGATAGAGAAATATATTGTAGATATCGTATTCGCCACCCGCTATCCGGAGAACTACGGTTTGGAACACCTGAAAGACATGATACAGTTCGGCGGCAGTCCGCGTGCAAGTATCAATCTGGCATTGGCTGCCCGCGCTTACGCATTTATTCACCGCCGCGGTTATGTGATTCCCGAAGATGTGCGTGCGGTATGTTATGATGTATTGCGCCACCGTATCGGACTCACCTACGAGGCGGAAGCACAGAACATGAGCAGCGAAGATATTATTACGGAGATACTGAACAAGGTGGAAGTACCTTAAGTTTGCGACACCCTACGGGACAGAAAGTATCAGTATAGTTTACGAGGGGGAAATAATCGGTAGTTGAATAAGAAGATATGACCTCAGAAGAGATACTACAGAAAGTCAGGAAGATTGAAATCAAGACACGCGGCTTGAGCAAGAACATCTTTGCAGGCGAATACCACAGCCAATTCAAAGGTCGCGGTATGACCTTTTCGGAGGTGCGCGAGTATCAAGCCGGCGACGATGTACGCTCTATCGACTGGAACGTGACAGCCCGTCTGGGCAAGCCCTATATCAAAGTATTTGAGGAAGAGAGGGAACTGACCGTTATGCTCTTGATTGACGTATCGGGCAGTAGCAATTTCGGTACGGTCTCACAGATGAAACGCGATATGATGACCGAAGTGGCTGCCACATTGGCTTTCTCCACTATCGAGAACAACGACAAAGTGGGCGTTATCTTCTTCACCGACAAGATAGAAAAGTACATTCCGCCCAAGAAAGGCAAGAAACATGTGCTCCATATCATCCGTGAACTCATTGATTTCCAGCCCGAACAACACGGAACCGACATTGCCGCTGCCATACAGTATTTCGCCAATGCCCAGAAACGCCGCTGCACCGCTTTTCTTATCTCCGACTTTATGACGGAACAAGTTGCCATTCTAAAAAAGCCGCTCATGATTGCTTCTAACCGGCATGATCTGAGTGCCATTCAGATATACGACCGCCGTGACGCAGAACTGCCCGATGTGGGACTATTGAAAGTGAAAGACGCAGAAACGGGAGAACGCATTTGGATAGATACCGCCGTAAAAGCTGTTCGGGAAAGTTATGCCCGGCATTGGGACGAACAACAAACCGAGCTCAACGATGTGTTTACCAGAACAGGCACCAACCATATTTCGGTCCGCACCGACGAGGACTATGTACGAGCGTTGATGAAGCTATTCAGTTAACAGTTAATAATTAATAGTTAATATTGCATTATTGGATGAACCATTTGTTTGCTATCATATTGAGTGTAGTAGTGAGTGCGAGTATCGACTCCACCGCTATTTGGGTGGGCGACCAGACACAGCTTCATTTGCAAGCGACAAAAGAGGTTAACGATACACTCCTCTTTCCGCAGTATGGAACTGAACTCACCGATGGCATAGAGATTGTGCGCACTTCTCCTATCGATACTATTTTGCAGAAAGACGGACGCCTGGCACTCCGGCAATCCCTTACGCTCACCTCTTTTGCCGATTCGCTCTTCTTTATTGAGCCTATCGCTTTCGTTGCCAACGGCGACACCTTGCGCACCAATCCTCTGTCGCTCAACGTGATACAGCCCTTCGAAACAGACTCAACCGACCAAGCCATCACCGACATCAAGCCCATCTACAAAGTTCCCGTCTGGTGGTGGGGAATACTGCGTTGGATACTACTCGGATTGGGCATTATCGGACTATGTGCAGGCGGCTATTTCCTTTACCGCTATATTGTTTCGCATAAGAAAGAACAACAAGAAACAGTCAATCCCGAACTTCTGCGCCCTGCCGACGAGGTGGCATTAGAGAAACTGGACAAGATAAAAGCCGAGAAGATTTGGCAACAAGGACAACTCAAAGAATACCACACGCAACTCACCGACGTATTGCGCGAGTATATCGCACGGCGCTATGAAATAGGCAGCCAGGAGATGACTTCCGAAGAAATCATTTCTGCCGTAAGCCCTCTATTCACCGAACACAAAGACCTTCTCAGCGGTTTGCAAAGCGTACTCCGCCTGGCAGATTTGGTGAAATTCGCCAAATGGCACGCTACTGCAGAGGAGAACGAAACCGGACTCAGTTTCAGTTACCGCTTTGTGCGTGAAACCACTCCTGCTAAAGAACCTGCCCCTAATGAATCATTGCAAGACACTACAGAACAGACTATAACAGAAAACACCATACCTGATGAAAACAGTACAAATAAAAGATAAACATTTTGTGCCGTATATCTCCAATCAGGAGATACACGATGCACTGCAACAATTGGCTACCGCCATCAACCGCGATATGGCTGAGAAATGCCCTGTGTTCCTGGGTGTACTCAACGGTTGTTTCCGTGTGATGGGCGATTTGATGCAATATATCAATATTCCGTGCGAAGTGTCGTTCGTGAAACTCGCTTCCTACGAAGGCATGCAAACCACCGGCACTATCCGCAATCTGATAGGACTGAGCCAAAGTCTGGAGAACAGACACATCGTCATTGTAGAAGACATCATCGACAGCGGTATTACAATAGACTATACCATCCGTCTGCTCCAAGAAATGGGCGTTGCGTCCGTCAGAGTGGCTACCCTGCTGCTCAAACCCGAAGCCCTGAAACGTGATATCAAAGCCGACTATACCGCTTTCCGTATTCCCAACGACTTTGTAGTGGGCTACGGACTCGATTACGACGGATTAGGAAGAGAACTGAACGACATCTATACATTAAAACAATGACCTTTCAGCATCCGACATATTTATTTCTGCTACTGCTGCTCATTCCCGTCATTTTCTGGTACATATGGGAAATGTGGAAAAGCGATGCGAGCGTCACCATATCCTCTGATGCCGTATTGCGCCACCAGCCACGCACCGCACGGCTCTATCTGTTGCACCTGCCGTTTGTACTGCGTGTAACGGGTATCATTTTGCTTACCATAGCACTTGCACGACCCCAACTATCCAATAGTTGGAAAAGCGAAACAACCGAGGGAATCGACATCATGATGGCGATAGATATCTCCGGCACCATGCAGGCGGAAGACCTGAAACCCAACCGACTGGAAGCAGCCAAGAATGTTGCCAGTGAGTTTGTTATCAACCGCCCGAACGACAATATCGGTTTGGTAGTGTTTGCCGGAGAAAGCTTTACGCAATGCCCTTTGACAACCGACCACGCCGTATTGGTGAACTTGTTCAAATCCATCAAGTTCGGCATGATAGACGACGGAACAGCTATCGGCTTGGGACTTGCCAACGCCGTCAACCGTATGAAAGACTCTGAGACCAAATCGAAAGTGATTATCCTGCTCACCGACGGTAGCAACAACCGTGGTGATATCGACCCGCAGACCGCTGCCGAGATAGCCAAGACCTATGGTATCCGCGTTTATGCCGTGGGTGTGGGCAGTTACGGCAAAGCCCGCATACCGGTGCAAACGCCCGTCGGGACTCAATATATCATGATGGATTCGGAATTCGACGAAGCTACACTCAAGAGCATTGCCCAAACCACCGGCGGAGAATATTTCCGTGCGACCGACAACAACAGTTTACGCAGCATCTACGAGCAAATCGACCAAATGGAGAAAACCAAAATACGTGTCCGTGAATACTCCAAGCGGCAAGAAAACTTCCAACCTTTCCTTTGGAGCGCACTGCTCTGTTTGCTGCTTGAGATGATACTCCGCGCTTTTGTATTGAGAACGATAAGTAATAGTTAAACGCCTGATTAGAAGAGATTACAATGTTCAGATTTGCACATATAGAATGGTTGTGGTTGTTGCTATTGATACCCATATTGACAGTAGCCTATATCCTTTATACCCGCCACAAACGCAAACAAGCCGTTTTGTTCGGCGACCCCGAACTGCTGCAACAACTAATGCCCAATGCTTCCCGTATTCGTACTTCGGTAAAGTTTGGTTTGGAACTGACTGCCCTGACACTCCTTATCTTTGCGTTGGCTCAACCGCAATACGGGCAGAAAGAGCAGACCATCAAACGGGAAGGGATCGAAGTGATGGTAGCATTGGATATCAGTAACTCCATGATGGCAGAAGATGTGGTGCCCAACCGATTGGGACGAGCCAAACAACTGCTCTCCCGCCTCATCGACCAAATGACCGACGACAAAGTGGGACTCATCGTTTTTGCCGGTGACGCCTTTGTACAACTACCCATCACAGCGGACTATGTGTCTGCCAAGATGTTCTTGCAAAACATATCGCCCGACCTTATCCAAACTCAAGGTACTGCCATCGGTGCAGCACTCCGTACATCAGTTCAAGCTTTTGGCGGACAGAGCGAAGCGTCGCGTGTGATTATCCTTATCACCGATGGCGAAAACCACGAAGATGATGCCAAAGCTGCCGCCCAAGCCGCCAAAGAGCAAGGCATAGAAGTAGTGGTAGTGGGTATCGGCAAGCCCGAAGGCTCACCTATTCCTATTCCCGGAACCAACGACTTCCGCAAAGATCGCAGCGGCACGGTGGTAGTATCGCGACTCAACGAAGATATGTGCCAAGAGATAGCCCAAGCAGGCGGCGGCATCTATGTGCGTTGCGACAATACCAACACTGCCGGCAGAGCTATCACAACGGAAATCAATAAACTTGCCACATCTGAAATAGAAAGCAAAGTATTTACCGACTACAACGAACAATACCAGTCGTTTGTCGCACTGGCACTACTGCTGTTGATAATCGATTTCTTCGTCTTCAACCGCAAGAACAAACGACTCAGCCGCATCAACCTGTTCAATACACCCCAGCAACCCAAACAATGAGACACACACTATTCATACTGATTCTGCTCCTCTCTTCCGTATCCGCTATGGGACAGCAAGAGAGCGCAAACGTGCGCAAGGGCAACAAAGCCTATAAAGCAGAGAAATATACCGAGGCCGAAGTGGAATACCGCCGAGGATTGGAAAAGAACGACAAAGGCTTCGAAGCACACTACAATCTGGGCAATTCGCTCTTCAAGCAACAGAAATATCCCGAAGCCATAGAGGAATACCGCAAAGCCGAACGTTTGCTACGGAAAGACGATACTCAGCGCCAAGCCGCCATTGACCACAACATCGGCAATGCCCAGTATGCACAACAGCAATTCGGTGAAGCAGTGGAATCGTACAAACGATCGCTCAAAAACAATCCACAGGACAACGATACCCGCTACAACCTGGTGAAAGCCAAAGCCATGCAAAAGCGCCAACAACAGCAGCAACAGCAAGAACAACAAAACCAAGACAACAAAGACCAAAAGCAAAACAGGCAACAACAGCAGCAAAACCAGGAACAGGAGGAACAACAGCAACAACAAGAACAGCAGAATCAGCAACCCGAGCAGCAAGAGCAACAGATGGACAAAGAAACAGCCGAGCAACTCTTGCAAGCCTTGGAACAAGACGAGCAGGAAACACAAGAGAAAGCCCGCCGTCAGCAAGCAACCAAAGGCCGCCGTGTAGAAAAAGACTGGTAAAATATGATGTTTGCATAACACAACCGCTACGATATTACAAACTACTATATGAAGAAACAACTCATTATCATATTCACACTGCTTGCCACTCTTCCACTTTGGGCGGAAGAAGTGAGCTTTACCGCCTCTGCTCCACGACAAGTGGTAGCCGGACAACCTTTCCAACTCACCTATACCATCAATCAGCGATACAAAGACTTCCGCACACCCGATTTCAACGGCTTCGAAGTATTGGCGGGTCCGTATAGCTCGCAAAGTAGCAGTACGCAATGGATCAACGGCAAACGCACTTCGTCGTTCACCATTACGCAAACCTATACCCTGATGGCTGACCAGACCGGCGAATATGCCATTCAGCCCGCCTCTATCGTGGTGGATAAGCAGAAATATACTTCCAACGGACTGAAAATAACCGTTCTGCCTCCAGATAGCCAGCCGCAGTCTTCTTCTCAATCGCACAACTCACAAAGCGGCAATCAAACAAGACAAGAGAGCCATGACGTCAATCTGTCATCCGACAACATCTTTGTGCGCACCATCGTCAACAAGACCAAAGTATATGAACAGGAGTGCATTGCTCTTTCCTATAAGCTCTATTTTGCAGGCGTCGATGTAATGCAAATAACAAACAACACGCAGATACCCGAGTTCAAAGGTTTTCTGAAACAAGAAGTGGATTTGGGCGAACTGCAAACCGAATTAGAGCACTACAACGGGCGCAACTACAAGACCTGCATTCTCTATAAAACCCTGCTCTTCCCGCAGCAATCAGGCGAACTGCGTATCGACCCAGCCTCGTTCGAAGCGGTCATCCGTGTGCGCAATCAGACGCAAGTGCGCAGTATCTTCGACAACTTTTTCGACTCCTATACCAACGTCAACAAAACCATCAAAGCACCGGCACTCAAGTTCCATGTATCGCCACTGCCTGCCGGCAAGCCCGCAGATTTCTCAGGCGGTGTGGGACGTTTCCGCCTCACCTCGTCAATCAGTACGGACGAACTGCAAATCAACGAGGCTGTCACCATCAAGATTGATATCAGCGGTACGGGCAATCTGAAAATGCTCAAAACTCCTGCAGTTGACTGGCCCGACGGGTTTGAGGTGTACGACCCGAAAGTCAGCAACAACTTCAAAACCAATCAGAACGACGTGTCGGGCACGAAGTCAATCGAGTACCTGGCTATTCCCCGCACTTCGGGCAACTATACCATTCCTGCCATCACCCTTTCGTATTTCGACATCGACAGCAAGCAGTACAAAACGCTCCGCACGCCCGAATACACTTTGCAAGTCGCCAAGAACGGCAACGAACCTGAAACAGTGGTCAATACTTTCGTCAGCAAAGAAGATATCCGCCAATTAGGCACCGACATCCGCTATATCCATACCGACACGCTGCCCCGCCCCAAAACGGAACTTATCGCTTATGGCAGTTGGCAGCACTGGTTGTGCTACATTGCTCCATTCGTCTTGTCAGTGGCATTGTTCATCGGTTTCCGCCGTCGGATCAAAGAGAATGCCGATATCCGCAAAGTGCGCTATAAGAAAGCCAACAAGGTGGCACAACGCCGTCTGAAACGAGCCAAAGCACTCCTCAAAGATGGCAAAAAAGAAGCGTTCTACGAAGAGATAGAGCGCGCCGCATGGAGCTACCTGAGCGACCGCCTCAGTATTCCTACCGCCGACCTCAACAAAGAGAATATAGCCCAGCTGCTCAGAGAAAAAGATGTGGACGAAACACTGATTCAGAAGGTGAACGACGTATTATCCACTGCCGAGTTTGCCCGCTACGCTCCGGCACAATCCGAACATCAGATGGAAGACTTATACAACGCAACCGTTGCCCTCATCGAAAAACTGACCGTATAACAACGTAAACACAGCCTACAATGAAGAAATTCGCTATCATACTCTTATCCGTCTGCTTCTCCGCTTTCGGTATGGCGCAAAACCTTTTTGAACAGGGCAACGCCGCCTATGCAGAACAGAACTACCGCGAAGCTGCCCTGCTCTACGATTCGCTCCTCAAGAGCACTCCTGTTGCCGAACTGTACTACAACTTGGGCAACGCCTGTTTCAAGCAAGGCGAATTGGGCAAAAGTATCCTCAACTACGAGCGTGCCCTCCGTTTGCAACCGAACAACAAAGATGTGCGCCACAATCTGCAGTTTGCCCAATCGCGCATCATCGACAATATCGAAGACAACAGCCGTTTCTTCCTCTCGCAATGGGTTACGGCACTGCGCAATCTGCTCAGCCGGCAAACATGGATGTGGATCAGTATCGTTGCCTTTATCCTCTGCCTGGCGGGTATCATCTGCTATGCTTTTGCCCGCATACTTGCACTGCGCAAAACCGGTTTCCATACGGCATGGATAGCATTGCTCCTGTCGATTGTCAGTCTGCTGTTTGCCAACTCGTTGCACCATCGTGATACCGAGCGCCGCGAAGCTGTCATCATGCGGGAGATAGTGAATGCCAAGAGCAGTCCCGACAAATCGGGAACCGACCTCTTCTTGCTCCACGAAGGAACCAAAGTGACCATCCGCTCAACCGTTGCCGATTGGGCGGAAATCCACGTAGGCAACAATATCGGTTGGATACCCCTCAACACTTTGGAGCGTATATGATGGAGCAACTTATCGGTTTCGACCAGTCGCTGCTGGTTGCCATCAACTCGTGGAACTCGCCGTTCTTCGACAACTTTATGTGGAACATGTCGGACAAACTCTTTTGGATTCCTTTGTACTTATTGCTCGTCATCATGCTATGGCGCCGATACGGCAAACACGCCGTCTGGATGGTGATTGCCATAGGAGCTGCAGCAGGCTTGGCAGATTTCATCTCGTCGGGTATTATCAAAGACTGGGTAATGCGCCCTCGTCCCACCCGTGAGCCTGCGTTAGACGGTATGCTGCATATCGTCAACAACTACCGGGGCGGCAAATATGGCTTCGTTTCCTCGCATGCGGCAGACACATTCGCTTTGGCGTTGCTCTTTTCGTTGCTTTGGAAGAATTGGCGCGTCACACTTCCGATGATGCTCTTTTGTCTCATCAACTGCTATTCGCGTATGTATCTCGGAGTGCACTATCCGTTGGATATCTTAGGCGGACTCGTGGTGGGTTGCATTTGTGCGTTGGCTATCTACTATGCCTTGCACAAAATCAGATATACGCGTGCTGTCATAATGCCCGAGTTGCCGGCAAAAGAGAAAGAAGAAGAATTGTCTGCCTGGTGGAACTATGCCCCGCTCTTGATGCTTGCCCTGACGATGACTGCAGGCTGCTTTGTTTGAAACAATACTGTCGGAACATGGAGTGTCTCGCCCGCAAAATGCAGAGACAATGCAATGTTAAATATTAACTATTCATTATTAACTGTTTCCAAGCTGTCTTTCCGTGTTTCTTCTTGCCGGATTTGGCGAGTGGTATTGAATGCCGTGTTCTGATTGCGGACAGTTTGCGCATTTAGTATCTCGAACTGCTCGGGGGTAAGAACCCGTTGGATTTCTGCCTTCATCCGTTTCATTTGTTCTCTGAACTCCTCTTTCGTCAGGGTTTCCCGGCGCAATACGGCATATTTGAGGTGAATCTTGTAGATGGTGTCGATTTGTGCCTCTGTCAGGTTCAGTTCCCGCTGCATAACCTCGATTACTCTTTCCGCTTCATACTCCGGTGTACGCAAAGGCACACGCGTATCCTGCTGCGCTTTCGTAGCAAGATAGAATGGAAGAGCGATAAGCAATGTGAGCAGTATTTTCTTCATAAGCTGTAATCACCTGACTTGTTTAATTCTCTTCAAATTTTGTGCCAAGTCGGTGTCTTGCAGCACTTTTCTACAAAAGAAAAAGCAGCCTGTCTCATTGCGGGAAAACAACCCTCAGCCCTCTGCCGGCTTTCATCGGCATATCGTTCTTCATAAGATGCTTCAAAAACATCTGTCTTTTCCTTTAGGGATACTTTAGGGATACCTTAGGGATACGATACTAAAACCGAGCCGTCGGATGGAGATCAAACAAAGCATTATCCAACATAGCAGCCGATTATTTATCCCCCATTGAGGGATAAATACGCCGCAAAGTAGCACTTTCATTCGACATACGAAAATATTATCGCTTAAACATTCCAATTTTAGCACTATTTCCCCTTATTAGGAGCTAAAATAGAACTACCCCCATGAGGGACACTTCACACAGAACAACCGCTATGCCTACCGACTGCAATACGATGTGCAAATGGAAAAATTACCGCCTGCGTTACGTGTTTTGGATGATAACGGCAACGATATTACAAATATCAGCTATGGAGAAGCGGAGGATGATGTTGCCCGTTCTTTCAATATCTTCAACGATAGTCCCGAACCGTTAGAATGGGAAATTGTCACAACTGCGGAATGGATAAAGTCAGTAAGCAAAACGAAAGGAGAATTGAAAGCCGGTGGAACACAGGTGGTTGTGGTAACCATCAATCGCAATCTCCTGCTATCGGGAACAAACAAAACCACCCTGCATGTTGTTTCCGACAATGGCAGCAAACAACTGCCCCTTAATGCAACCAATTCAAAAAAACTGCCGACACAGGAAACAACAATTGCACGGCTTACTTTTCCTGTATCGAAAGAGGACAAGTTTGCCGTCACCGTAACAGGACTTGCCACCGGCAGTACATATTTCGTACGTGCTTATGCCAAGAACTCATCAGGAGTCGCTTATTCCACGAACGAGGTTTCTTTCACTCCCACTACCGTACTTCCTGACGTAATGAAGGAACGTTACTCCAATCAGTCTGTTGCAGGTGGCACGGTTACGCTCAATGCCACTATTGTCGATGCCGGAGACCCTGAATATACCGAGCGTGGATTTGTCTATGGCATGGTGCATAATCCGAATATAGAAGATGACACCAAAAAGATAGCACCGGGGAAAGGAACAGGGGCTTATTCTGTCAATTTGATCGGACTGGAAATGGGAAACATCTACTATGTCCGTGCGTATGCCATCAATGAACAAGGTACTGCCTATGGCGATGAAATAACGTTGGATTTTAACCCTGTTATGCCTACAGGGCGAACACTTGCGGTATCGGATCTTACTGCCACTTCGGCGAAATTTAATGGTGATATTATTGCTAAAGGTTACCCGGCATTCACCGAAAAAGGATTTGTTTACGGAACCATGCCCATCCCGACACTGGATGATGTTTCCGCCACCTCTGTTGTCGTTTCAGGAACAACAACAGGAGAATACATCGCTGCAGTATCCAATTTGACTACAGAAACAACTTACTATGTCCGCGCATATGCCAAAACGGAAACTGAAATACAATATGGTGAGGTGAAGGCGTTTTTTCCAAGTGCTCCTGCGTTTGTAATCATAAAAGAATTGAATCTGATGGTGCAAACAAAAGAGTTGGGCAGTTTCTATTGGAAGGATGGAGAAAGAGCTTGTGAAAACTATCACCACGGATAATGGAAGTGAGTTCGCTTCACATCAACTGATTACCAAGGGATTGCGCATGAAAGGCAAAGACGAGGTGATTGTCTATTTTGCTTCTTCAAAAACTTTGACTAACTTTGCACACAAAATTGCATTTGCTGTTAGACAGTACACATTAAACACGAATATAGTCGCATTACTGTTATCGGAGATAAAGGATATTTGAGTGCATCCGTACAACTGGATCTATTCGAAACATCCGAAATCCGATTAGAAGTACCATACCGGTTGAATCAAAAGGATTGGAAACCAACTTTTCCGCCCTTTGCTAAAGCAAGGAAACGTGTAGAAACGCTTTTCTCACAGATGGTTGACCAATTTATGTTATGTCGCAATTATGCTAAACAACAAGTAGGATTGTTTGCTCGTATTATCAGCAAAGTCAGCGCACTTACTATCCTACAATATATTAACTTTATTAACAACAAACCCATTGGAAGAGTCAAATATGCGCTGGTTTAATTCCGCCAACGGGTTCAAACTTAATTTATAAACAACTATGCGTAGTATCACAACATTTGATTTGCAGTATGCCCACCGTTTCTACGGTTTTCAAGGGGAAGCACAGTACCTGCACGGGCATACGGGTGTCCTCACGATTGAGGTAGAGGATAGTATTAACGAAGGTGTCAACATGGTGTATCCGTGCAACGAGATTCAGAAAGTAGCATGGAGTCTGCTGAAGAACTTTGACCACGCGCTCGTTCTCCGCGAGGACGACCCGCTGCTACCTGCTATCCTCGATGTATATGAGAAGCAGGGTATCAAGAACGGGCACCCGCGCAACACCATGAAAGGGGAGGCGTTCCACACGGAGTGGGCAACGGCTTATCCCGACTGCCGACTGGTGGTAACCAAAGAGACAATGACCGTAGAGGGCATGATAAAGATTGTTCATGACTTGCTGAAGGACAAACTAAACATTGCGAAGATTACCTTCACGAGCGGCGTGAATGCGGCTTCTGCCGAGTTCCCGGTCAGCAGGGAGATTGACCGTTGCCCGCTCTGCGGTATTTCGTTGGATGAGAATGGCGTTTGCCCGAAGTGCGGCTACAAGAAGTAAGTACTTCTCCGCACCCCCGTTGGGGTGGTAATGAAGAGAGACTGTCTAACAAGTCAAGTTCGGCAATCTCTTTTTTTTGTATTTTGTTATCCTGTGTCCGCAAAGTGGGTGCGAAGCAGGTTGTAGCAATGCCTGCATTGCCCCTGTGCCGAACGGGTGCGCCAAAACTCGTAGGCAGGGGGCCGATACCCCGAATAGCTGCATACCATCTTATGACGGCCAGATAAAAAACACGGTGTAACACCGTAAAATACATAAAGTATCTTTGCAGTGGGAAATAAACAATGCAGAAAAACGAACAAAAAGCGAACACTTGTTCTTGGAAATGGCTTTGTTTCCACCGTATCTTTGCAGCGGGAAGGAAAAAAATGCACTGCTAATCCGCAATAAACTGCAAAAATAGGCGTAATCCGCAATAAACGGAAAGTGCCCGTTTCTGCCGCCGTATATTTGCATTTGAATGTACAATTGGACAAATTTTACAATTGGACTTTTTATCCTCTTTTCCTGAAAGACGGCGGAATTGATCAAGCCGCTGTCGAAGTGTGGGCGTCCCCGCCTGCATAGAAAAAAAAACAGGAATCTGGGACAATGAATTTCAGCCTGTGGGCTGCTTATCCATTAGCTATGAGGTAGGTGCTTTCTTCATAGAGATGCTACTTTCGTCGGGAGACGAAGACAAAGCACAGTGATCTTTGACGTACTTGTAACACACTCCGGGACTGACCGCCACCGCCAAGGCTCAGGCGTTTTACCCTTCGTGGTTACTGCGTATTTCGTGGCGCAAACATTCCGCTATGCTCCATTGGTTTACGCCCCGAGGGTGTTTTTGTTTCGCCCTACGTAGCTTTCCGCTACCGATAAGGCGTTATATACTCCTGGGTTGCTGCACCTATCGTTCCGCAAACATCGTTTACAAAACGGGCACCATGCGGATACGGATAATTATTGAGAAACCGCTTCAGATTTGCCGGTATGGCAAAAAAAGTGTACCTTTGCCCGATAAATGCAGCAGGTCGGTCTATCGCTATGCGTGCAAGTCTTTTTATGGTTGAGAAACTGCACGGGTAGAGGAAAGTCCGGGCAACGCAGAGCACCATACCGGTTAACCGCCGGCAGGCAGCAATGTTTGTCAGACGGAACAGAAAACAAACCGCCGCAAGGCAAGGGTGAAAAGGCGGGGTAAGAGCCCACCGGCTGAGTGGTAACACTCGGTGCATGCCGTCGATATGGGTTGCAAGTTCAAGTAAACCAACAAAGTGTGTGTCTTCATAAGCACATGAGAGGGTTGCTCGCCCGAGTTGGAGGGTAGAATGCTAAAGAACAATGGTAACATTGCTCTCAGATTAATGATAGACACTCTTTGCAAAAAGAGCACAGAACCCGGCTTACAGACCTGCTGCATTTTTTATATTGAGAAGATGAGAAGATGAGGAGATGAGGAGATGTTGCACAACTACTCAACTACACAACTTAACAACTACTCAACTTAACAACTACACAACTACACAACACCCAATGAGCTTCTTTCAGAAGGCATATCAGTTTGTGAGATACGACATTTGGCGGAGGACTGCCAAAGATATTTCCAAAGGCAAGCGTTTCGGGTACAACACCCTGAAAACACTTGTGCTGACTATCCGCGGTTTTGCCGAAGACGAAGTCAATACACGTGCCAACGCATTGACCTACTCCATGCTCTTTGCCACCGTTCCGCTCATTGCCATGAGTTTTGCCATTGCCAAAGGATTCGGATTCGAACAAACGATAGAAGACAAACTCAACAGTGTCACTTTCCTCAGAGAAAGCAACATCGTGCCTACCATCATGGAGTTTGTGCAACGCTATTTGGAAACGGCACAAGGCGGTGTGTTCTTAGGCATAGGCATCGTGATACTGATATGGTCGATCTATAACTTCTTTCGCACCGTAGAAACATCGTTCAACACGATATGGGAAGTCAACCGTTCCCGCAGCTATCTGCGTCAGATCACCAACTACCTGAGCATCCTGCTTGCCATTCCTATCATGATGGTACTATCAAGCGGTATGTCAATATTCTTCAACTCTGCCCTGTCGGGCTATTTCGGCAATACGCAATGGCTTACGGAATTCCTGATCAAGGCAGTACCGTTTATAGTATGCTGGATCATCTTCTCATGGATGTATTGGGCTATACCCAATACGAAAGTAGGCTTTCAGGCTGCCGTCATTCCCGGCATCATAGTAGGAACCGTGTTCCAGTTGCTACAAATGCTGTCGGTATATATCTTGGTATTCTTGTCGCGCACAAGTATCGTATATGGTACGTTTGCCGCTATCCCGTTGCTGCTTGTCTGGTTGCACCTGTCGTGCCTGATATTGCTATTAGGAGCTGAGATGTCCTATGCCATACAGAACAACGAGTATTACGACTACGACCAGGACCTGAAACTGATTTCGCGCCGCTACAAAGACTATATCACGCTCTACTTGGTTTATCTCATTGTCAAGCGTTTTGAGCAGGAGCAGTTGCCACCCACTGCACACGAACTGGCACAAGAAAACAATATTCCTATCCGTTTGGTAAACAATTTGCTCTCACGCCTCACAAAGAGCAATATCCTCAGAGAAATATATATCGAGAACAAAGAAGATAAAACCTATCTGCCGGCTATCGACATCAACCGTCTGACCGTTGGCAAGCTTTTCAGCCATATCGACCGGCAAGGCAACGAACGTTTCCTGCAAAATCTGCCGGAAAAGATGGAAGCCTTTTGGCAAGAATGGACCGACCTGCAAGCCAAAACAGCAGACAGCAACAATATACTAATCAAAGATTTATAACTCAGAAAAACTAATATCATTATGAAGCACTATTGTATTACATTTCTACTTTGCCTAATGGGCACCAGCATGTTGCAAGCGCAAAAAATAACCCGTGTTGAGCCGCTTTCGTGGTGGACCGACATGCGTTGTCCGCTTACATTGATGTTCTATGGCGAAAATCTGCAAGACGCACAGATTACTGTTCAAAAGAAACAAGGCAAACGCTATGTTGCCACCGAAGGCCTGACGGTCAGTGCACAGCACAATGCCGAAAGCAAGAACTATCTGTTTGCCGAAATCGATGTCCGCGAAGCCGGTGAATACCGGTTTGTATTGACGAAAGGAAAGCAGAAAGCCACCTGCAACTATATTGTCAACACACGCCGTGAAGGCAGTGCAGAACGGCAGAGTTTCACTACTGCCGATGTGATATATCTCTTGATGCCCGACCGCTTTGTAGATGGCGATGAAACAAACAACTCTTCGCCACTGACCAAAGAAAAGGGCAACAAAGCAAATATTCACGGACGTTATGGCGGTGACATACAGGGTATCATCAATTCGCTGGACTATATCAAGAGCATAGGTGCAACCACCGTTTGGCCTACTCCGCTCTTGCTTGACAACGAAGAAGCATGGAGCTACCATGGTTATGCCTGTGCCGACTACTATCATATCGACCCCCGTTTCGGAAGCAACGAGCAATACAAACAGATGGTCAGTATCGCTCACGAAAAAGGATTGAAGTTCATCATGGATATCGTTACGAACCATTGCGGACTGGCACACTGGTGGATGGAGGACCTGCCTTATCACGACTGGATTCATCAGTTTGACCAATACACCCAAACCAACAACGTGTTCTCTGCCAACTACGACCCCAATGCATCCCGATACGACCTGCATCAGAACGAATCAGGCTGGTTCGACACCCACATGCCCGATATGAACCTTGACAATCCCGATTTGCTGCAATATTTCAAGCAATGGGCTATCTGGTGGATTGAATATGCCGATTTGGACGGACTCAGAGTAGATACTTATCCCTACAACGAGAAACTGCCTATGAGCGAATGGTGCAAAGCAATCAGAGAGGAATATCCCAATATCAATATCGTAGGTGAATGCTGGACCCGTCCTGCATCCAATGTCGCCTATTGGCAAGCAGATGCAAAGAACTACGACGGTTTCAATTCGCATCTTCCATCGGTAATGGATTTCCCTGTCGAAGAATCAATCCGCCAAGCCTTGGAGAATGAGGGCAAAGGTTGGGGCGAAGGCATGTGCCGTGTGTACGATGCAATGAGCCAGGACTATCTGTATGCCGACCTGAACAAGTTGCTTGTCTTCGTCGGTAACCACGATATGGAACATATTGCGGATATCGTATTGAACAACGACCTTCGCCGTGTAAAGACAGCTATAACGCTCATGGCTACTATGCGCGGTATTCCTCAATTGTTTGCCGGTGACGAGATGGGACAACGTTCTGCCGACATCACTATGGGACATAGCGGATTGCGCCAATTATTGCCCGATTTATCGACGTTGACGGCAGAACAACAAGATTTGTTGGACTATCAGAAACGTTTGTTCGGCTTCCGCCTGAACGAGCCTGTTATCCACAACGGACGGACCATGCATTTCATGGCACGCAACAATACATACGCCTATTTCCGCTATACCAACGACGGGGCTGTGTTTGTATTTGTCAATGCGTCCGAAGAGGCACAAAATATCCCCTGGCACACATACCAAGAGATACTGTGCAAGTATCAGCCTACTGGCAAAGACATTGTCAGCGAAACGCTTATCGATACCCGCAAGCCCTACTCTATCGCTCCTCTGAGTTGTATGGTAGTGCGTTTGGAGGGTAAAAAAGAGGGCGTTATACGCATTGGAACCCCATCTGACAAAGCACCGAAATACATAGTGGACGGCGTCGAAGTGAAAGATATTTCTTCCATTGACCCCAAAACGGTTCAATCGGCGACTGTATTGAAAGGTGAGAAAGCTATAGAACAATATAGTGCTCCCGATGGTGTCATTGTGATAACCACCAAACAATAAAGGCAGAAACCGGCAAATAGGATGCGCAACGAACTACTGATAGCCGAACGGATGTACTTCACGAACAACGGTGAAGACAAACGTATGTCGCGTCCTGCCGTGAGAGTAGCATTAGCAGGCATCATCATCGGTATAACGGTAATGCTCATTACCGTCTTTGTTGTTATCGGATTCAAACAGGAAGTGAGGGAGAAGCTTATCGGTTTCGGTTCGCACATACAAGTAGTGAATTTCGATAACAACAATACCTACGAAATGCAACCTGTCAGTGTGACCGACAGTCTGTTGCAAAGCCTTAGGGATGTGGACGGAGTGACGGAAGCAAACGTGTTTGCCACCAAACCGGGTATTATCAAAACCGACAGTGCTTTCCAAGCCATCGTATTCAAAGGCGTGGATTTGCACAGGAATGAAGCCCAGCAGTCTTCGCTTGCGTTCTTCTGCCAGAATTTGGTTGCCGGGCGTTTGCCTGAAGAAAAGAATGAGATACTGCTCTCCTCTGTCATGGCAAACCGGTTGCAATTGCAAGTTGGCGATGCGGCATTCTGCTATTTTATTCAAGATAAAGTAAGAGTTCGCAAGTTCATCATCAGCGGTATCTACAATACCGACCTGCAGGAGTTTGACCAACTGTTTGCGATTGGGGAACTCCGTCAGGTGCAGCAGCTCAACGAATGGGATTCTTGTCAGGTTTCCGGCATTGATATTCGTATTCGTGATTTCTCCCGTTTGGAAGAACTGAGCAACCGCATCTATTTCCGCACTGCCAACCAAGCGGACAAAGACGGCAATTTCCTTTATACGCAGAACATTGTACAACTCAATCCTGCCATCTTCTCGTGGCTCGATTTGTTGGATATGAACGTGATAGTGGTAATAGTGCTCATGCTTGCCGTATCAGGCTTTTGCATCATTTCAGGCTTGCTGATTCTTATCCTGGAAGGCATACCATTTATCGGTGTAATGAAAGCCTTGGGTGCCGACAACCGTTATATACGCCGGATTTTCCTATGGCAAGCAGCTTTCTTGATTGGTATCGGCATGGTGGCAGGAAACGGTTTGGGACTCATATTGTGTGCCTTGCAATATTGCTTCCATATCGTTCCGCTCGACCCGTCGGCATATTACGTAAGCTATGTACCTATCGTTTTCAACTGGACATGGTGGGCGGTGCTCAATATCGGTACATTCATGGTTTCGATGCTCATACTGCTCGCTCCTTCCGCCATCATTACACGCATCTCACCGGCACAAGTGATGAGGTATGAGTAGAGAGATGAGGAGATGAGGAGATGAAGAGTTGAGGAGATGAATAGGTGAGGAGTTGAGTAGGAAGAGCCCTAACTGAGGAATATTAACTATTAATTATTCACTATTATGCACTTAACCACCCCTGTCCATATTGCCCACGCACGGCAGGAAATCGACTATACCAAGCGGATTCTACTCATCGGCTCCTGCTTTGCAGACAATATTGCAGACAAACTGAAAGCGCATTGTTTTCAGGTGACTGCCAATCCGTTTGGCACGCTCTATAATCCGCTTAGCATTGCCCGATGTCTGGAAATATTGGCACATAACGACGAAAAGGCTTTGTCTGAACATATCATACAGCACAACGGATTGTATCATTCGTTTTTGCACCATGGCAGTTTTTCTTGTGCCGACAAAGAGCTGTTTGCAAACGGGCTGTCGGAAAGTCTGAAACAAGGCACAAAAGCACTGCAAGAAGCTGATACGCTGATTATCACCTTCGGTACGGCATGGATCTACGAATACGGAGGCAAAGTGGTGAGCAATTGCCACAAACTGCCATCCAACGCTTTTACACGGCGACGGCTGAATGTACAGGAGATTGCCAATACCTATCGCCTGTTACTGGAGTTGCCTTTGTTCCGGGACAAGCAAATCATCTTCACCGTATCGCCTATCCGGCACATGAAAGACGGATTGCACGAAAACCAAATCAGCAAAAGCACCTTGCTATTGGCTGTGGACGAATTAGACGGCGATTATTTCCCGTCGTATGAGATTATGATGGACGAATTGCGCGACTACCGTTTCTATGCCGACGACATGCTCCACCCTTCCGCCATAGCAGTAGATTACATATGGGAACGCTTTGCCACGACCTATTTTTCAGAGGAAACACAACGTGAAATGCAACCTTTGCACCAACTCTATTTGGACCTGCAACATCGCCCTCTGCATACCGATTCGGATAGTTATCGGGCCTTTGCAAAAGCTACACAAGAGAAGTTGGCGAAACTCAGAGAACGCTATCCATGGATATAGACAATCTGCCTGTCTGACAATTATACAAATTACTTACGGAGATACTTTGCTGCCAAGATACGCGCTTTTTTCATCGATTCGGCATTGCCTGCATCTGTTTGCTCTGTTGTAAGACGAGGAATACGAAGCGTAATACCCTCAGGTATGAAATCTGGATTTTTCAGTTTATCCCTATTAGCCTCATAGATATACACCCAACATTCGGTATTATTATAATACTTCCGTGCCAACTTTGACAAAGTTGTACGGTTTTTCTGCGTCTTGACTGTAGCTATATATGATTCTGCAGGCTTTGTTTCTTCCTGAGCCGCCTTGTTCACAGCAACCGGTTTCACCGTTTGCCGCAAACTATCGATTTCCTGCATAGAAACCAAACGCATTTCTACACGGCGATTAGGTCCGTAAGCGGTTCCGACATTGGTAATCATCCCCTTTCCTGTTGCCAAGATACGGCTATCGGCAATGCCATATACCCTCATAAGTTCCTGACGCACATTATCCGCACGCTTCTGCGCAAGCGTTTCGTTGTACTTTTCTGAACCGGTATTGTCGCAATATCCGCTCAGTTCCACACACAGCGAATCGTTGTCTTTCAGCAATGCAGCCAATTGCTGGATAGAGATAAGTGCGGTTTCGTCAAGTTCGGATTTTCCGTGAGCAAAATACACATAATAACGCTTATCAGGTACGGCAAGAGCCGTCTGTTGCATGGTTGTCATCTGCTGTATCATCATCACAGTGTCTTTGTGAGAGAGTACCACCGTATCTTTCTGCGGTTGGCGTTGCTGCTGACCGCATTGCTGTTTGGCAAGCAGGAGCTCGTCGCTGGCATAATTGCGCATATGGTTCTTCTTCCGTCCGCCTATCTTCCAACGCAGATAGGCACTGCAATACTCCATGCAATCGTTGCTGGCACCTTGTATTTTGCCGTCTATTTTGTCATTCGTATAGATATGATACAGTCCTTTGACACCCAATGCGATTTCACGGCTCACATTAAACTCTGCAGCCAACCCTGCCGTAATGATACCCACCATATCATACTTGCCGTCTGCACGCGGTGTGAGTGTCTGTTCCGGAAGTGCGAGTTCGCTGTTATAAAACCCCATACCAAGACCCGCCAACAGATAGCAGGAAAAGATATCGGTTTTACGGCGCGGGAACCAAGCATCCACCAAATCGTAAGAGAGCAACAGTTCCAAAGAGTGCATATGTCCATACAACAGATAATCATCGCTTCCTTTCTGCTTGACACCATAGTTGGCATAATTATAAACCCCCATCAATCCCCACGTCGGTGTCAAACTATATTCCAACGAGATACCGCCGGTAGGGCGTACTTTTGTCTTAGGGATAATCGTTATGTTCGGTTGTACGAAATCACCGTCAATCAAATTAAAACCGGCTTCAAAACCAAGCGACCAATGTGCAAATCCGTCAGCTATGTTCTTGGTCTGCTTATAAGGATGAATGCCTAATGCCTTTGTATCGGTAGCAAGCGAATCTTTTGCCGTTTTCGTCTTTGCCGCCATATTCAACGGAAAAACAAGTATAGATATTACGAGAAGTAGGAAAGATTTTCTCATGATTGCAGTCGGAATTAGAATATGTATGGTTAAATTAGCTAAATTAGTTTTCCAATATCGTTATTTTTCCATTGTATATTCATATATACAAATGAGGTTGCAAAGTTACAACATATTTTTCTTTTTTCCAAGAACACACACTATTTTTTTATCAAGCCAAAACAAAGCATATAAAACTGCATATCATATAAACCAAACAATTTGGCAGCAGACAACACATATTACCGCATTTATTATGGATTTTCCAATCAGAGTAGCATATTCGACGATTTGCGCATATCAATGTTTTTTTGTAATTTTGCAACGGAATATGAACTATTGCCAACATATTGTTCTGCAATTTAATAACGCATATTACTTTACACACACGACTAAAAAACAAGATACCATATGGAATTATCCGAACAAGAAATTATCAGACGGCAGAGTCTGCAAACCCTGCGCGATATGGGCATCAACCCCTATCCGTCGGCAGAATATGTAGTAACAGATTACTCAACTCATATCAAAGAGACCTTTACGGACGAAATGACCGGCAAAGAAGTTTCGGTAGCCGGACGACTGATGTCGCGCCGCATCATGGGCAAAGCATCGTTTATTGAGTTGCAAGACTCCAAGGGACGTATTCAGGCATACGTTTCGCGCGACGACATCAATACCGAATCACAACCCGAAATGTACAATGTAGTGTTTAAGAAGCTCTTGGATATAGGCGACTTTATCGGAATCAAAGGTTTTGTATTCAAAACCCAGACCGGTGAAATCAGTATTCATGCCAAAGAGTTGACCGTTTTGGCAAAATCGCTTCGCCCGTTGCCTATCGTAAAATACCGTGACGGAGTGGCTTACGACAAATTCGACAATCCGGAACTGCGCTATCGTCAACGTTATGTTGATTTGGTGGTAAACGAAGGCGTGAAAGATATTTTCCTCAAACGTGCCACCGTGCTCCGCACTTTGCGCAATCTGCTTGATGCCGAAGGATATACCGAGGTTGAAACTCCTACCCTGCAGAATATTGCAGGCGGTGCTGCAGCCCGTCCTTTCATTACCCATTTCAACGCATTGGATGTGGATATGTATATGCGTATCGCCACCGAGCTTTACCTCAAACGCTTGATTGTAGGCGGTTTCGAAGGTGTATATGAAATCGGCAAAAACTTCCGCAACGAAGGTATGGACCGCACCCACAACCCCGAATTTACGTGCATGGAGCTGTATGTACAATACAAGGACTACAATTGGATGATGGCATTCACCGAACAGCTGTTGGAGAAGATTTGCATTGCCGTCAACGGTACTACAGAAACCGTCATCAACGGACAAACCATCAGTTTCAAAGCACCTTACCGCCGTTTGCCTATTTTGGAAGCTATCCAAGAAAAAACAGGTTACGACCTAACCGACAAGACAGAAGATGAAATCCGTGATATTTGCAAGACCTTGCATTTGGAAGTAGAGCCGTCGTGGGGCAAGGGCAAAATGATTGACGAGCTGTTCGGAGAATTCTGCGAAGGCAGTTTCATCCAGCCTACCTTTATAATCGACTACCCCGTAGAGATGTCACCGCTGACCAAAATGCACCGTTCAAAACCCGGACTTACAGAGCGTTTCGAACTGATGGTCAACGGCAAAGAGTTAGCCAATGCATATTCGGAACTGAACGACCCGATTGACCAGGAAGAGCGTTTCAAAGAGCAAATGCGCTTGGCAGACAAGGGCGACGAAGAGGCAATGATTATCGACCAGGATTTCTTGCGTGCTTTGCAATTCGGTATGCCTCCCACATCAGGAATCGGCATCGGTATCGATCGTCTGGTAATGCTTATGACCGGTCAGACCACCATTCAAGAGGTACTTTGCTTCCCTCAAATGAAACCCGAAGTATAAACCAAACCCGTACTCCAATGAGAGGTCAGTCAACAGATTCATCGTTGCTCAACAAACGCATTGCCGTGGTAGGCAGCGGAAGCTGGGCAACAGCCATTGCCAAAATGGTACTGAGCAACGTACAGGAAATCAATTGGTTTATGCGCAGTCAGGCAAAGATTGAGGAGTTCAAGCAGTTAGGAAGAAACCCGTCGTATTTGTCGGCTGCCAGTTTCGATACTTCGCGCATCCATTTCACGAGCGACATCAACGAAATTGCCAAGATATCAGACGTACTGATTGTGGCTATACCATCGCCTTTCTTGAAAACAGCGTTCAACAAACTGCGCAGGAGTATCAGGCAGAAAATTATCATTTCTGCCACCAAGGGTATGGTGCAGGAAGACAATATGATTATCAGCGATTATATGCACTTCCGCTTCAATGTGCCAATGGAACAGATTGGCGTCATCACCGGACCTTGTCACGCCGAAGAGGTTGCTTTGGAACGCATGAGTTACCTGACTATCGGTTGCCCTATCAGAGAAAGAGCCGGCAAAATGGCGGAACTTTTTGCTACACCTTATATAAAAACAAGTCTCAGCGACGACATTTGCGGATTGGAGTATTCATCGGTATTGAAAAATATCTACGCCATTGCCGCAGGTATTGCACACGGCTTGAAATATGGCGACAATTTCCTTTCTGTATTGATATCCAATTCCATACAAGAAATGTCGCGTTTTGCCAGTTCTGTCGTACCGATGCATCGCTGCATCAACGACTCGGCTTATTTGGGCGATTTGCTCGTGACAGCATATTCACGCTTCTCACGCAACCACCAATTTGGCGAGATGATTGGTATCGGATACAGCGTCAAGGCGGCTCAATTGGAGATGGAAATGGTGAGCGAAGGTTACTACGGAACCAATTGTATTCACCAACTCAACGAACGCTATCAAGTGTCGATGCCCATTATGGATGCCGTTTACGATATTCTATATCAGAAAGCATCGCCCACTATCGTATTCAAAGAACTGTCGAAGAAACTGATGTAACAAACCGGCAGCAAGGCTGCACAAAAACATAATACAACTATGGATATTAAAATCAATTATTCCAAAGCCGTCAGCCAAGAGACTGTAATGGCTTACAAACAGCAAATTGCCGAGGCACAAACCATGCTTCACAACGGAACAGGCAAAGGCAACGACTTTTTAGGTTGGCTCAATCTGCCGAAAGAAATCACAGCCGAACATCTCCAAGACATACAAACTACAGCCCAGTTGCTTCGCCAAGAATGTGAAGTAATCGTTGTGATTGGTATCGGCGGTTCGTACTTGGGTGCGAAAGCCGTTATTGACGCGCTGAACAACTCATTCGAATGGTTGCAGAACGGCAAAACACAAATTGTGTATGCAGGTCAGAACATAGGCGAAGACTATCTGTACGAATTGCAAGAACTGCTCAAAAACAAAAAATTCGGTATCATCAGTATTTCCAAATCCGGTACAACCACAGAGCCGGCTTTGGCTTTCCGTTTGCTCAAAACCCAATTGGAAGAACAACAAGGCAAGGCTGCAGCCAAAGATCTGATTGTCTGCATAACAGACAAAGCCCGTGGTGCACTTCGCACATTGGCAACACAAGAAGGCTACAAAACATTCGTGATTGAAGACAATATAGGCGGACGCTTCTCCGTGCTTTCACCTGTCGGTTTGCTGCCTATCGCTTGTGCAGGATTTGATATTACCCGATTGGTGGAAGGTGCACGCCGTATGCAAGACGTTTGCGGACAAAGCACTCCTTTCGAAGAAAACCCTGCTGCATTGTATGCCGCAGCCCGCAATGCACTTTATACCTCAGGCAAAAAAGTGGAACTCTTGGTGAACTTCCACCCCAAATTGCACTATATGGCAGAATGGTGGAAACAGCTCTACGGCGAATCGGAAGGCAAAGAAAACAAAGGCCTCT
This sequence comes from Bacteroidales bacterium, assembly GCA_022783865.1. GTDB lineage: Bacteria > Bacteroidota > Bacteroidia > Bacteroidales > Paludibacteraceae > Colicola. The sequence goes on from JALFYY010000016.1 coordinate 83,621, forward strand.
TCCCTGCTGCCGCCGATTTCACAACCGATCTGCACTCTATGGGACAATATATACAGCAAGGCGAACGCTTGATGTTCGAAACCGTTCTTTCTGTTGCAGAGCCTAATCATCATGTGGATTTCCCCTACAACGAAGCCAACTTAGACGGCTTGAACTTCCTGGCAGGCAAACGGATTGACCATGTGAACAAAATGGCGGAATTGGGAACAATGCTGGCTCACGTGGATGGCGGTGTACCCAATATCAAAGTGGAAATTCCCGTACTGAACGAATACTACTTGGGCGAATTGATTTACTTCTTCGAGAAAGCCTGCGGTATAAGCGGATACATCTTAGGTGTGAATCCGTTCGACCAACCGGGTGTAGAGGCATACAAGAAAAACATGTTTGCCCTCTTGGACAAACCCGGCTACGAAGAAGCCTCCAAAGCCATCAAAGCCCGTTTGGCTTAAACAATACAACTCATCAAAACAAAGGCGAAGCATAAGACTTCGTCTTTGTTTCGCTATTAATCTCTGTTCCAATGTCTTGGTTACACGATTTACTGATTGAGAACTCTGTTGCTCATACCCTCTTATTATATTCGTTTATCATTACGGTAGGTATGCTGTTGGGGAAAATAAAGGTAAAGGGCATTTCGCTCGGTGTTACTTTTGTTCTCTTCACGGGTTTGTTGTTCGGGCATTTAGGCATAGCTTTCGACAGTACTATCGTGGGCTTTCTGAAAGACTTTGGCTTGATACTGTTCATCTTTACCATCGGTCTGCAAGTAGGTCCGGGATTCTTTTCTTCTTTCAAGAAAGGCGGATTGCAACTCAACGGTTGGGCATGCCTGGTTGTTGTTTTGGGAGTAGGCGTAACGATAGGATTATATTATCTGTTTTCACACCGAATCAGTTTGCCGATGATGGTGGGTATCATGTCGGGCGCAATCACCAGTACGCCCGGTTTGGGTGCAGCCGAAGAGGCATTGACACAATTGCAGCAGACAGGTGTAATCAACGAAGTACCTCCTATCAGTTTGGGTTATGCGGTTGCCTATCCGATTGCCGTTTTGGGCACTATCTTGGTAATGATTATCATTCGTGCTCTCTTCCGTGTAGATGTCAAACAAGAGGAAACCGAACTGCAAATGCGAAAAGAGACCAACGAGAAACCCGATATTCTGACCTTCCGCATCACCAATCCGGAAATTGACGGATTGACACTGATAGAAGTGATGAAACGATTCGGACATGAGGCTGTAGCAACACGCATTTTCGACGGCAGCAAAATGACGACACCGCATACCGATACGGTTTTGCGATTGGGTTATCTGATTCTGATTGTCACGCGCGACATTGATGCCGAAGCACTTACAAAGCTTTTGGGTGAGACAACGGAATTCGATTGGATTGACGACAGCAAAGACTTGGTTTCCCGTCGTATCGTTGTTACGCAAGACAATATCAACGGCAAGACTATCCGTCAATTGCAACTGCGCAAAGCGTACAATATCAACATTACACGTGTCAACCGTGCCGGTATCAACCTGCTGGCTGACCCCGATTTGGTATTGCAAGTGGGCGACAAAGTGATGGTAGTCGGACCTTTGGAAAGTATCGAAAAAGTGGAAAAACTGTTGGGCAATACGCTGAAGCACCTGAATGAGCCTCATATTATCACCATCTTCCTGGGTATATTCCTGGGCATCATTTTGGGTTCTGTACCTATCTATTTCCCCAACTTGCCTATGCCGACCAAATTGGGATTATCAGGCGGACCGCTCATTATCGCCATTCTCATCGGACGGTTCGGATACAAACTGAAACTGATTTCCTACACCACCGTTTCTGCCAACTTGATGTTGCGCGAGGTGGGTATCTGCCTGTTCCTTGCAAGTCTGGGATTGTTGTCAGGCGGACGGTTTGTTGAAACAGTGGTTTCGCCCAACGGACTGCTTTGGATGTTGTGCGGATTCCTGATTACGGTAGTGCCGGCGCTAATAGTAGGTATCATCGCCAAAGCAAAGAAAATGAACTACTTCACCGTCTGCGGATTGATTGCAGGCGCACATACCAATTTGCCGCCATTGGTTTATGCTACATCGTTGACCGACTCCGACGAATCGGCTGTAGTTTATTCTACTGTCTATCCGTTGGTTTCGTTCCTGCGCATCGTGATTGCACAATTCCTTATTCTGATTTTTGCATAAAAGTCTTTTCATGGTATAGCAAGGTACGGTTTTTGCTTTGTTTTTGTAGTAAGAAGACCTTAAAATATCATTACCATGAGAATAGAGTTCTTAGGGGCTGCACAAGAAGTAACCGGCAGCAAACACCTGATTACCACCAACAAAGGGAAACGCATATTGCTCGATTGCGGTATGTTTCAAGGCAAAGGAATGGAAACCGACCGGATGAACCGCGATTTAGGATTCAACCCGAAAGACATCGATTTTCTGATTCTCTCACATGCCCATATCGACCATTCGGGACTTATCCCTTATATCCACAAATTAGGATTCAGAGGAACGGTATATTGCACTCCCGCCACTCGCGATTTATGCGCTATCATGTTGGCTGACACGGCTTTTATACAAGCATTGGATATCAAATGGTACAACAAAAAACAACGCAAACTGCATTTGCCTGCCGTTGCTCCGCTCTACGAACCGCGTCACGCAGAAGAATGTATGCGTCGATTCGTAACGATTGACTATGGTCACCGATTCAAGATTGACAGCGGTATCTATCTGACTTTCACCCATTCAGGGCACATGCTCGGCAGTGCAATCGTCAACTTGGAAATTGAAGAGAAGGGGAAAAAGAAGCGTATTGCCTATACAGGTGACATAGGGCGGGAAAACAATCCGATTCTCAAAGCACCGGAACCTTTCCCTGAATGCGATTATCTCATCACCGAAAGCACCTATGGCAACCGTCTGCACGAAGAATCGGAAGTATCGGAAGAAGAATTGCTCGATATCGTAAAACATACTTGCATTGAGAAAAGGGGCAAACTCATCATTCCGTCGTTCTCGGTGGGACGGACACAAGAGATTGTGTATGTGCTCAACAAACTCTATAACGAACAAAAACTGCCTGCCATACCGGTATATGTGGATTCGCCTCTTTCGGTGAATGCCACCCAGATTTTCCGGTTATATACCGATGCGCTCAATGAGGATGTGAAAGAAGTGATGCAATACGACCCTGACCCGTTCGGGTTTAATACGCTGAAATATATCACCGACGTAACGGAATCGAAGAAACTCAACAAAAGCAAAGTTCCGTGCATCATTATTTCCGCTTCCGGCATGTTGGAAGCCGGACGGGTGAAACACCACGTAGCCAACCAGATAGAGAAACCATCAACCACAATACTGATTGTGGGATATTGCACACCGACTTCGTTGGGAGCACGCATTCAGCAACCCGGTCTGAAAGAGATATCCATCTTCGGTATGCCCAGAAAAGTGAATGCCGAAATCCGGCGTATTGACAGTTTCTCCGGGCATGGCGACTATCAGGAAATGGCTCGTTTCCTTTCGTGTCAGAACAAAAAGCACCTGCAGAAAATCTTCTTAGTGCATGGCGAAGCGGAAGTTCAAGAGGACTATGCCAAATATTTGCATGAAGCCGGATTTAGGCATATAGAGATTCCACAGAAGAAAGAAGGAGTTGAATTGTAAGGAGAGTTGAACGGGCAGAGCCCTTATTGAGGAAGTGAGGAATTGAGCAGGCAAAGCCCTAATTGAGAAACGGAGCACCATCTGAGAGACGCTGCAAAAGACACCGCAGAAATGATAATAGAAATAACTCCGTAAGGGGTGCGCGAGACCTGCGCAAGGGGTGCTGAATTTGTTTGTTTAGTTGTGGAGTGGTAAAGATGTGGAGAGGTATGGATAATTAATAGTGTTGTGCAAGTGCCGCATGAGTAGCGTATGAACAGCGCATGAGTAGCCAAATGAACAGTAGATTATTTGTGCATGCAAAGGTATAACAAAGTTCTGATTTTCCATTCCCAAAAGTTCGGGAATAAAAACAGAGAAAAAAGGATTATCTTTGCAACCGCAAATGAGAGAAGGGAAACAAAAAAAGGAACTCTACGCAGAATTCCTTTTTGAGTCAGTAGCAGGACTAAACCAACGGATTTTCATTACTTTGAGCCACTGGGCGGACTCGAACCGCCGACCCACGCATTACGAATGCGTTGCTCTACCAACTGAGCCACAGTGGCAAACCATCATCGCAATTACGATAAGAATACGTTTTTGCTCCAGCAATATCTTCCTTAATAAGGCAGAATCAGCATTGCACAAAACCCTATCCGAATTTGCGAGTGCAAAAGTACGACAAGTTTTTCACATACACAAATCAAAATGCAGATAATTTGCAAGAAAATGATACATATCAGAAAAAAAAGCAGTATCTTTGTACGCCAATAGAACAGAATGAAACATTTAGCAGTCATCGTATCAGCTTTGTGTTTAGGCATATCAACATTTGCCCAAACAGTTTACCGTACGGAAGTGAAAAATCCCGATGTGCGGTCGCTCCGCATCAGATACGAAGGCAATGCCACATTGCAGCGCCCCATACTGACATTGGGCACAGACGAAACTTTGGAAATATCGTTCGACGAACTTTCGCACAATACACACAACTACACCTATACCCTACTTCATTTGAATGCCGACCGGACAGAATCGTCATTGAGCAGTGTGGACTACTTGGCAGGATTTCCAACCGCCGACATTACAGACTACGACTATTCGCTCAATACTCAACAACTCTATACGCACTACCGGTTTACGTTCCCGAACGAAGAAATGCAGCCCAAGATTTCGGGGAATTACGCCCTGAAGATTTATGAGGAGGGCGACCCGGAAAAAGTAGTGGCGTATGCATGTTTTGCCGTAGTAGAACCGAAAACAGGCATTGAAGTGACGGTGCGGCACAATACGGATATCGAGCTTTCGGGACGCTATCAGCAATTGGATATCGATGTGCAGACCCAAGGAATCGGAATGAAAAATCCGGACGAAATAAAAGTGGTAGTAAGACAGAACAACCGTACTGACAATGAGGTATTTAATCCGAAACCCAGTTATGTGGAAAGTCAGCGATTGCGCTATATGAATCATAAGCAATTGATTTTTGAAGGAGGCAACGAATATCGGCATTTCGACATCAGTTCGGTATATTTTATGGGCAACAATGTAGATTATATCCGCTTCGACCAACGATATTACCAAGCATTTCTGTTCCCCGACGAAAACCGCTCGACCACGCCCTATCTGTCGGACTTCGATACCAACGGGCAGTTTGTCATCAATGCCGAACGCACCGAGGACGACGACTATGAAGCGGACTACATGTGGGTACATTTTTTCTTGCCTGAGCAATCACCATGGTTCGACGGAAATGTATATATAGGAGGTGATTTATTTGGTAATCAGTTGTTACCGACAAACAGAATGCAATACGACAATCAGCACCAGACCTACTTTTTTACCGCCTACCTCAAACAAGGTGCCTACGATTATCAGTACTGGTTCAAGCCCAAACAATCGCACACTGCTACCCTGCTCCGAACAGAAGGAAGCCATTGGCAAACCCAAAACGAATATACAATATATGTATATTATCGCCCGTTTGGCGGAAGATACGACCAATTGGTAGGATACACTGTAGTTGAGCGTTGAAAATATTATTCAGTTGAGAATTGGGCGTTATCTTATGCGGATCGTGTTGGTTTTGTCAAAGTATCCGACCGATGATTTTTACCACCGACCTGACCGCTACCCGACCGCTAGGGGACCGCTACAGGAGTGCTGAATATCAGATTAGATGATTGCACGAATTACGATTAGATGATTTGCGGGCGAGGACGCCCACACCCCGACAAACAGAACAGATTGATATGAATATTTTTTTGCAAAAATACTTTTGCAATTCCCAAATTATTTTTATCTTTGCAGATTGAAACAAACAATTCAAATTATACAATCAACTATATCACTTTTTATGAAGCAGATTCTTAAACCATTAGTAATTATCAGTCTTAGCGCATTGCTCCTATCGAGCTGCGAGGCAGATGTGGATTTAAAAAACATTGACAGTTCCGCCCAAGTAAATATGGGTTTGGCTATGCCTGTTGGCACAATGTCGGCTTCTTTGGGCGACTTTCTTGACTTAGGCGACGGCATTATTTCAGTACGGGAAGACGGTGTGTTTCAGTATGTAGATACATTTGTGATTCAACGTAATTTCCACGCCATCAACTTGGAACAATATATGACACACACAAACCAAGAGTTTATCATCAGCGAACAGATACCGCTGGGCGGTCTGTCACAGATTACCCTTCCGGCAGGCAACACCTACAAATTGTCGTTTCCGATGAAGATGACTCTCAACAACCTGAACAATACTTTCGAAAACGAACGTGTGGACAGTATTTATGTGAAAAATAGCGAGTTCATATCCACTTTCAGTCTGAAAGATTTAGAAATGAATTTCAACGACATTGACAAAGTAGAAATTACGCTCGACGAACACTGCAGCAGAGCCAAAGGCAAAACACTGGAAATACCGTTGCAAGGTAGCAGTTTTGGTGAAGATATCCCTATCAACGTTGACGATTTTACAATCAGTTTCATAAAAGACCCGACTAAAGACCCCGATAATAGCAACGTTATCAACGAGATGGGGTTCATTATTACTTTTACCATCATACCTCAAACCGACTTGATTATCAACACTCTCTCGGCATTTACATACGACTTCGACATCAATTTCTTGGAATACGAGACTATCTGGGGTTGGTTCAAACCGAGCAAGTTCATGAGAGACTCACGAGAAATTGTACTTGCTGACGAGTGGGACGTATGGAAAGACCTGAAAGATTTGAAAGTCAAACTGGCGGAGCCATCGATTGATTGCAAAGTCAGTACTTCGTTGGGGATGCCATTGACCGTCAATCTGGACTATCTGTATGTAGAGAACCCCACTACCACGATTTATGCCATGTTCAACAATAACAAGCGTCTGATGTGGAGCATGCCGGAATTTGTGAGACTGAGTGACCCGCTTGACAAAGTGGCTGTCAACTATTATACATTTGACAAAAATCCGTCGAACGGCGCTATTGACAAGTTGTTTGATATTACTCCCGAAAAATTGGCTTACAGTTACGAAATTGTAGTAAACAGCGACTATTCGAGCGAAATCAAACAACACCGATTGGGCACCAATACGGATATTGACCTCGAAGTGACCGCCAAGATTCCGTTCATCTTCAAAGAAGGAGCTGAATTCAGTTATAGCGACACATTGCAAGACGTGGACTTCTCCAGTCTGGCAATAGAAGATTTGATCAGCGATATTGATTTTGTTGATTCGCTCAATACCAAGACGCTACAACTCATGATCGGTGCAGAAAGTTATATTCCGTTTGCCGTGAAAGCCGAATTTGAGTTTTTAGACGAGAACGGTCAACCTGTTGATTTGTCACTCACAGAAGAAGGCAATATCCTGAACATTCCTGCTCCTCAGGAAATTCGCGGCAGCGAAGTTATAAAACCGGCAGAAGCATTACTCACCATCGCACTCGACCAGAAGGGATTGGAAAACCTACCAAAGGTGAAAAGCATTGTATATAAAGCATTTTTGGGAGATAATGTGGCTACTGCAGCATTGCGAACCGACACAAGTCTGAAGTTCAATATCGGTTTGGCAGTGGATGTGGAAGCCTTTCTTAATCTGAATTTCCTAACCAAATAAGTACTCTTCAACTAACAAGAATAAAACCGACGAATATGAACAAGATAAAGCTATCCATTCTCTCTGTTGTACTCTTTGGAGCCACCTTATTGCAAGCACAAGAGTCGAACACGCTCTATTTCTTGGAAAACAGTCCGATGCGCCACTATATCAATCCCGCTTTCGAGCCATTGAGCAAGATGTATCTGAGTTTGCCGGTAATTGGCTATACGACAGCCACCGTGGGCAACAACTCTCTGACAATGAGCAATCTGGTATATCAGAAAGACGGCAAGACAATGACATTTCTGCATCCTGACGGATATGGTATGGACGAATTTCTCCGCCACATACGTCCTCAGATGTCAGTGAATATTGATACACGTATCAATCTGCTTTCTTTCGGTTTCAGTATAAAAGACAGAGGGTATTTCCACCTGAATATCAACGAACGTATGGTGGGCGATGCGGGCATTCCGAAAGGACTTATGGAATTTGCTTTGGGCGGAGGAATGCAAGATATCAACGGCGGTATCAATTCTTATGACTTGCAACAATTACAAGCCAGAGTTTCGGCTTATACCGAGTTTGCATTCGGCTATTCGCACCAATTCAATCAACATTGGAGCTTCGGTGTGACACTGAAATTTCTCTACGGAACGGCATACGCCAATATGACGCAAAACGACTTGCATTTAGATGCTTCTGCCGACGAATGGGCATTGCGCGGAAACGGCTATATGCAGATTGCCGCCCCACTGAAGAATTATCCTGCATCGATTGCGATTGAAGACCTCAAAACCGGTTTCGAATTGCCCAGCCTCAATGGTTATGCCGATATAATGGAACTAATAAAACCAAACGGCTTAGGCGGTGCAATTGACTTAGGTATTACTTATAAACCTATCAAAATGCTGCAAATATCTGCTGCCGTAACCGACCTTGGTTTCATACGTTGGAACAAAGGGCAACAATATAATTATGATGTGAACGGCGTTTACGACGGTGTAGGCGAATTCGACTATGGCGAGTATGTTGATGAAACAGGTCAGTTCGATTCCAATCGTTTGATGGATACAGTAACCACCCGTCTAACCAATGTTTATTCAACCGCACTTCAGCAAACCGATATCAAAAAAGGTTTCAACAATATGCTGTCACCTACGTTGAATGTGGGTGTTGACGCTAATTTCTGGGGCAACCGTGTGGGAGTAGGCGTTTATTCACGCACAAAGTTCGTGGGTGGTTCGGCTTTGGAAGAACTGATTTTCGGTGCTGCATTCCGTCCGTTCCATTGGTTGCAATTGGCAGCATCCTATTCATTGTTTAACGGCAAATCGGGCAATATCGGTGCTGCACTCGGCATTGTTACTTACGAGGGTATAGGTCTGACACTGACTGCCGACTACATACCTTTGTATTATGCGCACTATGACAAGATTCCGTTGCCCTACAAGACCAGTACTATCAATATCGGTTTGGGTCTGAACATCGTTATCGGGCATAACCGTGACAAAGACAAAGACGGTGTACGGGACGCTTTCGACCTTTGTCCGGATACTCCTCGCGGCATGAAAGTAAACGACAAAGGCTGTCCAATAGACGAACAGCAGCATGTCGAGAACAGAAAATAATACATAAGCAAAAACGAAAAGCAACTGATGTTTTGCCGTCTCAGCAAAAATTTGTATCTTTGCACTCCGTAAAACATATAACATTATATCAACTCAATACTCATTATGGGAAGAGCATTTGAATATCGCAAAGCAACAAAACTCAAACGTTGGGGACACATGGCACGTGTGTTTACCAAATTAGGTAAGGAAATCACTATTGCCGCACGTGACGGCGGTCCGGATCCTGATTCGAATCCTCGTTTGCGCGTGCTAATCCAGCAATGTAAAAAAGAGAACATGCCCAAAGAAAACATTGAGCGTGCTATCAAGAAAGCTACCGACAAGTCGTCGGAAGGTTACAAAGAAATCAACTACGAAGGCTATGGTCCTCACGGTATCGCCATCTTTGTAGAAACGGCTACCGACAACAATATGCGTACTGTTGCCAATATCCGCAGCTATTTCACCAAACACGGCGGTTCGCTCGGTACACAAGGCTGTCTGCAATTCCTTTTTGACCGCAAATCCGTATTTACCGTTGCTCCGAAAGAAGGTGTTGATCTCGACGAGCTTGAATTGGAACTTATTGACTACGGTGTTGACGAACTCGGACAAGACGAAGACGGCAACATCATCATCTATGGCGATTTCCAATCGAACGCACAAATCCAAAAGTATTTGGAAGACAATGGTTTCGAAATTAATTCGGCAGAGTTTGTCCGCATTCCGAACGACTATAAGACACTCACCGATGAGGAAAAAGAGTCCGTTCAGAAACTCATTGACAAGATTGAGGAAGACGAAGACGTTCAGAATGTATTCACCAATATGGCAGAGTAAGGCGCAGACCACATGGAAATTTTGCGTAAATACTTTACACTGACACCATTACAAGAGCAGCAATTTGCTGCTCTTGGTGTTCTTTATCCGGAATGGAATGCCAAAATCAACGTCATTTCAAGGAAAGATATTGATAACTTATATGAACATCATATTCTGCATTCACTTGCGATAGCCCGCTTGATTTCGTTCAAACCCGGCACACAAATTATGGACGTAGGTACAGGAGGCGGTTTCCCCGGCATACCATTGGCAATAATGTTTCCTGAGTGCAAGTTCTTGCTGGTTGATAGTATCGGCAAGAAAATCAAGGTCGCCACTGAGATTGCCCAAACCATTGGTTTGCAAAATGTAAGTTGCGTGCAAGAGCGCATCGAAGATGAGAAAGGAACATTCGATTTCATAGTATCGCGAGCCGTTATGCCGCTTGGAGATTTAGTGAAACTCACACGGAAGAATATCGCCAAACAACAGCACAATGCATTACCTAACGGACTTATCTGCCTGAAAGGCGGTGAGCTGCAAGCCGAAATGCAACCTTTCCGCAATATCGCAGAGCAAACGGCACTCTCCACGTGGTTCGATGAGGAGTATTTCAAGACAAAGAAAATACTCTATCTTCCTCTATAGTTGACGATTAGCATATCGTTCCTGCAAACAACACTCCATATGATGCATATTCAGACCTTCTATTTCAATCCGTTTCGAGAATGCACTTATCTGCTTTCGGACGACAAAGGTAACACTATCATTATTGATTGTGGCACTTATACGACCGCTGAACAATCTCGTTTGCAAGAGTATATCGATAAGCGGCAACTGACGATAGCAGCACATTTGCTCACGCATGCACATCTGGACCATTGTTTCGGGGCGAAATTCATTTACAAAGCATACAATGTTCTGCCACAATTGTCGCCGGCGGATGATTGTTTGTTCAGTAATTTGCAACAACAATCCATCGCTTTCGGTTGCCCATTGGAAGATACGCCTATTGCCCATTATATACCTCTTGATTCCTCAGTACAAATAGGTGATTTTCAGATTGAAGTACTACCTACGCCCGGACATACGCCGGGTAGTGCGAGTTTCTATATAAAGCCTAACCCGTCTAATAATCAACCACCTATCTTGTTTTCAGGCGATACGTTGTTTCAATGCGGTATCGGAAGAACAGACTTGCCAGGAGGTAGCTATGCAACCCTGCTTCGCAGTCTTCGGGAGCAAATTATGCCATTGCCGGACGAAACGATTGTCTATCCCGGACACGGGTATTCTACCACCATCGGAGAGGAAAAACAAAGCAATCCTTATTTATAAACATTATGGGACGAATATTGGCTATCGACTATGGAAAAAAACGTACAGGGTTGGCAGTAACCGATCCGTTGCGCATTACGGCTCAACCATTGGCAACCATTCCGACGGGCACATTATTGGAATGGCTCTCCAATTATCTCAAAAAAGAGCAAGTAGATATCGTTGTAATCGGACATCCTAAGCAGATGAACAACGAGGATTCGGAGTCGATGCAATATATCCTGCCATTCACCAAGGCTTTTGCCAAGCGTTTTCCTGACAGGGAATTGCAATTCTATGACGAGCGCTTTACATCAGTATTGGCACATCGTGCTATGATAGATGGCGGTATGAAAAAACGCCAACGGCAGGATAAAGCCGTAGTGGACCGAATTGCTGCCTGCATTATCTTGGAAGATTATATGGAAAGCCTACGATAATACCCTGCATTTTTCTATCCCACCCGACAACAATTCGACACATCCGGATCTGACAAAAGTAGCACAAGGGGGGCTGAATCACCAAATAACAACCAAATAATCACCAAATAATAACCAAATAACAATAGCTATCCCATATGACAGAGCATATTAGTAGCCAACACTGAGTTATATTGGAATTGTATAGCTATATTTATCAACCAATTACAAGAAGTTCATCACGGCAAAGACGAGATGGCAACATAGAAAGCCTATTGCCGACAACAATGCTAAGGCGTTGCGCCGTTCCCATGCAAAAAGGACAAAACAAAGACAAGGTGGAACAACTAACAGCATCAATATCAGCATATTGAAGAAACCGGCATAATAAAGAAACCACGCGAGCCAATAGAGAAAAAGCATCGCCACGATACTCCATCGCAAAGGAACAGAACAGCGAGATGACGCCTGACGATTGCGCAACAAGCATAATGCAGCCATCATAACGGTTTGGAAAACAGAACCGACCGTGTCCCAAACGGGCGTACACGATTCGATACGCAACACATCGTCAGGCACAGGAAATGCCATCCATACAAAAGTCGGCAACAAAACAAGCAGGCACAACAGGAGTGCCCACTTGTCGAATTTGAACCCGTATGAACGCAATGAGAAAAGCGATTTCACCACTTTAATCATTGTTGTTTTACAATCCGAAGGCCTTGCGGATATCGTCCACACGGTCGAGTTTTTCCCATGTAAAGAGTTCGACTTCGCGCGTAAATGCGTTACCGTTGCCATCGATAAAGGTTTTGGTGACGGTTTGCGGCGTACGCCCTACATGACCATAAGAGGCAGTCTCTTCGTAGATAGGTTGCCGGAGTTTCAGCGTTTCCTCTATCAAACCCGGACGCAAATCGAAGAGCGACAATACTTTGCGTGCAATTTCCCCGTCGGTGAACGATGTCAGATTGGTGCCATTGGTATTGATACACAGGCTGACCGGCTCTGCGACCCCGATAGCGTAACTCACCTGCACCAGCACTTCGTGCGCCACACCTGCAGCCACCAGGTTTTTGGCGATATGGCGGGCAGCATAGGCAGCCGAACGGTCCACCTTGCTCGGGTCTTTTCCCGAAAAAGCACCACCGCCATGCGCTCCACGACCACCATAGGTATCAACGATGATTTTACGCCCCGTCAAACCGGTATCACCATGGGGGCCTCCAATGACGAAATTGCCCGTCGGGTTGACCAACAGCTTATAGTCGTTAGCAGCCAGCAAAGCCGCATAACGGCTATCACGCTTTGCCACCCGAGGCAACAGAATATTGATGATATCCTGACGGATTTGCTCTTGCGAAACATTGGGATCGTGCTGCGTGGAAACCACTATCGTATCGATACGCAAAGGCCGGTTGTTGTCATCGTACTCAATAGTTACCTGCGACTTGGCATCGGGACGGAGCCACGTCATCTGCTTGCCCTCGTGACGGATACGTGCCAGCGTATAAACAAGCGTATGCGCCAAATCCAAAGTAAGCGGCATATAGTTTTCGGTTTCGTCGGTAGCATAACCAAACATCATACCTTGGTCGCCCGCACCTTGCGCCAAGATTTCGCCACGCGCAACGCCCTGATTGATATCGGCAGACTGCTCGTGCAACGCCGTTAGAATACCGCAGGAATCCGCCTCAAACTTGTATTCGCTCTTGGTATAACCAATACGGCGAATGGTATCGCGCGCCACCTGTTGCACATCGACATACACATTGCTGCGCACTTCACCTGCCACCACGACTTGACCGGTAGTAACCAAAGTTTCGCAAGCCACATGAGAATCAGCTTCCTGCGCCAAAAAGGCGTCGAGCACTGCATCAGAAATTTGATCGGACACCTTGTCGGGATGCCCTTCGGAAACAGATTCGGAAGTAAACAAATAAGACATAATTAATTAAGGTATAAAAAAATGCGCAAGCTGACTACTTATAGCTTACGACACAAGTTTTTAGCATTCTTTTATAGAGGTTGCAAGCAGTCAAATCTTTCCTCTGTCGGATTTCGGACTGCAAAGGTACAAAGAATATTTGGACTGACAAAGGGAAAGTTGAGAAATTGAGGAGATGTGGAGATGCAGATTTGACAATTTACGATTGACCGGATGATGCAACCAAGCAATTGAATAATCGCCGAATATAATAAACTCAACCTGAAATGAAAAGTTTTTGGTACAAGCATAGGGAATTACGGAAATTTTGCGTATCTTTGCACTATCATTCATTAGAAGTGTTTGTACTATGACAGAAAAAGTATCCTGGAAGCCCGGAACGATGATATATCCGCTGCCTGCCATCATGGTGTCGTGCGGCGAGAATGCCGATGAATACAACATTCTGACAGTAAGCTGGTGCGGAACGATTTGCACCAATCCCGCCATGTGCTATATCTCCGTCCGCCCCGAAAGACATTCGTACCCCATCATCAAACGTACAGGTGAGTTTGTGCTCAACCTGACAAACGAAGCATTAGCTTTTGCCACCGACTGGTGCGGCGTCAGAAGCGGCCAGGATTACAACAAGTTCAAGGAAATGAAGCTCACTCCGATAGCGGGCGAGAAGGTAAAAGCACCCCTGATAGCCGAATCGCCATTGAGCATCGAATGCAAAGTGCGAGAAATCATTCCGTTAGGCAGCCATGACATGTTCATTGCCGAGGTAGTGAACGTGCAAGCCGACCCGCAATATATCGACCCTGAGACCGGCACTTTCGACCTCGAAAAAGCCAAACTGATTGCCTACAACCACGGGCATTACTACTCGCTTGGCAAGGAGATAGGCAAATTCGGTTGGAGCGTAAAGAAGAAAAAACAACCTTAAACATACCCTTATGACAACACGAGACACACAACTCTTCGACATCATCCGTCGGGAAAGAGAACGCCAAACGAAAGGCATCGAACTGATTGCCAGTGAGAACTTTGTGAGCGACCAAGTGATGGAAGCCATGGGCTCAGTTTTGACCAACAAATATGCCGAAGGCTATCCCGGCAAACGCTATTACGGCGGTTGCCAAGTAGTGGACGAGGCAGAACGTTTGGCGATTGAGCGACTGAAAACACTCTATGGTGCCGCTTGGGCGAATGTGCAACCCCACTCGGGTGCACAAGCCAACATGGCAGTTTTTATGGCATGCCTGCAAGCCGGTGACAAGTTTCTGGGCTTGAACCTGAGTCACGGCGGTCACCTTTCACACGGTTCGCCAGTGAATTTCTCGGGATTGATGTTCCACGCATTGGAATATAATGTACGGGAAGCCGACGGATTGGTAGATTACGACCAATTGGAGAAAGTTGCCCGTGAAGAGCGTCCGAAACTCATTATTGCCGGTGCATCGGCATACAGCCGGGAATGGGACTATGCCCGTATCCGCCGTGTAGCAGACGAGATTGGTGCTATCTTTATGGTAGATATGGCACATCCTGCCGGATTGATTGCCGCAGGATTGCTCCGCAATCCGCTCCGCTATGCACATATTGTCACTTCCACTACGCACAAGACTTTGCGTGGTCCGCGCGGCGGCATCATCCTGATGGGCGAAGATTTCCCGAATCCTTGGGGCAAAACCACTCCCAAAGGCGAAGTGAAGATGATGTCGGCATTGTTGGATTCTGCAGTATTTCCCGGCACGCAGGGCGGTCCGTTAGAGCACGTTATTGCCGCCAAAGCAGTGGCATTCGGCGAAGCATTGCAACCCGATTACAAAGTGTATCAGCAACAAGTGCAAAAGAATGCCCAAACAATGGCTCAAGCCTTTATGGACAAAGGATACAAACTGATTTCAGGCGGCACCGACAACCATTGTATGCTCGTTGATTTACGCACCAAATTCCCCGATCTGACAGGCAAAGCGGCAGAACAGGCATTGGTGGCTGCCGATATCACAACCAACAAAAACATGGTGCCATTCGACAGCCGTAGTCCGTTCCAAACATCAGGTTTGCGCTTCGGAACACCAGCCATTACGACCCGAGGATTGAAAGAAGCGGATATGCCTCAGATAGTAGAACTCATTGATATAGTATTACATAACGTTGACAATGAAGCAGCTATCAGCAAAGTGCGTGAGCAAGTGAACAGCATGATGAAAGATTATCCATTGTTCGCATGGTAACTCAGGAAGCATCATACCAACCGTAGACAGAACGATGAGACCTGCCCTATTAGGAAAGACCATAGAAGAACTGACAGAAGTAGCCCTCTCTGTGGGGCTACCCAAATTCGCCGGCAAACAGTTGGCTGAATGGATATATCTACGCCGTGCGACTACTTTTGTTGAAATGACCAACATCTCAGGCAAAGGCCGTACGGCACTTGCAGAGCAATATTGTATCGGACGAAAACAGCCTGTAGCTGAAGCCGTTAGCGAGGACGGGACAAAGAAATATCTGTTCGAAACGGCAGAAGGACAATTTGTGGAAGCCGTCTATATCCCCGATGATGACCGTGCCACGATTTGTGTTTCCACACAAGCAGGTTGCAAGATGGGTTGCAAGTTCTGCATGACCGGAACACTCGGATTTCACGGACATTTGTCCGCCACCGAGATACTGAATCAGATATTCTCCATTCCTGATTCCGAGCGACTTACCAACATCGTCTATATGGGCGAAGGCGAGCCTTGCGAGAATATCAATGCCGTATTGCGCAGCATAGAAATAATGACTGCGCCATACGGTTGCCAATGGAGTCCGAGACGAATCACAGTGTCGTCAGTGGGCTATATTCCGGGGCTGAAACGGTTGCTGCAAGAATCGGATTGCCACGTGGCCATCAGTCTGCACAATCCTTTTCCGACAGAACGGCAAGAGATTATGCCTATCGAAAAAGTCTATCCTATCAGCGATGTACTGGCATTGCTCAAGCAATACGATTTCCGGCACCAACGCCGTATCTCGTTCGAATATATCATGTTCGGCGGTAAGAACGACAGTTTGCGCCATGCCAATCAGTTGCGCCGCTTGCTAAAAGGCTTCGACTGCCGTATCAATCTGATTCGTTTCCATGAGGGAGCAGAAGAAAAATCGAACACCCATCTCTCGCTGCAGGGTTCATCACCGGAGCAAATGATCCGATTCAGAGATTACCTGAGTGACAACGGCATCACCACAACTATCCGTCGTTCAAGAGGCGAAGATATATTGGCAGCATGCGGCATGTTAGTCAATGCTTTACAAGAAAAGGAATGAGCCATCGCCGATATATTGCAATGCTTTTTGCTCTGTTGTGCATTGCCGTTTATGCCCAAAAGAAGATTGTTTTCTACAATGTGGAAAACTTGTTCGACACCCGTCACGACAGTTTGTATCAAGATACTGAATACACACCCGACGGCGACAAACACTGGACTTATCAGAAATACCGCACCAAGATTGACCATATTGCACAAGTGATTGCCAACATCGGAGAATGGCAAACGCCTATGTTGGTCGGTTTGTGCGAGGTGGAAAATGACTATTGCCTGCAAAGTCTGACCAAGTTCAGCGGACTGAAGAATTACGGGTATCAGTATCTTCACCATGACGGTCCGGATGTACGAGGTATCGACTGTGCCCTACTCTACGACCCGTTGCAATTCGAATTGCTTACGCACCAGTTTATTTCAGTTCCGTTAAGCGACCGTCCAACACGGGAATTTCTGTATGCACAAGGAGAAATGATTGACCGAACACACCGCCATACACAGAAAGATACATTGCATATCTATGTTTGTCATATGCCTTCACGGTTAAACGGCAAAGCAAGTGAACATCGTCGCCAAACAGCACTCAAAGTATTGCAGACGCATATTGACAGTGTGCTATCCGCCCAACCGAATGCACATATCATCGTTATGGGAGATTTCAATCAAGAGCCCGAAGACAATCTTCCACCCCTGCAAAACCTGATGCTACCCTTCCACCAAGCCGGCAAAGGAACTTACAAATACAAAGGCATTTGGAATTGTCTGGATCAGTGTTATATTACTGCGAATATGGCAGAAAGGACAAAAACACATATCTTCGATGCGGATTGGCTATTTGAAGAAGATACCAAATACTTGGGAGAACAACCATGGCGCACGTATAAAGGATGGCGATATTCAGGCGGTTACTCAGACCATTTGCCTATTTGGATAGAGTTTTTGCCTTTGGCGGAATAGAGCGATTATTCATCCTATCGTCCTGCCGAACCCTTGTATGACCCTTGTATAACCCTTGTATAACCCTTGTACCAACCCTCACTTGCTATGTAGCAGCAAGGAAGATAGAGGATATATCCTATTCGAGGTTATCTGATACGGTCGGCAGCACGCACCAAAGCTTCGTCACGCAAAATGAGACGAATCGCCATAAAGGTCAGGATGATACCAATCAGAGGAATACCGGCACTGACATTGAGATACCAATCCACATCCAAACGTTGGCAAACAAACCACGCATAAACCACCAAAAGAATATAGTAACCCAACATCAAAAAGATATTGAACACATTCAGACGTGCCTGCACAATGCGTTTTTTATAGAGGAAAATGCTCACCAAAGCAATCAAAGGAATAACGATACTCAATACCGCCAAAGCCCAAACAGACATTACATTAAGAGGTTGGGCAGCATTGGTGACATCCACCACATTGAGAAACGCTATTTCATACAGATGCTGCACTTCCGCCCCTTCTGTCGTCATAAACTGCATAGGCGAAAGGAAACTGAGCAAAGCAAAACAAACAACCACCAAAAACAAATATAAGGTCTGTAAACGCTGTATCATAGTAATGTTACTTTATTATCAGTTAATTTATACCGTTCACCCGTAGCAGGACAAACGGCTATTCCATTTTCATCAAAAACGAGTTTTTCCCCGTATCGACTCACCCAGCCCCGTTGACGTGCCGGATTGCCCACCATCAAAGCATAGGCAGGCACATCTTTGGTCACCACAGAACCTGCACCAATCAAGGCATATTCGCCAATTTCGTGACCACAAACAATAGTGGCATTCGCCCCTACGGAAGCACCGCGACGGATAATCGTCGGACGATATTCATTCTTGCGCGACACATGGCTACGAGGATTGATAACATTGGTAAAAACCATACTCGGACCGAGGAACACATCATCTTCACAACGCACACCGGTATAGACCGATACATTGTTCTGTATCTTCACATTACGTCCCAATACTACATCAGGCGATACAACCACATTCTGCCCGATATTACAATCCTCACCAATGGTGCAACCCGACATCACATGCGAGAAATGCCAAATCCTGGTACCTTTGCCGATTTGGCAACCTTCGTCCACATAAGACGATTCATGTACGAAATAATCCATCGTCATTGTTGATTAAAACAGCCGTAATATATCGTTCAGATTGGCATAAATGACCAATGCCAAAAGCAGGTAGAAACCAATGGTATTCACAATTTCGAGGAACTTGTCGCTCGGCTTTTTGCCTGTCAGCATTTCCCAAAGCAGGAAGAAAACGTGACCGCCGTCCAAGCCCGGAATAGGAATAATGTTCATGAAAGCCAAGATGATAGAAAGGAATGCAGTCATGAGCCAGAACGAATGCCAATCCCAAACCGGCGGGAACAAACTACCTATTGCTCCAAAGCCGCCTAACGACTTGCTACCCTCTTTGGTGAAAACCAACTTGAATTGCTTTACATAGCTTACCAAAACGTCCCAACCATACTCAATACCGGCAGGAATGGATGCAAAAAAGCCATACTCTATCTTCTTTGTTTGCAGATAATCAATCGGTTTGTTCGGATAAACGCCCAATTTGGCTTCATCGCCAAGATAGGTGCGCACCGTCATGGTTCCGCCTTGACGGACAAACTCCACCGTCACACTATCGCAAGCATGCTTTTGCAATTCTGCAACCACATCCTGATAAGCCAATGTAGCAACACCATCCACGGCTATCACACTATCGCCCGCCATCATCAAAGCCTTGGCAGCAGCCCCGTCAGGAATGATTTCGTTCACCACAAAGGGGAAACGAAAGTCCACCAAAGCCGTATTACCGGAAGCCAATACCAATTGGTCGAGATCGTCAGCCAACCGCAATTGCAAAGTGTCATCACCTCGCAAAACGGTAACGTTGCGTTCGCCATCGATGAGCATCCATTGTACCAAATCGGCAGTCGTTTCAGGCTTTCTATCGCCTATGGCAATAATCTTATCGCCTTGCGCAAAACCCTGCTCCAGCATTACATCGGAATATTGCAGACCATAGACAGCATTATCCAAAGGCAGATATTCTTTGCCCCAAGTGAAGAGAATAGCACTATAAATAATGAGTGCCGCCACAAAATTGACCAACACACCGCCAATAATGATAGGCAGGCGTTGCCATGTAGATTTTGAGCGGTATTCCCAAGGCTGAGGTTCCGATACCAATTGTCCGGCAGCCGTTGTCTCGTCCACCATACCGGCAATAGAGCAATATCCGCCAAAAGGCAACCAACCGATTCCCCATTCAGTAGCATCGGGATAACGGCGCCAATCGTCTTCCGGCAAAGCATACAATTCGTCTTCTGTCATCGGACGGTAAACAGGTTTGCCTTTCTTATCGAGCAACGGGGTTCCTTGTTCGTCGGTTGCCTCGGTCATACTATACGGAACATTCTTCGCAAAGAACTTGATTCTCCATTTACCGTTGATTTTCTTCATACGCAAAATAGAGAATTGCGGATTGAAGAACATATAGAACTTTTCCACTCTCACCTTAAACAAACGTGCAAAAGCAAAGTGCCCCAGCTCGTGAATCACCACAAGAAACGACAATGCCAATATCAATTGTAAGGCTCTAATCCAAAATGTACTCATTATTGTCTGTATTTATTCAATGTATCAATGTTTGTGTCAGACGGCGCACTTCTGTGTCGGTATGGACATAATCTTCGTAAGTCGGTTGAGCAATAAAATCAGCCTTCTGCATAGCTTGCTCAATAAGGTCGGACATCTGCAAAAAACCGACTTGTCCTTGCAAAAACGCATAGACAGCTATCTCGTTAGCAGCATTCAGAATGCACGGCATATTGCCGCCTTGCTCCATTGCCTGATAAGCCAAACCAAGATTGCGGAACTTCTCCAAATCGGGCGCCTCAAAAGTAAGACTATGCAAATGCAACAAATCAACACGCGGAAAATCGGTATGCAAACGCTCAGGAAAAGTGAATGCGTACTGTATCGGCAAACGCATATCAGGCATACCCAATTGGGCTTTGATACTGCCATCAACAAATTGCACTGCCGAATGCACAATACTCTGAGGGTGCACTAAAACCTGGATTTGCTCCGTTGGCACGCCAAACAGCCACTTTGCTTCAATAACCTCGAAACCTTTGTTCATCATCGAAGCGGAATCGATGGTAATCTTTGCTCCCATGCTCCAATTAGGATGTTGCAATGCCTCGGCAGCCGTAACGTGTTCCAATGCCGCTTTTTCCATAGTCCGGAACGGTCCGCCAGAAGCCGTAAGAAGAATTTTTTCTATCTCATTGTCTTCACCCACAATACTTTGGAAGATAGCCGAGTGCTCCGAATCGACAGGCAATATCGCTACTTTATGCTGTTGTGCCAAATCGCAAATCAATTCGCCTGCCACCACCAAAGTTTCTTTGTTCGCCAAAGCAATGGTTTTGCCGGCTTTTATCGCCTCAATCGTCGGCAACAAACCGGCATAACCCACCATAGCTGCCAAAACGATATCCACCGACGGCAATTGCACCATCTGAGCGATAGCATCCATTCCAGCAAACACTTTCAACGGCATAGCAGAAAGCGCCTCCTTCAATTGCGGATAAAGCGATTCGTCGGCAATACACACCACTTCAGGGTGAAACTCACGAGCCTGCTCTATGAGTTTGTCCACCGAACGGTTGGCAGAAATGGCATACACTTCGAAGCGGTCGGGATTTTTTCTCACCACATCCAAAGCCTGCGTTCCGATTGAACCGGTTGAACCTAATATGGCTATACGTTTCTTCATTTTTCTGATTAAAAAGCAATTACTTCTTCCGGATTGATAGCATTGCCAGTGCACCAAAGTTCAAATTTCAGAGGATTCTTGTCCGAGGCAATCGCCAATGATTCGCCTGCCTGCACATGGTCGCCCGGCTGCCGCATCAATCGCTTCAGATGCCGATAGAGCGACAAGTAATCGTTGCCATGTTGCACAATCATCATCCATTCGTTGTCCATCGTACGCGATGTATAAATCACCGTTCCCGGCAATACGCTTACAATGTTTTCGTTAGCCGGAGTCACGATACTGATACCATATTTTCCCGCTTGAGCATTGAAATGCGACATGATTACACCATGTGCCGGACGAAAAAATGCGGGCACTTGTACCGCATTCGGTTGAGCAAACAAAGTCAGATTATCCAATCCTTTCGCCTCGTATTGCGCAATGAACTCCGAGGTTATCGGTGAACGCTCTTCCATCAGTTTCTCCTGTTGCACAATCGTCATAGAGTCAAGCGTTTGCAACGAATCCGAAGCAATTTCTCCGGAAAGCACATCGCGAATGGCCGATAAATAGTTCTGTTGGAAAGTCAATTGTTGGTTGAGCGAATCCACTCTCACCATTTCCATCACCAACTCCCGACGGATATCCTCGTTGTAACCGGGCAAATAATTGCGCAATGGTGTGAACCAAATGATGGTTGCAAACAGCGCAAACACTACCACAAACAAGCCAAAAACAAACAGGATGGCATTGATGCGAGAGAGACGAATATGCCACACTTCGTTCAGCGTATTCTCGTTCAATACCGAAATACGGAACTTAAACCGCAGCCTTTGCCAAAATCCTGTTTTACTCATAACAACTTGTTATCCAATTATTTTATTATAGTGCACCCCTCGCAAGGACGCAACTGTTTGAAGAAATCGTTGCCTTTGTCGTCCACCAAGATGAATGCAGGGAAGTCCTCCACCTCGATTTTCCAAACAGCCTCCATACCCAATTCGGGATATTCTACGCACTCAATCGACTTGATGTTATTCTGCGCCAAAATAGCAGCCGGACCACCGATAGAACCGAGGTAGAAACCACCGTATTTCTTGCATGCATCCGTAACGGATTGACTACGATTGCCTTTGGCAAGCATAATCATCGAACCGCCTTTCGATTGGAACAAGTCCACATATGGGTCCATACGTCCTGCCGTGGTCGGTCCCATCGAACCGCAAGCCATTCCTGCAGGCGTTTTGGCGGGACCTGCATAATAAATCGGGTGTTTCTTCATATAGTCGGGCAATTCTTCGCCACGGTCCAAACGCTCTTTTATCTTTGCATGGGCAATATCACGTCCTACAATAATAGTGCCATTCAGGCTCAAACGGGTGGAAACAGGATAAGCCGACAACTGTTTGCAAACCTCTTCCATCGGGCGGTTCAAATCCACTTTTACTACATCGCCTTCGCCTGCTTCGCGCAATTCTGCAGGAATCAGACTGCCCGGATTATCGTCCATTTTCTCAATCCAGATACCGTCTTTATTGATTTTGCACTTGATATTGCGGTCAGCCGAACAACTAACGCCCAAACCTATCGGGCAACTTGCGCCATGACGGGGCAAACGGATAATACGCACGTCGTGAGCCATATATTTGCCGCCGAACTGTGCACCCAAACCAATCTTATATGCCTCTTTCAACACTTCCTCTTCCAATGCCACATCGCGGAAAGCACGTCCGCCTTCCGAACCTGTCGTAGGCAATTCATCGTAATAGTGGGTAGATGCCAATTTCACTGTCAGAAGGTTCTTTTCTGCACTCGTACCACCGATAACAAAAGCGATATGATAAGGCGGACAAGCTGCAGTACCCAAGGTTTTCATTTTCTCCACCAAGAAAGGCACCAGTGTTTTCGGATTCAACACCGCCTTTGTTTCTTGATACAAATAGGTTTTGTTGGCAGAACCGCCGCCTTTGGTCACGCACAAGAAGCGGTATTCCATTCCTTCGGTTGCCTCAATATCGATTTGTGCCGGTAGATTGCATTTCGTATTCACCTCGTCATACATGGTGAGCGGTGCATTTTGCGAATAACGCAAGTTCTCTTCGGTATAAGTCTTGAATACGCCTTTCGAGAGAGCTTCTTCGTCGGAGTAGCCCGTCCAAACTTGCTGTCCTTTTTCACCGTGAATGATAGCCGTACCGGTATCTTGGCACAATGGCAATTGTCCTTTGGCAGACACTTCGGCATTGCGCAAGAAGGTCAATGCCACATATTTATCGTTGTCCGAAGCCTCAGGGTCACGCAATATATTAGCCACCTGTTCGTTATGCGAACGGCGCAGCAGAAACGATACATCTCTGAAAGCGGCGTTCGCCATACGGGTCAAACCTTCTTTTTCGATTTTCAAGATAGGATGTCCTTCAAACTCGCTTACGCTCACATAGTCTTTCGTAAGCAAATAGTACTCGGTTTTGTCCTCACCGAGTTGAAACATTGGTTCGTACTTAAAATCCATAGTTATATATTTGTTTAATTTATTATTCGCTATTGCTCATCTCCCCATATAGAACTCCGCCCATTCATCTACTCAACTACTCATCTCCTCATCGCAGGCTCTGCCCGCTCAGTTCCACAATATTTCAGCGGTGGCGTAGCTGTCGGGTAGCTGTCGGGTAGCTGTCAGGTCTGTCCCGATAAAAACACGAGTCGCATACATATCAGAATGCTGTCACATACCTGACAAATCATTCCAAAACCACTCCATCACATAATTCCTTGCAAAGATACAATAAAATCTACAGATATACAACTTTTACAAAAACTTTTAATGTCGTAATAACTTTGCGACACCCAAACGGGCTTATATCTAAACGGCTAACCATTAATCGCCCGACAATTTGTATTTTATCCTTTGCCCTTATCCTTAACGACAGCCCCTTTTTCATATAACAAAAAAAAGCGATTACATCTGTAACCACTTTTTTGTGACCCCGGAGGGGCTCGAACCCTCGACCCACTGATTAAGAGTCAGTTGCTCTACCAACTGAGCTACGGAGTCGTGCTTTCTTTTCAAAAGCGGGTGCAAAGGTACACTAAATTCTTGAACTACGCAAGAGATACGGCAAAAAAGTGCAAGATAAAATCATTTTTACTGCAAAACATCTTTTGTCAATCCGTCAGCGTACTGCCCACAATCGTCACATCCATATGCGGATAAGCAAAGCCCATACCGTTTTGCGGCAACTGTTCGTAGATTTCTTTGTTGATGGCATACATCACATCCCAATAATCTTCATTTTTAACCCAAGCCTTCACTACAAAAGAAATATCATTTGCATTCAGACTCGCCAACGCCACCAACGGATCAGCAGCCCCTTCGGTAGTCGAATCCAAAATACGCGCATCTTCACGTAATATCTTATGGAGCAATGCCATACAATCGTCAGATTTTACGCCGTAAGCCACGCTCACCGTCCAATCGATTCGGCGCAAAGGATAATGCGAATAATTGTCAACATTTCCGTTCGACAGCGAGCCGTTTGGCAACACCACTTCCCTATTGTCCGGCGTTCGCAGTTTCGTACTCACAATTGACACTGCAGTTACCGTACCTTTGAAACCTTGTGCTTCAATGAAATCGCCCACTTTATAGGGTTTGAACACCAATATCATAATTCCGCCGGCAAAATTCTGCACCGTACCGCTCATTGCCATACCTATCGCCATACCACCGGCAGCCAACAATGCCGCCAATGAAGTGGTATCCACACCCAAAGTGCCAATCGTAATGATAATGAGCAAAATTGTCAACGAAATTGACACTGCCGAACCGACAAAGGTCGCCAACGTAGGTTCTGTCTTCCGGCGGATAAAAAGCTTTTTAAGCAGCGATTTCACCCAACGGATAAACCATACGCCCACAATATAAATCACCAACGCCGCCAGCACTTTCAGTCCGAAGTGCAAAGCATTGGTCCCTAATTCCTGCAAAAAAGTATTAGGATCTTCTTGTATTTTTTCTATCACCGTACCCACCACTTGTTTCACCGAATCAGGCGGAAGAATTACGGGTTCTACAACTTGAAATAACATAAATTAAGCCATAAAATCAATTTCTTCTGCAAAGGTACAATTTATTTTCTGATTTTACACATTGTATGTCATAAATTCTTCGTATCTTTGCAAAGATTATATAGAACCAACCCTCGAAGAACCGAATACCGACAAACCGGCTATTATAACAGAAACTACAGAAGAAACAATATAACAGATAAAAAACCTTATACTATGCTTAAAACAAAAGAAGACATTGTAGCCAACTGGCTACCACGCTACACCAAGCGGCCTTTGGAAGAATTTACGGAATATATTCTGCTCACCAACTTCAACCACTACGTAGAATTCTTTTCCGAAATCTACCATGTACCCATTGTAGGGAAAGACGGCAATATGCCCAATGCTACTGCCAACGGCATCACTATCATCAACTTCGGTATCGGAAGTCCTAATGCGGCTCTTATCATGGATATGCTCTCCGCCATTCGCCCCAAAGCCGTCCTTTTCTTGGGCAAATGCGGTGGACTGCGCGACAAAAACAAAGTAGGCGACTATATTCTTCCTTCGGCTGCCATCCGTGGCGAAGGTACGTCCAACGACTACTTCCCGCCTGAGATTCCCGCCCTGCCCGCTTTCAATCTATTGCGCTCAGTATCAACCAGTATCCGCGATTTCGGGCACGACTATTGGACAGGAACCGTCTATACCACCAACCGCCGTGTGTGGGAACACGATGAAGAGTTCCGCAACAAACTCCGTATCTCCCGTGCCTATGCCGTCGATATGGAAACAGCCACTTTGCTCACCGTCGGATTCCACAACAGTATTCCGACAGGTGCTTTGCTCCTCGTTTCCGATATGCCTTTGCAACCCGAAGGTATCAAAACCGATGCCATGGACAAGAAGACTACTGCGCTCTTTGCCGAAGAACACCTCAAAATCGGTATCCACGCCATCAATGCTATCCAGAACAACGCAACCACTCTCAAACACTTGCGATTCGAATAATACCCTACCGTTATGCAAACCTACGAAGCCGTCATCAACAATCTGAAGCAGCAAAAATATGCACCGCTCTATTTCCTCTATGGGGAAGAAGCATACTATATCGACAGCGTGGCAAACTATATCGAAGAAAATGCTTTGGACCCGATGGCTCGTGAGTTTGACCAAACCGTCATCTACGGCAAAGATTACGAGCGCAATATGGCACCCGTCATCTCAGCTGCCCGACGCTATCCGATGATGGGGCAACGCCAGGTCATCATCGTCAAAGAGGCGCAAAACATCAAGAGTTGGGAACCGTTGGGGCTCTATCTCGAACAAATCATGCCCACTACCATCCTCGTCTTTTGCTATAAATACGGCAAACCCGACAAAAGGCAGAAAGTATTCAAAGATTTCGAGAAAGCCGGTGGTGTCATGATGGAATCCGCTCCTTTGCGTGACTATCAAATACAAAACTGGATTCGCAACTACATCAAAGACTGGAACCAACAGAAGCATCAGGATATCACTATGAGCGAAGATATTGTGGTGCTCCTTTCCGAAAGTCTGGGTACCGACCTTACCAAAATCGTAACCGCTCTCAATAAACTCGTCAATGGTCTGCCGCCCGATACCAAACATATCACAGCAGAACTGGTGCAACGCAATATCGGAATCGACAAAGACTTCAATATCTTTGAATTGCAGAAAGCCCTCATTGAGAAGGACGTAGTCAAAGCCAATCGTATCGTCAACTATTTTGCCGATAGCAAGCAGCACGCTATCCAGAAAGAGATTTCGATGCTCTATACATTCTTCTCCAACCTGCTCATCTACCAATATCTCGCACCCGAAGACAAGAACGAACGTACCGCCGCAAGTATCTTGGGCGTTAATCCATACTTTATCAAAGACTTTGCCGCCGCTTCCCGCAAATATTCACAAGGCAAAGTGTTCCACATCATTGGCTACATTCGCGACATCGACTGCCGCAGCAAAGGATTCAACAACCCGTCCGTCACCGAAGCTGAACTATGGAAAGAACTGATATTCAAGATACTGCACTAATTCCGGCGTTCCCGCCTTCGCCCTCACAGCCCGTATCTGCAAGAAATTCCGTTCGTATCTCCTTCAGTATCCGTAGCAATCCCGGTGCTACCGTTATTTGGTGATTACTTGGTGATTATTTGGTGATTACTTGGTGATTCAGCATACCATAAGCCACCCCGCAGTACCCTACAAGGACACACAACCGACCCGATCTGTCATAAAAAACAAAGGAAAAAGCAGCAATCTCCTATCTTTGATGCTCTTTCACATCTACCACGCAGAGTGTTTCGCCCTCCACCTGAAAGTGAAGTGCGTATCCGCCATACTGCAAGCCATATACCCTGTCCCTGTCATGGTGATATGCAGGACGAGGGTCGTCCGATAGAATCTGAGTCAGTTCTTCTACCACGGACTGTGGAATTCCCTCCCGGAGTGCCGCCGGAAAGTCCACCCGAAGGGCATAATCCTTATGTTCTTCGGCAAAACCGCCTGTCGCTTCGGCATGGCAATCCGTATAAGGAAGATAAGGCTTGATATCATATATGGGCGTTCCGTCCATCAGATCTGCTCCCTCTACCATAAGCACAATGCCCTCTTCCGCAGTTTTCTTCACTTCCAAAAGCCGCACCGAAGAAAGACCTATCGGATTAGGACGGAAAGGCGAACGTGTCGCAAAAACGCCCATACGCTTGTTCCCTCCCAAACGGGGCGGTCTGACCGTTGGCGACCATGATTCAGATGAGGAAAAAGTACCGGAAGGTGATGATTCCAAAGAAGAATTATCCTGCATATTGGCAGAAAAGCCCCACAAAAGCCATAGATGCGAATAGGCATCAATACCTCTCAACGACTCCGCCACACGGTATTCCGGCACAAAAACAATACGTGTCACTACAGCAGGAGTCCGTCCGCTTTGGCGTGGTACACCAAACTTCTCCGCAAATCCGTTCCGTGCGTGCGCTATTACTTTCAATAAAAGCATGATTATAAAGAAAAAAATTACTCCGCTGCAGGTCCGGTAACCCAATGGTCACCTTTTCAACAGCGGAGCAAATCTGACATGTTATTTTGCTTATACTACTCCGGAGAATCCCATAAATGCCATTGCCAACAAACCGGCGGTAAGCAATGCGATGGGCGTTCCTTTCATCGCTGCAGGTACTTTGTTCATCGAAAGTTGCTCGCGCAAACCGGCAAACAACGTCAGTGCCAAAGTAAAGCCCAAAGCAGTGGCAAAAGCAAATACCACACCGGTCAACAAACCGCTTTCTGCACCTGCAGGCAATTTCATCGTATCGTTAGCCACCAGAATAGCCACACCCAGAATACAGCAGTTCGTAGTAATCAAGGGCAGGAACACACCCAATGCCTGATAGAGCGACGGAGAAATCTTCTTCAGTATAATCTCTATCATCTGCACCAAAGCAGCGATTACCAGAATAAAGACAATCGTTTGCAGAAACTCAATGCCAAACGCCTCCAATACGAACTTCTGCAAAAGATAGGTACAGATAGTCGCCAAGACGAGCACAAAAGTAACTGCCGCTCCCATACCGAGAGCCGTATCGATTTTCTTACTGACGCCCAAGAACGGACAAATGCCAAGGAATTGCGACAATACGATATTGTTCACAAAGATGGCGGAAATGAATATAAGGAAGTAAACCATAGTTGTGTGTTATTTCTTAATTATTTTCTGAACCAATGCCATGATATATGCCAATGCAATGAAAGCACCCGGAGCCAACACGAAGATAAGCATTCCGTAGTTGTCGGCATAGATACGTGTATTGAATATCATACCCGTACCCAACAATTCGCGGATAGCACCAATCACTGTCAGTGAAAGTGTGAAACCAAGTCCCATGCCCAATCCGTCGATAGCCGACAGACCAACAGAGTTTTTGGCAGCAAACGCTTCGGCACGTCCTAATACAATACAGTTCACCACAATCAGCGGAATAAACAAACCGAGTGTTTCGTACAAAGCGGGCAGATATGCCTGCATTGCCAATTGCACCATCGTCACAAACGAAGCGATAATCACAATATAAGCAGGAATATGCACTTTATCGGGAATCAGATTCTTCAGCAGAGAGATTACCACATTGGAACACAGCAACACAAAGGCGGTAGCCAAACCCATCGACATACCGTTGATGGCAGAAGTGGTGGTCGCTAGAGTAGGACACATTCCGAGAACAAGCGCAAGTGTCGGGTTCTCGAAGATGATACCGTTGAGAAATGTTTTAGCATATTTATTCATAGCTTTCTGTATTTGAATCGGGGTCGTTAGTATTGGCAGCCACTTCCTCAGAATCAGTTGATTCAGCCTCAGTAGCGGCATTAGGTTGGAGACTGGAAGCACCGCTCCAAGTATCAGGTTTCATGAAAGCATCGTAAGCCGATTGCACAGCCGACAAAAAAGCACGCGAAGAAATAGTGGCAGCCGTAATAGCATCCACATCACCTCCGTCTTTGCTTACTATAAGTTTCGTAGCAGCAGGGTTCTTACCGATAATCGATTGTTGGTTCTTATCGGTTTTGAACCATACACCCATATGCGAACCGAGCCCCGGTGTTTCGGCATGCTCCAGTACTTCGTAGTTCACGATATTGCCTTCCGTATCGAAACCCACCATCAAGCGGATTACACCGCCAAAACCGTTAGAAGATGTTTCTACTGCGGCTCCTGCCAACGAATCGCCCACATATGCCCGATGGATAGTGTAACCTTCTTGTACTTCGGGTTCTGCCAAACGGATACCGTCTATCTGAGGCAGCACACTGTTGATAGCAGCCGTCTGCTTTTCTTGTTTAGCCTTTTCGATAGGCTCTTTTGTTAACAAATACATGCCTCCCAATGCCGCAGCAGCCACCAAGGCAATGATGGTGAGCGATAGCACCATATTGAGGAGATTGGATTGTAGTTTTTGCATAAGTCTCTATTCTATTAGTCTGTCCAAGAGGATTATTTCTTTTTCTTTTCGCCGAAACGTTTCGGACGGATATACATATTCAGAAGCGGCGTTACGGCATTCATAATCAGGATAGCGAACGACATTCCTTCGGGATATGCACCCCACGTACGAATCACCATCACAATCACACCGATACCAATACCGTAGATAATCTGTCCCCAACCTGTCATAGGCGAAGTAACATAGTCGGTTGCCATAAAGATAGCACCCAGCATCACACCACCCGTGAGCAAATGTGCCAATGGCGAAGCGGCACCTTCCACACCTGCCCAATACATAATGCCGGAGAAGAGAGCCACCGTTGTCAGAATCGACACCGGAATATGCCACGTAATAGTCTTGGTACAAATCAGATAGATACCACCCAGCAACAATGCCAATGCCGAAATCTCACCCAACGAGCCACCCATATAACCGACAAAAGCGTGCCAGTAGTCAGGCAGTTCGTTCAATAGCGAACTATCACCCGCCTTGATGGCATTTTTCATCACCGACAACGGTGTTGCACCCGATTCGGCATCCACAGCGTACTTGGTGCTCCAACCTAACGGACGGGGCCATGTGGTCATCTGCACAGGAAAAGAAATGAGCAGGAACACACGTCCCACCAAAGCAGGATTGAATACGTTTTGTCCCAATCCGCCGAAACTCATCTTACCGATAGCAATAGCCACAAAAGCACCTACCATCACTATCCACCAAGGCAGGTTGCTTGGCAAGTTGAAAGCCAACAGCAAACCGGTCAGGATAGCCGAACAATCAGTGATAACCGGTTGCTGACGCAAAATAAACTTGGTAATCAGCCATTCAAACAATACGCACGATACGACAGATATCAGCGTAACAATGAGCGAACCCCAGCCAAAAGCGAACAACGACACCACAAAAGCGGGCATCAATGCGATAATGACGCGGAGCATATTTTTCCGCACCGAGTCGTCGGCATGCGCATGGGGTGCAGGAGAAACGATTAAGTTATTCATATTGTATTATAGTTTTATAATTCTTTTTCTTGATGCGCCAATGCAAGCGCTATCACTTCTTCTATTGTAAGGTCATCGCCCACCAATTCAGCACTGACAAATTGCATTTCTTGTGCTTTCTCTTGGGAGAAAGTGAAATAAGTGCATTCGGCTTGCGCACAGAGTTTGCCGTCAGCGGCATAAATCTCGCCTTCCACTACCACCACATTGCGTTTCCGCTCTTTGATACGTGCCCGCAATACGATATAGCCTTGCGTGGTATCCACAGCAGTTTTGTAGTTCAATGTCATCTTGGCAGTCACGCCCGAAGTGTCGCACTTCTTGAAGATAACCCAACCGCAGATTTCATCAAGCAAAACAGCCTGTACTCCACCGTGCAGTGTGTTAATCCAACTCTGATGATTCTGCGTAGGACACCATACCGATACAATATCGTCACCGTCTTCATAGAAATGCATATGCACTCCCAACGGATTGCCGGGATTACACCCGAAACAATTATATCCCGGGATATTGAGCCATGGATTGTTGATGCGTCTCATTTTACTTTTGTCCGTTTCCTTTGTCCGACAATGAAATATCAAATACTAAATATCAAATATTCAATACTCTTATTTTGCATTTCGTGCACAGATAATACCGCCAACCGTGGCTTTACCCATACGAACGTAATCGAGCAACGGCCGATTGCTCGGACAAGTAAACATACAGCAACCGCATTCGATACAATCCATTATATAGTGTTGCTCCATATCATCCCAACGTTGCAAACCTGCCAGTTTGGCAAGCAAATAGGGTTCCAACCCCATAGGACAGGCTTGTACGCATTTTGCACAGCGAATACAATTAGCCGCTTCCTTGCGATGCGATTCGCTGTCAGGCAAGAGCAACAAACCGGATATACGTTTGTTGGCAGGCATATCCACATTGTTCATTGCACGACCCATCATCGGACCGCCACCGATAATCTTGCCCGTTGTCTCTGGAATACCTCCTGCCAATGCCAAAACATCAGCCAAAGGCGTACCGAAGCGCACTTTGTAGTTGCCCGGATTCTTCACCTCTTTGCCGGTAACCGTCATCACACGGGAGATAAGCGGTTTGTTCTTCTGAACAGCTTCGTAAACAGCATAAATAGTAGCCACATTGTCCACTACAGCACCCACTTCGATAGGCAGAGCACCTGATGGCACTTGGCGTTTGATACAAGCGTCTATCAACTGCTTCTCACCGCCTTGCGGATACTTGAGTTTCAACGGCTGAACCGATATTCCCAAACAGCGTGACGCCAACTCTTGCATGTGCTCAATAGCATCTGGTTTGTTCTTTTCGATACCGATTATGGCTTTGTTGATGTTAAGTGCCTTCATCAGAATCTGAATACCGATGATGATTTCTTCGCCATGTTCCAACATGAGTTGATGGTCGCAAGTGAGATAAGGTTCGCACTCTACGCCGTTCACAATCAGCACTTCGGCTTTCTTTCCGGGAGGCGGCATCAGTTTCACATGGGTCGGGAAGCAGGCACCACCCAAACCAACGATACCGGCTTCGGTCACTTTTTGTATAATCTCTTTGCTGTCTAATTTGCATACAGGATTGATTGTTGGCGTCGTATCAATGGTTTCGAGCCATTCGTCGCCCTCTACGTCCATAAAGATAGCAGGCATACGCATTCCCCATGCGTCCA
This sequence comes from Bacteroidales bacterium, assembly GCA_022783865.1. Taxonomy (GTDB): domain Bacteria; phylum Bacteroidota; class Bacteroidia; order Bacteroidales; family Paludibacteraceae; genus Colicola. Next base: position 117,309 of record JALFYY010000016.1, read on the forward strand.
CCGTAGAATCAATCTTGGTAATAGTGCCGGAGAATGGTGAATGAACCGGTGCAGAAACGAAGCCCCCTGCTTCTGCCAACACTTGTCCCACTTTCACTTTGTCGCCCTTGTTGACGATAGGTTTTGCAGGAGCACCGATGTGTTGCACCAAAGGAATTATTGCTTTCTGCGGCAGAGGTACCTCAGTGATTGGACGATGTGCAGCATACTGCTTATTATCATGCGGGTGGATACCACCCAAACGAAAGGTTTTCATAATTCAGAATCGTTTTTTTATCGTTATATCAGACAATTCGGACATCTCGTATTGTTTATTTGTTGTTTTGTCCCTCTGTCGGCTCAGCAGCCTCTTTCTTAGGTTCTTCCTGTTTGCGAGGCGGGAAATTAATCGCATGGATAGCACCCGTCGGACAAACAGCTTCGCACTTGCGGCACAAACGGCATTTGTTGAAATCGATATATGCCAAATTGTTCTCTACCGTGATGGCATCGAACGGACACTCTTTCTGACACTTGCCGCAACCGATACAAGTATTCAAACAAGCTTTGCGGGCAACTGCACCTTTGTCTTTGTTCACACACATCACAACCATACGACGGGATTTCGGTCCTTTCTTTCTCAGTTCGATGATGTTGCGAGGACAAGCTTTCACACAAGCACCGCACGAAGTACATCTTTCTTCATCCACTTCGGGCAACCCCGTTTCCGGATTCATCGTGATAGCACCGAATTGGCAAGCAGCCACACAATCGCCACAACCCAAGCAACCAAACGGACAAGCCGACTCGCCCACATAGAGCGAATGCATAATCTTGCAGGAGCGTGAGCCGTCGTACTGACTCGTACGGGGACGCGCCTCGCAAGTACCGTTACAACGCACCACAGCCACCATTGGGTCGGACTGAGCAGGAGTCAATCCTAAGATATCGCCCACCTTTTTCATTGTTTCTTGTCCGCCAACGGGACAAAACAATCCATCCAAACTGTCGGCTTTTACGCATGCTTCCGCCAATGCACGGCAGCCTGCAAAACCGCAACCGCCGCAGTTGGCACCCGGCAATGCTTCGGTTACGACATCGATACGCGGGTCTTCTTCCACCTTGAACTTCCGTGCCACCAAAAAGAGAATCACGGCAGCCAGCAGTCCTGTTACGCCCAACGTAATCAAAGAGATAAGAATCAAATTCATAATATATATGCTTTCATTTTAGTTATTATCCGTTTTCTTCGCTACGAAACTGAACTTTCGTTTCAAGCGTTTCTTGAAAAGAGACAAGATGCCATAGTACGGCAACAACGAACAGAGCGCCACTGTTCCCACCAAAACCTCGTTATCCCACACTTTGCCTAATCCCCAAATCATGGTGAGTAGCAATGCAAATGGCAGAACGAACGCCCACAGCACGGCTTGCAATCCCAAACGGCGCTGCACTTGCACTACCACTTTGTCGCCTTCGTGCAACGGCTCAAGCATTTGGCAGTCGATTATCTTCTCTTTGCTTTCCGCCGCCATACACATACTTTGTGCATGACAAGCACTGCAAGCGGAAGTTTGCAAGATACGTACACGTGCCTGCATTCCTTCTACTGCCACTACAATCCCCTCATGTTCAACTATTTGCTCCATATTGTTCAATCCTGTTCTTTAGGGCTTATCTGTCTTCAGAAATCAAGCGACAAAATTACAAAGAAAAACAGAAACTGCCAAGTGAAGATTGCAGAAACAGCATATTTTCCACAAGAACTGCCAAAACAACACCATTCTTCACCCCATTTGCTGCCCGTTTTACTCTCCTAAAAAATAAACGAACCGCATCACTGACGGCTACCTGATCATAAACATTCGAGAGCAGACGGTCGTAATAAACCATGTACGGACGGTAAATCTCCCGCAACTCTTTCGGAAGAGAGCTGTACAGCCCATCCAACAACAACTCATATTCGTCCTGACGGTGCGCAATGCGGAAACTACTCCATTCGCCTACATATACATATGTGAATACCACATCCAGACGAGAAGGCAAGTTGGAGCCATAAAGCAGATTGGAGAATCTCCATTCCGTCTTGTCCGTCAACTGTTCGAGCACCTCGTTTCCGACGCAAGGGTTGTTGGCTTTGAACCATGCCAATGCATCTGCGTCATAACGGAGATTGCTTATAGCAGTCAGATGCCGCAAGTTCTGGGCAATTCCCTCACACCAAACCTTTGGGCGCTCTCGGCTGAGCCGGTTCAGCACTGTCAAATCATCGCGGAAAGGAATGGCATAATAGTTATCCGCATCGGCATAGGCGTCACGATTAGCGCCTCCTGTGTCTGCCAGCGGCTCAGTGAATTTGCTTTCGATGCACCAAACCCGCCGGCAATCATCGCTTATAAGCACGATATCCATGTTGGCTGGACGTCTTGACGATTTCAGTGTGCGCATCTTTACCTCAAAATATATCTTGTCGTAGGTCGTTTCCCCATCGAAAAGGGACTTATAGCGGAGAGGGGATTGCGGACTTACCCAATAGAAGAAATTGTAGGCGAGCATCGAGGAAGAATGCACCGCTTTGGCGTGCGCTTTGTCGCCTTTCAGTTCGCCGCCATCTCCGTTCATAAACATCTGCCGGAACCGTCCACCTTCGGCAATACCCTCCACTGCGTCAGGAAATACGTTGTCCTCGACGCGGGCAAAATAACCCGATTCGTCCGTTTGCAGACCCATATTGAGCGCACATTGGCGCAATTCGTTTTTCATTGCCTCCTGCGTCGGCAAGGAGGATTTTACCGTTAAATTTAATTCTCTTTTCATAACAAATACAATTTAATGTTAATATAAAAGGTTATTTATTGATAATAAGTTATTATTGATATTAAGAAGTTAAGAATCATTATTCCAGACATGTTTTGATCAGTGCTCTACATACGGAAAACTCTTCATCGTGCGCCATAGCAAACATCCGTTCGTCCTCTTCGGTGTCGCCGTAGAAGAACACCTCGAAATTAGGCATCCATGGCGATTCCGCCCATGCACGGCATACCGCATCTGCACCGTCCCAATCGGACGCTACCGCCGATGTCAATTCTTCTTTCAACGACCGGCTTCCTTCCGTTTGCAATAGGTACAGCAACTCTTCGCCCAAGAAATCGAGTAGCCGTTGCGGAGACGGAGTGATAGTGCCTTCAAGACGGATGCGCAGTGCCAATTGTCCTGTAATCGTCTGACTGACATCCAAATGCGAGCCATCCGCATCTTGCCCCTCTTTGTCGGGTTCTATTGCAATTTATGTATCGGAAAGACCTGCAAATGTGTGGCGTTAGATTTCGGCTCCCGCCCCACAACCCAAATATCTTTCCGACTGCACAGATACAATAGTTTTTCTAATAAACAAAATCCGTTTTAATAGTCAATATTGCATTATAGGGACAAATTGATTCTCAGTTAATTACTAGCAATAAGACATTAATTAAAAGACGGAGCGCGCTCCGTCTCTACATTGTATTGATATTGCGGGCGGGACGACCACACCCCGACAAACATATTGGGCAATTGAGTTAGAAATGGAGAAAAAGAGCGAAAATCGGAGTAACAACAAATTGAAGCGCAACAAATGTAACAATGTAACAAGAGCGGACTGCTACGCGACCGCTACAGGAGTGCTACGCCACTGCTGTGAAAACAAAAAGAGTGAACAATTGGACAATTTGACGATTTCACAATTGATTTTAGATGGAGCACGCCCCGTCTCTACAAGGGATTTGCCGATAAAAAAGCATTTCCTTACAGTTTATGCTTTAGCATTCCAGATTTATTTTGTAACTTTGCAGACTAATAACACATAACGCTTATCATACTACGTTAAACAACCTATCACATTACTAAACAACCCTTCAAAACAAACAATCAGAGCATGGCATCACGACGACCGACAAAACCAACCAGCAAACCCAAAGCAACAAAACAGGAAGAAACAACACGCGTTTCTTTCATACAAAAAACAAAACAAGTCTTTCAGAACGAGAGATTCCAGTTTATTGCGGGTATAGCATTGGCAGTATTCGTTATCTATGCCCTTATCGCTTTTGTATCGTTCTTCTTTACCGGCAAAGCCGATGCCTCAATCTTGGAACAAGGTCTGACAAACGCCAACCGCAATGCCATACACAACATCACTGGCGTTCCGGGCGCCATGCTGACCAACTTTTTAGTGAACGGCGTGTTCGGTCTTTCAGTATTGGCACTCTATTATCAGTTAGCCGTTTGGGCTATCCACCTGATGCATATCCGTCCTATCAGCACTTGGCGCAAATTCTTCATTTCCGTTTTTATCCTGATTTGGGGCAGCACTACGCTGAGTTTCATTCAGACCCTTACAGGCGTTGACAGTTTCTTTCATTGGGGCGGCGGGCACGGCGAATGGTTGAGCGGCGGAATGATTTCATACATTCGTTGGATTGGCACCACACTCATTTTGGTTGCCACCCTGCTCATCTTCTATGTTTGTATCGACCGTCGGTCTATCGAACGTATGCAACAATGGTGGCATAGTTTTGTACAACTCTTCCATCGCAAGCCCAAAAAGGAGACAACCACAGATGAGGAAGAGATTGATGTGCAGGAGACAGAAGGAGAGGAAGAACAGAGCGAAGTATTATCGTTCAATCTGGAGGAAGGCAACGAAGAAATCACAGAGGAAGAACCTACAAATGAACCCATCGAACCGATAGAAGAAGAGGAAACTCCTGAAGAAGAAACATCCGATGAAGAACCTGCACAAGAGGATATCGGTATGCAAATCAACGAAGTGGAAGAAACAGAACTCAACGAAGACGACCCCGACTATATTCTCAAGAAAGAAGGTCCGTACGACCCCCGCTTGGACTTGTCGAGCTATAAATTCCCCAGTATCAATCTGCTGCGTACTTACGAGAACGAGACCCGTCCGGTGGTGAATATGGAGGAACAAAATGCCAACAAAAACCGCATCGTCAATGCCCTCAAAAGTTACGGCATCGAGATAACGAACATTACTGCCACTATCGGACCGACCGTAACGCTATACGAGATAGTTCCGAAAGAGGGCATCAAACTATCGCGTATCAAAAGTTTGGAAGACGATATCATGATGAGCCTTGCAGCCAAAGGTATCCGTATTATTGCGCCTATTCCAGGCAAAAGCGCTGTCGGAATAGAAGTGCCCAACGAGAAACCGCAAATCGTATCGATGCACTCGATTATAGCCAGCAAGCGTTTCCAGGACGAACAAAAGATGCGTTTGCCCGTGGCTATCGGTAAGACCATTACAAACGAGATATTCATGTTCGACCTTGCCAAAACGCCCCACCTTTTGGTTGCCGGTGCAACAGGTATGGGTAAGTCGGTCGGACTGAATGCTATCATCACTTCGTTGCTCTACAAAAAACACCCTGCCGAACTAAAGTTCGTATTGATTGACCCCAAAAAAGTAGAGTTCTCGCTCTATAATAAATTGGAAAAGCACTATATGGCACTGATGCCCGACGCAGAGAACGTGATTATCACCGATTCTACGAAAGTGATACAGACACTCAATTCGCTCGTGGTGGAGATGGAAAACCGTTTTGAACTGTTAGAAGCCGCAGGCTGCCGTAACTTGGAAGAATATAACGAAAAGTTCATCAACCGCCGTCTGAATCCGGAAAAAGGTCACCGCTATATGCCTTACATCGTGATTATTATTGATGAATACGGCGATTTTATCCTCGTGGCGGGCAAAGAAGTGGAAACACCTATCCAACGCTTGACACAGAAAGCCCGTGCAGTAGGTATGCATATGATTCTGGCAACACAACGTCCGTCGGTGAATGTGATTACGGGTGTCATCAAATCGAATGTACCAACGCGTATTGCTTTTGCCGTGCGTAGTTTCGTCGATTCGAAAACCGTACTCGACAGCAAAGGCGCCGAACAATTAATCGGACGCGGCGATATGCTGTATTTGGGCAGCGGCACAGCACCTATACGTATTCAATGCGCTTTGGTGGAGACCGAAGAAGTGGAAGAAATCGTACAGCATGTAAGTGAGCAAAGAGGTTATCCTGCCGCCTACGAATTGCCTGAATATGTAGCAGGCGAAGGCAACGGCGAAAACAGCAAACCGGGAAGCGTGGATTTGAAGAAACTGGATCCGCTCTTTGTGGATGTAGCACGCTATATCGTACTGAACCAACAAGGCAACATGATGTCGATTTCCAATCTGCAACGCCGTTTCCAAATCGGTTTCAACCGTGCCGGCAAGATATCCGACCAATTAGAAGCAGCGGGCATTGTAGGTCCGACCAACGGTCCGAAAGGCAAACCTATCCTGGTTCAGGACGAAGGCACGTTGGAAATGATATTGCGCGGCTTAATGTAAAAACATTGCACTATGAAAAAAGCACTATTGATACTACTCTGCTTTCCAGCAGTTTGCCAAGCCCAGACCGAGCTATTGGACAAGTTCTTCCAAAAGACAGAACAGCAAGCACTGCAAGCCGACTTCACACTCACTGTGGCAGACAACGCTTCGCAACCGATGAGTTACAACGGCACTATCAGCATGCAAGGCGAACGTTTTTACCTCACGATGTGGGACCTGGAAATGGCATACGACGGCACCACCTTATATACTTATACAGGCGATACCGAAGAACTGACGCTTTCCACTCCCACCGAAGAGGAACTGAAAGAGAGCAATCCGATATTGCTGGCAAAAGCATTGGCAGAAAGTTGCCAAGTGCGCTACGGGCGCAACCACAATACGAACAACCAATATGTCATTGAACTCATTCCCGACAACAAGGAAGCCGGTGTACAAAAATTCGTATTGCAACTGCAAGCCTACAACCTTTTACCTATCAGTGCAGAAATGAAGGAAAGCGCAACCAAGAGCACTACCCTTTTGCTACGAAATGCACAATATGTGAAAGCACCACAGACTTTCCGTATTGACAAACCCAATGCAATTATTAATGATTTAAGATAAAGTATTACTATCATGGAACATATCAAATGCCTGATTATCGGTTCGGGTCCGGCAGGCTACACAGCCGCCATTTATGCCTCGAGAGCCAATCTCAGTCCCGTATTGTACGAAGGTTTGCAAGCAGGCGGACAACTGATGACCACCACCGAAGTAGAAAATTTCCCGGGTTATCCCGACGGCGTGGAGCCTTTTCAGATGATGGACGACATGCGTCGCCAGGCAGAACGCTTCGGAGCCGAAATACGCAGCGGAGTGGTGACAAAAGCGGACTTTTCTTCACCCGTAAAACACGTGTGGGTTGACGACACTACAGAGCTGACTGCCGATGCCGTTATCATTGCTACCGGTGCATCAGCCAAGTATCTGGGCTTGCAATCGGAAAAAAACTATGCCGGAAAAGGCGTCAGCGCTTGTGCCACTTGCGACGGTTTCTTCTACAGGAAAAAGACAGTTGCCGTAGTAGGCGGCGGCGATACGGCTTGTGAAGAAGCCATCTACTTGGCAGGCTTGTGCCAAAAGGTATATATGATTGTAAGAAAGAACTATCTGCGTGCCAGCGAAATCATGCAAAAGCGTGTGGAAGCAACGGCGAATATAGAAGTATTGTACGAACACAACACCCTTCGCCTAACAGGCGAGGGCAAAGTACAAGGCGCTGATTTGGTATTCCGCAAAGGGCAAGCAGACGAAAAGGAGGTGCATATCGCTATTGACGGATTCTTCCTTGCTATCGGTCACAAGCCCAATTCTGACCTGTTCCGCGAGTGGTTGGACATTGACGAAACAGGCTATATTGTTACCGAACCTGATTCGACACGCACGAAAGTGGAAGGCGTATTTGCAGCAGGCGATGTAGCAGACCCGCATTTCCGCCAAGCCATTACTGCTGCCGCCTCCGGTTGCAAGGCAGCTATTGAGGCTGAACGGTATTTGGCAAGCAAATAAAGAAAAAAGCGCAAAGGTATTGCATGTTTGTAAAAATAGTAGTACCTTTGCAGCCGCAAATGTGGAAAGGCAATCGGAAAGCAGCAATGTGACAGATTGCATGACCATTATCGTTTAACTAATAATTATTTACAGTCATGTACTTGACATCAGAAAAGAAAGCTGAGATTTTTGCTCAGTATGGCAATGACGCCAAAAACACCGGTAGTGCAGAAAGCCAAATCGCACTCTTTACATTCCGTATCCAACACCTCACCGAGCACCTGAAGAAGAATCAGAAGGACTTCGGTACAGAGCGTGCTTTGACCCACTTGGTAGGCAAACGCCGTCGTTTGTTGGACTACTTGAAAGAACGCGATATCGAGCGTTATCGTGCTATCATCAAACAATTGGGTATCCGTAAATAATGAATATCCCTATCGCAAAAGGCTCTCTGAGAGAGCCTTTTGTTGTTTATAGACCTTCGATTAGCTATGCCACTAATCTTTGGCACAATAATTGTACTTATCTAATCCTAAACAACATACACAAGCCTACATGACAACCATACTGCTGACCTTACTACTATTAGTTTCTATCAACGGCATAGCACAACATACTGACGAACAACTATATAACGCCTATCTTAGGAACGACATGTCGGTGTGGGAAGACTATGTTACGAAAGCTGACTGGTCGGTATTGTCTTTAGAAGAAAAGAAGCGGCTGTTGAATTACGAATACGGCTATGTGGCAGTGGCGATAGGCGAAGGACATCCGAAAGCAGAGAATTATCTGAATATCTTTGAACAGCATCTGAAAGAGATACAACCTGAAATTGCGCTTGCCACGCACAGCACTTATGCTTCTGCCGTAGCCGCTTACAAGATTTCATTCAACAAGTTCAAGATGATTTACTATGGCAAACAAGCCATCTCTTTGGCAGCTTCCGCCGTGGAGCAAGATTCGCTCAATCCGTTGGCAATGACCTTGAAAGCCAATGTAGATTTCTATTGCCCCAAAGCCTTTGGAGGTGACAAGAAACGGGCATTGAAATATCTGCTCCGTGCCGAGCAACTCTATCAAGAACAATCACTTACACAATACAATTGGAACTATCGCGCCTTGCAACTCTGCATAGCACAATGCTACGAAAAATCGGGCAACAAGGCGAAATCCATCGAGAAATGCCAAAGTATATTGGCAGAAGAACCTGAATTCCAATATATTGCCAATGTGTATCTCCCCACCCTCATGGGCAAACGCCCCAATGTTGCTCCTACCACTGCCGGCAACAAATTAGCAGACAGCATATTGCAATAAGCAGAGGGATAATAGCATTATATTATCGGGCAATTTAGACGGAGCACGCTCCGTATCTACAAGGCATTATGACTTGATTAGACGCGATAAATCGCGTCTCTACACAGCATTGTCAAGTAATCTGAGACGATGTACACATCGTCGCTACGGGGCATTATTGAATCCTATACAGAGGATATGCAGGGGATATACGGGTCCCATTGTGCTACGGAGATGCTACGGGAGTTGGTAGCACTGGGTATGCTTAGTTAATAGTTAATAATCAATAGTTAATATCTCAGAGTAGCTATAAAGATAGCACAAAGGATGCGTATGTGTAGCTGAATCACCAAGTAATCACCAAGTAATCACCAAATAATCACCAAATAACGGTAGCATTGTGCTATGACACTGCACCGATAACAAAATGACCATTCCATACATTACACAAGAATAAAAGAAGACGTACCGCACTCATCGATACGCCTTCTGAAATAACTTGCAATAATGCAACAAGCTCGATTATTTGCTTTGCTCAAGTTTGAGAGTGTGAGTTGGTTGGTCGCAAACAGATGCCGGACCGAAATACTGAATCGGTCCCGGATAAATGTAGTTCGACTGCGAACTTGCCCACTCTTGACGATGCGCAGCAAAGTATTGGAACGGAGCACCATTCAAATCAACCAAAGCCTTTTGGATAACCGGTTTGAGTTTGCCGTGACGACGCTCCATATTCATCATCATCGTAATAGGTACACCACCCGCTTTCCATTCCTGAGCAGGAGCCGTAAGGTTCTGCACGAGAGCCATATAGCCCGTTTTTCCTGCAGCGATAAGATGGGTTGCCACCATACCGATGCTATAGCAATAGTCGGCATCGAAATTCGAAGGTATAGCGCAACGGCCTTCATAACCGAAGAAGTGGTTCAAAGCAGAGAATTTGCCTTTGTACTTACCCTCGCCCTTGAGTGTAGCCAAGCGTTTTGCCACCATCTCAATGAGCAACTTCTCAGTTTCGATGAGCGACACCTGTACGTTGCCGTGCGGGTCACGATCCATAGTCAACTGACGCGCAATGCCCTTTGGCAGGTCACGATAAACTTCGCGGCTTTCGGGCGAAAGCATGCCCTTTACATACTGGCGTTTTTCGTCGTCGGTATCCAAAGCAAGGAACTCCTCGTTATCAGCCAACATATCGTTGAGCTCCTGGATAAGGCGTTTCATGGCAGGAATAAACTCAATCAGACCTTCAGGGATGAGAACCGTACCATAGTTCAATCCGGCTTCGGCACGGGCAACAATCATATCAACGATTTGATTGACAATGTCGTTGAGGGTCATATTGTTTGCTTCCACCTCCTCAGAGATGATACACATATTCGGTTGCGACTGCAAAGCGCACTCCAATGCAATATGCGAAGCCGAACGCCCCATGAGACGGATAAAGTGCCAGTACTTCTTAGCCGAACTGGCGTCACGCTGAATATTACCAATCAATTCGGAATAGACCTTGCAAGCGGTATCGAAACCAAAAGAGGTTTCAATCATCTCGTTCTTCAAGTCACCATCGATGGTCTTCGGGCAACCAATCACCTGAATACCACAGCCCTTCTGCAAGTAGTATTCAGCCAAAACGCAAGCATTGGTATTGCTGTCGTCACCACCGATGATAACGATAGCCGAAATGCCCAATTCTTTGCAAATCTCAATACCCTTGTCGAACTGCCATGTCTCTTCGAGTTTAGTACGACCGGAGCCAATGATATCGAAACCGCCGGTATTGCGATAGTCGTCAATAATCTCTTTGGTGAGCAGCATGTACTGATGGTCTATCAAACCGGAAGGACCGCCCAAGAAGCCATAGAGTTTGCTATCAGGATTGAGGCGTTTGAGTCCGTCGAAGAGACCACAAATCACATTGTGACCACCAGGAGCCTGACCTCCGGAGAGGATAACACCTACATTGATAGCAGGCATTTGTTTTTCTTCGCCTTCCACCATGTGAATGAGCGGCATTCCGTAGGTATTGGGGAACAGGTTCTTGATTTCTTCTTGGTCAGCAACCGACTGAGTAAGTGCTCCTTCCTGAAGAGCAACCTTGCCTTGCAAAGCCTTAGGCAACTTGGGTTGATAAGTGCTTCGTGCAATTTGAAGTGGACTTTTTTGCATAAATGTATATGTTTAAGTATGTTTATAATATCTATTTGACAGAGAGAGCAAAGGTTCTCCTTTAGTGTGCAAAATTACGAAAAAAAAAAGAACCACACAACACTATGACTGCTATTGTGGAATATCTGCCGCAGAAGGAGCAAAAATTGACACAAAAACCCTTCCTCAGAGGTTGTTTTCACTCTTTTGGAAGGGCTTTCAGATAAGGGCGAACGCCATCAATACACATGCGACATTCGACCCCATTGACACTTCTGCGCTCTGACAGACATTGTCCGGCTATGAGACGGGGCACGCCCCGTCGCTACATGAAAGAGTTATCCGCCACAACGGCTATAGCCACATTCACGGCAATGCATACAGCCTTCTTCAAAAATCAGTGCGCTACCGCAATTAGGACAGACCTGACCTTCGACTTTCGTGCCGTCGGCAATGTATTTCTTCAGTGCGCGCTCTACACCCACTTTCCATGAATTGATAGATTCACTATCCATTTGCAGACCGCCAATCATCTTGATTACCTGATCGATAGGCATACCATAGCGCAAGACTCCGGAGATTAGTTTGGCATAGTTCCAGAACTCTTTGTCGAACTTGTAAGAGAGTCCCTCAACAGTGGTCTTGAAGCCGCGTGTGTTGACAAACTGAAAGTCGTAACGCTTGGTGCCGTCTTCTTGTACGACACGGATAATCTTACCTTTCGTCACCGACTTGGGCAAAAGAATACCCTCTTCATCATCTGCCAAACCTGTGAAGATTTCGTAAGGTTTGCCATCCAACAGACCGACAAAAGCTATCCATTTGTCTTTATTGTTCTGGAAGCGGACAACATCGCAATCGAGTTCCTGCGGGCGCTTACGGGCAGCTTGCGGATCGTAGCAGAAACATGTCTGACTCTTTTCTTTATCAGCTTTCTTCTCCTCTTTCTTCACGCCCTCCAACACGCCTGTACGGCAACCGTCACGATAAACGGTAACGCCTTTGCAACCACAGCGCCAAGCCTCTTCGTAGAGTTGACCGACCAGTTCTTCGGTTACATCAGCCGGCAAGTTAATAGTCACGGAAATAGAGTGATCCACCCACTTCTGAATCTTGCCTTGCATCTGTACCTTTTTGAGCCAATCGACGTCGTTAGCCGTAGCATGATAATAAGGCGATTTTTCTACCAAAGCATCGATTTCGTCTGCAGTATAGCGGTGAGCCGGATCGTAGGTATAACCGTTGGCATTCATCCAAGTGATAAACTTATGGTGGAATACGACATACTCTTCAAAACTATCGCCGACTTCATCCACCAAATCAACATGCACATTCTTGTCGTTCGGATTAACTTTACGACGGCGTTTGTAAACCGGTTGGAAGACAGGCTCAATGCCGGAAGTGGTCTGCGTCATAATAGAAGTGGTGCCGGTAGGAGCAATGGTCAAACAAGCAATATTACGTCTGCCATACTTCTTCATTTCTTCGTAGAGTTGGGGATCCGCCTCTTTCAGACGAAGGATGAACGGGTTGTTCTCCTCACGTTTCCAATCGAACACCTTGAAAGCCCCACGCTCTTTCGCCATTTCAACGGACGAACGATAAGCAGCCAAAGCCAAAGTCTTGTGCACCAATACCGAGAAATCGGTTGCTTCATCGGTACCATAGCGCAATCCCATTGCCGCCAACATATCGCCTTCGGCGGTTGTTCCCACACCTGTACGACGACCTTCGATGGTCTTGCGACGAATCTTCTCCCAAAGTTCGATTTCGGTACGCTTGATTTCAAGCGATTCCGGATCGGACTTGATTTTCTCGAGAATCTTGTCAATCTTCTCCATTTCCAGTTCGATGATGTCGTCCATCATACGCTGTGCCACACGCACGTGCTGTTTGAAGAGTTCGAAATCGAACTCAGCTTGCGGTGTAAAAGGATTCTTCACATAACTATACAAGTTGATTGCCAACAAACGGCAACTGTCGTACGGACAAAGAGGAATCTCACCGCAAGGATTGGTTGATACCGTCTTATAGCCCAAATCGGCATAACAATCAGGTATAGATTCGCGAATAATCGTATCCCAGAAAAGTACACCCGGCTCTGCCGACTGCCAAGCATTGTGCACAATCTTTTTCCACAAAGCCGTGGCATCAATCTCCTTTTTATAAAGAGGATCACTGCTATGGATCGGATATTGCTGCACATAAGGCTTGTTGGCAGCAGCACATTGCATAAACTCGTCGTCAATCTTCACCGATACATTGGCACCAGTGACTTTGCCTTGTTCCATCTTAGCATCGATAAACGCCTCTGAATCAGGATGTTTAATGCTTACAGAAAGCATCAGTGCACCACGGCGACCGTCTTGCGCCACCTCTCGTGTGGAATTGCTGTAACGCTCCATAAAAGGCACCAACCCCGTACTGGTCAGAGCGGAGTTTTTCACCGGCGAACCGGACGGACGAATGTGTGAAAGGTCATGCCCCACACCGCCACGGCGTTTCATGAGTTGCACTTGTTCCTCATCGATTTTGATGATGGCACCATAGGAATCGGCAGAACCATCGAAACCAATCACAAAGCAGTTGCTCAACGAAGCTACTTGATAATTGTTGCCTATACCGGTCATTGGAGAACCCTGCGGCACAATATATCGGAAATCACGCATCAGTTCGAAGAGTTGCTCTTCGGACATCGGATTCTGATAAGTCCGTTCAATACGTGCGATTTCGCTTGCCAAACGATGATGCATATCGTCGGGCGTCAGTTCAAACAGATTGCCAAATGAGTCTTTGAGCGCATACTTGGTTGACCAAACACGTGCTGCCAAGTCATCGCCATTAAAGTACTCACGCGATGCCTCCTCGGCTTGTTTTTGTGTGTAGATTTTTTCCATTGTATTATGAATAAGTTATGTCTAATTCGTTACAAAAACGACAGTTACCCTGCCACCATCCGTTACAGAGTAACCAGAAAAGTCACGTTTGCAAAGTAAAGAATAAAATCAGACTTGTGCAATAGTTTGACACAAAAACTTATGAACAATCGCAAAAGTTTTCCAAATCAAAACAATAACACACTATTCATCAATAGATTAAAAAGAACAATACGGTACAAAAATTATCCAAAACAAGAAATTATCAACAATCGACAACTTCCTGTTTTGGACAAACATATCAGTTTGCGACTATCCAACAATATCAACGCTGCGCAATAGCCGCCGAGCAAGAAAGTTCGCCCGTTTCCGTACGAACCTCATAGCAAGTAGTTTCCGCTGTCTGGCTATACAACACACGGATTTTGTCGCCCTTACGGACCTCTTTGGCATACTTGATATCCAACCGCAAAGGCAAGTACGGACATTCGACCGCATTGAGCATGAACTCCAAATACTTGCACGAATTGCAATGTCCGTTGTAGTCGATATCCGAATAGACTATCTGATGCTCCCATTGCCCTGCAGGTTCATCCACCGAAGGGATATGCCGCCGTTGTTCTATCGACAATTTTTCTCCGGGTGTCACAACGCCAAATACCGGACGATCGAAGATGTTCTGTATGGTACGATCTATATAATTGATTACCGTCCACGACGATTTCGCCTGCCCTATCTGTTTGCCATTGACCGACAAGCGGAAATTACGGAACGAGAGCATATGCACCTGATTTTCAATCCATGTTTCCACTTCGAGCACTTCGCCTTCGGTAGGCAGATAATCCACTTCCAAAGCCAGATTGATAAGCACCCAAGTCATATTATCGGCACTCAGATAGTGCATACCGAAACCGAGTTCGTCAGCGGCACGACCGGCTGAATTGAGCAAATAGTTTTCGAGCGTATATAGGCGCAAGCGACGAGTGGCGTCCAAGTCTTGATATTGAATTGTATAATAGAACTTATTTTTACTCTCCATTTCAACCATATTATTATCAATCAAAACATTCTTATTTCTCTTTCAGCCAACGGTCTAACCAAGCAAAGAAAGTGCGTTGCCAAAGCACACCGTTTTGCGGCTGCAACACCCAGTGGTTTTCATCGGGGAAGATGAGCAACTGAGCCGGTACGCCACGCAATTTTGCAGCATCGAATGCCGCCATAGCCTGATTGGCAAGAATACGATAGTCTTTTTCCCCGTGAATGCAAAGAATAGGCGCCGTCCATTTATCGACAAACAAATGCGGTGAGTTGGCAAAAGTGCGTTGCGCCACTTCGTTGTCTTTTTCCCAATATGCACCGCCCATATCCCAGTTAGCAAACCACTTTTCTTCGGTTTCGAGGTACTGCATTTCCATATTGAAGATACCATCGTGCGCAATCATCGCTTTGAAACGTCCGTCGTGATGTCCTGCCAACCAATAAACCGAGAAACCACCAAACGAAGCACCTACGCAACCCAAATGTCCGGTATCGACATACGGTTCTGTGCAGAACTCGTCGATTGCCGTCAGATAATCGCGCATACATTGTCCGCCGTAATCACCCGAAATGGCTTCGTTCCATTCGTTGCCGAAACCAGGCAAACCGCGACGATTGGGCGCCACTATAATATAATCGTGCGCCGCCATCATCATGAAATTCCAACGATAACTCCAAAACTGCGACACAGGCGTTTGCGGTCCGCCTTCGCAATATAATAATGTAGGATATTTCTTCGCCGGGTCGAAATGCGGCGGATAGATAATCCAAGTGAGCATTTGCTTGCCATCGGTGGTAGTCTGCCAACGAGGCACCACCGTACCCATTTCCACCTTATCGTAGATATGCCGGTTCTCATGCGTCAACTGCACAAGTTCCTCTGTATTCCGCGCTTTCAGATTGACCGAATATATCTCGTCGGCTTCACACATCGAATGGCGTTTGAGAATCAGGTTTTCGCCCTGCAGACCAACTATCGAATGGTCGTATTGCCCACCGGCAATCAATGCCACTTGGTTAGTGTCGGCATTCATTGTCAAAGCATACACACTCACTACACCATGCCAGCAAGCCGTCAATGCAAAACTTTGGTTGTCCACCCACAAGAACTCATCAACGTTGGTTTCGAGAGCAGATGATACAAACTGCTTCTCTTTGCTTTCCAAGTTCATCACCATCAATCGGTTCTGGTCCGACTCATAGCCGTCACGCTCCATGCTTTGCCAAGCAATCATAGTGCCGTCGGGCGAGAATTGCGGATTCGTATCGTAGCCCATCATCCCTTCGGTCAGATTGGTGGTAGTGCGGGTTGCCAAATCGTAGAGATAGATATCCGAATTGGTGGAAAGCGCATAATCAAGTCCCACTTTCTTGCGGCATGTATAAGCCACCTGTTTGCTGTCGGGACTCCACGCCAATTGCTCCATGCCACCGAAAGGCTTCATCGGACTTTCGTAAGGTTCACCCACCAAGATATCCACCACATTGGTCATACCCGTCAGCACATTGAAATCAGCCACAAAAGGATGTGGCGCTGTTTCTACCCATTCGTCCCAATGCTTGTACATCAAGTCGTTGACCACACGACCGGTAGCTTTAGGCAAGTCGGGATATTTCTCGGCTGTAGTGGCAACGGTTTTCACCTGTGCCACAAACAAAATCTTCTTGCCATCGGGCGAGAACGAAAATTCGTCTATAGGGTCTTCGTAGTCAGTCAGTTGCGTCTTTTCACGCTTTTTAAGTTGCATAGCCCATACTTGCGACGATCCGGATTCATCAGACAAATATGCCAAACGACCGTCGTTCATCCACACAGGATTCGACTGATGAAAACCATCGAAAGTCAGTTGCTCCTGGTTGGTTCCATCGGCATCCATCAGAAAGAGTTCGGCGTTCGACTTATTCTGCTCCACCGAATAATAACTCACCACATAAGCAATCTTGCCGGTTTGTTCATTCACAGCCACACTGCCGATACGCCCCATTGCCCAAAGCGCTTCTGCGGAGAAACGTTGGTCAGTGATTTTAGGCGTCTGCTTGCCTATCAAATCGGCGGGTGTTTGTTCTTGCTTTTGCATACAACTCATTGTCATGCAGCTGATTGCTGCCAATAAAAGTATTTTCTGTTTCATGCTACATTGTATATTATACATATCCATAAGAAACAGACCCGAAAGCCCATTTCCTACCGATTGCAAAAATACAAAAAAGTATCAATATGGGCAAGTGGTTTGAATAATTGAGCGGGCAAAGCCCTAAGTGAGAAGATGAAGAGTTGAGGAGGTAAGAAGGTGAGGAGTTGAATAACTGATCCTTAACCAGGCAAAAGCAATTAGTCTTGGTTCATTTTATTTGTCTCGGCTCGCCTGTCCGTTTTTTTGGTGGTTTGTTTTTTTTGTTGTACCTTTGTCGCACAATTAGAAGAAAGACGGGGCAGGCGGTTGCCCACCCCTTTGGCTTAATTCTTGATTACCTTTATTTTTATGGTAATTTCCAAGTTGCCAATTATGAAAACGATTTCGCTTTTTTTATTTGAGTTTTCATAATCTCTTTCTTTTAATTGTTTCACCTACTCTTTTCAAGGTTTTCGGTTTCCCCTTTTGTCTTATCTTTTGACACTGCAAAGGTACAACACATACAAAGACATATATTTGCTGTCGATTTTCCTTCCCAAACCGTTAGGAAGGATGCGTTGGCGGCTTTTTATCGGTCTTTGCTCCTTTATCCGTGTTCCGTTGTCCCACCAACTCCTGTTTATTCCTACCATATTCCTTTTTCAGATGTCGGCTTGATATCAGCTGAATCACCTACTAATCACCCACTAATAACCCACTAATCACCTACTCTTGCAGGCTTGAGGGTATTTAGTAGTTGAGGAGACGAGAAGATGTGGAGATGAATTTATGCGGGCGAGGACGCCCACACCCCGACAGCAATTGAAGAGTTGAGGAGATGAGCGGAGAAGATGTGGAGATGAGAAGATGTGGAGTTGAGGAGGATGTAAGTACAACGTTATGGAATACAGGGCTGCATCTTCTGTTGTCAGATTGTTAACATAGAATTCCTCAAAATGATGTTGATTAGAAATTTCACCTTCATTTCGCCTGCCTTTTGCATCGCTTTTCCGCAGCACCCCATCAGTACCCCTTGCGCACCCCTTACAAAGGTTATGGGAAATAGATATTAACACTTTTTATAGCCATTCCGGAGTATAGACAACAGACTATCAGACAATTGTGGCATTAACAATGAAAAACATATATCTTGCCCAAAACACGCTATTGTTTGTGTTTGTTGAGTGTCTCAAAGTTGGCGTTTGTATCAATTTAGATACGGTTTTATAGTGCTGTATTGAACTAATTGTAGTATTTTTGCAGTTGATTAGGATAATTAATAAATACCGCTTGCAGTTACATTTCGGAAACGGGGGACAATGCTCTGCAGGGTAGATACAATAGTAATATAATAATAACATAAAACCCAATGGTGCGATGGGATATAACGGCAACCAAAAATATGAATAAAACCAATCTTTTCAAAGCTTTGCTGCTTGCCTTGGTAGGCGGAACAATTGCCTTCACCGCCTGCTCCCCCGGTAACGAGCCGGAGCCACAACCGGAACCACATCATAATGTTGAACTATTTTTCAATCGTATGAACACCAAACAGATAGATTTGGATACAATACAAAAATATGTTGCTAATCAGCATGTGGATACAATATTTATGATTCCTGATGATGAAGCTGGAATCGGTGGTGGTTTTAGTGGATATCCTAGTAGTTCATTACCACAAGTTCGTGATTATTTGGAACAACGTATCAGTGTATCACGTAAAGTTCGTGGTAAAGGTGATTTGAGGTTTGCTGTAGGCAAGGCATTGCCTGCAGACAGTCTGTGGTTTGTGGAACAAGGGTGGACGGTAAATCAATCCCGGAAATGGTGAACCAATTCCGTACAAACTAATAAAAAGCAGTAACCGCAAAACACAAGCGGGAAATTCCTTCCGGAAACAACAGAACTACCGACGGCAGAGAGGCAACTCAGCTTTCTACCGTCGGTGCATTATACCTTGATTTATATATCCATAGAAAACAGTCCGTAAAGCACATTTCCTACCGAATACAAATACTAATAAAGCCACTGCCAAAATGTCAGTCACACCTCTACTCTGACGGCAAAATCTGTCAATATTCCACTTTGGCACAAGGTTTGAATAATTCCCCGTGACGGGCAACGGGAACTGCAATGCCCGTTCAACTTACATTAACAATCAATACAAATCGATATTATGACACAAATCAAACCATTGGCTGACAGAGTTTTAGTAAAACCTGCAGCCACCGAAGAAAAGACAGTAGGCGGCATCATCATTCCTGATTCTGCCAAAGAAAAGCCCTTGCGCGGTGAAATCATTGCCGTCGGTAAGGGTACGAAAGACGAAGCAATGGTGCTCAAAACCGGTGACACCGTGCTCTATGGCAAATATGCCGGTACAGAGCTCGAATTAGACAACGAAAAATATCTCATTATGCGCCAAAGCGATGTTTTGGCAGTAATCGAATAACCCTATAAAACATTTACAATCATGGCAAAAGATATATTATTCAATATTGAAGCGCGCGAGCAACTCAAGAACGGTGTTGACCAATTGGCAAACGCAGTAAAAGTGACGCTCGGACCTAAAGGGCGTAACGTAGTCATCGAGAAAAAATACGGTGCTCCTCAAATCACCAAAGACGGTGTGACGGTAGCCAAAGAGATAGAACTCGACAATGCACAAGAGAACTTAGGTGCACAGTTGGTGAAAGAAGTAGCCAGCAAAACGGGCGACCAAGCAGGCGACGGAACCACCACAGCCACCGTACTCACACAAGCCATCGTCGGTGTCGGACTGAAGAACGTTACTGCCGGAGCCAATCCGATGGACCTCAAACGCGGTATCGACAAAGCCGTTGCCAAAGTGGTAGAGTCTATCCACGAGCAATCGGAACTGGTAGGTGACGATTACGACAAGATCGAGCAAGTAGCCACTATCAGTGCCAACAACGACAGCACCATCGGCAAACTCATTGCCGACGCCATGCGCAAAGTATCGAAAGACGGCGTTATCACCATCGAAGAAGCCAAAGGCACCGATACCACCATCGATGTGGTAGAAGGTATGCAGTTCGACCGTGGTTATATCTCGCCTTACTTTGTTACGAACACCGAAACGATGGAAGTGGAAATGGAACGTCCTTACATCCTGCTCCACGACAAGAAAATCAGCAATCTCAAAGAGTTGTTGCCCGTTTTGGAACCAGCCGTACAATCGGGTCGTCCATTGCTTATCATCGCAGAAGATGTAGATTCGGAAGCATTGACCACATTGGTAGTCAACCGTTTGCGTGCACAACTCAAAATCTGTGCCGTAAAAGCTCCCGGCTTCGGTGACCGTCGGAAAGAGATGCTCGAAGATATAGCTATCCTCACCGGTGCAACCGTCATTTCCGAAGAGAAAGGTATCAAGCTCGAATCTGCCACCCTTGATATGCTCGGTAGTGCCGAAAAGGTAACCGTCAACAAAGACAACACCATCATTGTCAACGGTTCAGGCGCCAAAGAGAACATTGCAGCCCGTGTAGCACAAATCAAGGCACAAATCCAAAATACCAAATCCACCTACGACAAAGAGAAACTGCAAGAGCGTCTTGCCAAACTATCAGGCGGTGTGGCTGTTCTCTACGTAGGTGCTGCCAGCGAAGTGGAGATGAAAGAGAAGAAAGACCGTGTAGACGATGCACTTTCTGCTACGCGTGCCGCTATCGAAGAAGGTATCGTTCCGGGTGGCGGTGTCACCTACATCCGTTCTATCGAAGCGCTGGAGAACCTCAAAGGGGATAACGAAGACGAACAAACCGGTATTGAGATTATCAAACGCGCGATAGAAGAGCCTCTCCGTCAGATTGTTTACAATGCCGGCAAGGAAGGTGCCGTTGTAGTACAAAAAGTGAAAGAAGGCAAAGGTGATTACGGTTATAACGCCCGTGCCGACCGCTACGAAAACCTTTTGGCAGCAGGTGTGGTTGACCCTGCCAAAGTAACGCGTGTGGCATTGGAGAACGCAGCCAGCATTGCCGGTATGTTCCTCACTACCGAATGTGTTATTACCGACAAGAAAGAAGAAAAGCCCGAAATGCCGGCTATGAATCCAGGCATGGGCGGAATGATGTAATCGACTGACTGACACTATCATAAAGCCTTTTCAACTTCATTCATTCAAGTTTTCATAATTTTTGCGGAAGAGCAGACTCTCATTGCGGAGTTTGCTCTTTTGTTTGGCTATGTGCCAAAAATGCGCTATCTTTGCACAACAAAATACACCGTAAGCGACAATGAACAACCACAATTATACAGCGGATTGTCTGATGGCAGACTTGATGTGCACAGAGCCTGAATCGTTGCAAATCATTTCCTATTTCGGTTTGCCGGTAGGTGTCGGCGACAAGACAATCGAACAGGTCTGCCAAGAAAACGAGGTCCATACCGCCACTTTTCTGGCGATACTCAACTATAAAATCGGTCAGTCTGCACAACCGTGCTATTCCAATCTGTCGCTCAAAACATTGGTCAACTATCTGCAAAAAGCACACACGTATTTCTTCGATTTTTCTCTTCCGCGTCTTCGTTGCAAACTCATCGAAGCTATCAATTATTCGGTGAAAACACCCAAGATACCTATCTTAATCATTCGTTTTTTCGACGAATACGTACAAGAAGTGTCGCAACACATGCAGCACGAGAACGAGATATTGTTTCCTTATGTAGATGCCCTCGTCCGCGGTATTGCGCCGGACAGCACTATTATCGAGCAATTTGCCAATCGCCACCGTGCCGTTGATGACCAGCATATTGCAGAGAAAATCAACGAGTTGAAAAACCTCATTGTCCGCTATTATCCCGATGAAAAGAGCAATACGCTCATTTTGTCGGTACTGCAGGATATCTTCCTGACAGAGCAAGAACTCACGACCCACTGCAATATAGAAGACGAAATCCTGCTACCTGCCATTCGTCACGTAGAGCAACGCTGCAACTGCCATGAAACCACGGCACACGAAACCGAAGTAGCAGAAAAAGAAGAGTTGTCCGATAGAGAAAAAGAAGTGTTGGTGGAGTTAGTCAACGGGCTCAGCAACAAAGAGATAGCTGACAAACTGTTTATCTCTATCCATACCGTCATCTCACACCGGAAGAACATTGTCAACAAACTCAATATCCACTCTATTGCCGGTCTCACTATCTATGCCGTTGTCAATCACTTGGTAGAACTACGGGATTTCGACGAGATACAACAGAATTGAGCGTTCAGTGTAGTTGCGTTTGTTCGTTGAAGCGATAGCAGCACGTGCCTTGCTCAGAGAACATGTGTGCCACATACTCTTCTTTCAAATCGGTCGGAAGCCGATGTTCCCAATCCCGAATGAGAATATCTCTTTGCTCTTCCATCGTTCGGATTGGTTTTCGCCCACACAGTTACGAAAAAAGAAGAAATGCACCAAATAATGATTATGTCCTTGCGGAGAAAAACCGGCACATTCACCGCATTTTTGCGGAATATGGCATTTGCACATATCGTTATTCGTTTATATCTTTGCAACGAAAACAAACTGTCATGTATTTTATGCAAACGGAACTCAGGTAAAATCTATGACAAGTCAGAAAGTATGCTACCTATGAAAACAGCCATTCATGAAAACGAAATCCTTGCATTGGAAGACGGAAAGACAATCGGTAAGATAGAATTCGCTCTGCAAGACAACACACTCTCTATCCTACACACCTACGCTTACGAAAGCGGAAAAGGCATAGGCTCAATCCTGATGCAAGCAGCCCTGTCGTTCGCAGAAGAACATCACTACACTATCCTGCCTGTCTGCTCGTTCGCTCAGGAGTATTTGCGCAAGAAAGGACTTATGCAATAAGAACCTGCTGCCAATCTGTCCAGTACGTTCTCTTGCGGTATCCAAGCACTGCGTGACAATCGATGCTCGCACAATGTCCTGCAAGCGAAATTACCGCCTGCAGGACATTGAAATACAATTCTCCGGCAACCCGAAGTTATTCTATATATGCAGATACTCTTTGAGCGTATTTACATACACCTCGAAAGCGTGGCGTCCTTGGGTTGTGATCCGGCAAGTAGTATGCGGGCGGTTGCCTGCTACACTCTTCTCCACCGATATATAGCCAGCTGCCGACAATTTGTCGATTTGCACACTTAAATTACCTGCCGTGGATGCCGTCTGTTCCCGTAAATAAACGAAATCTGCTTCGGCTACCGTCATCAATATAGACATTACAGCCAATCGAAGCTGGGAATGTAATAAAGGATCCAACTCTTTCATTTCTGTCGGCGTGCTTTGGCATTCAAACAATGTCCGGGAATAATCATCATACAAATCCAGGCAACGACGAACATAGGCATAAACCAACCGATATACAAAGGTATCGCCGCCACAATAAGCGCCATCGTTACTACGCCTGCTATCATACCTATACTGCCTCCCGCTATCAGCGTTTTCTCCTTTATTATCATGCCTTGAACGGTTTCAACAATCCCCACTACCAATAACGCAAATACCAGCATCAAACTCCATATATCTTTGCCTGTAAAAAGCATAAAACCCAAACAAAGAAAGGTAAAGAGTATGGCATTTGCTCCTACCAACGACCAGATACCGTTGCTGAGTTTATCGGTATAAGTCCGTACCCCTGCCTTGTTTTGTTGCTTTTTCATCATGTGCGGTGTCACTATGCCTCCGATTATCCATATCAGGAACCAAAGCCAGTTCCAGACAGCATTGTGCGTCAGGAGCAGGAGCAAAGTTATCAGCATTGCCACTCCCACCGTAAGATAACCCCACAACAAGAGAATGTTGCCGTCGCCCAAATGCAAACGTTGTTTTGTACTCTCTATCATAGATGTAATGATGTCGAGACTCTCTTTTTCAGTAATTGACTGTTCTTTCATAATCAGTAATGAATTAGTATTGGTTTATAATATAAACTATATGGTTTCTAAAAAAACGTGAGTTCGAAATAAGCAATTTATTGAAAATAAATGTAATAAGTCTTGCAAATATGCGGTGAATTTTGTATCTTTGTAGTATAAACAAAAAAAAATAGAAAAAAACACCAAAACCCACCGCATATGCAAATAACCGAC